>NZ_JAGQCU010000001.1 GCF_024346355.1 Cyanobium sp. ATX 6A2
GAGCTGCTGCCGGCCTACCTGCGGATCTATAACGGCCGCAGGTGCCACATGGCCCTGGGTGGCCTCACCCCCCAGCAGCGTCTTGCTCAGCTGCAGGCATGAACAACCTGGTGGGAAAGCACACCTAGCCACCTGGAAGCCCAGGCCGAAAGCCTCCCCATCTTCATCGCTGCTCCCACCCTGGAGGATCTGCAGCACGAGGCCCGCGAGGCCCTGATCGAGCACATCGGACCGGCCCATTGCACCTACCGCGTGCGGATCCGCCGCAACCAGAGCCAGCCCGTGAGCGCCATCCGGCCGCTGCGGCGCCCGCCTGCGCTCTGCGGCTGAACCACCCAGACTGTTCATCTGCCATGACCTGTGGACTGGGCAGCGATGCCGGATCCCCATTCCCCTGCTGCCGGCCCCCAGCCGCTGGATCTGCCCGCCGGGGTGCATCAGCTGTGCAGCTGCGGCCGCAGCCGCCACGGCTGGTTCTGTGATGGCGCCCACCTGGGCACCGGCCGGGTGTCCTACGAACTGCGCCTGAGCGCACCCGCCACGGTGCTGCTGTGCGGTTGCGGCCACTCCCGCCGCTACCCCCTCTGCGACGGCAGCCATGACACGCCGGTGCGCCGGATCAGGTGGCAGTGGTGGGGATGACCCCTCAGCCCTCGCCCCGGCCCAGCAGCAGATCCCGGGCTGCGTTGATCGCCTGCATCGTGTCGTGGGCACCGCCACGGTCGGGATGATACTCTGCCGCCGCGTCCTTCCAGGCCCGGTTCACCTGATCTGCAGTGAGACGTCCTGAGAGGGGCAGGTGCAGTCGCTGCCGGGCGAGGATTGCCTTCAGATCGGGATGCTTGCCCAGCGCTCCCCAGTCGGCACGGCTGAGACCTTTGCTGCGGCGCTTGCGCCGCCGGCCGGCTGAATCTCGATTGCCACCGGGAGCGGCGAAACCCTTCACAGCCGGCTCCCGGCGCGGAGTCTTGTCGCCACCCGTATCGGCCCGACGCAGCGAGCCGGTAGAACTGGGAGCTTCGGCTGGGGGTGCCTCGGCTGGGGGTGCTTCGGATGGCGTCTCCATCACCGGCTGACGCATCGAGCCGCCAAGGTCAATCGACGTGTTGCACCATATCCCAATGCTGGCCCCGGAGGTGATGGGCTCTCGGACAGGCGATCAGCGGCTGCTGCAGGGCCCCAACGAGCTGGACGGCAGAGGGCAGAGCGGTGAGACTGGCGAGGAGTGGGTGGGGCGATGAGGGTGTGATTCAGGTGAGATCCCAGCTGAGCTCTCCAGCGGTGATCTTCGAGAGCACCAACTCCTGGTAGAGAGCCAGCTCCTGAGGAGTGATCTTTCCATCCGCCCAGGCTTGCATCTTGTAGGCCTCAATCTCAGAGCTTGAAATCACGCCGTCGGCGATCGCCCGCTCCAGAACAGCCCTCAGTTGTTCAAGATCCTTGAGCTCTTCGGGGTTGGGCTGCTGTTGCGCATTCGGACGTTCGATTTCCATAGGGGATCACCTGTCGGCGGAAGCTAGGGCCATCGAATCTAGAGATGTCCACAGGTTCATCCGCAGGTTTGTCTGCGGTTCCACGATCTTTCCGCTGGCCATGGCTTCCCTGGGGACGATCAGGATCTCCTCACCCCCATGGCGGCCTTGCCGGGGTTTCGGCTGCGACTGATCAGCACCCCTGAAGGGCCCATTGCTGCCCCGGCCGGCGGACCTTGTCCGCAGGGTTCCCCAAGCCCTCCAGGCAAGACTCACCTGACCACCACGGGGCCGCGCCGGCAGGGGGGACAACCGCAACCCCTTGACCGCCCGCAGAGACCCGTGGCGCTCGCCACCAGTCGCATGTGCTCCGTTACATCGCCATCAAAAAAGGGCGCCCCTTCAAGGGCGCCCCCAGGTGGGTTGGCGGCCGCTGACGACTCACTCGTCTTCGTCGGTGCCGCCGATGGGAAGGAGCTTGATCTGCTTGCGGCCCAGCTTGATCTCGAACTCATCGCCCGGCTCAAGACCCAGCTGGGCGGTGTAGGCCTTGCCCACCAGCAGATTGCCGTTGAACTGCACCTTGGTAACGAAGCTGAGCTTGCGGCCACCCTTGCCGCGGCCCTGGCCGCTCTCTCCGAGGCTCACGCCCTTGGCTTCCAGCAGGGCCTCATAGAAGGCGGTGAAGTTCAGCCGTTCGCTGCCGTCCTTCTTGGTGCTCACATAGCCGCATTCGCGCACCAGTTCAGACTTGGTGGCGTCGCCGAGTTCCTTGACCTTGGCGAGCAGATCAGAGCCAGTGAGCATGGACTTTGGAAAAACTGTGCGTACCTTAACGCATAGCTGCTTGTGTGCAATGGAGGCCCCCTGCTGTGGGCTCTCAGCGGCAGGTCTGCAACGCTGCATGCGCCACAGGTGGTGGAAGGATGGCGCTGCACCGTTGTTGCGCCACGGCACCACCTGCCGGCGGCTGGGTCGATCCTCCGTCTGCGGATACGCCCAGTAGCCACAGCGATCCAGGTCACGGCGATAGGCAAACGCCTGGCCGTCCTCCACCATCGCCAGGCCGATGTTACCCTCCCGGAACACGGCCGCCACGCTGCAGCCATCAGACTTGTGTGAAGGCTCTGCCGTTGCAGTTGCAGGCCAGACGCACGGTGACCCGATGCAATCTGGGGCGCTTCACGGGCAGTGTCCTGAAGGGCTTGTGGATCGGTGCGGTACGTTCCCGCCAGACGGGGGCTGAAGAGTGCTGGAGCGGTTCACCGTGCTGTTCCCCCTCTGGACCGTGGTGGGGGTGGCTCTGGCGCTGCCATTTCCCTGGCTGTTCACCTGGATGCAGGGCCCGCTGATCGTGCTGGCCCTGGCGGTTGTCATGCTCGGCATGGGCCTGGAGCTGAAGACAGCCGATTTCCGGCGGGTGCTGGGCAATCCCCAGCCGGCCGCCCTGGGCGTGGTCGCTCAGTTCGCCGTGATGCCGGCCCTGGCCGCGGGTGTGGCCTGGGGGCTACGCCTCGAGCCGCCCCTGGCGGTGGGGCTGATCCTGGTGGGCTGCTGTCCTGGCGGAACCGCCAGCAACGTGGTGAGCCTGATCGCCCGGGCCGATGTGGCCCTCTCGGTGGTGATGACCACCGTGAGCACCCTGGCGGCGGTACTGCTCACCCCGGCGCTCACCGGCCTGCTGGCCGGTCGCTACGTGCCCGTGGACGGCTGGAGGCTGTTGCTTGACGTGTTGCAGGTGGTGCTGCTGCCGGTGGCCGCCGGCATTGCCCTCAAGCGGGGTGCGCCGCGCCTGGCCCGCTCGCTGGCACCCGTGATGCCAGCGCTGGCGGTGCTGGCGATCGTGCTGATCGTGGCCAGCATCGTCGGCAGCCAGCGGCAGGCCCTGCTGGACCAGGGCCCCCTGCTGCTGCTGGCGGCCCTGCTGCTGCACGGCTGCGGTTTCCTGCTCGGCTGGCTGATCCCGGCGGCGGCGGGCCAGCCGGCCGCGGTACGGCGCACGCTGAGCATCGAGGTGGGCATGCAGAACTCTGGCCTGGCGGTGGTGCTGGCCCGCTCGGCGTTCGCCGCCTCTCCGCTCACGGCGCTGCCCGGCGCCATCTCTGCGGTGGTGCACGCCGTGCTCGGCAGCCTGCTGGCCAGTTGCTGGCGGCTGGAGGGCTCGCGACTCAGCAGGTCGTCGAAGCTCAGCGACTCTGATCGGCCACCAGCAGCAGACCGCCCACGATCGCCAGGTTCTTGAGCAGCTGAATGCGCTCGGCCGGATCGCCCACATCTCCGTGGAAGAGGAAGCTCGTGGGCACCAGGAACAGCAGCAGCAACACCGCCCCGAGCCGTGCCTTCCAACCACTGATCACCAGCGCGGAACCAACGGCCATCAGCGCCATCGCCATCACCAGCAGCACCGGGGCCAGTGGCAGTCCCTTGGCGGCGATGGCGCGGGCAGGTCCGGCAAAGGCGGTGAGTTTGCCGATCAGCGACTGGATGAACACCAGACACAACAGCACCCGGGCGATGCGGTTCAGCAGCGACGGTGCAGCGGTGTGATCAGGGGTGTGATCAGCGGTGTGATCAGGCATCGGGGCCATGGTGCTCTCGGCCCACTCTGCTCCCATCGCCTCAGCGGTGCTCCGGTCAGTGGCGCACCGGTCAGCGGCGCACCGGCACCACCTTCAGGCCGATAGGAGCCAGGGCGATCAGGGCCAGCTTGATGTGCTGGATGCCGAAGGGAATTCCCACGATGGTCACGAAACAGGCCAGGGCAGAGCCGAGATGGCCGATCGCCAGCCACCAGCCCGCCAGTAGAAACCACACCACGTTGCCGATCAGGCCGAGGGGTCCGGTGCCGAAATCACCGTGGCCCGTGAGCTCACGCCGGCTCACCGCCTCATAGCCCACCGGCCAGAAGGAGAAGTTGCCGATCACAAAGCAGGCGCGCGCCCAGGGAAGGCCCACGATTGTGATCGCCGCCACCAGGCCGGCCAGCCACCAGCCCAGGCCCATCACAAAGCCACCCAGCACAAACCACAGAACGTTGAGCAGAAATCCGATCACGGGCAGCCAGTGATGTCCATCAACGCGCTGATCCTGGCGGCGGCGCTGCTGCTGCTGCTGGGGATCGCATCGAGCAAGTTTGCGGCCCGCCTGGGGATGCCCGTGCTGGTGCTGTTCCTCGGCGTTGGCATGCTGGCTGGATCGGAGGGGCTGGCCCGCATCCCGTTTGAGAACTATGCCCTCGCCAACAGCCTGGGGAGCGTGGCGCTGGCGTTGATCCTGTTCGATGGCGGGTTGCGTACCCCGCTCGACGCCCTGGCGCTGGCCTGGCGGCCGGCCCTGGCGCTCTCCACCGTGGGGGTGCTGCTCACCTCGGCACTCACGGGCCTGGCGGCGTCCTGGGTGCTTGGGCTGCCGCTCCCCCAGGGACTGCTGCTCGGCAGCATCGTGGGCTCCACGGACGCCGCCGCCGTGTTCTCGGTGCTGCGCACCAGTGGCCTGAAACTGCCGGATCGGCTCACGGCCACGCTCGAGGTGGAGAGCGGATCGAATGATCCGATGGCGATCTTCCTCACCCTCGCCCTGGTGGGCATGATCGTGGGAGACACCGGCTCCCTGACGGACCTGGCGCTGCTCTTCCTGGTGCAGTTCGGGGTGGGAGGCCTGGTGGGGGTGGGCGTGGGCCGGCTGGCGGCCCGGGCCATCAACCGGATCAACCTCAACTATCCGGGGCTCTATCCCCTGCTGGCGCTCTCCTTCGCGCTGCTGGCCTTCGGGCTGGCGGCGGTGCTCCAGGGCAGCGGCTTTCTGGCGGTGTACCTGGCCGGAATCGTGCTGGGGAACAGCACGATCGTGTTCCGCGCCGGGATCTTTCTGTTTCACGACGCCGTCGCCTGGCTCAGCCAGATTGCGCTGTTCGTGATGCTCGGCCTGCTCAGCTTCCCCAGCCGTCTGCTGGCTGTGGCGGGGGAAGGGCTGCTGATCGCCCTGGTGCTGACCGTTCTGGGACGCCCCCTCGCCGTGGCCGTGTCGCTGCTGCCGTTTCGCTTCCGGCCCCGGGAACTCACCCTCCTCTCCTGGGTGGGGCTGAAGGGGGCCGTGCCGATCACCCTGGCCACCTTTCCGCTGATGGCGGGGGTACCCCAGAGCCAGATCATCTTCAACGCTGTGTTCTTCGTGGTGCTCATCTCCGCCATCACGCAGGGATGGTCACTTCCGGTGGTGGCCCGCTGGCTCCGGCTCGGGCGGCCGGCCGACCCCACGCCGGCGCTCTCGGTGGAGATCAACGCCCTGCGCCAGGTGGACGGCGACATCGTGGACTACACCGTGCAGCCCCAGGCGCGGGTGGCGGGCCAGCAGCTGTGCGACCTGCCGCTCCCCAACGGCGTGCTGGTGTCGCTGATCCTGCGCGGCAGGAGCCTGATCATGCCCCGCGGCTCCACCGCCCTGCTGCCTGGTGACCACGTGTTCATGGCCCTGCGCAGCCGGCTACAGCCGCTGATTGATCGCCTGTTTGAGCAGCAGGACAGCACACCACCATCCCTGCCCGCCGGGGTGGCGATGGTGTTCAGGGGAGCCAGCACGGTGGGCGAGTTGGAGCGGTTCTTCGCCATCACGCTGCCGGCCGCCCCTGAGGACCGCCTCAGCACCTTGCTCCGGGATGGATCCCAGCGCCAACACGGGGACTTCCGTGTGGAGCGGGCCCAGGAGCCTGATGGGGTGAGGCTCACCTGCCCCTGAAGAGGCGGGCGATCAGGCCGCCATGGGCGGAATGGCGGTGTCAGCGGGCTCCAGCGCTTCCCAGAGCTTGCGGTAGGCCGCCGTGTGCAGGGCACTCCAGGGACGGGAGGCCGGATGGCGTGCTGCGACCCTGCGCGCCAGGTCGTCACGGCTGACGGGCACCACCCCCAGGCCCAAAACCGCCAGGGCCGCCTTGACATCGGCTGAAGCACCCATCAGCTGGAACCCGGTGAAAACCGACCACTGTGCGTCACTCTCGCGGCTGGGCAGGGCCGGCGCAAGCGACTCCACCAGAAGCATCCCGGCCCCGCCGCCCCACCGGCACGGATCCAACAAATTTTTCTGTGCCGTAAAACCCGCCAGCCGCCGTAGCAACCGCTACAGATTAGCTAGATTGGCTTCACGTTGATCCACCTTCAAGCGGGTGGACGCAGTCAGATCCACGTCAGGCAACGGGGACGCGGGCACTGTGGAGACCCTGATGAACGTTCTCGATCTGATCAGAACCAAGCTCATCAAGCAGAAGCGTCTCAATGACGCCCAATTCCTGATGGCCAAGTCGTACCGCGGCGTGCCCTACGTGGACGCCCACCACGACGACCCCCCCCAGCAGGCCAAGACCAAACATCTCACCTACCGGGGCCAGAGCTACGACCACTGAGGCGGCCCACTGCCTCCCGCAGGCTCCGTAGCCAGCAGCCCTTGCGGGCAGGGTTCAACAGGCCAGCCGGGGCACCCTGGCTGGCCTTTGTCCTGGCGGCGCCGCGAACCATGCCAATTCGGTGGGTCGGCCCGATGCTGGGCCCAGGAGCTGGCACGCCATGAGCAACGCGCTGTACATCAGCACCACCGAGGCCGGCAGCGGCAAGGCCCTGGTGGCCCTCGGTCTGGGCCATCAGCTGCTGCGCCGCACGGCCGGGGTGCGCTTCTTCCGGCCCGTGATCCAAACCACCCCGGACGAGGACATCGACCTGATCACGCGCCATTTCGCTCTGCCCCAGAGCGTGGAGGCCTCCTTTGGCCTCACCACGGGGGAGATGAACGACCTGATCGCCGCCAACCGCATCAATGAGGGGCTGGAGCGCATCATCAGCCGTTACCAGGCGCTGGCAGCAGCCAATCGCTTCATGCTCTGCGAGAGCTCCGACTACCTCGGCGAGGGTTCCGCCTTCGAGTTCAACCTCAACCAGGAGATCGCCCGCAACCTGGGCTGTCCGATCCTGATTCTGGGCAACGCCCATCAGCGCCATGGCGATGAAGCCCTGCGGCCGGTGCGACTGGCGGTGGAAACCTACCGGCGTCATGGCTGCCGGATCGTGGGCATCGTGCTGAACAAGGCGGATCCCGCCGGGGCCGATGCCCTGCGCGACGCCCTGGAGAAGGATTTCGGCGGCCGCGACTGGGTGCTGAGCGTGATCCCCTACGACCGCCGGCTGAGCAGCCCCCGGCTGCTTGACATCGCCCAGCATCTGCAGGCCGAGGTGCTCTACGGCCACGAGGGGCTGGAGCGCCTGGCCCTGCATCAGATCGTGGCGGCGATGCAGATGCAGCATGCCCTGGAGTGGCTGCAGGAGGGCAGCCTGGTGATCACCCCCGGCGATCGGGGCGACGTGATCATGGGCATGTTGCAGGCCCACCAGTCGCACAACTACCCCAACCTCTCCGGGCTCCTGCTCACCGGCATGGCCCCGGAACCGGCGATCGACCGGCTGATCCAGGGACTGCCGAACCCCCTGCCGATCCTGGCGGTGGCCAGCGACACCTTCACCACCGTCTCGCGCCTGCGGGACATTCACATCAGCCTCAAGGGCGATGACCGGGAGAAGATCGCCCTCAGCATCGAGGCCTTCGAGCGCCACGGCCAGGTGGAGCGACTGCTGCGCACGGTGAACCTGGCCCCGCCGCCGGAGCCCACGCCGCGGATGTTCCATCACACCATCAGCCTGCGGGCCAGCCGCAGGCCGCAGCGCATCGTGCTGCCGGAGGCCCTCGTGCCCCGCATCCTCAGGGCCGCGGCCCAGGTGCAGGCCCAGGGGCTGGCCGCTCCGATCCTTCTGGGGGAGCCGGAGGAGATCGAACGGGTGCTCCGCCAGGAGGGGATCGACCTCGATCTTGAAACCGTGAGCGTGGTGTCCCCCCACACCAGCCGTCACCTGGAGCGCTACATCCAAACGTTTGTGGAGCTGCGGCGGCACAAGGGCGGCACGGCCGCCATCGCCCGCGATCACCTGCTGGATGCCACCACCTTCGCCACGATGATGGTGCTCAGTGGCGACGCCGATGGCATGGTGTCGGGCGCCACCCACACCACCCAGCACACCATCCGGCCTGCCCTGCAGCTGATCCGCTCCCGGCCAGGGGTGTCGCTGATCTCCTCGGTGTTCGTGATGCTGCTCGAGGATCGGGTGGTGATCTACGGCGACTGCGCCGTGAACCCCCGCCCGGACGCCGCCCAGCTGGCCCAGATCGCCATCAGCTCCGCCGAAACGGCGCGGGCCCTGGGCCTGGAGCCGCGGGTGGCCATGCTCTCCTACTCCTCCGGCGCCTCCGGCAAGGGGGAGGAGGTGGAGAAGGTGCGGCAGGCCACCGCCCAGGTGCGGGAGCGCTGGCCGGAGCTGCCGATCGAGGGTCCGATTCAGTACGACGCCGCCGTGAGCCCGGAGGTGGCCCTGCAGAAACTGCCGGGATCGGCGGTGGGAGGCAGGGCCACGGTGCTGGTGTTCCCAGACCTCAACACCGGCAACAACACCTACAAGGCCGTTCAGCGGGAAACCGGGGCGATCGCCATCGGCCCGATCCTGCAGGGGCTGAACAAACCGGTGAACGACCTCAGCCGGGGCTGCAGCCTCGAGGACATCGTCAGCACCATCGCCATCACCGCCATCCAGGCCCAGTTGCTCAGCGGGGCTGAGCCTCGCTAACCCGCCGCCTCTCGATCTCCCGGTAGGGGCATTCGGCTGCGGAATTCACCGTGAACCAGGCCCAGTCGCAACTGGGCTGGGGGTCCTCCCGCTCCAGGGGCCAGTCAATCCGCCGGTTGTTGTAGGTGAGTCCCACACAGGTCATCTCGGCGTCGTCGGCCAGCAGCGACCACAGCAGCCGCAGGTGACTGCGGTGGTAATCGAGGGGGTCGGTGGTGGGCGGGCGATCGGGCAGGTAGCCCGGCCGGAAGCGCACCGCCCGCGGGCCACGGGAACTCAGATAGGAACCATCCTCAGTGGGATAAAACCAACAGGCTTCGTTCTGCACGTCCCGCAGGGGCACCTGGTCGAGGCAGCGGATCGCCTCCACCTGCATCCCGGCCGTTGGATCCTCGCCTCCGGGGCCGGCAGGGGTACCCATCAGCTCATACACCCCGAGGCTGAGGGAGTCGACGGCCCAGCCCGGCACCAGGGCATCACAGAACGGCCGCATCATGGCCGCCCCGGGTTGGAGGAGGTCATCGAGCGACCCCGGCCAGCCATCGGCGAGCGTGAACAGTCGCACCCGCTCGGCCGCATCCACGCAGCGGCACTGGAGGTTGAGCAGGGCAGCCCAGCCGTCGGGCTCCAGCGGCAGTTCCCCAGCTGGGGCCAGGACAAAAACGGGGACATGGAGCGGGACCATGGCCAGGTGCAGCGAGCGGAGTGGAGGGAGGGGCCTTGTGAGCCCGATCCACTTTGGCGAACAATCGCTGCTGTGGTGAAGCATCCCTTGCGGGAAAGCAGGGATCCCCTGTGCATTGGGTGTGCATTGGGATTGCTGATGCGTGCTTGCCGATCCGCCGGGATTCCTTCCGAGGCAGTAGATCCGCAGGATTCTGCACATCCAGACAGGAGATCTTTGACAAGATCAGTGCCTACGACGCGGCATACATGTTGTATAGTAGTTCTAACGGACATCCGTCAGGCATCACTCCCGCACCAGCCGTCCCATGCCCACACAGTGCCTGGGCCCAAGGCTGTGAGTGGTTGAGGCAGTTTTGGTTCGAGGCTCTCAAGCCAACTCTCAAGCCAAGGTTTTCAAGCCGACGTTCTCAAGCCAAGGCAGTGAAGCCATATGCAGGCCTGACCGATCTGACGACACCGACCTGACGACACCGATCCGGCAACACGTCAGCCGAGCGTACCTACAGCTTCCAGAGCTCAGAGCGCTGAGCAGGAGATCAGATCCTCACAGTTCTGATGTCCGTTGTTGACCCTAAGGAGAGATTCCATGACCACCACCAATCAAGCGATGCCCACTGGAGACCAGACCACTGGAGCCCAGAGCCCCGGCGCCCACGACGACAGAGCCGCTGTGGACGAGCGCCTCAAGCAGGCGATTCTGGATAAGCGCCAGGCCGAGATCGACGCCTGGAACCACCAGATCGAGCAGCTCAAGGGCAGCCTCAACCAGCTCTCCGAGGAGGCCCGGCAGGAAGCCCAGAAGCGCCTGGATCAACTGGTGCAGGCCCGTGAGGAGGGGATGGAGCAACTGCAGCATCTTCGCCAGGCCACCCGGAGCAATTGGGAGACCCTGCTCCAACAGAGCGACGCCACCTTCCAGAACCTGGCCGACCGCTTCCACAACCTGGTGGAGAACAACACCTGATCCAGGCATTGGCCCACGCCCAGATCTGCTCAACGTTGCGTATCCAACCCCATGACCAGCACAACCGAAACCCCGGCCACCCCCTCCCAGGCCGGTTCCGTTCTCGATCTCACCACCGCCCTTAGCGCCGAGCTCAGACGCCACACGCCGGCAGGGGTCACCGAAATGGTGGCGTCTGCACTCGGCGAGGTGTCCTGGCTGCTGGTGGACAGCAACATCGTGGCCGGCGACGATGAAGCCATGAGCCTGCGCATGATCCAGGACCGGGCCAGCTCCCAGGGTGTATCGATCGCCCTGAACCTGAACTGGCAGCCCCAGCACTGGGGGCTCAGCCCCGGTTCTCCACCCACTGCCGAAGTGCTGCGGCGATTCCGCACCCTGGCGGAGGCCGCGGCCCTGATCAGCGCATGCGAAAAGGAGGCTGAGTGGTTCTTCGGGAACACCGATCCGATTGCCATCCACAACGCCTCCCCCCAGCGTCCCGCCGTGGTGATCCACGACGCCCAAGGAACGATGCATTGGTGCCTGGGGGGCCGCAGTGGCCACCTGGAGGCCATCGACGACGGTGGCGCGTTTCTGGGCCGGTTGATTGAGGGCCTCTGCCGCCATCCCGAGCTCCTGGGCCGCTCCGGTGGGGGGGTGGATGCCGTGGCCAAGCCCGACCCGCTGGCCGACCTGTTGCGCCATGCAGCCGGTAGCCGCACAGGGGCGACAGCGGCGCCGGGAGACATCCCTACAGCCGCCTGAGCAGGAAGCTCAGCGCTGCCGCTGGGCAGGGATGTCGCTGTCGCTGTGCTGGTGGCTGCCCTGTTGATCGCAGTGGGCGCGGGCGGCACCGGTGGAGAGCATCAGCCCCATCAGCAGGGCGGCGAACAGACGGGGCATCGCAGGTGGTGGCACGCCACCCGATTGTGGACTGAGCCAGCCCGACTGGCCACAGAACCCGTCTTAGCCTGATGCAACCACCCCGAGACATCCGCCGGACAGGCCATGACGCGCGAACGTGATCCCTTCCGTATCCCCCAGGCCGGCGTGGAGATGGCCCCTCTGGCCGGACTGGCGAGCCTGGATGTGAACGTCAACGGCGGCAGCCTCAGCTCCGTGGAATTCGTGGCCGAATCGGCCCTTGGCGGCGTGGTGGTGTACGCCGTGTATCAGGCCCTGCTCGCAGGCCTGCGCACCGAGGCCCTGCGCAAGCGGGGTGCCATCAACCGCAGCGTGCAGATCCAGATGGTGACCAGCACCGTATGGGAGTCCACCAAGCAGGGGGCGGCCGTGAGCCTGCTGCTGGGTGTGGTGCTGCTGGTGTTTCCCTGGATGGGCCTGCCGCTCTCGGTGCTGGGGGTGGTGGGAGCCGGCAAGGCCTCCCTGGATCTCTTCCATGCCTTCTGGGATGGCCTCGATGAAACCCAGCGCGCCGAGCTGCTCGCCGCCTCGATGGAAGCCGGCGTGAACCTGCGCCGCTTCCTCAGCGGCAACCAGGGCGGCACCGTGATTGCCTGACGCCTGATCGCCTGCAGCCGGCCCCGGCGATCACCAGCCGGGCAGGAGCATGGCAACGCCCATGGCCGCCATGGCCCCGTTCTCCAGCAGGCTCAGGGCCCCCAGAGGGGTGCGGTTGTTACCGCCGATGCAGGCGCAGTCCAGATCCCGCTTCTCGATCCACACCGCCCGCACCACCGACAGTCCGCCCTCCAGGCCGATGGCGATGGCGAGCACGCCCAGCGGAGGCAGGGCCCAGCGGCCCAGAATCGCCAGGCCCACCAGCAGTTCCAGCCACGGGTAGACGACCCCGTAGCCCTTCCAGCGGCCCATCAGCAGGTCGTAGAGGCGAAACCCCCCGCGGAAGGCCGGCGGATCCATGAGTTTCAGGGTGGCCAGAAAGGTCACAGCCAGCCCCATGAAGCCCACCACACCCGCGGCCAACACCCAGGCCGCCAGGGCCGCCACCCCGAACACCACCAGCACAGGCCGGTAGCTGCGGGAATCGGCGCCGGCAGCGGGTTCCTGGGGGGCGGAGGCAGCGCCCAGGCGGACAGCCAGGTCGCTGTAGCCACCGATGCGCTCGGTGCCGGCGAACACCTGGGGAGTGGAGGTCACCCCATGGGCGGCCTGAAACTGTTCGGCCTCCTCCTGGCTGGTGAGACGGTGGTCGTGGAAGGGAATGCCGCGATCCTCCAGCAAGTGCCGGGCTCGCTCGCCATAGGCGCAGTGGTGCTCCGGGGCATCGAGCCGGTAAAGATGCACCGGCTGGGGGAGGTGGTTGGGCTCGGAGACGGAAGCTGGGTTTGGCATCGGCGGCGAGCAACGACCATCTGAAATCATGCCCTCTCCCCCCGGCGTGGGGGGGGGGCCGCCGAACCATCAGCCGGGGGTCACCGGCGGCCGGTGCTCGGCGCCGGTTCACCCTGATGGGCGGGGTGCGGGCTCGAGTGCGGGGCGTTCGACACTGTCGCGGTTGAGTTCGCGCTCAAGCATGCGCACCCGCATCTGGCGCAGACAGAACTTGCAACCGCCGGTGGTCTGCAGATGCTTTTCAGGGGTGATCGAGATCTGCTTCACCGGATGCAACTGACATCGGATCTTGACCGGCGTTTTATAGCTCTTGTACACGATTTCCGCGTAATCATACTTATCACCAAAGCGCTCGTACGCACGGCGCAGGAACTCCTCCTTGCCAATCGGACTGCCCATGGCCGGAGACTACGGCGAACCCAGCGCCGCACCGCCCCGTGTCAAGGAATGTCAAGCGGCCCGCCCACGGCCACCGGGGCGATGGTGCAGCCTGGTGTGGATCGGCACCTTCGCCCCGAAGACTCCCATGGCTCCCGATGGTCCCCAGCGACCCGCCTGGCTGAACTGGCTGTTCCTGGCCATCTTCCTGTGGAGCAGCTGGCAGCTGACGGGCCTGTGGTTCGAGCGCCTGGGGAGCTGAAGCCCTCGGCGGCGCAGCCCCTCAGGAGGGGTAGCGGTTGGGCACGAAGAACTGCTCCCAGCGGGGGGGCCGCTCCAGCTCCGGGTGCTTGGGGCGAGCGGGGAGCTCGATCGCAGGCGGTGTCATGTCGGTGTAAGGCACCTTGCTGAGCAGGTGGGAGATGCAGTTCAGCCGGGCCCGGCGCTTGTCGTCGGCCTCCACCGTGAACCAGGGCGCCTCGGGGATGTTGGTGTGGGCGAACATGTCGTCCTTGGCCTTGGAGAATTCCGCCCACTTCTCCCGCGCCTGAAGATCCATCGGGCTGAGTTTCCAACGCCGGGTGGGATCTTCGGTGCGTGACTGGAAGCGGGCTTCCTGCTCCGAATCGCTCACCGAGAACCAGTACTTGAGCAGCACAATCCCGGAGCGCACGAGCATCCGCTCAAACTGCGGGCAGCTCTGCATGTACTCCTCCACCTGCTCCGGGGTGCAAAAACCCATCACCCGCTCCACACCGGCGCGGTTGTACCAGCTGCGATCAAAGATCACGATCTCCCCGGCGCTGGGGAAATGCTCCACATAGCGCTGGAAATACCACTGGGATTTCTGCTGGTCGCTGGGGGTGCCGAGGGCCACCACGCGGCAGCCGCGGGGGTTGAGCGGTTCTGTGACGCGCTTGATCGTGCCCCCCTTGCCGGCGGCATCCCGGCCCTCGAACAACACCATCAGGCGAAAGCCGGTGGCCTTGATCCAGTACTGCATCTTCACCAGTTCCACCTGGAGCCGGATGAGCTCCTTCTCGTAGAGCTTGCGGTCCAGCTTGCTGAGCGTGGTGTCATTCCCCGGGTAGCCGTCCCCATTGCCGTTGTCACCTTTCATGTCATCCATCAGAGCCGAGGGGTAGTAGCGATCGCTGAGGGGGCCATAGCGAGGCACCACCCGCACCAGCTGCTGCTCCTTGCCGGCCTTCTTGCCCTTGCCGGCCTTGGCCTGCTTGCTCTTGTCCTTGCTCTTCTCCTTCACGCCGAAGGCGGCGGCGATGGCACTGCCCACCGAGCCGTCAGCGGCCTCCGCTGCGGCATCGGGCCCGGCCTTGGCCTTCTTGCCCTTGTCCTTGGTGTCGCTCTTGCTCATGGCTGGAACCCGGGAACGGTGTGATCAGGACACCCGGGGGCGCCTTGGGCGGGGGAGCAGGCAGCGCACCAGCCTCACGATGCCGCCCACGAGCAGCACCAAGGCCAGCAGTGCCACCAGAACCACCAGCGCAACGGCCAGCAGCTGCAGCAACCCCGCTACCACACCCTGCAGACCGCCGATCAATTTGGCAATGGATGTGCTGAGAAGCAGAAATGCGTCCAGGCGTTCCGGCAACTGCATCAGCCCCACCAGCATCGCCGAGCCCAGGCTCAGATACAGCAGGCCAGTCCAGAACAGGCGCCAGCGGGTGAGGCGCCGCGGCCGCCTGCCACCGGGCCGATCAACGGATCCGGTGTGGGGCAGCTGCAGAGATCGGCGCCGGGACTCGCTCATGCCTCCAGCACATGGCCCTCGCCACGCATCCAGCGCTCGAACTCCATCAGCACCAGGTCGTTGGGGCAGTCGATCAGGCTGAGACGACCCACGGTGCAATCGCCCTGGCCGCCGTGGTGGAGGGAGAGGTGAAAGCCGGTGCCGCTGAGGCCACAGACCTCGGGGTCGCTGCGCACCACCACGTCGAGGGCCGCTCCGAGGCGCGCCACACGGATGCGCAGTTCCGACCAGGTCGTCTGGGTCATGGGAGTCAGTCTGGGCCGCAGCTGGCGGGCGTCAAGCGGCGGTCAGGGTTCGCCGCGCAGCTCCACTGCCCCCGGAGGCGGCTGCTGCGGGCGCGGCTCCGGCAGCAGCAGACCGAAAGCGGCCGCCGCAGCCACGGCCAGGGCACCGCCCAGCGGGGCCACCAGCCGTCGCCGCAACGGCACCCGCTCCAGCACCTCCCGCGGATGCAGGGGCTGGGGCTCCGGCAGCTCCAGCTTCAGCTGCAGGCGGGGATCGAGGCGCAGCTGGTCGAGCACCCGCACCAGATCGGCCAGCTCGGCGTCGTCGAGCTCCAGGGTCAGGGGCGCCGTGTCGGGCTGGCTGCTGCGCAGCTCGAGGCTGTGGCCGCCCTGCTCGCGCGGGGCGATGCTCACCGGGGAATCACCGCCGCCAAAGGGCCGGGCCACACCACTGATCAGGTGGCGGGCGTAGGGGAGCACCACGGCCATCAGGGCCAGCAGATGGTCCTTCCGGCCCTCCAGTTCCGGTCGCCCAGACCAGCGCAGGTTCCAGCCGGTGATGATCCCCACGGCCTCGTTGCCCTGGCCGACGGACACATCGGGGAGGCCCTCCACCTGCAGCCGGCAGCTCACCTGGTCGTAGCGGAGCGTCTGTTTCACCGGGCTCAGATTCATCGGGTTCAAACCACCGGATCGTGCAGGCTGGCGCGCAGCCGCCCGTAGCCACCGTTGCCGGCGCCGTAGGCCAGGGCACGGATCAGCTGGTGCCGCTGGCGCTCACCCCGCTGGGGATCGAGCAGCGTCTGCACGCCCACCCGGCGGGGATTCATGCGTTCGCGCACCAGTTCGGCCAGCCGCCCCTCGAACAGTTGCCAGCGCTGGCGGCGCACCGGCTCGGGCTCGGCGTTGGAGAGCAGGGCCCGCAGCAGGGGGTAGAGGCGATCGGCCAGGGCGCAGAGGATGCGGATCAGGGCATCGGTTTCCGCCGGGCTGAGATCGCCGCGGCGGGTGGCGCGGCGCAGGGGGTTGTGGCAGCGACGCTTCCACAGCTCCACCCGGTTGGCGAACAGACCGGTGAACCCCATCTCTTCGCTCATCCACACCATCGCCTCGCCCCCATTGAGGTCGAGCGCCTCGGCGCTGAGCAGCAACAGGTCGAGGCGCTCCAGGCCACGCCGCGAGAGCGGGGGGGCGTGCGACGCGGCTGGTGCTTCGGGCGCGGCAGGGACTTCGGGCATGGCTGCGATGATGCCAGCCAGCGCCTCCCACCGTCACCTCGATGCCCCAACCTCCGGACCCGCAGGCCGTGAACAGCGCGGTGAATCCGGCCGGTGCGGTGGATCTGGCCAGCACACTGGATCTTCGCGGGCTGGTGCGCGACGTGCCCGATTTCCCCAAGCCCGGCATCCTCTTCCGCGATCTCACCCCGCTGATGCGGGATCCGGCCGGCTGGCAGGAGGTGATCCGGCGCCTGGCCAGCCTGTGTGAGCAGCTGCAGCCCGACCTGATCGTGGGCATCGAATCCCGGGGCTTCATCGTGGGCACCGCCCTGGCCACCAGCGTGCAGCTGGGGTTTGTGCCGGTACGCAAACCCGGCAAGCTGCCCGGGGCCGTCACCGGCGTCGACTACGCCCTCGAGTACGGCAGCGACCGGCTGGAGATCCACAGCGATGCCCTGGCGGGCGGCGAGCGGGTGCTGGTGGTGGACGACCTGCTGGCCACCGGCGGCACCGCCGCGGCCTGCGCCCAGCTGGTGGCTGCCGCCGGCGGCAGCCTCTGCGGCTTCGGATTCGTGGCCGAACTGGCGGCTCTCGAAGGCCGCCGGCGCCTGCCCCCCGAGCAGCCCGTGGAGTCGCTGATCATCTACAGCTGAGAGGATCCACGGGTGGCGTCCAGGCCCTAGGGGGCCGTCCATCGCAATGCGGCGTTTCAGCCATCGCTGTCCTGCCACTGCAGCACCTGCTCCAGCTGCTCCAGGCTGAGCAGGCCATAGCGCCACAGCACCACCGGCAGCGGTGCCCGCTCCTGCGCAGCCTGGCGCAGCCCCAGGGCCAGGGCGTTCTCGCTCAGCCCCAGATCCTGGCGCAGGAAGCGCAGCAGGGCCTGGGGAGGGAGCGGCAGGGGGCTGGAGCTGTGCACCATGGCCAGGGTCTAGAGGGGACGGCAGGGGCCCTGGGTCATGGCCCCGAGGCTGAGGCGGCGCAGGGGGGCCAGGGCCGCCAGAAGGGCCAGGCCCAGGCGGCGCAGGGGCAGAAGCGCCAGGGCACGGTTGGAGAACAGCCGCATCAGCAAATCGGTGGCCAGCAGGGTGAGCAGCAGATCGGGCCAGCGACGCCAGGCGTAGGCGGCCGGCAGGCGCTCGGCCGGCAGCCGGCCCGCCACCACCCGGCGCGCCTGGCGGTGCAGTTCGGCCACATCGCGCCAGCAGAGGTTGAGACCCTGGCCACCCACCGGATGGCAGCGGTGGGCACTTTCGCCCACCAGCAGCGTGCGCCCCCGGGCCAGCCGCCTGGCCAGCTGCACGGCCAGCGGGAAGGCGCGGGGCTCATCGAGCAGGGCGTCGGGCTGGAAGCGATCGGGCAGGGCGCCGGCCAGACCATCGAGGAAGGCCCCGGGGGGCAGGCTCTCCAGCTGTCGGCAGCGGCTGGAGGGAGCGCTCCACACCAGCTGGAAGCGCCCCTGGCCGAGGGGCAGCACCGCGAACGGGCCCTCCGCCCGGAACAGCTCCCAGGCCTGGTCGTCATCACTGCCGCGCAGCTCCACCTGGGCCGTGAGGCAGCTCTGCCGGTAGGCCAGCTGCCAGAGGCCGATGCCCAGGGCCTCGCGGCGGCTGGAGTGGGGACCGTCGGCCGCGACCAGCAGATCCGGCTCGCCGGCATCATCGCCCGGCTGGGCTGTGCCCAGGCAGAGGTGAATGGCGGGATGGGCCCGCAGTCGACGCAGCAGCACCGCCATCAGCGGAGCGTGCAGGGCGATCCAGCCCACGGCCGGGCCGCTGGAACGGCGGCAGCGCCCCGGCAGGTCGTCGATGCCGAAGGGCACGGCGGCACCAACGACGAGATCGCACAGCTCCAGACGACGGAAGGGCACCATCACCTCAACGAGCTCAGCCCACAGCCCCAGGCGCTCGAGCAGCTGACGGCTGGAATGGTTGAAGGCGTAGGCGCGGCTGCGCCCACTGAGCTGGGCAGCACTGAGGGGGTCGCAGAGCGTCACTGTCCAGCCGGCATCGGCGAGAGCCAGAGCGCTGAGGGCCCCCGTGGGCCCGGCCCCCAGGACGCCGGCCCGCAACGCGGTGGCCGGCGGCTGGGCTGCGGGCGTTGGGGCTGGCGGCCTGGGGGCGGTGCGGGGAGGAGCGGTGGTCAGCTGACTACAACAAAGCCGCAGCAAGTCTGCTGCGGCTGGAGCGGGCAGGGAGAGTGCCCTGGGGTGCGGATGGCCGCGGGATGGGGTCAGCCGATGCCGAGCAGACCGCGGGTGAAGGCCTCACCGCCGAGGGCGAATTCGGTGGCCAGCAGGGCGATGAAGCCGAGCATGGCCATGCGGCCGTTGAGCTTCTCGGCGCGCTCGTGGAACCCCCAGCCACTCTCGGGGCTCACCACTTCCATGCGGGGCTCGGCGGCGAAGGCGTTGAGGCGACCGCCGTCTTCGGTGGTCACGGTGGCGCCGCGGATCACAGCGGGATTGGCTTGGGTCATGGGGTTCCTGTGTCTGGTGTGAGCGAATTGTAACGCATTGTTGCGGTCTATGACAAGCCCTTCAACATTTTCGCCGGGTTGCCCCCGCCAGTGACCCATCCCCCCACCCCCGAGCGGCGTCAGCGCAGGCGGCGCAGGCAGAGCTCCTCGAAGGCCGGCCGCAGCAGATAGGGATAGTCGCCCACCCACAGCTTCAGCTGCGGCAGCCAGGCGTCGGTGAGGGCGGCGACGCGGGAGAAGTCCTTGCGGTCGCTGAGCACCAGGGTGCGCACCACCATCCCGCGGCGGATCTGCTGGTGCTTCTTGTCCATCGGAAAGCGCACCCGACCCAGATAGCCGTCCTCGTCCTCCAGCTCCAGGGTGAGCCAGGTGCGGCGGTTCTCCACCGTCTGCAGGCGACCGCTGCGGTCAGCCTGCTCGCGCGTGTCCTCCACCACCTCGCGGGTGAACAGATCGGCCACCTGCCCTTCAAAGATGGCGGCGGCCGGATACCGGCGCAGGGTGGCGTTGCGCCGTCCGGCCTCGATGATCGGCCCCCAGAGCACGTAGAGCAGCGCCACCACACCCACCACCAGCAGGATCGGCGCGAACTGGCTGCGGAAGGCCAGGGTCTGGCTCACCAGCAGGCTGATCACCCCCACGATCACTGAGATCAGCACCCGTTGCAGCAGCGTGCGGGGGGTGCCGTTGCAGGCATTGAACTGGGGCCCGGTGGCCACCGCCGGAATCAGGCGCGGCAGTTCTCCGGGGCGCAGGGGGATGAGCATCAGGTGGGTTCCATTCAGAGCAGCCTCTGCGGTCAGAGCAGCCTCTCCAGCCCATACACCAGGCCAGGCAGCTGGCGCACCCGGCGCACGGTGAGCAGCACTCCCGGCATGTAGGCCGAGCGATCAATCGTGTCGTGGCGGAGGGTATAGGTTTCGCCCGCCGCGCCGAACATCACCTCCTGGTGGGCTACCAGGCCGGGCAGACGCACCGAGTGCAGGCGCAGGCCGCTCTCGCGCAGCCCGCCGCGGCAGCCGGCCAGGGTTTCCTGCTCCTCCACCTCGGCTGGATTGAAGGCCTTGCCCAGGTCCTCCATCAGCTCGGCGGTCTTGATGCAGGTGCCGCTGGGGGCGTCGGCCTTGCGGTTGTGATGCAGTTCGGTGAGCTCGGCACAGTCGTAGAAGCGGGCGGCGGCGGCGGCGGCCTGCTGCAACAGCACCATGCCGACTGAAAAGTTGGGAATCACAGCCCCTCCCACCGACGCCTTGTCGGCGAAGGTGGCCAGATCGGCCAGCTGCTCAGGACGCAGGCCCGTGGTGCCGATCACCGGATGCACGCCGTAGGCGATGGCGCCACGGGTGTGCTCGAACACCACCTTGGGATGGGTGAAATCCACCAGCACGGCGCCCTGGCCCGGGCCGGCGCTGCGCACCGCCTGGCTGGCCTGGCAGAGACAGCCCTCGAAGTCGGCCGTGACCGCCACCTCCAGTTCACCCAGCCCCAGCTCGAGGCCCACATCAGCCCCCTCCTTGCCGGGGGTGGAGTCGATGGCGCCCACCAGCCGGCAGTCGGGCGCCGCCGTCACCGCCTTCACCACCTCGGCGCCCATGCGGCCGAGGGCACCGGCCACCACCACCGCGATCGGGGGGACGGCGGTGGGTGCAGCGGGCGGGGCGGCAGCGGTGGAGCTGGTCATGGCGCGCGGAGCATTGCTGCAGAGCCTATGCAGCCCGCTCGAGCCGGGCTTCAAGGTTCGTAAGCTCAGGCCCTCACCGCCCGTTCGAGCGCATGTTCACGCAGGTCCGCTCCGCCAACCGTCGTGTCAGCCCTGCCGGCGACCACAACGGAGCGGTGATGAAGGCCGTGTACGTGGTGCTCGAGCCCCAGTACCAGAACGCCCTCACCCTGGCGGCCACCTCCCTCAACGACCAGAACGGCCCCCTGGCGATCGAGCTGAGCGGCTATCTGATCGAGGAGCTGCGCGATCCGGAGAACTACGCCCAGTTCTGCGCCGACGTGGCGGCGGCCGATGTGTTCATCGCCTCGCTGATCTTCATCGAGGACCTGGCCCAGAAGGTGGTGGAGGCTGTGGCCCCCCACCGCGATCATCTCAGGGCGGTGGTGGTGTTCCCCTCCATGCCGGAGGTGATGCGCCTGAACAAGCTCGGCAGCTTCTCGATGGCCCAGCTGGGCCAGAGCAAGAGCGCGATCGCCAGCTTCATGAAAAAGCGCAAGGAGGCCGGTGGCGCCGGGTTCCAGGACGCCATGCTCAAGCTGCTCAACACCCTGCCCACGGTGTTGAAGTATCTGCCGGTGGAGAAGGCTCAGGATGCCCGCTCCTTCATGCTCAGCTTCCAGTACTGGCTGGGCGGCACGCCGGACAACCTCAGGAATTTCCTGTTGATGCTGGCCGATAAATACGTGTTCCCCCGCGGCGGCGACAACGAGGGTTCCGACCGGCCCGAGCTGCAGGTAGCCGAGCCGGTGGTGTTCCCCGACCTGGGCATCTGGCATCCCATGGCCCCGGGGATGTTCGAAGACCTCAAGGAATATCTGAACTGGAGCTCCAGCCGCACCGACCTCAGCGACAAGGCCCGCAAGGGGCCGGTGATCGGCCTGGTGCTGCAGCGCAGCCACATCGTCACCGGCGATGAGGCCCACTACGTGGCCGTGATCCAGGAGATGGAATATCGCGGCGCCACCGTGATCCCGGTGTTCTGCGGTGGGCTCGACTTCACCAAGCCGGTGAACGCCTTCTTCTACGACCCCCTCAACCCCGAAACCCCGCTGGTGGACGGGGTGGTGAGCCTCACCGGCTTCGCCCTGGTGGGCGGACCGGCCCGCCAGGACCATCCCCGGGCGATCGAGGTGCTCAAGAAGCTCAACCGTCCTTACATGGTGGCCCTGCCGCTGGTGTTCCAGACCACCCAGGAATGGGAGGAGAGCGACCTGGGGCTGCACCCGGTGCAGGTGGCCCTGCAGATCGCCATCCCCGAACTCGACGGCGCCATCGAGCCGATCGTGCTCTCCGGCCGCGACGACGCCACCGGCAAGGCCCACACCCTGCAGGACCGCGTCGAGGCGATCGCCGAGCGCTCGATCCGCTGGGCTTCGCTGCGCATCAAGCCGCGCACCCACAAGAAGCTGGCGATCACCGTGTTCAGCTTCCCGCCCGACAAGGGCAACGTGGGCACCGCCGCCTATCTGGATGTGTTCGGCTCGATCTTCCGGGTGCTGGAGGAGATGATGGCCAAGGGCTACGACGTGCAGAACATGCCGCGCACGCCCAAGGCGCTGATGGAGGCGGTGCTGAAGGATCCCGAGGTGATTGAGGGGTCTCCGGAGCTGGCGATCGCCCACCGCATGAGCGTGGCGGAGTATGAGCGGCTCACCCCCTATTCCGAGCGGCTGGAAGAGAACTGGGGCAAGCCTCCCGGCAATCTCAACAGCGACGGCACCAACCTGCTGATCTACGGGTGCCACTTCGGCAATGTGTTTGTGGGCGTGCAGCCCACCTTTGGCTATGAGGGCGACCCGATGCGGCTGCTCTATTCCCGCAGTGCCAGCCCCCACCACGGCTTCGCCGCTTACTACACCTACCTGGAAAAGGTATGGGGCGCTGATGCGGTGCTGCACTTCGGCACCCACGGCTCGCTGGAGTTCATGCCCGGCAAGCAGATGGGCATGAGCGACACCTGCTACCCCGATTCCCTGATCGGCGCCCTGCCCAACCTCTACTACTACGCCGCCAACAACCCCAGCGAGGCCACGATCGCCAAGCGCCGCGGTTACGCCGAAACGATCTCCTACCTCACGCCGCCTGCTGAAAATGCCGGCCTCTACAAGGGCCTCAAGGAGCTGGGCGAGCTGGTGGGCAGCTATCAGCAGCTGCGCGAGAGCAGCCGGGGCGTGCAGATCGTGAACGCCGTGGTGGAGACGGCCCGCCAGTGCAACCTCGACAAGGACGTGGCCCTGCCGGAGCTGGATGCCTCGGAACTCGATCTCGACGCCCGCGATGGGGTGATCGGCGCGGTGTACCGGCAGCTGATGGAGATCGAAAGCCGGCTGCTGCCCTGTGGCCTGCACACGATCGGCAAGCCCCCCACCGCCGAGGAGGCGATCGCCACCCTGGTGAACATCGCCGCTCTCGAGCGTGAGGAGGAGGGCATCCGCTCGTTGCCAGGCCTGCTGGCCGAGAGCCTGGGCCGCTCGATTGCCGAGGTGTACAGGGGCAACGACGAGGGCGTGCTCGCCGATGTGGAGCTCAACCGCCGCATCACCGAAACCAGCCGTGCGGCGGTGGGGGCGATGGTGCGCTCGGTGACCGGCAGCGACGGCCGGGTGACCCTGCGCCGCAACTTCGGCTGGCTGTTTGATCTGCTCACACGCTTCGGCTTCAAGCTGCCCAGCCCCTGGCTGCGGGCCTGCTGCGGCGCCGGCTTTGTGAGCGTGGATTCCAGCGAGCTCGACAAGCTGTTCGCCTACCTGCAATTCTGCCTCGAGCAGATCTGCGCCGATCAGGAGATGGAGAGCCTGCTCAAGGCACTCGACGGCGAATATGTGCTGCCGGGCCCCGGCGGCGACCCGATCCGCAACCCGGGTGTGCTGCCCAGCGGCAAGAACATCCACGCCCTCGATCCCCAGGCCATCCCCACCCGCGCCGCCATTGCCGCAGCCAAGGGCGTGGTGGACAAACTGATCGAGCGCCAGAAGGCGGAGCAGGGCACCTGGCCGGAAACGATCGCCTGTGTGCTCTGGGGCACCGACAACATCAAAACCTACGGCGAATCCCTGGCCCAGATCCTCTGGTTCATCGGCGTCAAGCCCGTGCCCGATTCCCTCGGCCGGGTGAACAAGCTGGAGTTGCTCTCCCTGGAGGAGCTGGGCCGGCCGCGCATCGATGTGGTGGTGAACTGCAGCGGCGTGTTCCGCGACCTGTTCATCAACCAGATGGGCCTGATCGACCAGGGCGTGAAGATGGCCGCCGAGGCCGATGAGCCTCTGGAGATGAATTTTGTGCGCAAACATGCCCAGGAGCAGGCCGCCAAGGAGGGTATCTCCCTGCGCGATGCCGCCACCCGGGTGTTCTCCAATGCCAGCGGCAGCTATTCTTCGAATGTGAACCTGGCGGTTGAGAACAGCACCTGGGAGGAGGAGGGCGAACTGCAGGAGATGTATCTCTCCCGCAAAACCTTCGCCTTCAACGCCGACAACCCCGGTGAGATGAACCAGAACCGCGAAGTATTCGAGGCGGCCATGAAAACTGCCGATGTCACCTTCCAGAATCTGGATTCAGCAGAAATCTCGCTTACCGATGTAAGCCACTACTTCGACTCCGACCCCACAAAGCTCATCAAAGGCTTGCGTGACGATGGCAAGGCGCCCACCAGTTACATCGCCGATACCACTACCGCCAATGCTCAGGTGCGATCGTTGAGCGAAACCATCCGCCTCGACTCACGCACCAAGCTGCTCAACCCCAAGTGGTATGAGGGCATGCTCGATTCCGGCTACGAGGGGGTGCGGGAGGTGGCCAAGCGGCTCAACTTCACCCTGGGCTGGAGTGCCACCAGCGGCGCCGTGGACAACTTCGTGTATGAGGAAGCCAACGACACCTTCATCAACGATCCCGAGATGCGCCAGCGGCTGATGGACCTCAACCCCCACAGCTTCCGCCGCATCGTGGGCACCCTGCTGGAGGTGAACGGCCGCGGCTACTGGGACACCAGCGATGAGAACATCGCCCAGCTCCAGGAGCTGTATCAGGAGATCGAAGACAAGATCGAGGGGGTCGGTTAACGCTGCAGGGCTGCAACAGGATTGCGGACCTGCCCATCGACCTCAACCTGGCCCTCGCCGCTGTTCGTTCAGCGATGTCCAGGAGTGGTGGCTAGGAGCCTGTCGCGCATAGATCAGCACCCCGTCTCTCCACAGACGCCCTGAGATCTGCCAAGATCCCAGTGACAGCAATGGATCTTGGCGATAAACTGGGGCATGCAGAAGCCCAAGTCCTTCCGCCCCTGGCAGCCGGAGCAGACCACCCTGCTGCCGCCGTCACCTCGTGAGTGGCTCTCAGAAGACCACCAGGTGTATTTCCTGCTGGATCTGGTGGATGAGCTGGATCTCTCCGAGATCCTGATCCCCGCTCAAGCCAAGGATCCCCGCGGCGAGAAGGGCTTTGACCCGCGGATGATGACGATGCTCTTGCTCTACGCCTACTGCGTGGGCACGGTGTCATCCCGCAAGATCGAGCGGGCCTGCTACGAGGACCTGGCCTTCCGGGTGCTGACCGGGAATCAGCAGCCCGACCACAGCCGCATCAGTGAATTCCGGCGCCGCAATCTCGATGCCCTCAAAGATCTGTTTGTTCAGATCCTGCGGCTGTGCCAGAAGGCGGGCATGGTGAGCCTGGGTCATGTCGCCCTGGATGGCACCAAGGTGCAGGCCAACGCCTCCAAGCGCAAAGCCATGAGCCACGAGCGGATGCTCAGGGCCGAGAAGGAGCTGGCGAAGGAGATCAACGCCTTGATGCGCAAGGCCGAGATCCTCGATGCCCAGGAGGATCGCCGCTATGGCAAAGGCAAGCTGGGCAGCGAGTTGCCGGATGAGCTGAGGAGACGGCAGGACCGCCTGGCCAGGATTCGTCAGGCCCGCAAGGAGATGGAAGCGGAGACCGCAGCAGCAGCTGCACGTCAGCGGCAGGAGCACGCTGAGGAAGCCCAGGCCGAGGCGGCTTCCGCGCGTGGTGCCGATGCACCGGCTGATGAGCAGACCGAGCTGACCAGAAAGGCGGAGGCGGCAGCAGCCAAAGCCAAGGCGACACGGGAGAAGGCGAACGAAGCTGCCGAGGATGCAGGCCTGCAACCACCGGATCTGGAGCCCCTGGCCTGTGACGCGATGCCCAGGCGTGGACTGGCCAGGAAGGCTGATGGCACCCCGACGGCCAAGACCCAGCGCAATTTCACGGATCCCGACAGCCACCTCATGCAGTCAGGTGGGTCGTACCTGCAGGGCTACAACTGCCAGCTGGCGGTGGACAGCGACCATCAGGTGATCGTGGCGGTGGGCGTGAGCAACCAACCGCCGGATGTCGAGCACCTCGAACCCATGCTGGAGCGCATCGTTGCAAGCGCCGGAGCACTGCCGGATGTGATGACGATGGATGCGGGCTACTGGAGCGATGACCACTCAGGACACTGCGAGGGGCTCGGCATTGACGCCTACATCGCCACCGGGCGGCTACAGCACGGGCAGCCGCCACCAGCGAAACGCGGACCGCTGCCCAGAGATGCCGATACCAAGACCCGCATGGCCCGCAAACTCAGAAGCAAGAAAGGATCAAGGATCTACGCCCAACGCAAGGCGATCGTGGAGCCGGTGAATGGCCAGATCAAGGAAGGCCGGGGTCTGCGGCGCTTCCTGCTGCGGGGCCTGGAGAAGGTGAACGGCGAGTGGCACCTGATCGCCGCCACCCACAACCTGCTGAAGCTATTCAGACACAGGCGATCACAGCAGCAGGCGCTGCTGGCGGCGTCGGGATGAGGGCAGTAGCCCTGGCCGGAGGTGCCAGGGCTGACTGAACTCCACACCGACTGGGCCCACAAGGCAGAAGAACAGAGCTGCGGTTGTTCAGCTCGGGTGAAAATTCGCCGAGATCCAGTGGGCTGGTGCCCTATCGGCAACAAACTCCTAGCCCACCGCCGCCGCCATCCGTGCCACCTGAGCGATCGGGCCCACGTCGTGCACCCGCAGCACCGCGGCGCCGCGGGCCACCGCCAGGGCGCACACGGCGGCGGTGCCCCACAGGCGCGCCCTCGGGCGGGGCTCCTGGAGCACCGCGCCGATGAAGCGCTTGCGCGAGGGGCCCACCAGCAGCGGATAGGCCACCGGAGTCCGGCCTGGACCGTGGCCGCTCAGTTCCGGCAACCGCCGCAGCAGCTCCAGGTTCTGCTCGGTGGTCTTGGCGAAGCCCAGGCCCGGATCCCACACGATCTGCCCGGGCGCCACCCCGGCCGCCAGGGCTTGGGCAGTGGCCGCCTGCAGCTCCCGCCGCACCTCGACCACCACATCGCCATACACCGCCAGATCGTCCATGGAATGGCTGTCGCCGCGGCTGTGCATGAGCACATAGGGGCAACCGCGGGCCGCGATCAGGGGCAGCATCGCCGGATCACGCAAGCTGCAGCCGCGCACATCGTTGATCCAGTCGGCACCGGCTGCCAGAGCCGCCTCGGCCACCGCGCCATGGAAGGTGTCCACCGAGAGGGTGATCGCCGGCTGGGCGGCGCGGATCGCCTCCAGGGGCGGCAACAGCCGCTCCAGCTCCCGCTGGGGTCCCACCACCTCGGCACCGGGCCGGGTGCTCTGGCCGCCGAGATCGAGCACCTCCGCCCCCTGGCTCACCATCCGGGCCGCCACCCGCACGGCCTGCTCCATGCCGGCGATGCGGCCCCCATCGCTGAAGGAATCGGGGGTGAGGTTGATCACCCCCATCACCAGCGGACGGTGACCCCAGCGAAAGCCGGGATCACTCCGCAGCGGCCCGTTCACACCCGCGCCGGCACCTGGTAGTTGGCGATGCGGGCAAAGCCCTCGGCATCCAGCGAAGCGCCGCCCACCAGCACGCCGTCGATGTCGCTCTGGGCCATCAGGTCGTCGATCGTGGCCGGATTCACCGAGCCGCCGTACTGCACGATCACATCCCCATGGCCCACCCAGCCCCGGATCAGCGCGCAGACGCGGTTGGCCTCCTGGGCCGGACAGGTCTTGCCGGTGCCGATGGCCCAGATCGGCTCGTAGGCCACGATCAGCTGGCCGGGATCCACATCCTCCAGCCCCTGCTCGATCTGGCGGTGAATCACCCGCTCGGTTTCTCCCGCCTCGCGCTGATCGAGGCTCTCGCCCACGCACAGGATCGGGATCAGGCCATGGCGCTGGGCGGTGCGGGCGCGCAGGTTGATCTGTTCGTCGCTCTCACAGAAATACTTGCGCGGCTCGCTGTGGCCCACGATGGTGTGGCTGACGCCGTGCTCCGCCAGCATCGTCGCTGAGATCATGCCGGTGTAGGCGCCCTTCTCATCCCAGTGCACGTTCTGGGCGGCAATGGCCACACCGGTGCCGGCCAGGTGGCGACTGAGGGTGGGAATGGCGGTGAACGGCGGCGCGATCACCACCTCGCGATCATCTGGAAGCTCGGCGATCAGCGGCCGGAAGGTGGCGGCAAAGGCCCGCGTCTCGGCGCAGGTCATGTGCATCTTCCAGTTGCCTGCAATGACGGACTTACGCACCATGAGCTTGCTGATCTCCAGGGCCAAACGCTAATGGGCCGCCGGCCAGCCGCCCGCCAGGCCGCCAAACACCAGTTCGCGGCCATCGAGGAGCACCGCATCGCCCCGGACCAGCTGACGACCGCGACGCAGCTCAATGGTTCCGTTCACCCGCACATCGCCACGCTGGATGCGCAGCTTGGCTTCACCGCCGGTGGCCACAAGGCCGTGGAACTTGAGGAACTGATCGAGCTTCACCGGGAGTTGAACCCCACGACCCTTAGCGTGCCGCGATGCTCGCACCCTCACAGGCGGCAGGCCGCGACAGCCTGCGGGACAGCGTGCGCAGGCTGTGGCCCCTGATGCGGCCCCACCGGCGCCGGCTCACCGCCGGTGGGGTGTGCATCGTGATCTACGTGCTCTGCTGGCCCCTGCTGGCGGCCCTCGCCGGCCGGCTGATCCCTGCCATCGGCGCCGGCGATCTGGCCACCACCCTGCAGGCGGTGCTGCTGGCCCTGCTGGTGTTCCTGGTGCAGAAAGCGGCTCAGTTCGGCCAGGACACCCTGCTGGCCGGGCCGGCACTGGGCGTGAGCCGAACCCTCCGCCAGCAGCTGTTCGCCCGCCTGCAACGGCTGGAGTTCGCCTCCCTCGACAAGCTCTCGGCCGGCGATCTCACCTACCGCCTCACCGAGGATGCCGACCGGGTGGGTGAGGTGATCTACAAGACGATCCAGGACACCACCCCCAGCGCCCTGCAGCTGCTGGCGGTGCTGGGCTACATGCTCTGGCTCGACTGGCCCCTGGCCCTGGCCACCCTGCTGCTGGCGCCGCTGGTGGCGCTGCTGGTGAGCGCCTTCGGGGCGCGGGTGATGACAGCGGCCGAGCAGAGCCAACGCCAGGTGAGCGAGCTGGCCGGACTGCTGGCCGAGGCCATCGCCGGCCTTCCCCTGGTGCGGGCCTATGCCGCCGAGGCCTGGCTGCAGCGGCGCTTCGACGCCGAGGTGGAACAGCACCGCCGGGCCCGCTACCGAACCCTGCGGCTGCTGGCGCTGCAGCATCCGGTGGTGGGCTTTCTGGAGGCCGGCGGCATCCTCACCGTGCTGCTGATCGGCGCCTGGCGGATTCAGACCGGCCAGCTCGATGCCCAGGGCTTCAGCAGCTATGTGGCGGCGTTGCTGATGCTGATCGATCCCATCGCCCACCTCACCACGAACTTCAACGAACTGCAGCAGGGCCAGGCCTCTCTGCAGCGCCTGCGGGCGATCGAGCGCGAGCCGGTGGAACCGCCCGACCATCCAGGCGCCAGCGACCTCGGTGCGGTGCGTGGCGAGCTGGTGCTGGAGGCGATCGCCTTCGGCTACGACCCTGGCCAGCCGGTGCTGAACGGGCTCGATCTGCGGGTGGAGCCAGGCCAGGTGGTGGCCCTGGTGGGGCCATCGGGGGCGGGCAAGAGCACGCTGTTCTCCCTGCTGCTGCGCTTCAACGTGGCCCAGCGCGGCCGCGTGCTGCTCGATGGCCGCGACCTGGCCGACCTGCGCGCCGCCGAGCTGCGCCGCGCCGTGGCCCTGGTGCCCCAGCAGAGCCAGGTGTTCTCGGGCACGGTGGCCGAGGCGATCGCCTTCGGCCGGCCCGCCACGCCCGAACAGATCCAGCGGGCGGCGCGGCTGGCCAACGCCGACGGTTTCATCGAGGCCCTGCCGAGCGGCTATGGCAGCCGGGTGGAGGAGCGGGGCCGCAACTTCTCCGGCGGCCAGCTGCAGCGTCTGGCCATCGCCCGGGCGGTGCTGGGCGATCCGGCCCTGCTGCTGCTCGATGAAGCCACCAGCGCCCTCGATGCCGAGGCCGAGGATGCGGTGCAGCGGGGCCTGAGCCAGGCCATGGCCGGCCGCACCGTGCTGGTGATCGCCCACCGCCTGGCCACGGTGCAGCAGGCCGAGCGCATCGTGGTGCTCGCCGGCGGTCGCATTGTGGAGCAGGGCAGCCACAATCAGCTGATGGCCCACGGCGGGCGCTACCGCGACCTCTGCCGGCGCCAGTTCATTCAGCTTGAGTCTTGATCCCGCAGGGGGACACCGCAGCCATGGCCTGGGAATACCGGGTGATCCACATCGATGTGAGCAGCGGCTCACCGCCGGAGCCACCGTCGCCGGAGGCCGACAGCCGGCGCCTGGACGGCGCCCTCAGCCCGGAATTCCTGGAGCGGGAATTTCCCCAGCAGTACCGCGGCGCCAACGCGCGACCCCGCCACCCGGCCGAGCAGCTGCAGTTCTTCCTCAACGCCCTCGGGCGGGAAAACTGGGAGCTGGTAGAGGCCCCCCAGCTGGGGCGGCTCTTGATGTTCGTGTTCAAGCGGCCCGCCCTCGATCTGCCCCAGCTGCCGCCCGGAGGTGGTGAGCGGGGATCCGTATCCTGAGCGGGCCCTGCCGATTCCCGCCATGGACGTCAACGCCCAGCAGCCACCCGTGCTCACCTTCGAGGGCAAGCGCTACGACCTCAACTCCCTGCCCGATGAGGTGAAGGAGCTGGTGCGGGGCATGCAGGTGGCCGACGCCCAGCTGCGCATGCACGAGGACACCCTCAAGGTGCTGGCGGTGGGCCGGCAGTCGATGGCGATGCAGCTCAACGAGAAGCTCCAGCAGATTGCTTCCCTGCCCTGAAGTTGTACTGGCGGGTCAGCCGGAACACGGTGCCCGAGAGCAGCAGCACGCCCACCAGGTTGGGGATCGCCATCAGGCCGTTGAGGATGTCGGCAATGGTCCAGATCACGCCGCCGCTCACCACGGCACCGATCACCACCACCACCACCCACAGCAGGCGGAAGGGGGTGATGGCCGCGGTGCCCGCCAGGAACTCCAGGCAGCGCTCGCTGTAGTAGCCCCAGCCCAGGATCGTGGTGGCGGTGAAGGTCACGGTGGCGAAGGTCACCAGCCAGCCGGAACCGGGCAGTTCGGCGTTGAAGGCGCTGATCGTCAGGTCCACGCCGGTGCTCTCGCCGCCGTAGAGGCCGCTGAGCACGATCACCAACGCGGTCATCGTGCAGATCACGATCGTGTCGATGAAGGTGCCGATCATGGCCACACTGCCCTGAAGCACGGGGTCACCGGGGCGGGCCGCCGCCTGGGCGATCGGAGCCGTGCCCAGGCCCGACTCATTGGAGAACACCCCGCGGGCGATGCCCTGGCGGATCACCATCCCCAGGGTGCCGCCCACGGCGGCCTGGCCACTGAAGGCATTGCCGAAGATCACGCCGAAGGCGGCGGGGATTTCCGGCAGGTGAAGCGCCAGGATGATCAGGGCCCCGCCCACGTAGATCGCCGCCATCACCGGCACCACCACCTCAGACACCTTGCCAATGCGCTCGATGCCACCGATCAGCACGGCGAAGGCGATCGCCCCCATCACCAGGCCCGTGAGCAGTTCGGGCACCCCCAGGGAGGTGCGCAGCGCCAGGGCCAGCTGGTTGGCCTGCACGCCGTTGCCGATGCCGAAGCCGGCCAGGGTGCCGAAGATGGCGAACAGGGTGCCCAGCCAGGCCCAGCGCGGACCAAGGCCATTGCGGATGAAGTACATCGGACCGCCCACATGCTCACCAAGGGAATCCACCTCCCGGTAGTGCACCGCCAGCAGCGATTCGGCGTACTTGGTGGCCAGCCCCACAATGGCGATCAGCCACATCCAGAACACAGCCCCCGGACCGCCCACGGCGATGGCGCTGGCCACCCCGGCCACGTTGCCGGTGCCGATGGTGGCGGCCAGGGCGGTGGCCAGGCTCTCGAAGGCGGTCACATCGCCCTCGCCCTTGCTGGAGCGAATCGAAGCGATGGCCTGGCGCATCCCGTAGCCCAGCTTGCGCAGGGGCATGAAGCGCAGCCCCACCATCAGGTAGAGGCCCGTGAGGCTGATCAACCAGAGGGTGAGCGGACCCCACACCACACCATTGATCCGGTCGAGGAGCTCCAAGGCAGGCCGTCGTGATTGGCGCCGATGGTGCCATGGCAGCGGCGCCCCAGCCAGTCTCAGCCCAGGGGCTCGAGCGCCTCGAAGCGGAACAGCTGGCGGCTGGCGGGGGTATCGCCACAGGCCTCGGTGTCCACCACCCGCTCGGCCAGCACCCAGGGGCCACCGCCCACCAGGGGCACGAAGGTGTCGGTGAAGCGGCTCATCCCGCCCCGCGGTGCGCCGCTGGCGGGGTCGGTGTAGCGGCTGGTGTAGCTGTGGCTGAGATAACCAGCGCCGGTGTGGGTGACGCTCTCGGTGAAGATCGTCACCACCGTGCCGTGGATGTGTCGGTGCACCATCGTCACCACGTCGTCCTTGATGCGATAGCGGTCACCGGCGTTTTTCCCACCCACGATCACCTCGCTGCCCACGGCGTCGGTGTCACCGGCGGCGAAGGTGTTCTCACCGTGGGTCTGCTCGAAGCCACGGCGCACGCGGTGGATCGCCACCTCCCAGAGCTGGGAAGCAAGCGCCTTGTGCACCTCGGCATCGTCGATCCCCTCCACCTGGGCCTTGAGATCGGCACCCACCTGGAAGCGACCCTCCAGGCGGCGGACCGGCTGGCCGGCGTCAGCGGCCTGCTCCCACACGCAGCGGCCGCGGTAGCCGCCGAAGCCGGGGTCCCAGGTGTAGCGGTTCTCGTAGGCGGAGCGAAAGGCATCGCGGCAGTCGCTGCCGGGGGCCAGAGGTGCCTGGGATGCGGTGGTGGAAGCCGCTCCGGTGGGGGTTGAGCTGAGGGCGGTGGTGCTGGTTGCAGCGGTGCTGGTGGCGGTCAAGGGCGGTCGGGGAAAGGGATCCAAACCCTAACCAGCACCGCCGGGATGGATGTCCTGCAGGGCATGCACCGGCAGCAGGCCGTTGCTCTGCAGCGCGGTGATCGCCTCCACCGCGGCGCGGGCGCCGGCCAGGGTGGTCACCGTGGGCACGGCGTAGTCGAGGGCGGCGCGGCGCAGGTAGCGATCGTCGTGGGCGGCCTGCCGGCCGATGGGGGTGTTGATGATCAGCTGGATGCGGCCGGAGCGGATCGCGTCCTCAATGTTGGGCCGGCCCTCATGCACCTTGAGGATCGACTCCACGCTGAGGCCCTCGGCCTGCAACAGGGCGGCCGTGCCGCTGGTGGCGATCAGAGAGAAGCCCTGCTCGGCCAGGCGCCGGGCCACCGGCACCAGGGCCTGCTTGTCGCGGTCATGGGTGGAGAGAAACACGGTGCCGGATGCGGGCAGGGCCTCGTTGGCCGCCAGCTCCGCCTTGGCGAAGGCCATGCCGAAGCCGGCGGCGATGCCCATCACCTCACCGGTGCTGCGCATCTCCGGCCCCAGGAGCGTGTCTGAACCGGGAAAGCGCTTGAACGGCAGCACCGCCTCCTTCACCGTCTGCAGCGGTGGCCGGGGCTCGGCCGTCAGGCCCAGCTCCGCCAGGCTGCGGCCGGCCATCACCAGGCTGGCCAGCTTGGCCAGGGGCACGCCGGTGGCCTTGGCCACGAACGGCACCGTGCGCGAGGCGCGGGGGTTGGCCTCGATGATGAACACGCGCTCCTGGCCGTCGGCACCCCGCTGCACGGCGAACTGCAGGTTGATCAGGCCGCGCACCTCCAGGGCCAGGGCCAGGTCCTTGCTCCACTGGCGGATCGTGGCCAAAGCCGCCTCCCCCAGGCTAACGCTGGGCAGGCAGCAGGCCGAGTCGCCCGAGTGAATGCCCGCCGGCTCGATGTGCTCCATCAGCCCGCCGATCACCACCGTGCCGGTGGCATCGCAGAGAGCATCCACGTCCACCTCGGTGGCGTTCTCCAGGTACTGATCGATCAGCACCGGGTGGTCGGGCTCCACGTTCACCGCCTCGGCCATGTAGCGGTTGAGCTCCGCCTCGCCATACACCACCTCCATGGCACGCCCCCCCAGCACGTAGCTGGGCCGCACCACCACGGGGTAGCCGATCCGCTCGGCCACCGCCAGGGCCTCCGCCTCGCTGCGGGCCAGACCGTTGCGGGGCTGGCGGATCTCCAGGCGTCGCAGGATCGCCTCGAACTGCTCCCGATCCTCGGCGGTGTCAATGGATTCTGGCGACGTGCCCCAGATGCGCGTGCCGGTGGCCTTGCCCTCGGGGGAATCCAGCCAGTTCAGCAGCGGGATCGCCAGCTTCAGGGGCGTCTGGCCGCCGAACTGCACGATCACCCCCTCGGGCTGCTCGGCCTCGATCACGTTGAGCACGTCCTCGAGGGTGAGCGGCTCGAAGTAGAGCCGGTCGCTGGTGTCGTAGTCGGTCGACACCGTTTCCGGATTGCTGTTCACCATCACCGTGGCGAAGCCGGCCTCACGCAGGGAAAACGACGCGTGGCAGCAGCAGTAGTCGAATTCGATGCCCTGGCCGATGCGGTTGGGCCCGCCGCCCAGGATCATCACCTTGCGCCGGCCCTCGGGCTGCACCTCGTCCTCCGGCGGCACCAGCTCCAGCTCCCCAGCGGCGTTGAGGCGCTCCAGCGGCCGCTCATAGGTGGAGTAGTGATAGGGCGTCTGGGAGGCGAACTCAGCAGCGCAGGTGTCCACGGTCTTGAAGACCGCCCGCACCCCCAGGCCCTGGCGGTGGCGGCGCACGCTGAGTTCATCGCTCCCGGTGGCCCAGGCGATCTGGCGATCGGAGAAGCCCAGTTGCTTGAGCGCCAGCAGGGCCGCGGCATCGAGATCGGCCAGCCCCCTGCCCCGCAGCAACCGCTGTTCGGCGTGGAGGATGCGCCGCAGCTTGGCCAGGAACCAGGGATCGATGGCACTCAGAGCATGGATCTCGGCGTCGGAGCGGCCAGCCACCATCGCCTCGCGCACGGCGAAGATGCGTTCCGGGGTGGCGGTGCGCAGGGCCCGGTCCAGGTCGCCTGCGGGGATGGCGCCATCGGGGCGATCACAGCCCCAGCCGGCATGGCCGGTTTCCAGCGAGCGCATGGCCTTCTGGAACGACTCCTCGAAGCAGCGGCCGATTGCCATCGCCTCGCCCACCGACTTCATCGAGGTGGTGAGCAGGGGCGGGCTGCCCTTGAACTTCTCGAAGGCGAAGCGCGGGATCTTGGTGACCACATAGTCGATCGTGGGCTCGAAACAGGCCGGTGTGGCGCCGGTGATGTCGTTGACGATCTCGTCGAGTGTGTAGCCCACCGCCAGGCGGGCGGCGATCTTGGCGATCGGGAAGCCGGTGGCCTTGCTGGCCAGGGCCGAGCTACGGCTGACGCGCGGGTTCATCTCGATCACGATCGCGTCGCCGTTGGCGGGGTTGATCGCGAACTGGATGTTGCTGCCACCAGTGTCCACGCCGATCTCGCGGATGATGGCGATCGCCTGATCGCGCAGGCGCTGATACTCCCGGTCGGTGAGGGTCTGGGCCGGCGCCACGGTGATCGAGTCGCCCGTATGCACCCCCATCGGATCGAGGTTCTCGATCGAGCACACGATCACCACATTGTCGGCGCTGTCGCGCATCACCTCCAGCTCAAACTCCTTCCAGCCCAGCAGCGACTGCTCGATCAGGATCTGGCTCACCGGGCTGGCCTCCAGGCCGCTCTTGCAGATCGCCTCGAATTCCTCCGGGTTGTAGGCGATGCCACCGCCACTGCCGCCCAGGGTGAAAGCGGGGCGGATGATCCGCGGATAGCCGCCGATGCTCTCCCCCACCGCCTCGGCCTCGGCCATGGTGTTGGCGATGCCCGAGGGACACACGGCCACGCCGATGCGCTCCATCGCTTCCTTGAACAGCAGCCGGTCCTCGGCCTTCTGGATCGCCGCCAGGTTGGCGCCGATCAGTTCCACCCCGTGCTTGTCGAGCGTGCCGTTCTCCGCCAGGGTCACCGCCAGGTTGAGGGCCGTCTGGCCGCCCATGGTCGGCAGCAGGGCGTCGGGCTGCTCGATCTCGATCACCCGCGTCACCACCTCGGGGGTGAGCGGCTCGATGTAGGTGCGATCCGCCATGTCCGGATCGGTCATGATCGAGGCCGGGTTGCTGTTCACCAGCACCACCTCGAACCCCTCGGCCCGCAGTGCCTTGCAGGCCTGAGTGCCGGAATAGTCGAACTCGCAGGCCTGGCCGATCACGATCGGCCCCGAGCCCAGCAGCAGGATGCGACGCAGGTCCGTGCGGCGGGGCATGGGTTGAACCGGCCAAACGCGGCCAGCCTTGCACGATCCACCGCCCGCGGCGGTGACGATCGACCCGGGGACCCCGATCCGTATCGCTAACCTGGGTCCCATTGTTCCCACGCGTCCATGAGCGAACTCCAGCGCCTCAAGGGGCTGCTGCCGCCGGAAATGCAGAGCTGGGTGTTCGTGGAAGCCGCGGCCTCGATCGATCCACCCCTGGTTGCGATCGAAGAGATCGGGCGGGATGAGATCGAGATCCAGGTGGACCTGGAGAAATGGGATGCCCTGGCACTCGACCACCGCAACCTGCTGTTCTGGCATGAGGTGGGCCGCATCCAGAACGACGCCGTGCCCCGCGATGGCTGGGAGATGGCTGCCCTGGCCATCGGCCTGGGCGGTGCCATCGGCGAGCTCTGGGTTCAGGACGGCCTGCTGCTGCTGATGGCCCTGGGGCTTTCGGGCTTCGCCGGTTACCGCCTCTACCTCAAGAACAACACCGAGAAGCGCCTGGCCGATGCCATCGCTGCCGACGAGCGGGCGATCGATCTGGCCTGTCGTTTCGGCTACACCCTCCCCAACGCCTACAAGAGCCTGGGCGGTGCCCTCAAGGAACTGGCCGAGCAGACCCGCAAAAAAAAGAAGCGCACCTTCTACGACGACCGCCTCGAAGCCCTGCGCAAGAGTGCCAGCCGGGCCCGGGCCGAAATGGCCCAGCAGCAGGGATCACGCGAGTCGGTCACCAGCGAGAACGTGTATGGCTGACCTCATCCCAGCAAGCCCAGCCAGCCAGGGCGATCCGGCCAGCGAAGCCCTGGCCCGGCTGGCGGCCGAGGCCTGCGACGACCGCAAGGCCGTGGACATCCGCCTGATCCGGGTGGATGAGGTGACCACCCTGGCCGACTGGTTCCTGATCTGCAGCGGCCTCTCCGATGTGCAGGTGCGGGCCATCGCCCGCTCGGTGGAGGACAGGCTGGAGGCCGAGATCGGCAGGCTGCCGCTGCGCCGCGAGGGCCAGGCGGAAGGCCGCTGGGTGCTGCTCGACTACGGCGAGCTGATCGTGCATGTGCTCATGCCAAAGGAGCGCGAGTACTACGACCTGGAGTCGTTCTGGGGCCACGGCCAGCAGGTGCGCTACCTGGGCTCCGCCCCGGCCCCCAGCAGCTGAGCCATGGGCGACGCCCCAGGCGCCACCGGCGATTTTCCCGGTCCTCCCACCGTGTCCTGTCCCGTGCCGCCCGCCCAGCGCCCCCTGGAGCAGTATCAGGAGCTGCGCGATTCCTGGTTCTTCGCCTGGCCCCGCGAGTGCCTCGGTGGCCTGCTCCGGCCCCTGGCCCTGAGCTGGCTGTTGATCCTGCCCATCACGATGCTGGTGAGCAGCGGCAGCTGGGTACTGCGCCACCATCCGCTGCAGTTGCTGCTGGCCGGAGCGATGGCAGCCATCGCCCTGCCCATGCTGCTGCTGCTGCGCCAGTGGCTGGGATGGCGCAGCATCCACCAGCGCCTGATGAGCGAGCGGGTGGAATACGAGGAATCCGGCTGGTACGACGGCCAGGTGTGGGAAAAACCCCTGAGCTGGCGCCAGCAGGATCTGCTGGTGGCCCGCCACCAGGTGCGGCCGGTGCTCAACCGTCTGCGCCAGGCGGTGAGCGGTTGCATCGCCCTGGTGCTGCTGGCCAGCATCGCTCTGCTGGCGGCGGGGCTCTGGCAGGCTCAGTGAACGTCGGACCCAGGCCCTGCCCATGAGCCTCTCCTCCAGCTTCGGTGCCGCCACCCGCACCGACATCCCGCCCCTGGAGGTACGGCTGCTGCGCGAGGGCATCGCCGAATCGCACCATCGCGTGCACGCGGCGGTGAGCGACGCCCGCGGTCGGGTGCTGATGCGGGCCGGCGACCCGCAACGGCTGACCTTCGTGCGCTCGGCCCTCAAACCCTTCCAGGCCTCGGTGTTCGTGGCCAGTGGCAGTGCCGATCAGGGGCAGGTGGGCGAGCGCGGGCTGGCGATCGCCTGTGCTTCCCACGCCGGCACGCCGGAGCACGCGCGCGAGGCCTTCAAGCTGCTCTGGAGCGCTGAACTGGACGCCGCCCAGCTCCTGTGTCCGGTGCCCGAGGGCCGCAGCAGCCCGCTGGAGCACAACTGCTCGGGCAAGCACGCGGCCTTCCTGGCCACCTGTCGGCGGATGGGCTGGAGCACCGAGAGCTACATGCACGCCGATCACCCCCTGCAGCAGGAGGTGCTCAAGCGGGTGGCCGAACTCCTGGCCCTGCCGGCAGCTGAGCTGGTGACAGCCCGTGACGACTGCGGCGTTCCCACCCTGCGCCTGCGCCTGGCGCAGATGGCCCTGCTGTTCGCCCACCTGGGCGCCGGCGAGCAGGCCCACCTGGAGCGCCTGAACCGCGCCATGCTTGCCCACCCCCACCTGGTGGCCGGCGAAGGACGCTTCGACACCGAACTGATGCGCCGCGGCCACGGCCAGGTGATCAGCAAGGGCGGCGCCGAGGGCATCCAGTGCCTCACCCGGGTGGGTGAGGGGCTGGGGCTGGCGATCAAGGTGGAGGACGGATCCGCCCGGGCCAAGCACGCGGTGGCCCTGCAGCTGCTGGAGCAGCTCGACTGGCTCACCCCGATGACCATTGAGGAGCTGCGCCAGCGCTTTCTCAACCCGGCCCCCCACCTGCGCCTGGAGGTGCTCGGCGAGCTGCGCTTCGACTGACCCGCCGGGGGGCGATCGGTAGCGGGGGACACCGCGCTGGTATGATTACCCCACCAGCGCGGGGTAGAGCAGCCTGGTAGCTCGTCGGGCTCATAACCCGAAGGTCGCGAGTTCAAATCTCGCCCCCGCCACCAATTGCGTCCAACCCCGGCAGTCACCTTGCCGGGGTTTTTTGCTGCCAGCGTTTTGCTGGGGTTTTTGCTGCAATCTGCGGAGCGATCGCTGAACGGGCCCGGGTCCGCTGCTAAGCGTCGTGCAGATCGAGTGCTGCATGACCGAGCTGCAACAGGCCCTGTTGATCTTCGCGATCGGTGCCTTGGTCACCCTGGCCACGGTGATCATGATCGCCCGGGGCCATGCCCGCTGGCACGGCCGCGATCCCTACGACGACCCCAACCGAGCCGCTGGCCATGACTGACGCTCCGCTGCTCGACGCCGGCATCGCCTGGTTCCTGCTGGTGGCCTTCTCGGTGCTCTGGATCGCCCTGGGGGTGTGGTGGGGCAAGCGCGGCAAGGGCGATGCCGACGACTACCTGCTGGCCGGCCGCAACATCGGCCTGGCCCTGAGCACGGCCACCCTGATGGCCAGCTGGGTCACCGGCAACACCACCCTGGCGGCACCGGAGGTGGGTTACACCCTGGGCCTCTGGGGCATGCTCGGCTACGCCCTGGCGGGCCTGGGGCTGTTCCTGTTCGCGCCGCTGGCGATCCGCATCAAGCGGCTGATGCCCACGGCCCGCACCAGCGGCGACTTCGTGCGCCTCCGCTATGGCCGGGTGTGCTGGGCGGTGTTTCTGCTGATCACCATGGCCTACACCCTCGGCTTCCTGATCACCCAGGGGATGGGGGCAGGCCTGCTGCTGCAGGCCCTCTCCGGTTTCGACTACCGGCTGGGCATGGTCAGCGTGATCGGTGTCTCCACCACCTACACCCTGTTCGGCGGCATGCGCGGCGTGGTGGGCACCGACTTCATCCAGTCGCTGCTGATCATGGCCCTGCTGGTGCTGGTGGCGGTGCTGGGCTACGGGCGCATCAGCGTGGATGAGGTCTACGGGGCCCTGGCGGCCGAGCACCCGTCGCGGCTCAACATGCTGTTGCCGGCTGGCCTGCTGTTCGCCTGGAACACCGGCCTGTTCAGCATGGGTGAGGTGTTCCACAACAACATCTGGTGGAGCCGGGTGTTCGCCAGCCGGCCCTCGGTGGTGTTCCGCTCCTTCATTCTCGGTGGCCTGGCCTGGACCACCGTGCCGATCGTGACCGGCGCCATCGCCCTGATGGCCCTGGCCACGAACCTGGAGGTGCCCCAGGTGAACATGGTGTTTCCGCTGATCACCGCCCAGCTGCTGGGCAGCGGCGGCGCGATCGTGGTGTTCATCATCATCTTCGCTTCGCTCACCTCCACCCTCGATTCGCTGCTCGCCGCCAGCGCCGACCTGATCGCCGAGGACGTGGTGGCCCACTGGCTGCGGCCCGGCATCAGCGATGCCCAGATCCGACAGGCGGCGCGGCTGGTGGTGGTGGGCCTGGGGCTGCTCACGATGCTGCTCTCCTGGCAGTACTTCACCTCGATGTACCAGCTGCTGCTGTTCACCGGCGCCCTGGTGGCCTCCACGATCTGGCCGATCGCCATGGGGCTCTACTGGCCCCAGGCCAACCGCCAGGCGGCCACCGCCGCCATGGTGCTGGGCTCGATCACCGGTCTGCTGGCCTATGGGCTGGTGGCTCCCTACTGCGCCGCCCTGGTGTCAGCGGCGGTGTCGGCCGGGGTGATGGGGCTCGGCAGCCACTGGAACCCGGAGCGGTTCGAGTGGCGCCTGCTGGCCGATCGCTGACCCCCAGCCCGGCACTGCCCCCCGGCCCGGCTCCATCTGCCCGCTCTCCCTGCGCACCCCCGCCATGCCCCTGCTGATCACCGCGCTGATCACCGCCAACCGACCAGCCTTCGCCACAACTGCCCCAACCACCCAGTGGCTGCTGCCCGCCAGCCTGTTTCGGCTGCTGGTGGTGGGCAGCATCATCGGGCTGGTGGTGGCCACCCTGGTGATCGTGCTGATCTGGCTGAAGGAATTGCGGCAGGGGCAGGTGTGGTGACGCCGGCCAGCCAATTCGGTAGCGATTGCCACCGAGTCAGCCGGCTACAGCTGCTGACTCGGTGAATAAAAGCAAGATCTTTCCGGCGGCTTGATGGCTGGCACCTACAGAGGGTTGTGGTGGAGGCGCCCACACCCTGAGCTGCCCACGAGCTGCCCACCATGCGCCGCCGTCAGCCGCCGCCAGCCGCCGCCAGAGGCCACGTCACTGCCCATGCCGTTCAGCCCGCAAACCTGTCAGCCCAGAATCCGCTTCACCCGCCTGGGGCCGGATGTCTACGGCAATGCCCATCCCCAGGCCCTGCTGCGCTCCATCCGGGAGGACAGCGACGCCCTGCGGGAGCTCACCGAGCAGCACGTGCTCTCCACCAGCCAGTACAGCGCCGTGACGCTGCTGCAGCTGTTTCGCCTGGCGGCCAAGTTCGAGAGCAACCCGAAGCGCTACACCCGCCACAACAGCCCCCTGCGGGGCAAGATCCTGATCAACGCCTTCTACGAGCCCAGCACCCGCACGCGCCTGTCCTTCGACAGCGCCTGGCACCGCCTCGGGGGCGACACGATCACGATCACCGACCGCAGCACCACCGGCATCGCCAAGGGGGAAACCCTGCGTGACGTGGCCGAGATGTTCAACAACTACGGCGACTGTGTGGTGCTGCGCGACACCCACGCCGAGGCCATCTACGAGATGACCCAGTCGCTGCGGATCCCGATCATCAATGCCGGCAACGGGATCGATGAGCATCCCACCCAGGCGATGGCGGATCTCTACACGATCTTCAAGTGGCGCCCCCAGCTCGTGGAGCGGGAGGTGCCCGCCGACCAGCGCATCCGCATCGGTGTGGTGGGCATTCCCAGCCGCATGCGCACGGTGCGCTCGCTGCTGCGCATCCTGGCCCAGTTCCCCACCATGGTGGAGGAGCTGGTGCTGTTCCACGATCCCGGCAGCGATCCGGGCGATGGCTACTTCGACCCGGGCCAGCGTGAGGAGCTGGAGGCGGCCGGACTGCGGGTGAGCACCAGCGACGACCTGCACGGCGCCGTGCCCGATCTCGATGTGATCTACATCAACGCCATCGCCTGGGTGGGCGACAGCTATGAGGTGCACGGCCGCAGCTTCCGGCTCACGGCCGATCTGCCCTACCGCAACGACGCCATCGTGCTCCACCCCCTGGCCCGTGGCCCCGAACTGGGCACCTGCCTGGATGAGACGGCCCACAACTGGTATTTCTCCCAGGCCCGGGGCGCGGTGTTCATCCGCATGGCCCTGCTCACCTGCATGGTGGAGCGCATTGACCAGGTGATGGACATCATCTGACCAGCAAACCCGACACGAATCCAGGCCTATGTGCGGCATCGGCGGAATCTTCCAACGCAACGGTGATCAGCCCATCGACGAGCAGTTGCTCGTGAACATGGCGGCGATCCAGGTGCATCGCGGCCCCGATGGCTTCGGCGTGCGCAGCCTCCCGGGGCAGGGGGTGGGCTTCTGCCATGCCCGGCTGTCGATCATCGACCTCGACGCCAACCGGGCCCGCCAGCCGTTCGTGTCGGAGGACGGGCAGGTGCTGATGGCCCACAACGGCGAGTTCTACGACTTCCAGCGCATCCGCGCCGACCTCAGCGCCCGCGGCGTGCGCTTCACCAGCAAGAGCGATTCGGAGATCCTGCTGCGCCTGTATCAGGAGCGGGGCCTGGAGGCCACCCTGCCACTGCTGCGCGGTGAATTCGCCTTCGCCCTGTTCGATCGAGCGCGGGACGAGCTGCTGCTGGTGCGCGACCGCTTCGGGGTCAAACCCCAGTACTGGACCCTCACCGATGAGGGCCTGGTGTTCGGCTCAGAGCTCAAGGTGCTGTTCGCCCACCCCGGCGTGAAGCGGCAGTTCAGCTCCGAGGGCCTGTTCCACCAACTGATGCAGGCGGTGGTGCCCGGCAGCACGGCGTTCGAGGAGGTGCACCAGCTGCTGCCGGGCCACGTGCTCACGGTGCGGCGCCGTGGTGGCGACTTCGAGATCAGCGACCGCCCCTACTGGGACGTGAACTTCCCCCGCCAGGGGGAACGGGACGGGGCCCTGAGCGAAACCCACCACATCGAGGCGGTGCGCGCCGCCCTGCTGGAGGCGGTGGAGGTGCGCATGGTGGCCGATGTACCGGTGGGCTGTTACCTCTCCGGCGGCATCGACTCCTGCTCAATCCTGGGATTGGCGGCGGCCGTGAGCCAGAACCCGGTGCGGGCCTTCACGATCGGCTTCGACGACGCCCGCTACGACGAGACCCCGATCGCCACGGAGATGGCCGAGGCCACCGGCGCCGAGCAGCTGGTGATGCGGCTCTCGGGCAACGAGCTCTACGGCCACCTGGAGGACACCATCTGGCACGCCGAGCGCAGCATCTACAACACCCTGGCGGTGGCCAAGTTTCTGATGAGCCGGGAGGTCAACCGCTCCCACTACAAGGTGGTGATGACGGGTGAGGGCTCCGACGAGCTGTTCGGCGGCTACCCGGCCTTCCGCCGCGACATGTTCCTGCACGGCCTCGATGATCTGCCGGCAGCCGAGCGCCAGGAGTGGGAGCAGCTGCTGCAGCAGGCCAACGCCCTGGTGCAGGGGGCGATGCTGGCCGAGGAGCAGGTGCACGATCCCGCCCTGGAGCAGGTGGTGGGCTTCACCCCCAGCTGCCTGCAGCCCTGGCTGGCCTGCGCACCGCTGGTGCCCGAGCTGTTGGCCCCCGAGCACCGAGAGGCCTGCGCTGGTTACGACCCCGGCGCCGCCATCGCCGCCACCCTCGATCCGGCCCAGCTGGAGGGACGCCACGCCCTCGACCGCGCCCAGTACGTGTGGATCAAGACGATGCTCGAAGGCCAGATCCTCACCTGGGGCGGCGACCGGGTCGACATGGCCCACGCCATGGAGGCCCGCCCGGCCTTCCTCGACCACCACCTGGCCGCCGTGGCCGTGCAGGTGCCGCCGGAGCTGCGCATCAAGGGCAAAACCGAGAAATACGTGCTGCGCGAAGCCATGCGCGGCCTGCTGCCGGAGGTGCTCTACAAGCGCGAGAAATTCGCCTTCATGGCCCCCCCGGCCCATGCCGACGCCCAGAAGCGGGCGGCGATGCAGACCCTGGCCGATCGCTATCTCAACACCGAGGCAATCGAGCGGGCCGGCCTGCTCGATGCGGCCGGTGTGCAGGCCCTGTTCGAGCGCCACGACCACCCCGACACAAGCGCCGCCCAGCGGGTGCAGCTCGATGCGGTGATCAACCACCTGATCTGCGTGCAGATCATGCACCGGCTGTTCGTGGCCGCCGACCTGCCGGCCCAGGCCCGGCAGCGGGCCGATGCCCTGGGCTGGCGCCTGCACCAGGAGGAGCAGGCCGAGCCCGCCTACGCCCGCATCGGCATGTCGCCTGCAGGTTGAGGAGCGCACGGCTGAGCCAGGCCCAGGGTGGTGGGCAGGCCGGCCCGGAAGCCGGTGTAGTAGTCGTGCTCGGTGTGGTCGAGGATCTCGCGGAGGGCCACCAGGGGCTCGGGGTGGTGATCCACCCGGAAGTCGCAGTGGGGGTAGCTCTCCCGGTGCATCACCAACAGCGCTGCCGACTGGCGGCCACGATGGTCACCACCGTGGGACTCGCCAGCCTCCAGGGCCAGCAGCAGCCGCTCCTCCAGGCTCAGCCCCTGGCGCTCGGCGGCCATGTAGGCCTCGGCCATCGCCAGCAGCACCAGGTCGGAGGCCAGGAAGTTGCCGGCCACGGCGAAACCGGGATAGCAGCGGTGGGCGGCGATGCCAGCGCAGTCAGGCCCGGTCCAGGCGGCGCTGCGGCCCTCGGCATCCACCAGCATGACCTGGCGGCCATCGCGGCCCGGATCGTCGTGCAGCAGCGAGGCAAGCACCTCCTCAGCCCCCTGCTCCCCCTCGCTCTGGCGCTGCAGTTGCTCGAGGCGATCGAGCCCCCAGGGCCCGAAATAAGGGTTGGTGTTGGCCTGGGTGGCCACAGCCCCCACCCCGGGGCGGGCATGGGGCACCAGGGAGCCCACGGCCAGATGCTTGGTGGCCACCCCAACGCCCGTCATGCCGCTCGCCGCATCCCAGGCCACGATCGAGAAGGTCATCGCGGTGTGCTCAGCGGGGCCTTCCGCCGTTCAAAGTTAATAGGGCCGATGATTGTCTAACGCCTGGACAGCTTCTGTCACCAAGCACACCATTGCTGGAACGGGCGGAAAACCGGCCACACCGCTGCGGCCATCGCTCCGCCTCCTCCACCCACCGCTCTTCGCTCTCCGCCCCCAACCCCGCACAGCCGCTCCAACGCCCATGAGCCAGCTCCTCACCGCCACACCCACCGACCTGGCCGCTGACGGTGCCCGCCTGGCCCGCAGCCTCGAGGAGCTCGGACAGATCGGCCGCCTGCCCTCCGGAGCCGTGCGGCGGCTGGCCTTCAGCGAGGAGGACCGGGCTGCCCGTGCCCTGGTGCATGGCTGGATGGAGGAGGCGGGCATGGCGGTGCGCGTCGACGCCGCCGGCAACCTGATCGGTCGCTACGACGGGCTCCGCCCCGGGGCCCCGGTGATGGCCACCGGATCGCACATCGACACGGTGCCGGAGGGGGGGCTCTATGACGGTGCCCTTGGCGTGCTGGGCGGTATCGAGGTGGTGCGGGTGCTGGCCGAACACCAGCTGCGCCTGCAGCACCCCATTGAGGTGATCGCCTTCGCCGACGAGGAGAGCACCATGGTGGGCTGCAAGTCGATGGTGGGGCACGCCTCCGAGGATCCCGACAGCTACGCCACAGCCCTGGGGGTGCCGATCCAGGAGGGGCTGGCCAGCATCGGCGGCGACTGGCAGCAGCGCCCCGGCGCCCGCCGCAGCCGCCAGGAGATTGCCGCCTTCCTGGAGCTGCATGTGGAGCAGGGCGGCGTGCTGGAGGCGGTGGGCAAGCAGATCGGCGTGGTGGAGGGGGTGGTGGGTCAGCAGCGCTACATCATCCGCGTCAGCGGCCAGGCCAACCACGCCGGCACCACGCCGATGGAGATGCGCCGCGACGCCCTCACCACCGCCGCCCAGATCATCCTGGCGATCGAGGACATGGCCCTGCACTACCCCGGCGATCCGGTGGCCACGGTGGGCAAGCTCACGGTGTGGCCCAACGCGGCCAACATCGTGCCCGGCCAGGTGGAGTTCAGCCTCGACATGCGCGATCTCTCCCATGACGTGATCGACCACATGAAGGCCCAGCTGGAGCGCCGCATCGAGACGATCGCCGTGGCCCGACGCACGCGCATCGCCATGACGCCCCAGTTCGTGGTGGATCCCAGCCCAGCCGATCCGATGGTGCAGGAGGTGATCAGTGAGACCTGCGCCGACCTCGGCCTCAGCTACACCCACCTGCCCAGCCGCGCCAGCCACGACGCCCAGGAACTGGGGCGGCTCACGGCCATGGGCATGATCTTCGTGCCCAGCCGCGACGGCGTGTCGCACTCCGCCGATGAGTTCACCTCGCCCCAGCAGTGCGAGCAGGGTGTGAACGTACTGCTGCACAGCCTGATCCGCCTCGATGCCAGCCTCTCGGGCTGATCCCTCGCCAGCCATGGCCCCAGATTCAGCCGCGGCACAGGGCCCCGCTCCCGACGCCATCGTGGTGGGTTCCGGCGCCACCGGCGGAGTGGCGGCGATGGTGCTGGCCGAAGCCGGGCTGCGGGTGCTGGTGCTGGAGGCTGGTCCGCAGCTCCAGCCGGCCCAGGCCTATGGCGGCGAACCTCTGAACAGCCTGCGCCGCGTCGCCAACCTCGCCAGCGGCAAACAGCGCCTGCAACGCCACCATCCCGGCTTCTGGAAGCAGAACCCCGATCTGTTCGTCGATGAGCGCCGCAACCCCTACAGCACGCCGGCGGATCAGCCCTTCCTGTGGACCCGGGGCCGCCAGGTGGGCGGCCGCAGCCTCACCTGGGGCGGCATCACCCTGCGGCTGAGCGACTACGAATTCAAGGCCGGCGAGCGCGATGGTCGCAGCCCCAGCTGGCCGATCAACAGCGCCGATCTGGCCCCCTTCTACGACCGGCTGGAGCCGTTGCTGGGGGTGCACGGCCAGGCCGATGGCCTGCCCCAGCTCCCGGATGGCCGCTACGCCCCGCCGCTGCCCTTCACCCCCGCGGAGCTCCAGCTGGCCCAAGCGGTGCGCGAGCGCCTGGGCCTGCCCTTCATCCACTCCCGCGGCGTGCGTCTGCACGACGGCCTGCCCAAGCCCCACGGGCGGCGGTGGCCACGCTCCGCCAGCCCCGGCAGCACCCTGACCCGGGCTCTGGCCACGGGCCGCACCCAGCTGCGCAGTGAGGTGGTGGTGAGCCACGTGCTGCTCCACCCCGATCAGCGCCGGGTGCGTGGAGTGGAGGTGGTGGACGCGCGCAGCGGTGCGCGGGAGGTGCTGGAGGCCCCGCTGGTGGTGCTCTGCGCCTCCACGATCGAAAGCCTGCGCATCCTGCTGCACTCGGCCGAGAGCGAGCGCCGGGGGGGGCTGGTGGATCCCTCGGGATGCCTGGGCCGCTACCTGATGGATCACATCTCCACCAGCCGCTTCTTCTCCCTGAGCGATGTGCGGCCCCCGGACCAGCCCGCGGAGCTCTCGGGCGCCGGCAGCTGCTTCATCCCCAACACCTGCAATCTGGATGAGCCCGGCGGCGCCGGATTCCAGCGTGGCTACGGAATCTGGAGCGCGGTGCAGCGCTTCGATCCGCCCCGGCTGCTGCGCCGCCGGCCCGGCGAGGCCTGCGGCTTCCTGATCGGCCATGGCGAGGTGCTGCCCCACCCCGACAACCGGGTGACCCTCGAGCGTGAGCGCCGGGATGCCTGGGGGTTGCCCATCCCCCACATCGCCATGGCCTGGGGCGAGAACGAGCGCGCCATGGTGCGGCACATGCAGGAGCGCATGGCGGTGGTGGTGGCGGCGGCGGGAGGCACGATCCGGCCGATCGAGGACCTGTTTGTGCTGCCGTTGCTGGAGCCCTGGATCCGCTCCAGCCACGCGATGAGTGCCGCAGCGCCACCACCGGGGTATTACATCCACGAACTGGGGGGAGCCCGCATGGCCACCACCCCCGAGCAGGGGGTGCTGAACCCCTGGAATCAGTGCTGGCAGGCTCCCAACCTGCTGGTGGTGGACGGGGCCTGCTGGCCCAGTGCCGGCTGGCAGAGCCCCACGCTCACGTCAATGGCGATCACCTGGCGGGCCTGCGCGGGGGCGGCCGAGCGGCTGCGGCGTGGCAATGGCCTCAGCACGGCGCAGCCGGCGGGCGTCAGCGCTCCCTGACGCCAGCACCGATCCGGTGTCGGAGGCCACAAACCCACCCGGAGGTGCTGCGCACAATGGCGAGGCGACCTGTAACCGGGTCGGGCAAGGGAGAACACGAGCGGGGGATGGCTCCCCCGCTTTTTTCTTGCTCAGCGCAGGCCATCTCCTTAACGCAGGAAGAGGCCATTGAGGTAGTGCTGCTGCACGCAGGCGTCCTTGCAGCCGTGCTGGAACAGAAAACCGGCCAACGCTGAGGTGATCAGGCGGTACTGATCCCACTGGGGATGCTGCTCGATGAACTGGCGCATGCCGTCAAACAGCACCTCCGGCACCTCGGCCTCAAGGCTGATGGCCGCATCGCTGGGGTCCTGTGGCATGGCACTCCGTACTGCTCGGTAGCCCCCACTACGCCACAGCGTTGGGGGTGGCGTCAAAGCGACCCGCCGCCGGCGGAATCACCCCGGCCATCGCTGAGACTGCTTCCAGCCACTGGGTTCCGGGGAAGGGCGGCAGCGAGCCGATGGGCGCCAAAGGCGAGGCGTGGGGCTGTCAAGACGACGAGGGCCAGCTGAACACTTTCCCCAGACAGCACGGCGGCGCCAGCTGGAGCTGACGCCAGGCTGTGGAAAACCATGGACAGATCCGGGGAAAACCTCGGCCCCATGGGGAATCGGCGCAGCGATCAGCAAACCTGATCACAGCCAAATCCGCAGCGTCGCAGTCGCCACAAGACAGGAGGCGAGACCCCGGCGCCGTGTCCCGGCCCAGCGGCCAGGTCGCCCCTGGAAGCAGCGTTCGCTGGGCGCTGCAAAAGCACAACGCCCAGGCGAGGATGGGGGGATGGCCCTACGCCTTCCCCCCTTCCAGCCCCTGCCACCGCCGCCGCCACCGGAAGGCCAGCCCCTGCTGGAGGTGTCGATCGCCCAGCTGCAGCCCACCCAACTGTGCGTGGGCCTGGCGGAAGTGCGCAGCCGGCAGGCGGATTTCCGCATCGAAAACAACCGGGAACGGCGCGACTATCTGGGCAGCAAACCCGTGCCCCTGGTGCGCAGCGCCGACGGCGCCCTGTGGATGGTGGACCGCCATCACCGGCTGCGGGCCCTGATGGAGCTGATGCCCCAGGCCACGGCCTTCGGCTACATCGCCCTCCAGCTCGACAGCGACGACCGCAGCACCGTGCTGGCTGAGCTGCAGCGTCGCGGCTGGCTGTACCTCTACGACGGCCGCGGCCTGGGGCCCCTCCATCCCCATGTGCTGCCCGCCACTCTGCTCGGGCTGCAGGACGACCCCTACCGCAGCCTGGTGTGGAAGCTCAAGCGGGAGGGGGTGGTGCAGCCGGCACCGCTGATTCCCTTCCACGAATTCCGCTGGGGCGCCTGGCTGCGGCGGCGCCCCCTGCCGCCCTTCAGCTCCGCCCGTCTGGAGCCGGCGCTGCCCTCGGCCCGGGCCCTGGCGCGATCCACCGCGGCCTCCCACCTGGCCGGCTGGACCGGCCTGCGCTGAACCGGCTGGCCCTGAACCGCGCAGACAGCCGGCGGCGCTGCAGCCAAGCTGGGCCGACCTGAACGCCACCAGCGCTTGACCGCCTTCCTCGCCACCAACCCCCTGGCGCTGTTCGCCCTGCTGCTGGGGCTGAGCGTGGTGGTGCCGCCGCTGATCCGGCGGCTGGGGCTGCCCGATCTGGTGGGTCTGCTGGCGGCGGGCGTGCTCATCGGTCCGCATGGGCTGGGCTGGCTCAGCGCCGAGGGCGAGGTGGTGCGCCTGTTCTCCGACCTGGGCGTGGTGTACCTGCTGTTCATCGCCGGCCTGGAGATCGATCTGGCCGAATTCGCCCGCATCCGCCAGCGCTCGTTCCGCTTCGGGCTGCTCACCTTCCTGTTGCCCCTGCTCACCGGACTGCTGCTGGGACTGGGATTCGGCTATTCCCTGCTCAGCAGCGTGTTGCTGGGCTCGATCCTCTCCTCCCACACCCCGCTCGGCTACCCGATCGTGCGCAGTTACGGGGAGGTGCGCGATGAGTCGGTGGTGGTGGCCATCGGCGGCACGATCTTCACCGACCTCGCGGCTCTGGTGCTGCTGGCCCTGTGCATGGGGCTGCATCGGGGCGAGGCCTCGGCTCTGGAACTGGTGGCCCTGCCCCTGCGGGTGGGGCTGTTCGGAGCCCTGGTGCTGGTGCTGATCCGTCGCCTGGGCCGACCCCTGGTGCGGCGCAGCGTCAACAACGACACCCAGCTGTTCGTGGTGGTGCTGATGGCCCTGTTCCTGGCCTCCCTGGGCGCCGAGCTGGCCGGGGTGGAGAAGATCGTGGGCGCCTTTCTGGCGGGCCTGGCGGTGAACGGCGTGCTGCCCGAAGGCCGGGTCAAGGAGCAGGTGATCTTCGTGGGCGCGGCCCTGTTCATCCCGATCTTCTTCATCAGCCTCGGCCTGCTCCTGAATCTGCCCGCCTTCGCCAGCACCCTGTTCAGTTCGCCGTTCGCCCTGCTGCTGATCACCGGACTGGTGGGTGCCAAAGGCCTGGCCTCCTGGTGGGCGGGACGGCTCTACGGCTACAGCGCCCCCCAGGTGCTCACCCTCTGGTCGCTGTCGATTCCCCAGGTGGCGGCCACCCTGGCGGCCACGTTCGTGGGCTATCGAGCCGGCCTGCTGGATGAAATGGTGCTCAACAGCGTGCTGGCGCTGATGGTGGTCACCGCCACCCTGGGGCCCTACCTCACCGCCGTGGCGATGCCGCGGCTGGGGCGGGCCAAGGCCGCCGGCCTCAACGCGTCGGCCAGCGGCCAGCGGGCCCTGGCCCGCCGGGCCCTGCGGGTGCTGGTGCCGGTGTCCAATCCCGACACCGAAGCCCCCCTGCTGCAGCTGGCCCATCTGCTGATGGGCGGTGAGGCCGACCAACCCGGCGAGCTTCTGCCCCTGGCGGTGGTCTCCACCCGCCAGGGCCAGGGCGGGGGCCCGAGCCTGCCCGCCCTGGCCAGCGCCATGGTCCAGGCCCGGAGCCTGTTGCAACGGGCCGAAGCGATTTCCAAGCCCTGGCAGGTGCCCTGCCGCAGCCTGCTGCGGGTGGATCAAGACCTGGCCGGCGGCATCGCCCTGGTGGCCGTGGAGCAGGCCAGCGACCTGGTGCTGATGGGACTCACCCCGCCCAGCCCCCTGGGGCGGTGGCTGTTCGGCGATCTCGTGGATGCCACCTGCCGCCAGGCCCCCTGTCCGGTGGTGGTGGCCCACCTGCCCCGCCCGCCCGAGGAGCTGCGTCGCCTGCTGGTGCCGATCAAGGACCTCACGGCCGGCGCCATGGAGCAGTTCCAGCTGGCCCAGCGCCTGGCCCTGGCCCTCGGGGGCGAGATCACCCTGCTCCACCTGCACGATCCGCGGCTGAGCCGGGTGGAGCGCCAGGCGCTGGTGGCGGAGCTGCAGCAGTGGCAGCCCAGTGCCACGGCCGTGCCCCTGCAGGTGGTGCTGCAGAGCCACCAGGGGGTGGAGAGCGCGATCCTGGCCGCCAGCCACAACCACGACCTGGTGATCCTGCGCTCCCAGCGGCGGCTGGTGGCGGGCCTGCCGATTCCCGCCAGTGATCTCACCAGCCAGCTGCTGCGCAGGCTGACGGGGTCGGTGCTGGTGATCAGCGATCCCCTGCACTGATCCCCTGCACTGGGCGTGGCTGTCAAGCGTGGCCGGGTGGATTAAACCGGGTGTGTGGATGGAGCCGCGGTGACCTTTCAACTTCTGCTGGTGCCCACCGATGGCTCGGAGATCTCCGCCCGGGCGGTGCACCAGGCCGTGGATCTGGCCGCTGCCCTGGGGGCTCGGGTGCGCTTCCTCCACGTACAGAACAACTACCCGATCAGCCTGGTGGGGGTGGGAGAACTGGTGGAGGCCAGCACCATCGAGGCCCTGGTGGAGGCGGCCGGCAAGCGGGCCGAGGCGATCCTTCAGGAGGCCGTGGCCGTGGCCGACAAGGCCGGTGTGCTGGCCGAGCGGGCAGTGCTGATGAACCCGCTGCCGCACAAGGCGATTCTGGAAGAGGCCAGCGCCACCGGTGCCGACCTGATCGTGATGGGATCCCATGGCCGCCGTGGGTTGGAGGGCCTGCTGCTCGGCAGCGAAACCCAGCGGGTGCTGCTCGGCAGCAGCACTCCGGTGCTGGTGGTGCGCTGAGGGAGCGGGGCAACTCCGGTGAGTGATCCAGCCCTCACGGCCTTCGGGTCCAGCTTCGGGGCCATCACCCTGGCGGAACTGGGCGACAAGACCTTCTTCATGGCGTTGATCCTGGCGGCACGCCACCAGCGGCGCTGGGTGTTCCTGGGCAGCTTCGCCGCCCTGGCCCTGGTCACCCTGCTGTCCCTGGGGGTGGGTTTCGGGCTGCGTGAACTGCTGCCCGAGCGCCTGCTGCCCTGGCTGGCTGCGCTGCTGTTCCTGGGCTTCGGCATCAAGCTGCTGCTGGAAGCCCGGGGCCTGTCACGCGATGCAGCTCAGGACGAAGCCGAGGAGGCCGAACAGGCCGTGAACGCGGCCGAGGGGCAGCGGCTGATCAGCCGTCCCCTGCCGGTGACGTGGGAAGCCTTCAGCCTGGTGTTTGTGGCCGAGATGGGCGATCGCACCCAGTTCGCCACGATCGTGCTGGCGGCGGCCCCCACCTTCACCTTTTCCGGCCTGGTGGCCGGAGCCCTGGCCGGCCATGCCCTGGTCACCGCCCTGGCGGTGGGGTCGGGCCGCTGGATCGGCCAGCGGGTCGACGAACGCCTGCTGTACCGGCTCAGCGGCGGGCTGTTCCTGCTGTTCGGCCTGGCGGCCCTGGGGCAGGCCCTGGGCTGACCCCTACGCTGCCTGCGAGCTGCACAAGCGCCAGTGGTGGCCAAGGACGAAATCAGCAGAGCCGACGAGCTGCAGACCCTGGGCTGGGTACCGGAGGACGTGCGTCGTTACGCCGAACTCTGGGACTACCGCCACCGCTGGGGGGCCATCAACCTCGAACCGGAGGACAGGGCCTTCCTGCGTAGAGCCGAGGCCGTTCTCCCCAAGCGCACCACTGGCAAGGGGTCGGTGAAGAAGACCCTGCCGGATAAATCCCACTACCGCTGGCTGGCCTTCCACCTCGAGGCGATGAACAGCAGCCCCCAGGAGCAGGGGCTGGCAGAGGGTGAGCGGGGAGCCTGGCCGATCCTGCTGGAGGAGGAGCTGCGGTTGCTCGAGGAGCTGAAGCCGGTGCTGGGCCTGCCCGACACCCTCAAGGCCCGGGACCTGCTGCCCCTGCGCGAGCAGTTGATCGCCGAAGCCGGGGCCGCTGCCCACCAGCTCGCCTTCGACTTCAATGCAGCGCTGGAGGAGCTCAAGCAGCGTGAGCGCAGCAGCTGGAAACCGCTGCGCGGCGAGGGCAACAGCGACAGCACCTATCCCGTGCTCGACTCCGAGGCGGCAGCCCGCTTCCGCACCCGCGCGGGCGAAGTGCTGGGCGAGCGCATCCGCGCCACCTTCCCCTCCCTGCAGGGCTAACGGCCGGGCCGCAACAGCACGTGGGCCAGCACGATGCCGACGCTGGCCACGGCCGCCATGGGCAGGAAGGCCCCGCTGTAGCTGCCCAGCCAGTCGCGCAGCTGGCCGGTGATCAGGGTGCCGAGCAGGGCCCCGGCCCCGTAGGCCGTGAACACCAGCCCGTAGGTCTGGGCGTAGCGCTCCGGATCGAAGCAGCGCAGGGTGGCGGCCGGAGCGATCGCCAGCCAGGCGCCCAGACTGGCCCAGAACAGGGAGAAGGCCACCAGGTAGGTGAGCAGGTCACCCTCGCCGGCTCTCGCCATCATCAGGCTGCCCACCAGCACCAGCAGGTAGGCGAGGGTGGCCACCCGGGAGGGGCGCAGGCGATCGGAGAGCCAGCCGAACAGCGGCCGGCTGGCGCCGTTGAACACGGCGAACAGGGAGATGCTGCTGGCGGCCAGAGCCGGATCGATGGCGATCACCTCCAGGCCCACCTGGCTGGAGATACCGATGGCACTGAGGCCCAGCAGGGCACCGAGGCTGTAGCAGAGCCACAGCCCCCAGAAACTACGGCTGCGCAGCAACGCTGCAGTGGGCGAAGCCTGGGGCGGGGAGCCCGCTGCCACCGCTGATGCTGGGGCTTGGCCTGCTGCATGGGCAGCGGAGTTGGGGCGATGGGGGCTGATCGGGGGGCGCCAGCCCGGCGGTGGCAGGGCCATGGCCAGGGCCACCACCACCATAAATACCAGAAAGGCCACCCCCAGCAGCTGCAGGGTGACGCCCAGCCCCTGGCTGACGATCAGCCGGTGGGCCAGCGGGGCGGTGATCAGGGGCGACAGGCCGAAGCCAACCACCACCAACCCGATCGCCAGACCCTGGCGCTCGGGAAACCATCGTGCCGCCACCGCCAGCGGCACGCCATAAGCCAGGCCCACGCCGCTGCCCACGATCACGCCATAGGTGAGCACCAGCTGGCCGATGGTCTGGCTGCGGCTGGCCAGCAGGTAGCCCAGGGCGATCACGACAGCGCCGAGCAGCATCAGGCGACGCGGACCCAGCCGCGGCAGCAGCTGGCCGCCAACCGGCATCACCAGGGCGTAGCAGAGCAGGGCCACCGTGTAGGGCAGCAGGCTCTGGGTGGCCCCCAGGCCCAGAGCCTGCTCGAGGGGCTGGCGGAAGACGCTCCAGGCATACACGGTGCCCATGCACAGATGGGCCACAGCACCGAGCGGCAGCAGCAGCCAGCGGCCCCGGGCCGCCGGCAGGCCGAACAGCCGCAGGGGGTGAGGCTGGAACCCATCCAGGGAACCTGCCGGAGAGAGGAGTGGCCCCATGGCCGCGGATCCGACGGAGCGAACCCTAAGCAGGATCGGCGGAGCTGGGCTCAGCCCTGGCCGCCGGTGCTGAGCATGGCGGCGGCTGTCCACAGCAGGATGCCGGTGACGACGAAGCCGCCGGTGGCCACGATGGCCTGCCAGATCTGGCGCACCTGAGGCGTGGGCTGACCCGCCAGCCAGGCCGGCCGGGGCGCACCCACCCCCCAGGGGGAGCCGCCGGCCGGAGCGCGGCGGGCCATCACGTCGCGCCAGTAGCCGTCGTAGCGGGGAGCCTGCTGGTTGAAGGGGCGCTCGCCAACGGCGCGTCCGGCCAGCACCCGCGAGCGCTGGAAGGGCACCTGATCCTGACCGAACTGCTCCAGATACTCGGGAGACTCGAGCAGGGCATCCACGAAAGCCGGCAGTCCCTGCTCGGCAATCACAATCGACCAGCGAATCCGCTCCTCCTCGCCGTACACGGGGCGACCCAGAACCCGGCCCACCAGCTGTTCCACCACCCGGTAGTTGCTGTTGCAGCGGTAGAAGTCGTTGCGGAACTTGTCGGAGAGCAGCAGCCCCCGGATGAAGCCGCGCGTGGAGATCTGACCACTGCGCAGACGCATCTCCAGCACCGGATCACGGTCCACGCTGAAGGCGTGGAAGAAGATCTGGCGGTAGGCCTGCTCGATCAGCACATCGGTGGCAGCGCTGTCAGCGGCCAGGTTCACCGGTGCCTGGCGGGAGGTCTCATCACCGGCGAGCAGGAAGTTGGCGACTCGGGCATTGATCGCCGACGGGCGGCTGTCGAGCAGAGGCAGGGCCATGAAGGAAGAGCGATCACCATCTCGGCGGACCGTATTCACCAACCCTGCCCATCCCAGCAGCCTTCCCCGCAACCCTCACACAAATTCACCAGCGCCCGCGGGTCCTGCAGACTCGAGCCGTTCAGCGTCCAGCCCACCGGTGAGCGCCCCACGGCACCCCCCTCCGCAGCCCCCTCAGCAGCCCCCTCGGCAGCCACCAGCCGGCTGGCATCCCCACCTCTGGCATCCCACCACCCAGGTGCGCACGGCGCCGGTGCCCCTGCTGGTGCGCCGCGCCACCGGTGCCCTGCTCGAGCTCGACGACGGCCGCCGCCTGATCGATGCCATCAGCAGCTGGTGGGTGACCCTCCATGGCCACAGCGAGCCGAGCATCGCCGCGGCGATCGCCCGCCAGGCCAGGGAGCTGGAGCAGGTGATCTTCGCCAATTTCAGCCATGCCCCGGCCGAGCGACTGGCCGAGCGGCTCAGCGCCCTGAGCGGCCTGGAGCGTCTGTTCTTCTCCGACAACGGCTCCACCGCCGTGGAGGTGGCTCTCAAGATCGCCTGGCAGTGGTGGCGCAACCGCGGCGAAGCGCGCGGCCAGCTGATCGCCTTCAGCGGCGCTTATCACGGCGACACGGTGGGAGCGATGGCGGTGGGAGCCCGCTCCCTGTTCAGCGAACCGTTTGAGCCGCTGCTGTTTGGCGTGGCCCGGGTGGACTGGCCGGCCAGCTGCTGGCACGACCCCGAGCCCGACAGCCGGGAGCAGGCCGCCCTGGCCCAGCTGGAGGCGGCCCTGCAGACCCCCACCGCGGCGGTGATCCTGGAGCCGCTGATCCAGGGGGCCTCCGGGATGGCGATGGTGAGGCCGGCCTTCGTGCAGGCGGTGGCCGAGCGGGTGCGGGCCGCCGGCTCTCTGTTGATCGCCGATGAGGTGATGACCGGCTTCGGGCGCACCGGGGCCCTGTTCGCCTGCCGGCGGGCCGGGATACAACCCGATCTGATGGCCCTCTCCAAGGGCCTCACCGGCGGCTTTCTGCCCATGGGCGTGACCCTGGCCAGTGAGCGGCTCCACCAGGGGTTCATCAGCGACGACCCCACGGCCACCTTCTTTCACGGCCACAGCTTCACCGCCAATCCATTGGGATGCGCCGCCGCCCTGGCCAGCCTCGACCTGTTGGAGGCCGATCCCGGGCGCTACACGGGCTTCGAGGCCCGCCACCGGCCCCTGCTCGAAGCCCTGGCCCGGCACCGGCTGGTGCGGCGGCCCCGCTGCCTGGGCACGGTGGCCGCCTTCGACGTGGCGGTGGACAACCCGGGCTACCTCAGCGCCGTGGGGCGCCGGATCCAGGGCCACTGCCTGGAGGCCGGCGTGTACCTCCGGCCCCTGGGCAACGTGGTGTACCTGCTGCCGCCCCTCTGCCTCAGCGACGCGCAGCTGGAGCGCTGCTACGCCGCCATCGGCTCGGCCCTGGATCAGGTCTGACTGAAATCAGGCCTGAAGCCCCCAGCGCCAGTGGGTGATGGCCGGGTCATCCATGCCGTGCTCGTGGGCATAGGCGCGGTGCCCGAGGATCGCCTCCTTCATGCGCTCCTTGATGTGGGCAGCGCGTGACCCGAGGCCCGGTACACGGTCGATCACATCGATCACCAGGTTGTAGCGATCGATCTGGTTGTTCATCGCCAGCTCCAGGGGCGTGTTGATGTTGCCCTTCTCCTTGTAGCCGCGCACGTGGATGTTGCTGTGGTTGGTGCGGTGGTAGGTGAGGCGGTGGATCAGCCACGGATAGCCGTGGAAGTTGAAGATCACGGGCCTGCTGGTGGTGAACAGGGTGTCGAAGTCGCGGTCGCTCAGGCCGTGGGGGTGCTCATCGGGGCTGGTGAGGGCAAACAGCTTCACCACATTGAGGACCCGGATCTTGAGGGTGGGGATCTCGTGCCGCAGAATCTCCACCGCCGCCAGGGTCTCCTTGGTGGGGATGTCACCGGCGCAGGCCATCACCACATCCGGCTCGTCGGGCTCGGTGCCGCAGTCGTCGTTGCTGGCCCAGCTCCAGAGGCCGATACCTTTGGCCACGTGGGCGCGGGCCTGCTCGAGGGTGAGGTACTGCAGATGCTTCTGCTTGTCGCTCACGATGATGTTGCAGACGTTGCTCTCAACCAAAGCCTGTTCAGCCACCGCCAGCAGACAGTTGGCATCGGCCGGTAAATACACCCGCACCACCTCACCACTCTTGTTGCCGGCCAGATCGATGAAGCCGGGATCCTGGTGGGTGAAGCCGTTGTGGTCCTGGCGCCATACGGTGCTGGAGATCAGGCAGTTCCAGGGGCCGATCGGCGCCCGCCAGGGGGCGTGGTGGATGCAGCTCTCCAGCCACTTGGCGTGCTGGTTGAACATCGAGGCGATCACGTGAGCGAAGGCCTCGTAGGTGTGGAAGAAGCCGTAGCGACCGGTGAGCAGATAGCCCTCCATCATTCCCACCAGGGTGTGCTCGCTGAGCATCTCCACCACCCGACCGGAACGGGCCAGTTCGCTGCCGTTGAGGTCCTCGGGGAGGAACTGCTCCATCCACACTTTCTTGCTGCGCTCATAGATCGCCTGGAGCCGGTTGGAGGCCGTTTCATCCGGCCCGAACACCCGCAGGGAATCGGGGTTGAGGCCGATGGCATCGCGCAGCAGCTCGCCGAGCGGGTAGGTGTTCTCGGCCTCGAGCTGTCCGGGGGCCTCCAGGGCCACCTCATAGCGCTCGATTGGCGGCAGGTGCAGCTTGTGGCGCAGCAGGCCGCCATTGGCGTGGGGATTGGAGCCCATGCGCCGGTGGCCCTGGGGGGAGAGCTCCTGGAGCTCGGGGATGAGGGTGCCGTTGGCGTCGAAGAGTTCCTCGGGCCGGTAGCTCTCCATCCACTCCACCAGCATCTGCAGCTGGGCCGGATCGCTCTGGGGCGCGCTCAGGGGCACCTGGTGGGCGCGCCAGAAGTCCTCGATTTTCTTCTCGCCCAGCGCCTTGGGGCCCGTCCAGCCCTTGGGGGAGCGCAGCACGATCATCGGCCAGGCGGGCCGCGACACGTTGTTGGGGTCGTTGCTGGCTCTGGCCTCGGCCCGGATGGCCAGGATGCGGCCGACGGCGGTGTCCATCGCTGCTGCCATGGCGGCGTGCATGGCCATCGGCTCGCTGCCCTCCACGAACAGCGGCTCCCAGCCGTAGCCGCGCATCAGGCAGGCCAGCTCCTCGCGGGGGATGCGGGCCAGCAGGGTGGGGTTGGCGATCTTGTAGCCATTGAGGTGCAGCACCGGCAGCACGGCGCCGTCGCTGATCGGGTTGAGAAACTTGTTGATGTGCCAGCTGGTGGCCAGGGGGCCGGTTTCGGCCTCGCCGTCACCCACGCAGGCGATGGCGATCAGGTCAGGGCTGTCGAACACCGCCCCGCAGGCGTGGGAGAGCACATAGCCCAGCTCGCCACCCTCATGGATCGAACCGGGGGTTTCCGGGGTGCAGTGGCTGCCGATGTGGCCCGGGAAGGAGAACTGCTTCATGAACCGCTTCATGCCCTCAACGTCCTGCGACTTATCGGGATAGATCTCGCTGTAGGAGCCATCCAGATAGGTGGGAGCAAGCACGCCGGGGGCGCCGTGGCCCGGGCCGGACAGGTAGATCATGTCCAGGTCGTGCCGGCGGATCAGCCGGTTGGCATGGGCCCAGATGAACGACTGGCCGGGGCTGGAACCCCAGTGACCCAGCAGCCTGCTCTTGATGTGCTCAGGACGCAGCGGTTCCCGCAGCAGCGGGTTGCTACGCAGGTAGATCATCCCCACCGCCAGGTAGTTGGCTGCCCGCCACCAGGCATCGATCTTCTGCAGCTCGTCGCTGGTGGCCGGGGTGGTGGTGAGGCTGGTGGCCGGGCTGGGCACCGCTGCGCCAGTGGGCTGGAGGGTGGTGGTCATGACGGGGGGAGCTTCGTCAAAAGCACTATGGACTCATCCGGTTAAGAGTGGCCAAAGAAAGGAATGCGGGTTAGGGACGCATGACAGATGTCCGCCTTGAGCGCCGACATCAGCCCTCTCCCCAGTCGGGAGGAAGACTCGGGCCCGCACGCAGCTGATGTGCTGCAGGTGGTCTGGATGAGGAGATCACGCGAGACTCACTGAGCCAGAGAGAAACAAAGGTGGGTGCTAGATAAAAGTCATTCAATCCTCATCCGCTTGTCCTCAACTTCTTTTTGCAGAGGCTCATACACTTCTTTGTTCGCTTCCGCTTCAACAACCTGAGGATTCTTATAGTCCAAGACGGCCTGTGCTCCAAACACAACCCCAGGGATCACAAAGAAAACCCCGAGAATGTATCCCGGGACGATCCAAGGAGAGCGCCTTGCACCATTCGCCAAGGCCTGAGCCGAGCGCATGGGAAGCCTGTAGAGAGGCGGTATTGCGGCAAACAACGCAACGCTCAAACCATTATAGAGAATATGAACAATTGCAATCTGCAGAGCCACAACCTGATAGTCACCCGTGATTGCGGTGGCAGACATGAGGGCTGTTATCGGGGTGCCGATATTGGCCCCCAGAGTAAAGGGATAAACCTGGGCGAGGGTGAAGATTCCGGCGCCAGCCATGGGCACAATCAGAACGGTCGTGAGGGTCGAGGACTGGACTATCAAGGTTGTCACCAACCCAGATAAAACGGCAAGAGCGCCGGTCTTGCCAATAGCAGCATTAAAGAGACGGTAAGCCCTGCCTGTGACAACCTTGGACAACATGATATTCAGTCCATAGATAACCGCTAGCACAGAGATGATCCCACTAATAATCATCACAACGCCATCGATACCTCCTGGAAGCAGTCGAATGAGATCGCGAATCTCGCTGATCAAGGGGCGGGTAATGGTGCGGATAAAGTCGAATTGTGACACTGAAATGTCGTCCGAACCCTGAAACCAGTTGGCTAAGTATCCCGAAAGCTGCTCCAGCGGGTGAAACAACAGTTCGAGGGGCAAAAAGATCAGGATCGTGAATAGATTGAAAAAGTCGTGAACTGTCGCCGCTGAAAATGACCGGTTGAAGGCTTCGCTATCTTTGACATTGCCAAGTGCCGCCAACGTGTTGGTGACCGTGGTTCCCATATTGGAGCCCATGATCATGGGGATCGCGATGGCGATGGGCAAACCGCCTCCCACCAGGCCCACAATCACGGAGGTCACCGCACTCGAAGACTGAACCAATGCCGTGGCCAGAACACCCAGGATGACGCCGACAAGTGGATTATTCGCGAACTCGAAGATTGCCGCAGCTCCATCTGAGCCACCGGATACAGATCGAAAGCCTTGACTGAGAACACCCACTGAAACCATCAGCAGGTAAACGAGAAGGATAACGGTGAGCCACTGCAGCCACCGTTGGGCACTGCCTGTGTGCTTTGAAGAATCTCCAGGCCCATCTCCAGGCGTGGGAGTGCCATTGTGGGCTTTCAGGCCAGTGGTCATCGACCAAGCCAAGAAACTGCCTCACAAGCGTGACCGATATCTGAGGAGTCATGGTTAAGAGCGTCATAAGGAATGCCGACTCAGCCAATTCCCTTAACTGTGTTCTTAGCAACTTAACTATCCTTACATCATTCCGAAAGCATGCCCGTAGCCAATGAATTCGCCATCATCAGTCTGCATGCGATCATCGTGAAGACCGTTTACCGCTTGGGCTCGGTTTCAGGGGAGCACCACTTCCTGGAGGGAGGGGGGCTTGCTGGGTGGGCACGATGCGTGATCCAACCAGCGCTTGCTCTCTTCATCCTGATAGACGTTTTATTGAGCACTGATGAGGCAAACACCGATCACCTGCCACCCAGCAGCCACCAACCCCAGCCAAGACACGCTGATTCTGGCCATTGTCGCCGCCTATGCGGCAACATTCATCGTCTTCGGTTTGGCCGTTGATGGGCCAGGCAAGGTGGTTCGCGGTATCGCCGCGATCCTCGCCTCTCGCGACACCCTGCTCACCGATTATTTCGGCATCGCCGGTATCGGTGGAAGTCTGGTGCATACCGGGATCCTCACGCTGCTGGCCTGTGCCCTCTATCACCAGGTGCGGGCGCCCATCGGTGGGGCGTCGTTGGCCTGCCTGTTTCTAGTGCTGGGCTTCGGCCTGTTTGGCAAAAACCTGCTGAACGTGTGGTTCATTGTTGCCGGTGTGTGGATGTATGCCCGTTATCGTGGCGAACCCTTTGCGAAGCATATCAACACGGCGTTCTTCGGAGCCGCGCTGGCACCTGTCGTCACCGAGATTCTATTCAGCACGATCCTACCTACCGCCATCAGTCTGCCCTTGGCCGTGGTCACCGGCCTGCTGATCAGCTTCATTCTCCCTCCGGCAGCAGCTCAGCTCTCCAAGGCACACATGGGCTTTGCGCTTTATAACGTCGGCTTCACTGCTGGCCTCATTGGTGTGTTGGTCGTCGCGCTGTTAACGTCCTATGACCTTGTACCGGAGCCGGTATTCATCTGGACAACAGGTCACAACCTTCAGCTCGGGATCTTCATGGGTGTGATCTTCTTGTCCTTGATGATGCTCGGCCTGGCGATCGACAAGCGTGCACCAGCCAGGCTCAAAGATGTGCTGCGCTCATCCGGGCAGGCACCCAGCGACTTCATTGACCTGGCTGGACTGGGTGCGACACTGCTCAACATCGGCCTCACTGGATTGCTGGCGATGGCCTACATCCTGGCCATCGGTGGCGATATCAATGGTCCGGTGATTGCTGGCTTGCTGTCCGTTGCAGGCTTCGGCGCCTTCGGCAAGCATCCGTTCAACATCACGCCGGTCATGGTGGGAGTGGTGCTCGGCTCTCTGGCGAAACCATGGGGGATTGCCGATCCAGCCATCCAGCTCGCTGCTCTCTTTTCCACCAACCTGGCGCCGGTTTCAGGACACTTCGGTTGGCGCTGGGGAACCGTGGCCGGTTACATTCACTCCTCTGCGGCGCTCAGTGTTGGCTCTGTGCACGGTGGGCTCAATCTCTACAACAATGGTTTTGCTTCGGGCATCGTCGCATCCGTGCTGGTGCCCGTGATCATCTCCATCAATGAGGTTCAGAAACGCCGTAGACAACCGTGAACAGAGCATCCCAGGATCTGCTGGAGCAAGCACATACTCAACGCAGGATCAATCAGCGTAAGATCGATCAGCACAGGATCAAAGGGATCGACTCCTGAATCCCATCAGGCGGCTTGCGGTTGATCACATGCCCTCATCCCCACTGCCGCAGAGGGCGAACGCCCGCTGCGGCGACGGGGCTGAGCCGCCAGCAGCCGCCGTTCGGAATACGGGTCGAGCACAACATGCACCGGCCGCTTCCGGCGATCCTGGTAGGTCCCGAACTCCACTCCCTCGGGAACAACGGTGAGCTGACGGATCGAACCGTCACGGAACAGGAACAGGGGCATGGAACGGCAGAGATCTATGGCTGCATTCCGCCATACCGAGGGGTGCTTGTCGAGGTCAGGGGCGTCTGCAATAAGACTTCGCAATCTGTGTCACAGACAACCCTCAGTCCCGCAGCCCGCGCACGTGGCTGACGATCCCGGCAGCATCGATGCCCTGGTGGGGGAACTGCTCCCAGAGGCCACCACAGCCCTCCCGCCAGGTGCCCAGGTGGCCGTAGCGGGGGGTGAAGCCGCGCTCCAGCAGCCAGGTGCCGAAACGGCTGCCCAGGCCGGTGCGGCGGTTGAAGCTCTCCACCACCAGCACGAAGGGCTGACGGCCCAGCTCCGCCAGCATCGCCTCATCCACCACGTTGAGCGTGGCCTTGTTCACCAGGCCCACCTCCAGACCCTCCTCGCGCAGCTGCTCCACGGCATCGAGGCAGCGGTAGAGCGACTCGCCGAAGCTCACGATCACCCCATCGCCCCCCCGACGAACCCATTCATCCCGACCCGGATGGAACACGTAGTCCTCGCCGTAGAGGTCGTGGCCCTGGTGGTCGAGCAGGTTGGGCACCTTGGAGCGGGTGGAAAACACGAAGCGCAGCCCTGGATCCTTGAACACCGCCTGCACGCAGGCCCCCATCTGGCCGGCGTCGGCGGGGAAGTAGAGCCGGGTGCTGTTCCCCTCCTCCAGCCCATTGTCGGCGAACAGGTTGTTGAGGCCGAAATGGCAGGTGTTGTCGGCCATGTCGTCGATGCCGGCATGGGAGAAGTGGGCCAGCACGTTGGCACCATTGAGCCGCGCCATGGTGATCTCGGAGATGCACATCTCCAGGAAGGCGCTGAAGGTGGCGAAGATCCCCTGGCGGCCAGCCTCCATGCCGAAACCAGCCGCGGCGGAGAAATTGGCACGCTCCATGATGCCGCCGCGCACGAAGATCTCCGGGTAGGCCTTGCGGATCTGGGCCAGGCCGCAGGAGCCCTCCAGATCGCTGTCCACACACAGCACCCGTTGTTTGCGTTGCTCCGGCGACAGCCCAGCCAGGATCTCCACCAGGGTGTCGCCGAACACGTTGCGGTTGGCCTCCATGCGCTCGCCGCTGCCGCGGCGGCCGGTGGGGTTCTCCGGTTTGGTGATCGCGCGCAGGTGGTCGGCCGCCTCCTGGCGGCCACGGGCCTCGAGATAGGTGATCGCCCGGTCCACCGGAATCACGTCGTGGCCGTGGGTGGAGCCTTCGATGCCGGCGATGCCCACCGCCATCGGCCGGCGGTTGATCAGGGCCACCGGGCCGTCGCTGAGCACCGCCTGGCGCAGTCGCCGGTGGAGGTCGTCAAGGTCCTCTCCGTCCCCGGACAGGGTCGCCAGACCATGACCCGCCAGGGTGCTCTCCAGGTCGTAGCCCGGCATGTAGTCGGAGGGGTGGCCGGCGATCGTCACGTCGTTGTCGTCGATCAGCAGCTTCACGTTGAGCCCGTGGGCCACCGCAAAGCGGGCCGCCTCGGCGTCATCCCCCTCCTGCTGGGCGCCATCGGAGCCCAGGCACACCAGCACCCGATCGGGATTCGCCAGGGCCACACCGTTCACGAACGGCCAGAGGTGACCGAGGCGACCGGAACTGAAGGCCACCCCGGGGGTGAGGCCCAGCTCCGGGTGGCCGGGCAGGCGCGCATGGGCCTCGCGATAGCGCAGCAGCGCATCGGCCGGCAGATGGCCCTGCAGCACCGCCATCAGGTACTGGATCGCCACCCGGTGGCCGGCCTCATCAAAGAAGATCGGCACAAACCGGTCCGGGTTGCCGCGGAAGAGCGCGTCCAGCAGCACCACCTCCGGCACCACGTCGTAGGGCCCGCCGGTGTGCCCGCCCACCCCCCGGGCGGCGCCGGTGGCGGTGAAGAACACGATGGCGTCGCGGCAGAGCTGGATGTTGGCCTGCAGGTCTGCCCGCTGGCTGTCGCTGAGGCCGGGCTGGGCGAGATCGAGCGACAGCGGCCGGTAGGCGCCGAGATCGATCGGGAAGGTGGCGGGGGCGCTGGTGAGGGTCATGAACGCAGGGCAGGCTGACGGTGGCGGAAGCGCAGGGAATCGGGGCTGGCGGGATCGCCGCTGAGCTCGATCCCGGGGTCATTGGCAGCTCGGTGGCGCAGCACCTGATACACAGTCTCAACCCGATCGGCGGCATTGGCATCCGCTGCCAGCTCCTGCAGGGAGCGGGGCGACTCAGCGGCCTTCAGGGCCTCCAGCACCCGGGCCTGAAGCGCCAGGATCGCCGCAGCTGCCGTCTTGCCCGCCTCCACGCCTGGCTGGTGATAGGCGTTGATGTTTACCAGCGAGGCGTAGAGGCCCACCGCCCGCTCATAGAGGGCGATCAGGGCCCCCACCCGCAGGCCATCAACCCGGGGGATGGTGATGGTGATCGACTGGCGGCCGTTCTCATGCAGGGCCTGGCGGGTGCCCAGCAGAAAACCGCAGAGGAAATCCCCGCTGGTCACGCCAGGCTCCACCTCAATCGAGTCCCCCGAGCGGTCGTCCAGCACCTCGATGAAGGTGGCGAAGAAGTTGGGGATCCCCTCCCGCAGATGCTGCACGTAGGCGTGCTGATCGGTGGAGCCCTTGTTGCCGTACACGGCGATGCCCTGATGCACCACCTGGCCATCCAGGTCGCGCTCCTTGCCGAGCGACTCCATCACCAGCTGCTGGAGGTAGCGGCTGAACAGCAGCAGGCTGTCCTTGTAGGGCAGCACCACCATGTCCTTGCTGCCTCGCCCCTCACCGGCGCAGTGCCAGCAGAGGGCGAGCAGGGCCGCCGGATTGCGGCGGATGTCACGCAGGCGGGTGCTGGCATCCATCCGTCGAGCCCCCTCCAGCAGGCCACGGATGTCGATGCCCTGCAGCGCCGCCGGCAGCAACCCCACCGCCGAGAGCTCCGAGCTGCGTCCGCCCACCCAGTCGTGCATGGCAAACCTGGCCAGCCAGTGCTGCTGCTCCGCCAGTTGGTCCATGCGGCTGCCGGGCATGGTGATCGCCACGGCCTGGGGCGGGAAATCGAGCCCCTGCCGCTCGAAGGCCTCTCGCACCTCGAGCATGCCGTTGCGGGGTTCCGGTGTGCCACCGGACTTGCTGGTGACCAGCACCAGGGTGGTGGGAAGACGCTCCTGCAGAGCGGCCAGCACCCGGTCGATGCCAGCCGGGTCGGTGTTGTCGATGAAGTGCATCGCCAGAGAGGGCTGATCCGGTGCCAGGGCCGCCGCCACGAATTGGGGCCCAAGGGCGGAACCGCCAATGCCGATCGCCAGCAGATGGGTGAACCGCTCGGCCTCGGGGGGCCTGATCCGCCCGAGGTGGATGTCGGCGGCGAAGCGCTCGATCGCCTGCAGGCCGCCGCTGATCGCCTCTCGGATGTCCGGGCTGGGGGCGCGCTGCGGGTCCCGCAGCCAGTAGTGCCCCACCATGCGCTGCTCATCCGGATTGGCGATGGCCCCGGCTTCCAGGGCCTCCATGGCCGCAAAGGCGCGATCGAACGGCTCGGCCAACCGATGCACGTCCGCCTCATCCACCGCCATGCGGCTGGCATCCAGGTAGAGATCGAGATCGGGGAGATGCACCAGCCACTGCTGGTAGCGCTGCCAGGCATCGGTCATGGGCTGAGCCGCCGGCATCGGCGGACGAGGGAATGGGTGGAAGGGGATGGCTGGAAGGGGATGGGGGCGGCTCAAAGCGGGGCGTTCCAGCAGCGGATCGCCGGCACCCCCCGATACCAGGAGAGGACGGTGAGGGTGGAGGTGTCGAGCAGAAAGTGGGCCCCAGCGGCGGGCGGCAGACCGATCCAGCGGGCGCCCAGCACCCGCAGCACATGGCCGTGGGCAAACAGGGCCAGCGGGCCATCCAGCGCCCGCACGCGCTCGATCACCCGATCCACCCGCGCGCCGATGGCCTGGGGCAACTCCCCTCCCGGACAGCCATCGCGGAACACCAGCCAGTCGGGCACTTCGGCCCGGATCTGGGCCGGGGTGCGGCCCTCGTAGGCGCCGTAGTCCCACTCCAACAGATCCGGCTCGATCTCAGCCTCGGCGCCCAGACCGGCCAGCTCGCAGGTGCGGCGTGCCCGTCGCAGCGGACTGCACAGCACCCGCTGGACGTGGCGGCCCGCCAGTGCCGGGGCCAGCCTCAGCGCCTGCTGTTCGCCGTGGGCGGTGAGGGGGATGTCGGTGCGGCCGGTGTGCTGGCCGGAGAGGCTCCATTCGGTTTCGCCATGACGGATGAGCACCACCTCACCGTGGCCGGCAGGGGGGGGGGATGCAGGCGCCGTGGAGGCCATCAGCCCGCCCCCTGCGTCATCACCACTGGCAGGGGCTGCACCCCCCACACCCGCTCGGCGTACTCACGGATGGCGCGGTCGGAACTGAAGTAGCCGCTGCGGGCGGTGTTGAGAATCGACGCACGTTGCCAGGCCGGGGGATCGGCCCACAGGCGCGAGGCCTCGTTCTGGCTGCGCAGGTAGTCGCCAAGATCAGCCAGCAGGAAGTAGGAATCGCTGCCCACGATGGTCTGCACCAGCGGCCGGAACAGGTCGGTGTCACCGTCGCTGAAGTGGCCGCGTTCGATCAGCTCGAGGGCCTCCCGCAGCAGCGGCACCCGCTCCACCCATTCCCAGGGCCGGTAGTCGCGGCGCAGCTCGGCGATCTGCTCGGTGGTGTTGCCGAACAGGAAGAAGTTCTCCGCGCCCACCTGCTCGCGGATCTCCACGTTGGCGCCGTCGAGGGTTCCGATGGTGAGCGCGCCATTGAGGGCGAACTTCATGTTTCCCGTGCCGGACGCCTCCAGGCCGGCGGTGGAGATCTGCTCCGACAGATCGGCGGCCGGGTACACCCGCTCGCCCAGCTTCACGTTGTAATCCGCGAGAAAGGCCACATTGAGCAGGCCGCGGCTGTGGGGATCGGCGTTGATCGTCTGGGCGATGCCGTTGATGAAGCGGATGATCAGCTTCGCCATCCAGTAGCCGGGCGCCGCCTTGCCTCCGAAGATCACCGTGCGGGGCACCATGCCCTCGGTGTCGCCGTGCTTGATGCGCAGGTACTGCAGCACCACCTGCAGGGCATTGAGGTGCTGGCGCTTGTATTCATGGATCCGCTTCACCTGCACGTCGAACAGGGAGGTGGGATCCACCAGCAGCTGCGACTGCTCGGCGATCACGGCGGCGAGCCGGCGCTTGCAGTCGAGCTTGCAGGCCGCCCAGCGCTGCTGGAAGCCGCTGTCGGCGGCGAGGGGTTCCAGCTCCCGCAGGCGCTCGATATGGGCCGGCCAATCGGCGCCGATGGTGTCGCCCAGCAACGCGTCCATGGGCGGATTGGCAAGGGCCAGCCAACGCCGGGGCGTCACACCGTTGGTGATGTTGGTGAACTTCTGCGGCCAGAGGGCGGCGAAATCGGGGAAGAGGTCGGTCTTCACCAAGGCGCTGTGCAGGGCCGCCACGCCGTTGACGTGGTGGGCCGCAACGGTGGCCAGATGGGCCATGCGCACCGCCCTGGGGCCGTCCTCCTGGATGATCGACACCCGCCCCAGCAGCTCGAGATCACCGGGAGCCTGCAGCCGCACCTGCTGCAGGAAGCGGGCATTGATCTCGTAGATGATCTCCAGATGACGCGGCAGCAGGGAGCCGAACAGGCCCAGCTCCCAGCGCTCCAGGGCCTCCGGCAGCAGGGTGTGATTGGTGTAGGCGATGGCGGCGCCTGTGATCTGCCAGGCTTCGTCCCAGCCCAGCTGGCGCTCATCCACCAGCAACCGCATCAGCTCGGCCACGGCGATGGCGGGATGGGTGTCGTTGAGCTGCACGGCCCAGTGGTCGGCGAAGGTCTGCACCGGGGCGCCGCGCTGGTCGAGGTGGCGCAGCATGTCCTGCAGCGAGCAGCTCACGAAGAAGTGCTGCTGCTCGAGCCGCAAACGCTTGCCCTGATCGGTGCCGTCGTTGGGGTAGAGCACCTTGGAGAGGGTTTCGCTGGCCACCTTCTCCTGCACGGCCCGCTGGAAATCACCGGCGTTGAAGGCGTGCACATCGAAGGATTCCGCCGCCACTGCGCGCCACAGCCGGATCCGGTCACAGCTGTTCACCCGGTAGCCCAGCACCGGCACGTCGTGGGGAACGCCGAGGGCCCGGTAGGCCGGCAGCCAGCGCCTGCGCTCAGCTCCAGACTGATCCCAGTAGCTCTCCACATGGCCCCCAAAGCCCACCGACACGCTCTGATCGGGGTACACCAGCTCCCAGGGCCAGCCGCCCTTGAGCCACTTGTCGGTGATCTCCACCTGCCAGCCGTCCCTGATCACCTGGTCGAAGATGCCGAACTCGTAGCGGATGCCGTAGCCACTGGCGGGGATCTCCAGGCTGGCGAGCGACTCCAGATAGCAGGCGGCCAGGCGGCCGAGGCCGCCGTTGCCCAGGCCGGGCTCCTCCTCCACCGCCAGCAGCTCCGACAGCCCCGGGCCGCCGAAGCGCTGCACGGCTTCGGCGGCCTCGCCCTGGATGCCCAGCATCAGCAGGTTGTTGCCCAGCTGGGGACCGATCAGAAACTCGGCCGAGAGGTAGGCCACCACCTTGGAGGCCCCGCCGCGCAGCTGGTCCTTGGTGGCGAGGTGGCGGGTCATCAGCCGGTCGCGCACCGCATAGCTCAGGGCCATGTAGAGGTCGTGCACGCTGGCCCCCTGCACCCGGATGCCCAAGGTGTAGAGAAGGTGTTCGGTCATGCCGTCGAACAGATCGCCGGCGCTGAGGCCGTTGCGCTGAGGATCGCCGTAACCGGCGGGAGTGGGCAGCTCGGCCCGGGAGGAGGTGCTGGTCATGGCCGCAAGGGATCGCATTTCCCACACCCTGAGCCCCCAGGGTTAACGGCACATCAACACCGGCAAGGTAGGGACGTAGTCCACACAACCTCACCGGCCTGAACGCCGGGAAGCGTGGCTGGGGGGCCATAACCTGACTGCGTTGCCCTGCAGGTGTGATGGCGACGCCACCGGTGCTGGTGTGCGGCCTCGGTGCCATGGGCCAGGCCTGCCTGCAGCGCCTCAGCCGTTTTGATGTGGCCCTGCGCGGCCTCGATCTGCAGCGTCCCAGCTGGCGCGATCCCGAACTGGAGCGACGGCTGGATCCCGACCTGGTGCTCGGTGACATGCGCCTCCCCCATGTGCTGCGGGCGGCAGGGGCGGAGCAGGCCCGCAGCGTGCTGTTGCTCAGCTCCCTGAGCACGGTGAATTTCGAGGCCGCCCTGCAGGTGCGGCTGCTCAATCCCCGGGCCCAGATCGTGGTGCGCTCCTCCAGTCAGCAGGCCGACTTCGCCGCGCTGCTGGAGGAGAAACTGCCCGGCATCGCCGTGGTGGATCCGGTGCTGCTCACGGCCGAGGCCATCACCGCCGCCCTGCGGCCCAGCCGCGAGGCGGCCCTGTTTCGGGTGGAGGGCCAGGCCTACGGCCTCACCGAAGGACGCCTGGAGGACCGCCGCTACCAGCGGGTACTCCATCTCGGCACCACGGAGGGTCCACCGCTGCTGGTGACACCGCTGGCTCTGGTGGGCCTGCCGCTGCCCAGCGCGACCCTGACTGCAGGGGGGGCTGAAGGCCAGCAGCAGAGGCCCTGGACGGGCTGGTGGCGCTGGCGAGAGCGGCTTCAGGGCTGGCTGCAGCGACGCACATCTCTGCAGTGGATCCTGGTTGGAGCCGTGCTGGCCCTGCTGCTGGCCGGGCTGCAGCTGTTCGCCGGCCCCCACGGCTGGCGGCAGGGGGTGTTTGTGACCCTGGCCCTGCTCAAGGGCGAGTACGTGGACGCGGTGGCCGTGTTCCTCACCGACGAGCGCTCCATCGGCGAGGCCAGCGGCTGGCTGATCGGAGGAAGTTTGCTCTATGCCCTGGTGGGCACGATGCTCACCTCCGCCCTGGTGGCGGTGATCCTGGAGTGGCTGCTGCGCGATCGCCTGGGGTTGCGGCGACCGCGGGCGCCGCGCCGGGACCGCCCGCTGGTGCTGCTGATCGAGGGCGGGGCCCTCGCCGATCGGGTTCAGCAGGATCTGGAGCGTGAGCGCTGCAGTGTGCTGCGGGTGAGCGAGCAGGAGGGCAGCGGCGCGGCACCACCTCTGCGGCTGGAGGAGGCCCTGGCCTTGCTACCCCGCCAACCGGCCGCAGGGGTGGGGGTGTTGTCAGCAGATCTGCTGGGCAACCTGCATACCGCCCTGGCCCTGCAGCAGCGCTGGCCGCAGGCACGGCTGGCCCTGCTCGCCGCCGCGATGGGGGCCTCCGAGCAGCTGGGGGATCTGCTCGGGGGAATGACCGTGATCTCCACCACCGACCTGGTGGCGGACGCGATCGTGGCCACGGCCTTCGGCGAAGTGGTGCTGGGGGTGTGCCGCATCCGCGGTGTGACCCTGATGCTGGTGCGCTACGGCATCAGCGCCGATGACAGCCTCTGCGGCCGCAGCGTCACCCGGCTGGACAACGGCTACGGGCTCACCTGCATCGCCCTGCGCCGTGCCCGCAGCGCCAGCTCCCTGGCGCTGCCCCGGGCCGAAACGATTGTGGCGGCCGGCGACCAGCTCACCGTGCTGGCCGACCTGAGCGCTCTGCGGCGGGTGGAGCTGGGCCGCAGCAGCCCGCCCGCCTGGTGCCTGCGGCTGCAGGTGATCGGGCCCCTCGATGGCGACCGCCGCTTCGAGCTGCAGCAGTGCCTGGCCCGCTGGCTGGGACGCCAGCCCGGCGAGATGCTCGGCCTGCTCGATGGCGCCGAGCACCACACGCCCCGCCTGGATCGGGACATCAGCGAGCTGCTGGCCCAGGACCTGCACCACCTCGGTGTGCGCTGCCAGGTGGAGCCTGTGTCCGGGGATGCGGCCCCCCAGGCAGAGGCGTGAGAGCTTGAGCGGCTGCGGGCCCCGAGGCATCTCCCCTCGCCATGACCGACCTCGCGCCGATCGCCAGCTTCCCAGGTCCCCACGATCCAGTGGGCGAAGGCCTGGGGCTGCTGCGCCAGCGCTTCAGCGCTCTGGGCCCTGCCCGGGGGAGACCCACCCTCTCCCACCGCAAGGTGGCGATCGTGGGCTGCGGTGCCGTGGGCATGGCCTGCGCCCTGTCGATGCTGCATCGCGGCTGCCTGGAGGAGCTGGTGCTCGTGGACGTGGCCACCGAACGTCTGGAGGGGGAGGTGATGGACCTCTGCCACGGCATGCCCTTCCTGCCGCGCGCCGACGTACGGGCCGGCCGCATCGAGCGGGAGGGCCAGGGCGCCGATCTGGTGGTGATCACCGCCGGCGTCGCCCAGAAATCAGGCCAGTCGCGGCTGGAGCTGATCGAGGCCAACGCGGAGCTGTTCCGCCACATCATCCCTGCGATCGCGGAGCATTGCCCCCGGGCGGTGCTTCTGGTGGTCAGCAACCCGGTGGATCCGCTCACCCACATCGCCGGGGAACTGAGCGGCTTCCCCCATCACCGTGTTCTGGGTTCGGGCACTGTGCTGGATTCAGCGCGGTTCCGCATGGCGATCAGCCGCCGGGTGGGTCTCGACCCCCACGATGTGCAGGCCTGGGTGATCGGCGAGCACGGCGACAGCGAGGTGCCGGTATGGAGCCGCGTGGCGGTGGGAGGTCTGGGGCTGTTCGACGACAGCGGCCATCCCCCGGTCGTGGAGGATCCCGAACTGTGGGCGCTGTTCAACCGGGAGGTGCGCCAGGCGGCCGGTGAGATCATCCGGCGCAAGGGCAGCACCTCCTGGGCCATCGGCCTGGCCACGGCTGAGATCGTGGAGGCGGTGCTGCGCAGCCGCGAACAGGTGCTGACGGTCAGCACCCGGGTGGGAGCAGACGACGGTCTCCCGGATGTGTGCCTGAGCCTGCCCACCGTGGTGAACCACACCGGCGCTGTGGCCAGGCTGCGCCTGGCCCTCTCGGCCCACGAGCGCCGCGACCTCGAGCGCAGCGCCGGTTTGCTGCGCCAGACTCTCGACGCAGTGGGCTTCTGAGCACGCTGCTGGTTGCCGAGGCCGGCCCGCAGCCCCGCTATTTTGTCCGAATCCGGGCCAGCAGCTCCAGCACCTGGGCGTCGCTGAGCTGCTCAAACTGGGAGTACCAGAGGCCCACGGACGTGAGGTCATCCACGGGAGCCAGCACCGTGAGGCGATCCACCAGAGCCGAAAGCCAGTCCGCCACGCGGCGATCCACCACCGGCACCGCCAGCTCCAGCCGAGCCGGCTCCAGGCGGCGCAGCGACCGCAGGGCCGCCTCCACCGTCATGCCGGTGGCAATGCCGTCATCCACCACCACCAGATGGCGGCCGCACAACTGCTCGGGCGGCGGATCACCGAACAGCCGCTGCCGGCGCTCCAGCTCCGCCTCCTGCTCCGCCAGCCAGCCCCGGCGACGGGCGGCGCTCTCGTGGCTGCGGGCGCCGCCGCCATTACGCCACACAGCCACCCCGCCGGGGGCCACGGCCCCGATCGCCACCTCGGGGATGGCGGGATCGGCCACCTTGCGCACCGACCAGGTGGCCAGGGAGCAGCCCAGTTCGCTGGCCATGGCCGCCGCCACAGGCACCCCGCCCCGGGGCAATGCCACCAGGGTCACGGGCAGCACTGGGTTGCGCAGACGGCCGCAGGCCCGGGCCAGCTCAAGCCCGGCCTGGTGCCGGTTGGCCCAGAGGGGAGGCTCCAGCCGCCGCTCAGGCCTGAAGGAAGACCAGCTGTTCATGGCCACCGGCTCGTCTCAGCGGTCGCAGGATCAAGCCGGACCCGGTCGCCAGGGGAAGCACCAGATCCGCGTCCATCAGTCAACTCCCTGCTTCCCCCATCCTGCAGCCGGAGGGCGGGATGCGTCCCCCCTGAATCCTCAGGCCTGCCCCGGCACCGTCACGGGCTGAACGTTCCAGATGCGCTCGGCATAGTCGTGGATCGAGCGATCACTGGAGAAGAAGCCACAGGCGGCGGTGTTGGCCAGCGACCGGCGCGCCCAGCCCTGCCGATCGAGCCAGGCCTGATCCACCGCCTCCTGGGCGCGGCGGTAATCACCGAGGTCGGCCATCACCTTGAAGGGATCGGAGCTGGTGAGACTGGCCAGCAGGGGATGGAACAGTTCCCGGTCGCCTTCGCTGAACTGGCCTGATCCGATCAGGGCAAGCACCTCACGCACCATCGGATCCTGATCAATCCAGGACATCGGGTGGTAGCCGAGTCGATCGAGCTCTGCCACCTGCTCGGTGGTGTGGCCGAACAGGAAGAAGTTCTCATCCCCCACCCGTTCGCGGATCTCCACATTGGCGCCATCGAGGGTGCCGATCGTCACCGCGCCGTTGAGTGCCATCTTCATGTTGCCGGTGCCGGAGGCCTCCTTGCCGGCGGTAGAGATCTGCTCGGAGAGGTCTACCGCCGGATACACCAGCTGACCCAGTTTCACGCTGAAGTTGGGCAGGAACACCACCCGCAGGCGGCCCTCCATGGCCGGATCCATGTTCACGATCCCGGCGATGCCCACGATCAGACGGATGATCAGCTTGGCCATGGCATAGCCCGGAGCCGCCTTGCCGCCGAACAGGAAGGTGCGCGGCGGCAGATCCTCGCCGTTGCGCAGGCGCAGATAGCGCTCCACGATCAGCAGGGCGGCCAGATGCTGGCGCTTGTATTCATGGATTCGCTTCACCTGCACATCGAACAGCGACGTGTGATCCAGCAGCACTCCGAGCTGCTCCTGCACGTGTTGGATCAGGCGCCGTTTGCCGCGGTCCTTCACCTCCTGCCAGCGCTTCAGAAAGGCAGGGTCGCCGGCGTGGGCGCTGAGGCCCTGCAGCGCCTCAAGGTCGTGGCGCCAGCGCTCCCCCAGCACCCCATCGAGCAGCTCGGCCAAGGGGGGGTTGGCCACTGCCATCCAGCGGCGGGGGGTGACGCCGTTGGTGACGTTGGTGAAGCGCTCAGGCCAGAGCTCGGCGAAATCAGCCAGCACATGCTCGCGCAGCAGCCGGCTGTGCAGTTCGGCCACACCGTTGGTGTGATGGCAGCCCACCAAGGCCAGATGGGCCATGCGCACCCGCCGCCCATTCCCTTCCTCGATCAGAGACATGCGACCCAGCTTCTCGGGGTTGCCCGGATAGCGGATGCGCACCATGCGCAGGAAGCGGACATTGATCTCGTAGATGATCTCGAGCTGGCGGGGCAGCAGCTGCTCGAACAGCTCCACTCCCCAGGTTTCCAGCGCCTCGGGCAGCAGCGTGTGGTTGGTGTAGCTGAGGCTGGCGGTGGTGATGGTCCAGGCGGTGTCCCAGTCGAGATGGTGCACATCGAGCAGCAGCCGCATCAGCTCGGCCACGGCGATCGCCGGATGGGTGTCGTTGAGCTGAACGGCAAACTTGGTGTGGAACTGCTCGGGTTTCAGCCCCTGGCCCTTGAGGATCCGGAACATGTCCTGCAGGGAGCAGCTCACGAAGAAGATCTGCTGGGAGAGCCGCAGGCGCTTGCCCTGATCAAACTCGTCGTTGGGATAGAGAACTTTGGAGAGGGTCTCCGACTGCATCTTGCGCAGCACCGCCCTGGCGTAGTCGCCGGAGTTGAAGGAGGCGAAGTCGAAGGCGTCCGCTGCGGTGGCCGACCACAGCCTCAGGGTGTTGGCGGTGTTCACCCCGAAGCCCAGGATCGGGGTGTCGTAGGCCACGCCGATCACGGTCTGGCCGCCGATCTGCACCGGGTAGCTCCACTCCGGACGGATCACCTCCCAGGGGTTGCCCTGGGCCAGCCAGGGATCGGTGCCCTCCTGCTGGCCTGCCGATGTGATCTGCTGGCGGAAGATGCCGAATTCGTAGCGGATGCCGTAGCCGATCGCCGGCAGCTCCAGGGTGGCCATCGACTCCTGGAAGCAGGCGGCCAGACGGCCGAGACCGCCATTGCCCAGGCCGGGCTCCGGTTCCTCAGCCAGCAGCACCTCCAGATCAAGCCCCAGCTCGGCACAGGCGGCGCACGCCTCCGCGCGGATGCCGAGATTCACCAGATTGTTGTCCAGGTGGGGGCCGAGCAGGAATTCGGCGGAGAGGTACACAGCCGTGCGCACATGGCTCTGGGTGTAGGTCTCGGCCGTGTCCACCCACTTCTGCAGCAGGCGATCCCGCACCGCCAGGGCCAGGGCCCGGTAGTGATCGTGCCGGGTGGCCAGGGAGGGGGATTTGGCCTGGCTGAAGAAGAGGTGGCGGCGGATCGCCTCGGCCAGGGGGCTCGAGAGGGCAGATCCGGACAGGGGCACAGGCTGCGCCGCGGCAGCGGGCTGGATGGGGGAGTTCTCCAGGGCCATGGCGTGCGTGGCTGACGGCGGACAATCCCCCACTTTTGCCCCCACCAGGGGGCAACGCGCTGCCTGAACCACTACCGAAACCCGCACTCAGGACGGTCAGCCCCGCCCGCCAACATGGCGAAATCAGCACAACCCTGCCAGAGCCAGCGGGCAGCTGCAGCCTCGCCTGGTTCGGCTCCGCAGCAATCCGGTATCAACGGCAGCAACAGGAAGGGGGGTGCGGGGAGTTTGGTATAGGTTCCGCATCAATCGCTACTCATGCCCTCACTGTCCCGCCTGCAGGCGATCGGGGACATCAGCGCCCGTCCCCCCCTGGAGGTGGCACCCGCCAGCGAACTCAAGGATCTCTGGGCCCGAGACGTGTTCACCCTGGAGAAGATGAAGTCCGCCCTCCCCAAGGAGGTGTTCAAGTCGATGCAGCGCTCGATGGTCGAGGGCTCGAAACTTGATGGCGCGGTGGCCAATGTTGTCGCCCAGGCCATGAAGGACTGGGCGACCAACCGCGGGGCGCTCTATTACGCCCACGTTTTCTATCCCCTCACCAACCTCACCGCCGAGAAGCACGACGGCTTCATCTCCGTCCAGGGCGACGGCAAGGCGATCACCGAGTTCACCGGCAAGCTGCTGGTGCAGGGAGAACCCGACGGCTCCTCCTTCCCCAACGGCGGCATCCGCTCCACCTTCGAAGCCCGCGGTTACACCGCCTGGGATGCCACCAGCCCGGCCTATCTGATGGAGACGCCCAATGGCGTGACCCTCTGCATCCCCACCGTGTTCGTGTCCTGGACCGGTGAGGCCCTCGACAAGAAAACGCCCCTGCTGCGCTCCAACGCGGCGATGAACAAGCAGGCCCAGCGCCTGCTGCGGCTGCTGGGGGAAACCGAGATCGCCCCGGTGAACTCCAGCTGCGGAGCCGAGCAGGAATATTTCCTCGTGGACTCTGCCTTCACCGCCCTGCGACCCGATCTGCAACTGTCCGGGCGCACCCTGTTCGGCGCACCGCCAGCCAAGGGCCAGCAGTTCGACGACCACTACTTCGGCGCCATCCCCGAGCGGGTGCAGGTGTTCATGCAGGACGTGGAGCGCCAGCTCTACTGCCTGGGCATCCCCGCCAAGACCCGGCACAACGAGGTGGCCCCGGGCCAGTTCGAGCTGGCTCCGTACTTCGAGGCGGCCAACGTGGCCACCGACCACCAGCAGCTGACCATGACGGTGCTGCGCAACACCGCCAAGAAACACGGCTTCACCTGCCTGCTGCACGAAAAACCCTTCGCCGGGGTGAACGGCAGCGGTAAGCACGTGAACTGGTCGATCGGCAACCCCACCCAGGGCAACCTGCTCGATCCGGGCAGCACCCCCCACGAAAACCTCCAGTTCCTGCTGTTCTGCGCCGCGGTGATTCGCGGCGTGCACTGCTACGGCCCCCTGCTCCGTGCCGTGATCGCCACCGCCAGCAACGACCACCGTCTCGGTGCCAACGAGGCGCCGCCGGCGATCATCTCGGTGTACCTCGGCAGCCAGCTCGAGGACGTGTTCAACCAGATCAAGAGCGGCACACTTCAGGGTTCTGCCAAATCCGCGCTGATGTCCCTCGGGGTGGACACCCTGCCCGACCTGAACAAGGACCCGGGCGACCGCAACCGCACCTCCCCCTTCGCCTTCACGGGCAACCGCTTCGAATTCCGGGCGGTGGGCTCGGGCCAGTCGGTGGCCGGCCCGCTGGTGGCCCTGAACACGATCCTGGCCGATTCCCTGGCCTGGATCTCCGACCAGCTGGAGAGCAAGATGGCCTCCGGCATGCCGTTGGAGGAGGCCGCCTTCACCGTGCTCAAGAGCGCCATGGAGGAGCACGATTCGGTGGTGTTCGGCGGTGACGGCTACTCCTCCGAGTGGCACCGCATGGCCGTGGAGGAGCGGGGGCTGGAAAACCTGCCCACCTCCGCCGATGCCCTGCCGGTGCTCAAGCGTCCGGAAATCCGCGAGCTGTTCGAGCGCACCGGGGTGCTCAGCGCCACCGAGCTGGAAAGCCGTTATGAGGTGTATGCCGAGCAGTACATCCTGGCGATCGAGGTGGAGACCAGGCTGGCGGTGCGCATGGCCCGCACCCAGGTGTACCCGGTGGTGATGGACTGCCTCGACAAGCTCTCCCTCTCGCTCAAGAACCAGGAAGCCCTCGGCATCCCCACCGACCGCTCCCTGGTCACCAAGGTGGCCACCCTCAACCAACAGCTCGTAACTTCCTGCCTCAAGCTCGAGGAGGCCATGGAGAATTCTCCCCATGGGGTGGATGCCCACATGCGCTACTGCGCCGATGTGCTGGTGCCGAGCATGCTGGCCATCCGCGCAGCGGTGGACGGGCTGGAGATGCTGATCGACGACGCCAGCTGGCCCCTGCCCTCCTACCAGGAGATGCTGTTCCTGCGCTGAGGCGGCATCAGTTTCAGGCGGTGGCTTGGTCGGAGGACCTCGCCACCGCCTTTTTCATGGCCGGTTTCATGGCCGGGGCCGGGAGGGTCCGGGGGCTGACGGATCCACGGGCAGGCCCTTGAGCCCCAGGGCCAGCCGCCGCGCCAACAGGAGCAGGGGATAGACAGCGCGGGAGCGCGGCTGGGCCGCCAGCAGTGGGGCCATCAGGCCCAACAACTGATCGCTGGGCTGCATCCGCGCACAGATCCACTGGATGGCCTCGGCGCCGTGGAGCACCTGATCCCCGAGCAGCACCATGGCGCCATTGGCCAGCCGGTAGCCGCGCCGCTCGAGCGCTGCGCGCAGGGCATGGTCGGCCCGGCCGTCACGGATCTGCAGATCGGGGATGCCGCCGCGCAGTTCACTGAGCTCAGCGAAGTGACGGCAGAAGGGACAGCCGCCGTCAAAGACCAGCACGGGCGCCGGAACGGGATCCCGAGGCGCGCCGCTGGCTCTCTCTGCCCCGGGATCGCTTCTAAGGTGATCCATTCTCAGGTCGTCCTCTGCAGATCTCAACTCAGCCCTCCCGGCCCCTGCCCCAGCAGCGGCGGTTCCGGTTGCGCCGCTTTCTGCATGGCCTCGGCCCGGTGTGCATGATCCTGACCCATCTGGGCTGTGCACTGCTGGTGTTCACCGGCCTCGGACCCGCCGCGGCCCTCTGGGCCCTGGGCCTCTATCTGCTGCGCATGCTGGCCACCACGGCCATCTACCACCGACTGGTGACCCATGGCAGCTACCGGGCGCCAAGGCTTGTGTGGTGGCTGGGCTGCCTGATCGCCACGGCCTCCGGCCAGATGGGCCCGAGCTGGTGGAAGGCTCACCATCTGCAGCACCACCGCCATGTGGACACCGACCTGGACAGCCATTCGCCCCTGGCACCGGTCACGGGCTGGCGCGGGGCCTGGCATTCCCAGGCGGGTTGGCTGTTCAGCAAGGATTTCCACCCGCGCCAGCTACCCGCCGACGTGGAGGCCGACCCGGTGCTGCGCTTGATGGACCGACTGCAGGTGCTGCCCCCCCTGGCACTGGCCTGGCTGTCGTGGCAGCTGGGAGGGCTGGAATGGCTGGGTGCCTACTGCCTGAGCACCACGCTCCTCTATCACGGCGTGGCCTCGGTGAATTCCGTGGCCCATCTGGTCGGTGACCAGCCGTTCGTCACCGGGGACGCCAGCCGCAACAACCGCTGGGTGGCCCTGATCACACTTGGGGAAGGCTGGCACAACCTGCATCACGCCTTCCAGGCGTCGGTGCGCCAGGGTTTCACTGTGCACGACGGGCAGGTCAGGACACTGCCCGACCCCACCTATCGCTTCATTCGTGGACTGGAGCGTCTGGGCTGGGCGCATGGTCTGCGCATCCCCAGTGATCGGGCCCTGCTGGCCAGGGCCAGGCCGTAGGGCCTGGACCCCGGCGCAGAAGCTGGGCTCACCAGCTCTTGCGAACGCCGCCGCCACCACCGCCGCCGCCACCGCCGCCACGGGGCTCGGCCTTGTTGACACGGATCATGCGACCCATCCACTCCACATCCTGGAGGTCGTCGATGGCTTTCTGTTCGTCGGATTCCTCGGCGAACTCCACAAAGGCGAAACCACGCTTGCGGCCGGTGTCGCGATCAAGGGGCAGGCTGCACTTGCGCACCGAACCGTATTCACCGAACAGGTGCTGAAGGTCCTCCACCTCGGCGTCGAAGGAGAGGTTGCCCACGTAAATGGTCATGAAATGAACTGGAATGAGATTGGGTATTGATTCGTCGAACGCCCTGGAGAAAGTCGCTGGCCTGGAGGAGAAACCGATCTGTGGGCCGATGGGGCCCGTGAGATGACCCGGAGAGGCTCGCAACGCGAGCGGCTGGACCGGGTCGGGGAAAGCGCCGCTGGAAAGAAACCTGCTGAAGAGTGATCCTGAATCGTTCTCACCCTACAGGCCGACGGGGCAGCGCGCTGCAGCCGTGTCACACCAGCTGCTTTTTTTGAGCTTTGCTGCACAAGGTTGCGGACTGTGGCAGAAGCAGAGCCGTAATTGTGCAAATTGTGCCGAATCCGCAGCCCATCGATCCACAGGCAGTCGAGGTCCCTAAGACAGGTCGGAAGCGAACTGACGCGATGCGTGCCGTACCCGAGGGTTGCCGAATAGCTGGCCAGTCTGGCCAGATGGTGGTGGGGCGCACGCTCCATTACTTCGCCCGCCACTTTCACGAGCCGATCACGATCAGCCAGGTGGCAGGGCATCTGGGCATCAGTGAAGACTGCCTCGACTTCTGGTTCGACCAGACCCGCGGCATGACGCCCGCCGAGGCCCTGCTCCACCACCGTCTCAATCGCCTCTTCCACACCATCACCGAACAGCCCCGTCAAGGGCTTCGCAAGGCCATCGTGAGCTGCGGACTGGGGGAAGGCCGGCGCACGATTGCCTTGTTCGAAAACACCTTCGGCATCGAAATGCCCCTGTTCCTGCTCACCAGCCGACGGGCGGCGGAGGATCGGGCCTTCCGGCGTCTGCACCCTTCTGCCGATCAGCTGGTGCTGCCCTCCTGAGGGGGCGTGGTCAGATCACGCGGTGCCAACGGACCTGCACCTTGTTGTCCACGGTGATCGTCTGGTTGTGCAGATCCATGCCCTGGACGGAGGCCACTTCACCCTGCAACCCTTGGGCACCGAGCTGTTCAACGAGTTGCTTGATCAGCTCTTCCTCCACCTTGCCCTGATCAAAGCCGCTGGGCGTGAGATCGGCCAGAAAGCGACCGATCTTGCTGGCCACCACATCGGAGGCATTGGTCACCTTGATCACGATCATGGGGGAAGAAGCCGGGCCCGGTGGTGGAGACCTGATCCTACTGAGATCGAACCCTGCGGACGAGCGACTGGGTTGGCCGGGGCCGCTCAACCGGGAGCTGCAGCACCCGGGCAGCCCACTCGGCCGTGAGGGCGGCCAGCAGGCTGCGACGATCACCAAGAATGCGAAGCATGGGGTAAGGGGAAATCACATCCACCAGGCTCCCCCATTCCGCCAAGCCACGATGTACCTCGGTCACTACGGCGGGAAGCGAAAAGCACCAACCAGTGGCACCTGCCATTCGCCAGTGAACCTGGGTGACGGCCCGAACGGGGGGGGGGGGGTGCGGTGCCTCAGCGCAGCTTCTGGTCGGCGCTGAAGGCTTCGATGGCGACAGGGCGGAGAGCGCCAGGGCCTTGCCTTACAGCCGAATGCACAGGGGCGGAAGCCGACTGAGGGGCCAGCAGAGAGCTAATGATGCCAGCGTCAAAGGAGAAGCGACCGGGACCCACCAGCAGGATGGCGGCGCTGCCGCCGAGATAGAGCACAACCAACTCCAGCACGTAGATGTTGAAGCCGCTGGTAAGGATGTGGTGATAGGCCGCCACCGTCATCGTGCCGGCCAACGCCAGGGCGCCGAAAGGAGAGAAGACGCCCAGAATGACACACCAGGAACCGAAGATCTCAGCAAATCCGGCCAGGTGGGCCATCAGCAGCGGGAACGGCAGGTGCAGGGGTACCACATAGTTTGTGGCGAAGAACTCCGGGTTCGCAAGCTTTTCCTGGCCGTGATGAATCATCATCGTGCCGATGGCCAGCCGCAGGAGCAGCAATCCGACATTGGCCAGAACGCCCTGACGCAGAAAATATCGGGACACAAACGATGGAGACAAAAACGATCGAGTCAGAAAAGAATTCATGGCAGCGAGGGGTTACCCAGCGTGGCTTGGTTGAGGGTCGGGAAGGGCTCGGTACGCGGCCGCGGTTCAGCGCACGGGACGTGCGGGACCGGACAGCCGAAGCAGCCAGAGGGCCACGGAGGCGGTGATGAAGGCCAGGAACGCTTCCAACAGCACGGTGGTGGTCATGGGGAAGGGGAGGAGGGCAGTGGGGCTGAACCCGATGCAATCCACATTGGCGCGCCATGTAACGAAGTGTGAGGAGCCTCTCAGGTGGCCGGGGCGGCTGGGAGAGGCAGCTGGGACAGACTTCTGCCCTAGAACGGGCGCCTGCTCTTCCGGCGCCAGCCGCCGGCCCTTGGCGATTTCCGGTTCCACCACAGGCCCGCCCCTGGTGCTGGTGCACGGGCTGCTCGACACCCCCGCCGTCTTCAACGCGCTCAAGCGGGAACTGGGAAACCGCCGGCAGCCCCTGTTGATCCCGGCCCTGCCCCTGCGCCTGGGGGCCACTCCGGTGCTGGAGGCGGCCGCCCTGCTCGGCAGCCACATCGAAGCCGCCTTCGGCATCGAGCAGCCCGTGGATCTGCTGGGGTTCTCCATGGGCGGGGTGATCGCCAGGGCCTGGATTCAGTTGCGCGGTGGCCAGCGGCGCACCCGCCGCTTCATCAGCGTGGGCAGCCCCCAGCAGGGCACCCTCACCGCCCAACCCTGGCCGAGCCGGCTGCTGGCCGGCATCGCCGACCTGAAATGGGGCAGCCCACTGCTGCAGCAGCTGAACGCCAATTGCGACAGCCTCTGCCGGATCGAATGCCACAGCTTCTATTCCGGCCTCGATCTGGTGGTGCTCCCCGGCTGGCGGGCCGTGCTGCCGGTGGGAGCCCGCACGATGCTGCCGGTGCTCACCCACCCCCAGCTGCTGCGCGATCCGGCCGCCATCGGGCCGCTGGCCAGAGAGCTGCTGCGGCCATAGCTTTGAAGGGTTGCATCCCCATCATCAGCCGTGCATGGAGTTGATCACCGTCTCCCTGCTGGTGCGCTGGCTGCTGGGCTGGCTGCTGGCGGCACGGATGCCGGTGCTGCCGCTGGCCACCCCCAGCGGAACACCCCGGTTTTCGGTGCTCATCCCGGCCCGCAATGAGGCCGACACCCTGCCCCATCTGCTCACGAACCTGGCGCAACAGACCTTGCAGCCCCTGGAGGTGATCGTGATCGACGACCACTCCAGCGACGCCACCGCCACCATCGCCCGCCGCGGGGCGCCGGGACTGCCGGTGCGGGTGATCCAGCCGCCGCCGCTGCCGGCCGGCTGGTGCGGCAAGACCTGGGCCCTGCACCACGGCGTGGAGGCCAGCCGCGGCGAGCTGCTGATGTTTCTCGATGCCGACACCGAACCTGCCGCGGACTTTCTGCAACGGCTGGTGGTGGCCTGGCAGTGCCTGGGCGGCCTGGTGTCGGTGCAGCCCTACCACCGCACGGAACAGCCCTACGAGCAGCTCTCGGTGCTGTTCAACCTGGTGGGCCTGCTGGCCGTGCCGCTGGGGCCGGGCTGCGGCGTGGCCTTCGGTCCGGCCATGGTCACCAGCCGGGCCGACTACCTGCGCAGTGGCGGCCATGCAGCGGTGGCCAACAAGGTGGTGGAGGACTGGTTCCTGGGCCATTGCTACGAGGCGGCGGCCCTGCCGGTGAGCGCCTTCATCGGTCACGGCGTGATCGCCTACCGCATGTATCCAGGCGGCCTGGAGGATCTGGTGGCGGGCTTCAACAAGAACTTCGCCGCCGCCGCCGGCGAGGTGCGCTGGCCCTGGATGCTGGCTGTGCTGCTGTGGCTCTCGGGACTGTTCTGGGCGGCCTGGTGTCTGCCGGCCTCCCTGCTGGGATGGCCGCTGATGGGGGATCTCCGTCCCCTGTTCAACGCGCTGATCTACGCGGCGTTCGCCCTGCAGCTGCTGGTGATCACCCATCGGGTGGGCCGCTTCCGCTGGATCAATCTGGTCTTTCCAGTGCCCGTGCTGTTTTTCCTGGCGGTGTTCGTGCAGGCGATCCTCAACCTCAAGCGCGGCCAGGTGCGCTGGAAGGGCCGCACCTTCAGCACCCGCTGATGGCCCTTTCCGGCTGGTTCGGGAGCGGGCTGCCGAGTGGGCTGCCCGCGGTGCTGGGCTGCGCCGGGCTCTGGCTGCTCTGGTCGTTGCTGGTGGGCTCCATCGCCAACCACCTGCCCGAAAGGCTGCTGGAGCCGCGGCGGGATGGGGACGCCGCCCTCGCGTCCGGCACGTCACCCACCCGCACGACGCAGCAGGCGCTGCGTCGCATGAACAGGCGCCTGGCGATCCGGCGCTGGAAGCCCTGGATCCCCGACGCCGGCAACGTCCTACCCGGCGGGGTGAGCAAGGCCAGCCTGGTGCGGCGGAGCCCTGTGGCCCTGCGGCGGCTGCAGCTGGAGACCCGGCGGGCCGAACTGGTGCACTGGGCCCTGTGGCCCGCCTGGCTGCTCACGGCCCTGTGGCTGCCGCCCGCAGGCGTGCTGCTCAATCTGGCCTTCGCCACCCTGTTCAACCTGCCCTGTCTGTTGCTGCAGCGCTACAACCGCCTGCGGCTGCAGCTGGTGCTGCAGCGGATGCCCACCAGCGGCTGATCTCAGGCCCTGCTCAGGCCCCCAGCCAGCGCTCCTGCAGCGTCAGCGTCAGCACCAGGCCCGGATCCTCCACGTGGCGGGCCAGCACCAGGCGATGCTCACCGGGTTCGAGCGCGAAGCCGTCGCGGGCCTCATCAAAGAAAGCCAGACGGCGCAGCGGGATCGTCAACTGCAGACGGCGGTGTTCCCCGGCGTCCAGCTCCAGCCGCGCAAACGCCACCAGGGTGCGCGGCGGACGCGGAACCCGCTGGCCAGGAGGCTCCAGGTACACCTGCACCACCTCGGCGGCCGCCATGGGTCCCCGGTTGTGCAGCGTCAGCGACAGCTCCACACCCGTGCCCCCGTGGGGGTCTCCGGGCAGCGGCTCGGGCGGGGCGAGGCTGGGATCGCTGAGCTCGAAACGGCTGTAGGAGAGCCCGAAGCCAAAGGGATAGGCGGCTCGCTGAGCGGCGCGGCCCAGGCGGCGGTACCCATGCCAGAGGTCGTAGCTGACCTCCAGGGCCCGGGGTTCGAAGGGCGGCAGCTGGGCGGTGCTGCTGGGCAAGCTGAAGGGAAGGCGCCCCGAGGGCGACACCCGGCCCAGCAGCACGTCGGCCAGGGCGTGACCGCCCTGCTCCCCCGGATACCAGAGCAGCAGGATGGCGGGCACCGCCTGGCGCCACTCCTCCATGAGCACGGCCCCGCCGCCCATCAGCACCACCACCGTGCTCGGGTTGGCGGCCACCACCGCCCGGATCAGGGCCACCTGGGAGGGGGGCAGGCGCAGGTCGGTGCGGTCGCCGGAGGCGAAGTCGCCGCCCTGGCGGGGCGTGGCGTGGCCGGTGAGCCAGGCGATCAGCTCAGCCGCCGGCTGCCACAGCCGGCGCAACCGGCGGCGCCCCAGCCGGCGCTGGAGCCACGGGGGCTGCAGCACCCCTGGAGGGGGAATCTGGCGCAGGATCGAGGCGATGTCGCCGGGATGGATGTGCTCCCCCTCCAGGCGCCAGTCGAGCCCCACCACCACCACCGCCGCCTCACAGCCGGCGGCCACAGAGGCAGCCGCTACCGGGTCATCGCTGTCCCCATGGCTGATCGCCAGCTGGGGTGCGGCGGCCCGCAGACCCTCGAGGGGGGTCACCACCGCCCCCGGCGGCGGGCGGGTGTCGGAGGAGCCCCGGTCGCCCAGGTTGGGTTGCGCCGCCAGCCGGCCCACCACCGCCAGGGAGTTCAGGCCGCTGAAGGGCAGCACCGGGCCCTCGTTGCGCAGCAGCACGATCGAGCTGGTGGCCGCTTCCCGCGCCAGGCGCCGGTGGGCGCTGCAGCGGCGCAGGGCGGGCGGGTAGGTGCCCGCAGGCAGGGCCAGCTGCGCCCGCAGCAACCGCAGCGCGGCATCGTTGACGCGGGCCAGGGGCAGCCGGCCATCGGCCAGCGCCTCTTCGAGCACGCCCTCGAACACCATCCGGAAGGGCATCTCCAGGTCCTGGCCCGCCAGCTGGGCGGCCACCCCATCGCGCACACCGAAGATGAAATCGGTGACCACGAAGCCCTCAAAGCCCCAGCGGCCCTTGAGGATCCCCTCCAGCAACTGGGGGTGTTCGCCGCACCAGATGCCGTTGACCCGGTTGTAGGCACTCATCACCGAGGCGGCGCCGGCCTCCACGCAGTCGCGGAACTGGGGCAAATAGAGCTCATGCAGCACCCGCGGGCTGGCGCACACATCCACCAGAAAGCGGGAGCTGTCGATCGAGTTGAGGGCGAAGTGCTTGACACAGGCGAGCGTGTGGCGCTGCAGGCCACGGGTGATCGCCGCGCCCAGCACCCCCACATGCACGGGATCCTCCCCGTAGGTCTCCTGCGCACGGCCCCAGCCTGGATGACGCAGCAGGTTCACGCACACCGCCGCCACCCAGTTGGCCCCGAAGGAGCGGGCCTCCAGGGCGATGGCTTCCCCGATGCGCTCCTCCAACTGAGGATCCCAGCAGGCTCCCCGGGCAATCGGCACCGGGAAGGTGGTGGCACCTCCCTCCAGGCACACCCCGCGGGGACCATCCACGAACTGCAGACCACTCAGCCCCAGCCGGGGAACCTGGGCGGCCGGCCAGGGATGGCGGTGGGAGGCGTCGCGGGTGGCGATGTCGAACAGGCCCGCCCAGAAGGGAGTGTCGCCATCGAGCAGGGCGAGCTTCTCGGCCGTGCTCAGCTGTGCCAGCAGGGCCGCAGCCCGGCATTGGATCGATTCGGTATCACTCAACGCAATGGAAGCGGCTGGGCTCGCACCCTCAACCTATGGGCAGCGGGGGATGGGTTCAGGCGGTTGGGTTCAGGCGATCAGAGCGCCACCGGTGCGGCGCCGGATCGCCACCACCGCGGGCCGCGGCGGCCGGCCGGGCACGCCCGAGGGCCAATTGGAGCCGAGGGGCACGGTGCGCAGCTGGCTGAACGGCTTGCCCTGGCGATCCACCAGCTCGTGGGCCTGGACCTCAAACTGCCCGTCGCGCGTGCCGTGGTTCTCGCCGGGGTGCTGCACAGCCAGGAAGAGGGTGGATTCGCTGCTGTCAAAACAGGGACCGCACAATTCACACTCCATCGGCCCCGTGGCGAACAGAAGGGCCTTGCCGGAATCAGGTCCGCTGCTGGGCAGCAGCCAGCAGCTGTTGTTGCCGAACAGATCGAGCTGACCGGAGCGCATTGAGCGGTCGGTCACCATCCACACGTTGCCGGCGGAATCCACGCTGAGGTTGTCGGGATTGGTGAATCCCAGACCACCATCCCAGGGGGCTCCCCCGACCGCCACCATGCGCCAGCGGAAGTTGCCACCGGCCCGCCCGGCGGCCGGCGCGTTGCGCTCCGACAGACGCATCACCCAGCCATGGGGCCAGCTGGATTCCCCGGACGGGCCGCGGAAGATGGCCGGGTCGGAGCGCCCCTCGAGATCGGCCCCAGCGGCGGTGAAGGCGATCAGCAGGTCGCCGCTCGTGGGGTCCAGCACCGTGTCTTCTGGCCGGGCAGCAGCCGTGGCCCCCGCGGCATTGGCAGCCAGGTGGGCATCGATGAGGATCGCCCCCATCTGCTCCTCGCCCTGGCCTGGATAGAGGCTGGCGAGGGTGCGGTAGCGGCTGCGGTAGGCCCGCACCTCCTCGTCGCTGGCCAGGTTCTCCCCACCGGCCTGGAGCCGGTCGCGATGGGGCAGCCGGGTGGGCTGCTGCAGATCGAACGCCTCGAAGTGGCTGGGCAGCTGGGGATCGACAGGCGTCTCGGGAGAGAGCACGATCCAGCGGCCGCCACCCCCCGGCTCGAAGCGCGCCACCTCCAGCCGACCGTGATCAAACAGCCTGGAGTTGGCTGGGTCGCTCGGGTCACGCACCAGGTCGCGACTCACAAAGCGATAGAGATGGCCTCCGTGGCGGTCGCAGCCGGAATACACCTCCAGTGGTTCACCACTCCGGGCCCGCACTGCTACGGCCTCATGGCGGAAACGGCCCAGCCAGCTGTGTTTCACGGCCGGCTGATCCGGCCGGCGGGGATCCAGTTCCACCATCCAGCCGTATTTGTTGCCCGCCAGGCCGAAGGGGTTGCCCAGGCCACTGAGCCGTTCGCCATCGAAGCGGAAAGGATGCAGTGAGAGGTCTGCGGAGCTGCCGTCGGCATACACCGGCTCCACCACCTGGCCCTGAAAGTTCTCCTCGGCCGAGAGCACGGTGCCCCAGGGCGTCTGACCGCCGGCGCAGTTGGCGAAAGTTCCCACCACCGTGTCGCCCAGACCGTCGTCGAAGCCGAGCCGCTGACTGCGGCGGAACACGGCTGCCGCGGGCCCACTCACCTGCAGCCGGCTGGCCGGATCCTCGAGACCGCTGAGGCCCGTGATCCGCCGCTCCAGATCCCCCCTCTGCCGACGCCAGCTGCCATCGGCCTGGCGGCGCATCGCAACGACACCGATGCCCAGATCGTCCATGGCGGCCCGGGCCAGCAGATCGATTTGCTCTCGCAGGGGATCGTCGGCCGCCAGTGTGGCCACATCCACGGTTCCGCCCCGCCCTGCCAGGGCCTCACGCACCTGGGTGAGCGGCAGGTCGCCGCCCACCGCCTCGCGGAAGCCCTCGCTCCAGGGGCGGAAGCTGATGTACTCGAAGTTGACGGTCAGCAGGGCGCTGTCGCCGCCCAGGTCGGTGAAGGCGGTGTAGTCGTTGTTGTATCCGAAGCGGCTGTCACCAAGGGGGTCCCCCCAGGTCACCAGCACATCGGCATGGAAGCCGTCGGGAACCTGCAGGCGATCCTCGATCGTGAGGCGGGCAAGGCGGTTGCGCTGCTCGGCGGCGCTGAGCCCATCGCTCGCCAGGGGGATGGGGCCCTGCAGCAGGGCAAGGGGTGGGCCGCCGGGGGATCGCGAGCAGGACGTGGCCCCTGCCATGCCCAGGCCCGCCAGGCCCATCAGTTGGAACAGGGTGCGGCGTTTCATGGCGGTGGGCGCAGCGGAGGGGCGCGGAGTGATCGCAGAGCGGCAGCTCGCGACTTCGGATGATGACGGCTCAGGTTTAAGAACTCGTGGGGTGCCGGGCAGCGCGCAGGGCCACAGGGAAGGGTCGGACCTCCGCACCACCGCGGCCGCCCCACACCCTGAAAGACCTTGTTACATTTCTATACAACAAACGCATCCGTCACCCGTGTCCAACTCCTCCCTCTCCCTCAGCCGCGAGTTCACCGTGGCCATGCACTCCCGGGCCATCGACGCCTGCGACAACATCGAGGAGCTGCGCAGCGTGGCCAAATCTCTGCTCTCCGCCTGGCAGACCCAGGCCATGTTCAGTGAGCAATACGGGGCCGAGCTGCTGGGCCTGAAGCCCCGCGGCTGATCCACCGCTTCGTACCGGGATCAGCTTTCCCCAACCGTCGGCGTCCTGGTTCAACCCCTGTGCGGTTCAACCCCAGACTGACGCTGAGAACCAACGGGTCCCTGCCCCGAGGCCCAGATGCGCAGCCAACCGGCCAAAAGATCCCTCCAGGCGGACAAGACCCGCCTGGTTGCCCTGCGCGATGAGTTCGGCAGCGACGCCCGCTTCGGGCAGGTGTTTGCCATGCTCACCCTGGGATCCACCGTGATTGCCACCCTCGGGCTGCTGGCCAACAGCCCGGCGGTGGTGATTGGCGCCATGGTGGTTGCCCCCTGGATCATGCCCCTGCAGGCCATGGCCTTCCAGGTGCTGCGGGGGCAGTTCCCCGACTTTCTCAGGGCCCTGAGCACCCTGGCCTTGGGCGTGCTGCTCGGCCTGTTCGTGTCGGTGGGGGTGGGTCTGCTGGTGCCACTGCCCAACCACGGCAGTGAAGTGATGGCGCGCACGGTCCCGAACCTGCTCGACCTGGGCATCGCCCTGATGGCAGGGGTGGTGGCGATGTACGCCAAGCTGCGCAAGGAGGCCATCAACGCCGTGGCCGGCCTGGCCATCGCCGTGGCCCTGGTGCCACCGGTGTGTGTCACCGGCCTGCTGCTGGCGGCAGGCCGGTGGCAGGACGCCTATGGCGCCGCCCTGCTGTTCCTCACCAACCTGCTGGGCATCCTCACCGGAGCGATGGTGACCCTGAACGTGCTGGAGCGGCCGTTCCGGGGACGGTTGCTGCGCAGCCGGCTGGGGATCACCAGCATGGCCCTCACAGCGCTGCTGGTGATCCCTCTGGGGGGCAGCCTGCTGAATCTGATGGGACTCTCGCGCCGTCAGATGCGCGAGCAGCGCGTCGAGGAGCTGATTCTCAGCAGCCTGCGCAACGAAACCTTCACCCTCGGGAGGGATTCGGAACTGGAGAGCGTGCGCATCGACTGGGACGAGGATCCTCCGGTGATCACCGCTCGGGTGAGCGTCAGTGATCCACGCCTGCCCACCTTCACCCAGGTGAGCGCGGTGCAGTCGTTCATCAACACCAAGCTGGCCCCCCGCCAGTTCCGCCTGGTGGTGAAGCGCACCTCGATCGACGTGGTGGGGCCGGAGCCTGAACCCGTGCCGGACGGCTACGCGAATCCAGCCTGGCCCTGGCTGACTCCGGCGATCGTGCCCCAGGGTGGGCTTTTCGGTGAGGCCGGAGAGAACCCTGATGACGACCCCGCTGCGCCGAACGCAGCCGATGCCCCCAGCGGCGATGGGCCCTGAACCCGAAGCACCGCTGGCCAGCCGTTGCATCGGCATCCGCTCACGGCAGCGGGGCTTTGGTGGCCATGGCCACAGCTGTCGCCCCGGGCGCCGCTATCAAGGTTGCAGCGGCGCCAGTGTCATGTTGTCCACCAGCACACGCCTGCGCCTGCAGGCCATCCTCGAGCGCATCGCCCTCGGCCAGCCGGTGAGCCTCAGCGAGCGGGTGTATGTGCAGAAATTCGCCGACCGCGACCCCACCGTGGCCTCCTGGCTGCGGCGGGCCCGACGCCGGCAGCAGACGGCAGGGCCGGGCGATGGCATCGAACGACTGCTGGCCGATCTCGATCTGGGTTCTCCCGAACCCGACGACCGCTTCCGGCCTGGCGAGGACGACCTGGGCGATTGGTTCAGCGGGGCTCCGCCCTGGCTGCGGCGCAGCTGAGGGCGCCTCCTTCAGGCCGGGCTCAGGGGTCATCCCAGCTGAAGCCGCCGTCCTGCCAGGAGCGGGGGTCATCGATCGGCTCGAGGTGGGTGATCACGTCGGTGCGCGGCAGGGCTGCGGTGATCTCCCGCTCGAGGAGCTCGCAGAGGTCGTGGCCTCTCTGCACGCTCCAGTGGCCTGGCACCAGCAGGTGAAAGGCCACAAACCGCCGCGATCCGGCCACTCGGGTGCGCATGGCGTGCACGGCCAGGCCCTCGCCGATGTGGGGGGCCAGCAGGGCCTCCAGCTGGCGCTGCTCCGCGTCCGGCCAGGCCTGATCGAGCAGGCCGGAGGCGGTTTCGCGCAGCAGCTTCCAGCCCATCACCACAATGTTCAGAGCCACGGCGATGGCGATCAGCGGATCGAGGATGGTCTGGCCGGTGAGCTGCACCAGGGCCACGGCCGCCACCACCCCCAGGGAGGTCCACACATCCGTGAGCAGGTGCTGGGCATCGGCCCGGAGGGTGATCGAGTGGAAGCGGCGGCTGGCCCCCAGCAACAGCCAGGCCACCAGAGCATTGAGACCACTGGCCACCAGCGACAGGGCCAGGCCGACACCCACCTGCTCCAGGGGCTCTGGCGCCAGCATCCTTCCCAGCGCTGTGACGGCGATGGCGGCGGCAGCCACCAGGATCAGGGCGCTCTCCAGACCGCTGGCGAAATACTCGGCCTTGAAGTGGCCGTAGGGGTGCTCGCGATCGGGGGGCTTGGCGGCCAGGGTGAGGGCCCAGAAGCCCGCCAGAGCAGCCACCAGGTTGACGCCGGATTCCAGGGCGTCAGAGAAGAGGCCCACCGACCCGGTGATTCGCCAGGCAGCCAGCTTGAGCACGATCGTGGCCGCAGCGGCCCCGATCGAGAGGGTGATGTAGGAGCGGGCGGACCTGAACATCGGGCTCATCGTGCAGGCCGCTCCAGAAAGATGATGAAGGAGGGTCTCGGAACGTGACGAGCCGTGTCGTGTGCGCTGGATCACCTTGTGGTGGAGCGGCCAGCTGCCGATAGTGCAGTTACAGGCACCCCGAAGCGACTGCCTATGGATGAAACCCAGACAACCAGATCTGCGGAGTGAGCTGAGGTTCAGACCCTGCTCCAACAGTCTCCATCGATCTCCGGTTTCCCCGGCGTGTGACGTCGTCGCCGTCCATTGCACCGTCCCCAGAGCGGCATTTCTGCCGCAGTTCAAGGTGCCCCGGACCAACCGGGAAGCCCCGCTTGAGCCATGGCCCCAGGGCCAGTCTCAGCCCGCTCCGCCCACAACCGAAAACCTCGTATCGATCCGGCGATCCCAATCGATCGCTCACTCACCCCGTGGGCTCTCCCCACCGTGACCCAAGCGACACAAGCCCGGAGCCCAGGCTCCGGGCTTTGTTGTGGTTACCACCCCTGGGCCAACCTCGGTCACGGGCACAATGGGCCCGATCGGTTTCCGCGGGTCACTCCCGGAAGGCAACGAGGAAAGTCCGGTGTGGGACGGGTCCGTCCCGTGCCGAATCCGGCGCTGTCCCGCAGCTGTGATGGAGCCGGCCCCACCCGGCTTCTCAGTCAGAACGCTCGCCGGTTGCAAATCCCTCAGACCCGGCGCGGACCCTGGCAGAGCCCATGAACAGCACCACGGCCACCCAGCCGCCGCTCGACTTCAGCAGCCTCGATGGCGTGGGGGTGATGATCTGCGGCCACGGCAGCCGCAACCGCCTGGCCTGTGATGAGTTCGCCCAGCTGGCCCACGGCCTGCGCCGGCGCCTGCCGGAGGTGCCGGTGGAGCACGGCTTCCTGGAATTCGCGCGGCCGATCCTGCGCGATGGCCTCGATCGCCTGCGGCAGCGTGGTGTGAGCAGGGTGCTGGCGGTGCCGGCCATGTTGTTCGCGGCCGGCCATGCCAAGAACGACATCCCTTCCGTGCTGAACACCTACGCCGCCGAAACCGGCCTGCAGATTCAGTACGGCCGCGAGCTGGGGGTCGACCGCAAGATGATCCAGGCCGCCGGGGCCCGCGTGCGCGAGGCCCTCGACGCCGCCGATGCTGCCGGCGAGCCTGTGCCCCTCAGCGACACCCTGCTGGTGGTGGTGGGCCGGGGCTCCTCCGATCCCGACGCCAACTCCAACGTCACCAAGGTGATGCGCATGCTGGTGGAGGGCTTCGGCTTCGGCTGGGGGGAAACGGTGTACTCGGGCGTCACCTTCCCGCTCGTGGAGCCCGGCCTGCGCCACGTCGTGCGGCTCGGGTTCCGCCGGATCGTGGTGTTCCCCTATTTTCTGTTTTCCGGCGTACTGGTGAGCCGCATCTACCAGCACACCGACCTGGTGGCCGGAGACCACCCCGAGGTGCAGTTCCTCAAGGCCGGCTACCTCAACGACCATCCACTGGTGATCGACACCTTCCGCGAGCGCCTGGAAGAGGCGATCCGCGGCGATACCGCCATGAACTGCTCCCTGTGCAAATACCGGGCCCAGGTGCTGGGCTTCGAGCCGGAGGTGGGTGCCCCTCAGCACAGCCATCACCACCACGTGGAGGGCCTCGGCGAGCCCTGCACCCTGTGCGAGCAGGAGTGCACCGGCGCCTGCCAGCCCGACGGGGTACCCCTGCCGGCCGGCCATCACCACAGCCCCTATCCCCACGCCGAGCATCCGCTGGGCCCGCTCACCCTGCGGCGCGCGGGCTGACTTCCTCAGCGTCATCAGCCTGGATCGTGACCGCGTAGCTGAGCCTGGAGCTTGCACTGCCCCAGTAGCTGCCCGCCACGGGCATGGCTCCGGTGGGCTCATGGGAGGCGGCCACCGCCACATGGCCGGCACCGGTGGGAATCCCGCGGGTGGGGTCGAAGCCCTGCCAGCCAAGCCCCGGCAGATACACCTCCGGCCAGGCGTGCAGGTGCCGTTCCGGGGTGTTCAGAGCCGAGCGGTCCTGATAACCGCTCACGAAGCGGCCGGCCAGGCCCTGACTGCGGGCCACGGCAAGAAACAGCAGGGCCTGATCGCGGCAGGCGCCCCGGCCCGATTGCAGGGTGTGCACCGGGCTGTGGGCCTCGCCCAGCTCCCGGATCTCGCGGCTGATCTGGGTATGGATATGGGTATTGAGGGCAGCGAGGAAGGTGAGGGGTTCGGCGCCGGCCTGGTTCAGCAACTGTTGAGCCAGGTGCTCCACCACTTCCGGGGCCCCGCCGGCCCGGCGGTAGGGAGCCAGCAACGGCGCCTCCTCACACGGGTACTCGAGCGGAAGGGCCGCAGGCCGGCAGAGGCCGACGGGCAGGGGCGCGGCCAGGCCGTCGCGCTGGATCGTGAAGCACGAGACGATGTCCAGCCGATCCGTGGGACCGTCGAACCAGAGGCGGGTGACCCGGTTGCCCTCGGCATCGAGGGCCTCCAGTTGCAGGCTGGGCGCAGGTTCGATGCGCAGGCGGAAGTGCAGTTCCCGCTGTCCGCTCTGGGCACGGGGGCGCAGCCGCAGGATGTGGGGTCCGAGCTGCACCGGCTCGCTGTAGCGATAGCTGGTGCGGTGTTCAACCTCGATGCGCATGGCCCTGGCTGCAGCGACAGCTCCTCCCTGGGAGGCCAGCTGACCAGGCTCAGACTAAGGCGACAGGAATGGGTCGCCTGAGATTCGAACTCAGGACCAATCGGTTAAAAGCCGAGTGCTCTACCGCTGAGCTAGCGACCCGCGCCCTTCGGGCACCGTGAGACCGTATCACCCGAAGGCCACCGCCTCCAACTGGCCACCAGAGCCAGAATGGTGGGCTGCCAGCCCCCTTCGCCATGTGCCCCGCAGCGTCCGCCGGGAAGCCTGCCGCCCCCTGGCCCGCGCCCCAGGCCCCCTGGCCCGCGCCCCACGTGGATACCGACGCCTGGGTGGCGGACTCAGCTGTGCTGATCGGCGATGTGCGCCTCGAAGCCGGCGCCAGCCTGTGGCCCACCGCCGTGGCCCGCGGGGACGTGTGCCCGATCGTGATTGGTGAGGGCAGCAACGTGCAGGACGGGGCGGTGCTGCACGGCGACCCAGGCCAGCCGGTGCTGATCGGCGCCGATGTGACCGTGGGCCATCGCGCCGTGGTGCATGGCGCCACCCTGCAGGACGGCTGCCTGATCGGCATCGGCGCCGTGGTGCTCAATGGGGTGACCGTGGGGGCGGGGGCTCTGGTGGCGGCCGGTGCGGTGGTGACCCGCGACGTGCCGCCCGGGGCCCTGGTGATGGGGGCGCCGGCCCAGGTGAAGCGGGAGCTCAGCCCCGAGGCCGTGGCCGACCAGCGCGAGCACGCCCGCCGCTACCGGCAGCTGGCCATGGCCCATGCCGGCCGCAGCAGCGACCCGGGCTTCGCACCGGTGTGATTGCCAATCACTGCGGGCAACACCGCAACGGAGGGTGCTGTCCGTAGGATCACGCCACCGTTTCCCCGCCCCCACCATGGACCTTCGGCTGGTGCTGGTTGCCGCTCCGATCCTTCTGGCCGCCGCCTGGGCCGTGTTCCACATCGGTCGCGCGGCCGTGGGCCAGGTGCAGCTCATGATCAAGCGCGCCCGCGCCTGAGTTTCCTTTGACCCTGCTGGTGATCGGTGCCGGCCTCGCCGGCACCGAAGCGGCCTGGCAGATCGCCCGGGCTGGCATCCAAGTGCGGCTGGTGGAGATGCGACCGCTGCACCGCTCCCCAGCCCACCACAGCGGTGAATTTGCCGAGCTGGTGTGCAGCAACAGCTTTGGCGCCCAGAGCAGCGATCGGGCTGCGGGCCTGCTGCAGGAGGAACTGCGCCGACTGGGGTCTCTGGTGATTCGCACCGCCGATGCCCACGCCGTGCCCGCCGGTGGGGCCCTGGCGGTGGATCGGGGCCGCTACAGCGCCGCCCTCACCGCCGCCCTGGAGCAGCACCCGCTGGTGACGGTGGAGCGCCGCGAGCACACCGAACTTCCGGCACCAGGCGAGATCGCCGTGCTGGCCACCGGACCGCTCACCTCCGAGCCCCTGGCCGAGGCGCTGCGCGCCTTCACCGGCCGGGCCGACTGCCACTTCTTCGATGCCGCCAGCCCGATCGTGGCGGGCGAGAGCATCGATCTGGAGGTGGCCTTCCGCGCGTCGCGCTACGACAAGGGCGATGCCGACTACATCAACTGCCCCATGGATCGGGAGCAATTTCTGGCTTTTCGCCAGGAGCTCCTGAACGCCGAGCAGGCCGAGCTCAAGGACTTCGAGCAGGAGAGCGCAACCTTTTTCGAGGGCTGCCTGCCGATCGAGGAGCTGGCCCGCCGCGGCGAGGACACCATGCGCTACGGCCCGCTCAAACCAATCGGCCTCTGGGATCCGCGCTGGGGCGATGTCAACGACCGCGACGTGCGCCGCGCCAGGCGCGCCTACGCCGTGGTGCAGCTGCGTCAGGAGGACAGGGACGGCCGCCTCTGGAACCTGGTGGGCTTCCAGACCAACCTCAGGTGGGGCGAGCAGAAGCGGGTGCTGCGCCTGATCCCGGGGCTGGAGAACGCCGAATTCGTGCGCTTCGGCGTGATGCACCGCAACACCTTCCTGGAATCGCCCCAGCTGCTCGATCCCAGCCTGCAGTTCCGCCAGCGGCCCAGCCTGCTGGCGGCCGGGCAGATCACCGGCACCGAGGGCTACGCGGCGGCGGTGGCCGGGGGCTGGCTTGCCGGCACCAACGCCGCCCGGCTGGCCCAGGGCCTCGAGCCCATCACGCTGCCGCCCACCACCATGATCGGCGCCCTCACCCACTTCATCGCCGAGGCCCCCTGCGGCGGCGCAGGCAAGCGGGGTGGCTTCCAGCCGATGCCGCCCAACTTCGGCCTGCTGCCGGAGCTGCCGGTGCCGATCAAGGGCAAGCGCGAGCGCTACGGCGCCTACCGTGATCGGGCGCTGGCGGATCTGGAGCCCCATCGGCCATGAGCAGATCGGCGCGCCAGATCGAGCGGGCCTCTCTCAGTGTGGGGGTGATCGGCAATGTGCTCGGCGCCGTCGCCGGCATCGCCGTGTTCCAGATGTCGCGTTCCGAGGCCCTGCTGCTCGATGGGCTCTTTTCGGCGGTGATGTGCGGCACCGGGCTGGTGGCGATGCAGGTGAGCGCCAATGCGGTGCGGCCACCCACCCGCGCCTACCCCTACGGCTACGCGGGCCAGGAAACCCTCTACGTGCTCTTCCGCTCCCTGGTGTTGATCGGGGTGATCGGCGTTGCCGCGATCCAGGCCGGTTTAGCGATCCTCTCCTACAGCCGCGGGGCGCCAGCGGAACCCCTGGTGCTGACACCGGTGGGCTGGTACGTGCTGTGGATGTCGGCCCTGTGCCTCGGCCTGGCCTGGCGCCATCGGCGCGACTGGATCCTCACCAAGCGCCGCAGTGAAGTGCTGCGCAGTGAGTACCAGGAGGCGGTGCTGGATCTGAAGCTCACTCTGGCGGCTGGTCTGGCCCTGCTCGGTGCTCCCCTGCTGGAAACCACACCGCTGGCGGCGATCGTGCCGATCATCGATCCGCTGCTGGTGCTGGTGCTCTGTGTGGGGGTGATCCGCGACCCCCTGCGCACCTTCCTGGCGGCCATCAGCGAGGCGGCCGGTGCCGCCTGTGGCTCCGAGCTCGTCGCCCGGGTGCGAGCCGGCATCGAGGAGCTGCTGAGTTCGCTGTCCGTCCGGCTGCTCGACCTCACCGTGATGAAGACGGGCCGCACCTACCTGGTGGTGGTGTACGTCGATACCGGGCAACCCATGGACGCCGCCGGGTTCGACCAGTTGCGCGAACGCGTGCAGGAACGCTGTCAGTCGCTGTTGAGCGCCCTGCTGTTCTGCGAGGTGATCCCCACCGCCCACGCTCCCTTCGAGCCGGGCGAGGACGGCAGCTGAGCCCATTCACAACGTGTTCGTGATGGCTCCAGAGGTGCGGGCCGCCTTTGAAAACGTGCGCAAGGTTGAGAGCTACAGGCTCGAAGGATGGATGAATCCACGGGATGTGGATGTGTTCTGGCTGCGCTTCGAGCGCTATTTCGATGACCTCCACTACGCCCTGCACACGCTCTACGGCGATCGGGCCGATGCCCTGGAGCAGTTCGGCCGGCTGTTCGGCCGGATGGTGGCGGCCTATGCCGAGCGACCTGATCCCCTGAAGGTGCTCGACCTGGAACGTCAGCTCACGGCGCGCTGGTTCCAGCGCACCAACATGGTGGGCTACACCTGTTACACCGATCACTTCGCCGGCGATCTCAGCGGTGTACGCGGCCGCATCGCCTACCTGCAGGAGCTCGGCATCACCTATCTCCACCTGATGCCGCTCATGCAGCCGCGGCCAGGGCCCGACGACGGCGGCTACGCCATGGCCGATTGCCGCGCGGTGCGGAGCGATCTGGGCACGATCGAGGACTTGAGGAAGCTGGCCGTGGATCTGCGCGAACGGGGTATCAGTCTCTGCCTCGACCTTGTTCTGAACCATGTGGCCCGCGAGCACGAATGGGCCCAGCGGGCGCTGGCGGGGGAGGAGCGCTACCTCGCCTATTTCCACACCTTTGCGGATCGCACCCTGCTGGACGCCCACGAGCGCACCCTGCCGGAGGTCTTCCCGGATGAGGCTCCGGGCAATTTCACCTGGGTCCCGCAGATGGCCGGAGCGGGGAGATGGGTATGGACCACCTTTCATGACTACCAGTGGGATCTCAACTACAGCAATCCCGAGGTGGTGCACGAGATCGTGGAGCTGATGTTCTTCCTCGCCAACCTCGGCGCCGGTGTGCTGCGACTGGATGCCGCACCGTTCCTGTGGAAACGGATGGGCACGAACTGCTAGAACCAGCCGGAGGTGTTCCTGCTGATCCAGGCATTCCGAGCAATCCTGCGTGTGGTGGCTCCCGGGGTGATCCTCAAGGCCGAGGCCATCGTTCCTCCCAATGCCCTGATCCGCTACCTGGGGGTGAAGAGCACTGTCGAGAAACATTGCGAGCTGGCCTACGACAACCAGCGGATGGCGCTGCTCTGGAGCTCCCTGGCCACCCGCAAGGCGACGCTCATCACCCATGTGCTCCACCAGGCACCCCAGCTCCTGGTTGGCTGCGCGCCGGTGAACTATCTGCGCAACCACGATGACATCGGCTGGGCGATGGCCGACGAGGATCTTGCCGCGGTGGGCGAGACCCCTGTTCTGCACCGGAGTTTTCTCAACAACTTCTACACCGGCCGGTTTCCCGGATCCTTCGCTCGCGGCGCCCTCTTTCAGGTGAATCCCGCCACAGGGGATGCGCGCGTCACCGGCGCCACCGCCTCCCCTGTGGCGGCATTCCCATGATTCACATGGGTGACGAATTGGGTCTTACCAATGACGACTCCTACCGGCGCGACCCCCTGCGGGCCGGAGACAACCGCTGGCTGAACCGACCCCGGATGGACTGGGAGCTGGCGCGCGAACGCCACGACGAACGCTCCGTAGCCGGTCGGATCTTCCTTGGTCTGCAGCGGCTGATCGAGGCACGCCGCGGCACCTCCCTCTTTCACGGCTTCGGCCTGTTTCAACCCCTCTGGAGCCACAACGAGCACGTGCTCGGATACGCGCGCAAGCGACCGGAGGGCACGGTTCTGGTGCTGGCCAACTTCGAGGAGTCCGCCCAGTCGATCGAGGCGGCCATGACCCGCCACGCCGGCCTGCCGGGGGAGACCCACGATCTGCTGGCCGGAGGAGCCCCGCCGCCGGTGAGGGACGGTCGCCTGCAGCTCGAGCCCCTCAGCTGTCGTTGGCTGGTAGGCAGCTCCGAACCCTGAATGTCGCGCCAGCCTGCACCGTTGCCTGGGCCTCCGGCTCCGCCATCTGGGGGGTGGCGGCGGCAGGCCACAACAGCAGGCCACAACGAGTGCTGCATCGCCGAGCTCAAGGCCCTGTTTCACCCTGGGGCCAGGGATCCCCGCCTTCCTTGAACGGCGTCAGAACAGGCCGAACAGGCCTCCCTTGAGACGAATCTGCACCGGGCTGTCATCGCTGTCGATTCTCACGTGCGAGTCCACATCGATCGGTTTGGGCGTGGCCACCTCCACTGAGCCCAGCACCGGCAGGGGCTGGTCGGCGCGTACATCCACCCTCCCCTGCACCGGCAGGGGCGCGGCCGCCATCACATCCACCGCGCCCCGTACCGGCAGGGGCGCGGTGGCCTTCACCTCCACGGGGCTGGACACCACCACCCGCGGCTCACCGCTGATCGGGACTGGATTCGGGGTCTCAATCGCCACGGTGCCGCGCACGGTGACCATCTCATCGAGATCAATTCCGATCTTCGAGTCGAGCTGATCCACCTTGATCGGCTTGGCCAGTTCCTCCACCTGGGCCTTCACGGCCAGGGGCTGATCCAGGGGCATGGCAAGCCGGATCGGGATCGGACGGCTGACCACCTGGAGGAGGACGCCGCCGAGTATGGCCGTCGACGCCACCACGGCAGTGGGCCAGCGCACGGCCAGGAGAACCTTGAACCAGGTGGCGTCTTCGATGGCAGCAGACATGGGATCAGCGGGTTACGAGAACCCCCGGGTGAGGCCCTTCATGGCCTCCGGTTGGGGGCACTCATTCAACCTGCAGCGCTCGCTGGCTGCTGAGAGGCTCCGATCCCTAGGGTCGCTCCACAGCATGTCCTCCACACCGGTGCCCCCAGTCCCAACGGCCACCAGCGTCAGCGTGAGCCCGAGCTCCGCCGGGGAACCCGGGACTGGACAGAGCTGGGATGTGGTGGTGATCGGCAGCGGCATCGGCGGACTGGTGACCGCCAGCCAGCTGGCCGCCAAGGGCGCCACGGTGCTGGTGCTGGAGCGCTACCTGATCCCGGGTGGCAGCGGCGGCAGCTTCCGGCGCGAGGGCTACACCTTTGATGTGGGCGCCTCGATGATCTTCGGCTTCGGAGAGACGGGCCACACCAACCTGCTCACCCGCGCCCTGGCCGACGTGGGCCAGCACTGCGACACGGTGCCCGATCCGGCCCAGCTCGCCTACCACCTGCCCGGAGGGCTGAGCGTGGCCGTGGATCGGGATTACGAGCGCTTCATCGCCGATCTCACCGCCCTGTTCCCCCACGAGGCCAGAGGGATCCGCGCCTTCTACGACACCTGCTGGCAGGTGTTCCGCTGCCTCGATGCGATGCCGCTGCTGTCGCTCGAAGATCCGGCTTACCTGGCCAAGGTGTTTTTCAGAGCGCCCCTGGCCTGCCTGGGCCTGGCGCGCTGGCTGCCGGTGAACGTGGGCGACGTGGCACGCCGGCACATCCGCGATGAACAGCTGCTGAAGTTCATCGACATGGAGTGCTTCTGCTGGTCGGTGATGCCGGCCGATCTCACCCCGATGATCAACGCCGGCATGGTGTTCTCCGACCGCCACGCCGGCGGCATCAACTACCCCAAAGGCGGTGTGGGGGTGATCGCCGAGAAGCTGGTGGCCGGCCTGGAGGCCCACAGCGGCGCCATCCGCTACGGAGCCCGGGTGGTGGAGGTGCTGTTCGAGGGCGAAGGGGGCGACGCCCGGGCGGTGGGAGTGAAGCTGGCCGGTGGCGAGACGATCCATGCCCGCCGGGTGGTGAGCAACGCCACCCGCTGGGACACCTTCGCCGGCTCTTCCGGCAGTGCCGATGCCGTGACCCGGCCGCTCGTGGACGCCAGCCACACCCCCAAGGCCGAAACCACCTGGCGGCGCCGCTACCGGCCCTCGCCCTCGTTCCTCTCCCTGCACCTGGGCATCGACGCCGCCGTGGTGCCGGAGGGCTTCCACTGCCACCACCTGCTGCTGGAGCACTGGCATGAGATGGAGGCTGAGCAGGGGGTGGTGTTCGTGTCGATGCCCACCCTGCTGGATCCCTCCCTGGCGCCAGCCGGCCAGCACATCCTGCACACCTTCACGCCCAGCGCGATGGAGCACTGGCAAGGGCTCAGCCCCAGCGCCTACGCCGCCAAGAAGGACGCCGATGCCGAGCGCCTGGTGGCGCGGCTGGAGGCGATCCTGCCGGGGCTGAAGGGCGCCATCCGCCACCGGGAGGTGGGCACGCCACGCAGTCACCGCCGCTTTCTCGGCCGCGCGGGCGGCAGCTACGGGCCGATCCCGGCGCTGCGCCTGCCCGGCCTGCTGCCCATGCCCTTCAACCGCACCGGGGTGAACGGCCTCTACTGCGTGGGTGATTCCTGCTTCCCCGGCCAGGGACTCAATGCCGTTGCTTTCAGCGGTTTCGCCTGCGCCCACCGCATCGGCGCCGACCTGGGCCTCAACCCCTGGTCGCTGCCCGACTGAAGCCATCGATAGGCTGACCCCATGACCACCCGTCCCGATTCTGCAACCGGGGACTCCCCCCAGCCCAGCGCCGAGCAACTGGCCCGCTACCTCGAGCAGCGGGGCGAGCTCAGCAAGCCCTGGATGTTGCAGCTGCTGCGCCTCACCAAGCTCAAGGAGGCCAAGGCCTCGATGGATCCGCACGACTACATCAAGCGGCTGCAGGAGGCCCAGGCCGACCTGATGCGTCTTGGGGAGTTCTGGAAAGGCCGTGAGCAGAAGGTGTTCAACGGCCGCTATCGCCCCTCCGAGCTGATCGAACCGCTGCCGGGATCCCCTGAGGATCGCTGAGCGGCACGATGCACCACGCGAGCCCCAGCGCCGAGCCGTCCAGCAGCCACCATCCGATGGCGCCGCTGATCCGCTTCACCCTGATCAGCCTCTACCTGGCCCTGGTGCTTCCCCTGCCCTGGCAGGCCCCCGGCGGACTGCGGGGTCCCCTGTGGCTTGCCGTGGCCCTGGGCCTGGTGCTGGTGCTGGCCATCACCAGTGAGCGGGTGGAGATCGACGCCGAGGGCATCCGCGTCGGCCATCCGGCCTGGTGCGGCTGGTGGCTGCGGCGCGGCTGGCAGCTCTCCTGGTCGTCGATCACCGCCATCACCCCCGTCACCACGAGCCAGGGCGGCCGTGTGTACTACTTACGCAGCGGCGATGGCAGCTTCCTCCTGCCCCAGCGCGTGGCGCGGTTCGAGGCGTTCCTGAAGCAGTTCAGCGAGCGCACCGGTGTGGACACCGGATCGATCGGCAGGATCAGCCCGCCCTGGACCTACCAGCTGCTGGCTCTGCTCAGCGGCCTGATGCTGGTGGCTGAACTGGGCTGGGCAGCCGCTCTGCTGCTCAGGCCCTGAGGCTGCCCAGCGACGGGGTGCGATCAGACACCCCGATCTCGCCCTCGGAGAGGGTTTCCAGGCTGAAGCGGTAGCCCTGCTGGCGCATGGTCTCGATACCGCCACCCTCCCCCAGACCCGCCTGCTCGAGCTTGCGCCGCAGAGTGAGCACCTGGGTGTCCACCGAGCGGGGCCCCCCGCTGAAGGGGGGCCAGGCCATGCGCAGCAGCTCCTGACGGGTACGCACCACCCCAGGGGGCATCAGCAGGGCGCAGAGCAGGGCGAATTCCCGCGGGCTCAGTTCCACAGGCTGATCGCGCAAGGTCACCTGGCGCAGCAACAGGTGCACCTCCAGGGGACCGACGCAGACGCGCTCCTGCAGGCCGGTGCCGCTGCGGCGCAGCAGGGTGCGGCAGCGGGCAGCCAGTTCCTCGAGGCCGAAGGGTTTGCGCAGCACGTCGTCGGCACCGGCATCGAGCAGGGTCACCATGGGCTCGGAACCGGTGCGGGCCGTGAGCACCATCACCGGACAGTGCAGTTGATTGGCCAGGCGCAGGGCACTGCTCTCATCCAGCAGCTCAGCGCTCACCAGCAGATCGGGGGCATGGTCGCGGCAGAGCTGCAGGGCCTCCCGGGCCGAGGACACCGCCGCCGCGAGATGGCCATCCTGGCGCAGCCGTTGGGCCAGAACCGTGCGCAGGGTGGCGTGGGGGTCGACCACCAACACCCGCTTGGCGCCACCGGCGGACAGGCCCTGCTCAGGAGCGGACGACGTCTGCGGCGGTGTGGAGGACGGGCGTGGTGGCGTGGAGTCGCTGGCTGTCATGGTTGCTGGGTGGCCAGTCGCTGGTTGGCCAGTCGCTGAGTGCCACGAGTTTGGTATCCCCAGGCAATTCAGCCTATCGGAGTTAGCCGAGGGGTACGGGTATCAGCCGCTGGCTTGGCAACTGACCACCCTGGCTGCGTTGCCAGAATGTGGCCAGGTTCACCGTCCACGATGACTGCGCTGCAGCACCCCGACGCCATCCGCCACTTCCAGTCGCTGTGTGACGCCTGTCAGGAACTGGCCCACCGCCACCACGGGCCGGCGGAGCTGAGGCTCTACGCCGATGGCTACCTGCACGCCCTGAGGCGCACCGCCATCCTCGACCCGATCGCCCAGCGCCGGCTGGAGGAGCTGGTGGATCGCTGGATCCTCGACCCATCCAGCTTCATCGGTGCCGATGGCGACCCCCGCAGCCTCTACGAATCCGGCCGCAACCTCTGAGCGGTCAGCTGGCCAGGGCCACAGCGAGCTGCTCCCGCAGTTCACCGGAGTTGTACATCTCGATGAGGATGTCCGATCCGCCCATGAATTCGCCGTTCAGGTACACCTGCGGGACGGTGGGCCAGTCGGAGTACTCCTTGATGCCCTGACGGATCTCCATGTCGGAGAGCACATCGAAGGTTTCGAAGGACACACCCATCGCGTGCAGGATCTGCACCACGTTGTTGGAGAAGCCGCACTGGGGCATCAGCTTGGTGCCCTTCATGAACACGAACACCGGGCTGGTGGCGATCAGGGCCTCGATCCGTTGCTTGACGCTGGCATCCATGAATCAGCTGGGGGTTGAGGTTTGCAGGGCCAGGGCATGGATCGCCTCACTGGCCAGTTCCTGGCGCAGGGCGCCATACACCAGTTGGTGCTGTTTGATGCGGGTGAGGCCGGCGAAGGCGCTGGACACGACCTTCACCTGCAGGTGATCACCCCCGCCGGTGAGGTCTTCCACCTCCACGTCGGCATCGGGCATGGCGTGATGGATGGCCGCCTTGACCTGGTCGGGTTGGACCATCGGACAATGGGGGGGACGGGCGGAATCTAGGCACCGGTCCCCCCACACTGGCTAGTTCCCGCCAGAGGCTGCCTGGCCGGCGGTGTAGGGGGTACTGGCGAAGCCGATCTCCACCAGGCTCTGATAGGCCTGGCGGCCCTCCTCGCTCACCGGCGTCATCACCTTCAGCACCTCCACCAGCAGCGGCACGGCCACCTCGGGTTGATTCTGACGGCGGAACAGGGCGGCCAGGCGCAGATTGGTTTGGGCCAGCACCTGCAGGGTTTCGCGGCCCTTCTGATCCATTTCCCTGGGAATGCGGGCATCGAGGCCACGGAAGGCACCGCTGATGTCGCGGTAGAAGCCGAGCAGCCGTCGCGACAGATCGCGGGCCTGGTCGTAGAGACGTCGCGCTTCGGTGAGATCTCCGCGGGCGGCGGCGGCATCGCCGCGCGCCAGCAGGCCCCGCACCGTCTCGAGGCTGATGGGATTGGTGACGGTGCCCTCAGCGCGCCCCGCCTCCTGGGCCCGCAGGGGCGGCGCGGCCAGGGGTCCGGCCAGGGCCACGGTGGCCAGGGCGATCAGGGGCAGCGACCAGCTGCGGCGCAGAAGCCGAGCCGGGAGCGGGCTGTGGGGAGAGCGGCGCACGGCGCGGGGAAATCTGGAGAGCGGGCGAACTCTAAGGGGACTGTTCTCCAGCTTCCCTGGACTGAAGCAACAGGGCGCCGGGGGCACTCAACTGCGTGGCCCGCTGCTCCTGCTGGTGCAGCGCCGCAGCCAGTTGGCGGGTGAGGGTGCGGGCGGCATCACGGCCCTCGGCCTCGATCTGCATCGGCTCCCCGAAGCACACCGCCGCCCGGTCGCAGGGCCGGGGCCAGGGGTGGCCGTAGGCGAGGCCCACCGGCACCACCGGCACGGACACGCCACGGCTGAGGGCCAGGGCCGCCAGACGGGCCAATCCCTGTTGCAGGCGCATCGGCTCATCGCAGTGGCGACGGATGCGCCCCTCGGGGAACACCACCAGCTGCTCGCCCGCCTCGAGCAGCTCGAAGGCATGGCGCAGGCTGGAGAGCGACGGGCGCAGCTGGTTCACGGCAAAGCAGCCCAGGCGCTGCAGAAACCAGCCCTGCAACCCCTCCATCTCATCGATGGTGACCATGAAACGGCAGTCGCGGCCGGTGGTGCGGCGCCCGGCGGCATGGGGGAGCAGCAGGGCGTCCCAGCGGGACTTGTGGGTGGGCGCCAGCAGCAGCGGACCCTGGCGCGGCAGCCGCTCGAAGCCTTCGACGCGGATGCCACGGAACCACAGCGGCAGGGTGATGTCCTGGGTGAGCGCCATGGCCACAGGGGCCAGCCATGGGCTGATGCGGCTGGTCTCCGGCTGGTCCCCAGCGGATGCCATCACTGCGCTGCGGGGCATGGTGAGCGAAGGGGCCTGCACATCCCGTGAAGCACGGAGACGGCAAGCTAGGGAGCGCCAGCGCTGTTGTCGGCCCGCGGAGTGCAGTTGCCGTTCCGGCGCAGGGCCAGCAGTCCATAGGATCCGGCTTTGGCTGCGGGTGTGATGGCCAGCCTCGGCGTCAACATCGACCACATCGCCGCCGTGCGCCAGGCGCGGCGCACGGTGGAGCCCGATCCGGTCACCTATGCCCTGCTGGCGGAACTGGGCGGTGCCGACGGCATCACCGTGCATCTGCGCGAAGACCGACGCCACATTCAGGACCGCGACGTGGAGCTGCTGCGCCAGACGCTGCGCAGCCGTCTGAACCTGGAGATGGCGGCCACCGCGGAGATGGAGGCGATCGCCCTGCGCATCCAGCCGGAGATGGTGACCCTGGTGCCGGAGAAGCGCCAGGAGGTGACCACCGAGGGCGGCCTGGATGTGGCCGGCCAGCTCGGGCCCCTGCAGGCCCTTGTGGGCCGGCTGCAGGCCGCCGGTGTGGCCGTGAGCCTGTTTGTGGATGCCGACGCGCCCCAACTGGAGGCCTGTGCCACCACCGGCGCCCGCTGGGTGGAACTGCACACCGGCGGCTACGCCGAGGCCGGCTGGAAGGAGCAACCCGCCGCCCTGGCCCGGCTGGAGGAGGGCAGCTTCATCGCCCGCAGCCTCGGTCTGCGGGTGAATGCCGGCCACGGCCTCACCTATCAGAACGTGGAGCCGGTGGCGGCGATCGAGGGCATGGAGGAGCTCAACATCGGCCACACAATCGTGGCCCGGGCCCTGGCCGTGGGGCTGGAGCAGGCCGTGCGGGAGATGAAGGCGCTGGTCCAGAATCCACGCCGCGACCCCCTGTTCGGCAACCGCCAGCCATGAGCACCTACCACTACGTCGCCGCCAGCGAGCGCTTCCTCACCGACGAGGAGCCCCTCGAGGAGGTGCTGCGCGAACGGGTGCGCAACTACGGCGAGCAGGGCAAGGAGATCGACTTCTGGCTGGTGCGCCGTCCGGCGTTCCTGGACAGCAGCGACCTTGCCGCCAGCAGCCGGGCCGTGCCCCGGCCGGCGGCGGCGGTGGTGTCCACCGACGAGATGTTCATCACCTTTCTGAAGCTGCGGCTGGAGTTCGTGCTCAAGGGCCGCTTTGAGGCCCCCAGCGCCGCTATTCCCGACGCCCTGGCCAGCGCCGCCTGATCCAATCAGAACAGCCCCAGAAAGCGCCGCCGGGGCTGGTCGGTGTCCGCCTGGATGTTGTCCTGCTGATACCGGGGTTTGTTGTCGCCGATGGTGAGCAGCGCCTCCTTGTTCTTCCACCACACCCAGTCGCGGATCGGCGGGGTGTTGGCGAGCTGCTCGCGGGTGAGGCCAAGGCCGAGCTTGGCGGAGGCACCCAGCAGCACATCGAGCATCTGCTCGCCATCGCTGCAGCGGGCCAGCGCTTCATTGGTGCGTTGGGCACCGTTGAGGGCCTGCACCAGGGCCTTCACCCGCTGGCTCACCGACATCGAGCGCAGATCCATCCCCAGCTCCGCAGGCGCAGGGCTGACCGTACCAATGGCAGGACCCAATGGCGGCGAGGTGCCGGGTGGCAGGGCTGGGCAGAGCGGGTGACAAGGACGCCATCGAGGCGCAGACTGTGTCCAACGCCACCATCTGATGCTGCCCCGCTCCCGGCCAGCCCGTCACTGGATCGTCGGAGACGTCCATGGCTGCGCCGACTCCCTGTTGCAGCTGCTGCGGCTGCTGCCCGCCGACGACAGGCTGGTGCTCTGCGGCGATGTGATCAACCGCGGCCCCCAGATTCAGCGGGCCATGGAGCTGGCCTGGAGCCTGGTGCGCAGCGGCCGGGCCGTGTGGCTGCAGGGCAACCACGAGGCCGAGCTGGTGGCGGAGCTGGAGCGGGAGGATGGCTCCGGCAGCGCTCAACTGGACGGCTGTGACACCTATCGCCAGCTGGGGGGATCTCTCTGCCGCCTCTGGCGCCGGCGGCTCGCCACACTGCCCCTGGTGTTGCCGGGTCGCGGCTGGGTGGCCACCCATGCCGGCTTCGATCCCCACGGCTGGCAGCCCGACCTGCACGTGCGTCATCCGTTCTGGCACGCCTACGACGGCCGCTACGGCCAGGTGGTGGTGGGTCACACGCCCGGCAAGGGAATCCGCCACCACGGGCAGGGATCGATCGTGCTCGTGGACACGGGAGCCTGCTACGGCGGCGAGCTCAGCGCCTACTGCCCCGAAACCGGCCAGGTGGTGCAGGTGAGCGGCCAGCGCCCGCTGCCGCCGGCCCTTCCCCCCGGCATGCGTGACCAGCTGGCCGCACTGCAGAACCGGCAGCGGTTGCAGCGCTGTCTGGGCTGAACGCCGCCGGTCTTGCTCACCGTCTTCCGCAGCAACCGGATCGAATGGCTGGCCGACCTCCTGGCCGCCCAGCTGCGCGTGCGGCCACCGGGCCCGTTTGAGCGGGTGGAGGTGGTGGTGAACACCTGGCCCACCAGCCGCTGGCTGGGGGAGCAGCTGGCCCTGGGGCTGGGCGATCCCGACACCCCCTTCGCCGATGGGGTGGCCGCCCATCTGCGCTTCCCCTTCCCCGGCCAGCACCTGCGGGAGCTGGTGGATCGGCTCCTGGCCGACGACCCCGCCGCCGCCGTTTCGGGCGGTGGGGATCCCTGGCGCGCCAGTGAGCTAGTGTGGCCGCTGCTGGAATTGCTGCCGGCCCTGATCGCCCGGCCGGAGGCCGCGCCGCTGCGCCGCTGGCTGGAGCGACGGGCAGCGCCCCAGGGGGCTGCAGCCGGCCAGACCAACGGCGAACCGGAACTGGATCGGGCCCTCTGGCAGCTGGGCCGGGGGATCGCCGATGCCGTTGACGATTACACCCTCTACCGCCCGGCGATGCTGACGGCCTGGCTGGCCGGCCAGGCGCTCGATGGTGGCGGTCAGCCCCTGCCGGCGGAGCAGCACTGGCAGCCGTTGCTGCTGCGGCAGCTGGCCGATCGCCTGGAGCGGCAGCCCTTCGGGCTGCGGGTGCAGGCCGCCATCACCCGTTTGCGTCGAGCCGCCGCCGGGGGCATGCCGCTGGCCTGTGCCCTGCCCGATCCTCTGCGTCTGTTCGGCCTGAGCAGCATGGCGCCGCTGCAGGTGGAGCTGCTCCAGGCCCTCTCCGGCCTGGTGGAGGTGGAGATCTACCTGCTCACCCCTTGCCGGGAGCTCTGGCGCCGCCGCGACCAGGCCACCGGTGCGCCCCTGGGGGAGGCATGGCTGCTGGAGGTGCCGCGGCTGGAGGCACGCTTCGGTCGGCTGGGGGCCGAGTTCCAGCAGCTGCTGGAGGGTACCGGCGTGGCCCAGCTCGGCCAGTGGCAGGAGCGCGATCTGTTCCTGGGCGCCGCCACGGCCGCCGAGGGCAGCGGCCGCAACCCCAGCCTGCTGGAGCAGCTGCAGGAGCAGCTGGTGGATCCGGCCCAGCGCCCCGGGCTGGAGCTGCGGCCTGGCGATCAGTCGTTGGAGTTCCTGGCCTGCCCGGGGCGCTTGCGCGAGGTGCAGATCGTGCGCGACCGGGTGCTGCAGCTGTTGGCCGACGACCCCAGCCTCGCTCCCCGCGACGTGCTGGTGATGACGCCCCAGGTGGATGCCTTCGCGCCCCTGGTGGCGGCCGTGTTCGCCGATGGTGGTGCCACCGGCGTGGCCCTGCCCTGGCGGCTCACCGACCGCAGCCAGCAGAGCGATCCCGGCATCGCCCAGGCCCTGCTGGCCCTGCTGGAGCTGGGCGGCGAGCGGCTCACCGCCTCCGCCCTGGAGGGGCTGCTGGCCTGCGGCCCACTGCTGATCCGCCATGGCATCGACCCCGACGAAGCGGGCGCGATCACGGCCCTGCTGCAGCGGGCGGGCTTCCGCTGGGGCCTCGACGCCGGCGCCCGCGAAGGCGACCGCAACCACAGCCTGAGCTGGGCGATCGACCGGCTGCTGCTGGGGCTCGTGCTGCCGGAGCAGCCCGGCCTGGCACCGGGTGCCACCGCCCCCCTGGCGATGGGATCCAGCCTGGAGCAGCAGACACGCTGGCTGGGGCTGCTGCAGGGGCTGCGGCATGCCCTCAGGCAACTGGCCCAGCCGCGCACCCCGGCCGCCTGGGGGCCAGTGCTGCGGCAGCTGCTGAGCGACCTGTTCGCAGGCGGCGGCGAGCGGGCCTGGGAGCTGCCGCCGATCCACACCGCCGTGGCCGACTGGCTCGCGGTGGCCGGCAGCAGCTCCCTGACGGTTCCGGCAGCGGTGCTGGCGGAGGTGCTGGGCGAACGGCTGGCCGCTGACAGCGGCCGCTTCGGGCACCGCTCCGGCGCCCTCACGATCAGCGGCCTGGAGCCGATGCGGGCCATCCCCCACCGGGTGATCGTGCTGATGGGGCTCGACGGCGGCGCCTTCCCGCGACAACGCGAGCGCCCCGGGTTCCACCTGCTGGAGCACCAGCGCCAGCTGGGGGATCCCAGCCCCGCCGATCAGGACCGCTACGTGCTGCTGGAGAGCCTGCTCTCCGCCCGCCAGCACCTGCTGATCACCTGGAGCAGCCGCGACAGCCGCAACGGTGAGCAGCTGATGCCCTGCACGCCCGTGCGCCAATGGCTGACGCTGCTGGAGCAGGAGCTGGGCCAGCCGGCCATGGCCCGGCTCCTGCGCGAGCCGGCCGCCAATCCGCTGGAGCGGCGCAACTTCCTGCCGGAGGGAGAATGGCCGCCGATCTGCAGCGACCGGCGCCTGCTGCAGGCCCGCCAGCTACTGGAGCGGAGCCGGCCCGTGCCGCCCACCCCCCTGGCGGCCACATCAGCCCCGCTCAGCGGCACACCCGAGACCGGCCATGGCGACCTGCTGGCCTGGCTGCAGGCCCCCCAGCAGCGCTGGCTGGAGAGCCTGGGCCTGCGACCGAAGGAATGGGACCAGCAGGTGCTGGACCTCGAGCCCCTGAGCCTGACGGAGCGGGAGCGGGCCCGGCTGCTGCGGGCGTCGATGATCCCCCAGGAGCAGATCCCAGCCGGCAGCAGCCCCGACTGGCAGGCGGAGCAGCGGGGCCGCGGCACCCTGCCGGCGGGAGCTGCCGGGGTGATCGAAGCGCAGCAGCTGAGCCAGCGCTGGGACTCCCTGCAGGCGGTGCTGACCGAGCTGGGCGAGCAGCGCCAGGCCGAGGCCGCTGCGGCCGGACTGGTGGCGGGGCTCAGCTGGCGGGGGGAGCACCTGGTGCTGGCCCACACCGCCAGGGCGCAGCCGGCCCAGTGGCTGGAGCTGTGGCTGGCCCTGCTGCTGGCCTGCGCGGCGGGGCAACAGCCCGGCAGCGCCGTGCTGGTGGGCCGCGACAACCACCGGTTCCGGAAGCTCGGCTGCCTCGCCCCGCTGCCGGCCAGCGCAGCCCTGGCCCAGCTGGAACAGCTGCGGGAGCTGCGGGAGCAGCACCGCGCCAGCTGCTGGCCGGTGCCGCCGCGCACGGGCTGGGCCTGGGCGGAGGCGGAGCTGGGCAGAGCCGGCAGCGGCCTGAAGGCCGCCCGCGGCGCCTGGGAGGGGGGCTTCGCCGGAGCGGGCGAGCGGGAGCAGGAGGTGATGGCCCTCTGTTTCGGCGCCGCGCTCACGGCCATCGCGCTGGTGGAGGAGCGCTTCTGCTGCGCGGCCCTGGCGCTGCTGCAGCCGCTGCTGGAGCGCCGCAGCGTGGAGAATGGCCGGGGCCGATGAGCCCACCGGTGCTTGATTTCGAGGCCAACAGCTTCCCCCTCGAGCCGGGGGTGCAGCTGCTGGAGGCCAGCGCCGGCACCGGCAAGACCTTCGCCCTGGCCCATCTGGTGCTGCGGCTGGTGACCCGCCCGCTCGACCCCCTGCCCCTGGAGCGGCTGCTGGTGGTGACCTTCACCGAGGCCGCCGCGGCCGAACTGCGCGACCGCATCGCCCTGCGGCTGCAGGCGGCCCTGGCCACGCTGGAAACCGACGCCGTGGCAACGGATGCCGTGCTGGCCGCCTGGCGCGCAGCCCAGCCGGACGCGCCGGTGGCCCTGGAGCGGCTGCGGGGGCTGCTGCTGCTGGCCCTGGAGGCCCTCGATCGCACCGACATCACCACCATCCACGGCTTCTGCCGCCGCACCCTGCAGCGCCAGGCCCTGGAGGCCGGCCTGGGTCCGGCCCTGGAGCTGGAACACGACGAGGGCGAACGGGCTGCCCAGGTGATTCACGACTACTGGCAGCAGCACCTGCTCAGCCTGCCGCCGGATCTGCTGGCGGGCCTGCAGCAGCAGGGTCTGTCGCCGGAGCGGCTGCAGCGGCTGCTGGAGCGGCTCGATGGCGATCCGGCCCTGGAGCTCGATCCCCTGCCGGCCGAGATCCAGGCCAGCGAGCCCCTGGCGGCGCAGCTGCCGGGGCTGTGGCGGAAGCGCTGGCAGGCCTTCGCCGCCCTCTGGGCCGAGCGGGGTGAGGCCTTGGAGCGGGCCTTCTGCGCGGCCGCCACCGACCTGCGCTCCCGCGGCGCCAGCGACACCAAGCCCTACGCCCCCAGGCCCACAAGCAACCGGGTGGCGAAGCTGGACGCCTGGATCAGCGCCGTCAGCCAGGACGGTGCCATTCCCAGCTACGCCGCAGTGCTGGAGCAGGCGCTGTTGCGCGACTACTTCCACCCCGGCCCCTTCACCAAGTTGGCTGCCGGCTTTGACGGCGAGTCCATGCCGGGGTCGGAGGTGACCCTGCCGGAGCGGCCGCTGCTGGAGGCGATCGCCGCCCTGGTGGACGGCCCGCTGGAACTGGTGGTGAGCCATGCCCTGCACCACGGCCGCCGGGAACTGGCCCAGCGCCGCGCCAGCAGGGGACGGCTGGGCTTCGGCGATCTGTTGGCGGCGCTCGATCCCGGCCCCGACGGCGATCGCCACCAGTCCCTGCTGGCAGCGGTGGCCAGCCGCTACCGGGTGGCCCTGATCGATGAATTTCAGGACACCGATCCGATCCAGTGGCGGATCCTGCAACGGGCCTTCGTGGCCGCCGCGGGGGAACCGGCCCGCCATCTGCTGGTGATGGTGGGAGACCCCAAGCAGGCCATCTATCGCTTTCGCGGCGGTGAACTGGCCACCTACCGCCTGGCACGCAAGCGGGCCGATGGCATCCACGGCCTGCGCGAGAACCGCCGCTCCGCCGCCGCCCTGGTGCAGGCCCTCAATGGGCTGATGACAGCGGGGCTGGTGCGCTCCCAGCTGGATGTGCCGCCGGTGCAGGCGCGGGCGGAGAAGGGCGAGCTGCTGCTGGAGCCCGGCGAGTCGCCGCTGCAGCTGCTGCCCCTGGACGACGACGACCGCCAGCCCCAGCAAGTGGCCGGCCTCTGCCTGCAGCTGCTCAGGCGGCGGCTGCGCCTGAGCGCGCCCCGGCCCGATGGCAGCCGGCAGGAGCGGCTGCTCAGCCCCGGGGATCTCTGCGTGCTGGTGGGCACCCACCGCCAGGCCGAGCTGCTGCGCCACGCCCTCGAGCAACGGGGGTTGCCCAGCAGGCTGGTGAGCCGCGGTGATGTGTTCGCCAGCGAGGCGGCCACCGCCCTGCAACGGCTGCTCGATGCCCTCGCCGATCCGGGCCACCCGGGCCGCCTGCGGCTGCTGGCGGCCTCGCCGCTGCTGGGCTGGAGCGCCGAGCAGCTCGGCTCGACACCGGAGGCGGCCTGGGAGCAGCTGGCCGACCAGCTGGCCCAGCTGGCCCAGCGGCTGGAGCGCGATGGCCTGCTGGCCTGTCTGGGGGAGCTGCTCAGCACCGAGGGGCTGGCGCGGTTGTCGCTGGGGGGGCGGCTGCTGGCCGACCTGCAGCAGGCCGCCGAACTGCTGCAGGAGCGCATGCACCAGCTGGGGCTGGGGGCCGCGGCCGCGGCCGACTGGCTGCGCCGCATCCGCCTCGATCCCGATCGGCGCGTGCCCGAGGAACACCAGCTCCACAGCACCGCCGCCGATGCCGCCATCGCCGTGGTCACCGTGCACCGCAGCAAGGGTCTGGAGTATCCGGTGGTGATCTGCCCGTTTCTGTGGCGGGCCCCCGCGGCCCCCACCAGCAACGCCAGCGAACTGGGGCGGCGCTGGCTGCCGCCCGGGGCCACGGCCCCCCACCTCGACCTGCACCGCTCCCCCCACTGGGGCAGAGGCCGCCGCGCCGCCCGCGCCGACCTGGCCGCCGCCGAGCAGGAAGCGGAGCGCCTGGCCTACGTGGCCGCCACCCGGGCCCGTCACCTGCTGGTGCTGGGCTGGCGGGAGCAGGCCCGCCATGGCGCCAATCCCCTCGCTCCCTGGCTGCTGGCGGAGGATGGCCTGCGGGGCGAGCCGGAGCTGCCGCTGCACAGGCTCGAGCCGGCCGGCCTGCCCGGCGCCGGCGAACGCTGGCTGCCGCCGGCGCCGGAGGGAGAGCTGCAGGCCGGCCCCCTTCCCCGTCACCGCCTCGACAACAGCTGGGGCCGCAGCAGCTACTCGAGCTGGGCCCATGGCGGCAGCAGCCTGGCGCCGGCAGCCCGGGAGGAGGGGCGCGACACCAGCGATGGTTCCGCTGATGGCCCAGCGACTGACCCGGCCGCGTGGGAACGCCGGGGACCGTTGGCCGATTTCCCCCGCGGCGCCGGCCCCGGTGAGGCCCTGCACAGGATTCTTGAGCAGCTCGACTACAGCCACAGCCCCGCAACGCCGCAAGCTCTGGCCCTGATCCGCCAGGAGCTGGAGCGGGCCGGGCTCGCCGCAGAGCTGGCCCAACCCCTGGCGGGCGCGCTGGAGCGGCTGCGCCTCACCCCCTTCGGCGGCGCCCTGGGTGGCTTCCGGCTGGCCGGGCTGGCGCCAGCGCAACGGCTCAACGAGATGCACTTCGACCTGCCCCTGGCGGTTCCCCGCCAGCCGGGCAATCCGCCGGCGCCGGCGGCCCAACTGCGGCGGGTGCGCAGCGCCACCCTGGCTCGCTGCTTCCGCGATCATCCGGGCGGCCTCTTCGATCGGCCCTACGCCAGCCGGCTGGAGAGTCTCGAGATCGCCAGCCGCGGCTTTCTCACCGGCTCCATCGACCTGGTGTTCCGCCAGGACGGCCGCTGGTGGGTACTCGACTGGAAGAGCAACTGGCTGGGGGAGCGCGACGCCAGCGGGGCAACCCTGGCCTGCGGCCCGGCCCACTACGGTCTGGCCGCAATGGCGGAGCTGATGGCGGTCAGCCACTACCCCCTGCAGGCCCACCTCTATCTGGTGGCCCTGCACCGCTACCTGCACTGGCGCCTGCCCGGCTATACCCCCGAACGCCACCTGGGCGGCTACGCCTATGTGTTTCTACGCGGTGTGCCCGGCGCCACAGCCCGGGCCGAAACCCTGGCCGACGAGGGGGGGGTGGTGCCGGGGATGCTGGTGGAGCGGCCGCCGCTGGCACGGCTGCTGGCCCTCGATGGGCTGCTGCGCGAGGGCGCCCCATGAGACCGTCGATCCCGGCTGCGCCGGCCGCCGGCATCCTCGCCAGTGCCCTGGCCGAGGCCCTGCCGCGCCTCTGCGGGGCCGGCGCCCCGGTGGATCCGCTGCTCCTGGCCGTGATCGCCGCCCTCGGGGCAGCCCTGGAGGCCGGGGCCCTGGAGCTGGATCTCGCCGCTGAAGCGCCGGAGGGTCTCGATCCCAAGGGCTGGCCCGAGGCCTACCGCGAGGCCCTGGAGCACTCCCCCCTGGCGGTGCGGGCCAGCGCCCTCGAGCAGGCCCCCGAGGCGCCACTGGTGCTGGTGGGGAATCGGCTGCGCTGGCGCCGCTGGCACCTGCAGCTGGAGCACACCCTCACACAGCTGGTGCAGCGGGCCCACAACCCGCTGCCGGAGGCACCGCAACCCGCCGCGCTGGACGCGGCCCGCCAGCAGGCGGCGGCCGCTGGGCTCGACGCGCGCCAGCAACAGGCGGTGGTGGTAGCCCTCAGCCAACGGCTGCTGCTGCTCAGCGGCGGCCCTGGCACCGGCAAAACCAGCACCGTGGTGCAGCTGCTCGCCGCCCTGCTGCGGCACCGGCCAGGGCTGCGTGTGCAGCTGGCGGCTCCCACCGGCAAGGCGGCGGCACGGCTGCGGGAGGCGATCGAGCGGGATGGCCGCCGGTTCAGCGCAACGCTGGCCGAGCCGCTGCTGACGGCCCCATGCTCCACCCTGCATCGCCTGCTGGAGAGCAGCGGCGAGCGCTTCGCGCGCCATGCCCAGCGCCCCCTGGAGCTGGATCTGCTGGTGGTGGATGAGCTGTCGATGGTGGATCTTCCCCTGATGGCGGCCCTGCTCGAGGCCCTGCCACCGGCCTGCCGGCTGGTGCTGGTAGGGGATCCCGCCCAGCTGCCGCCGGTGGGGCCAGGGCCGGTGCTGCAGGAGCTGGTGCAGCCGCCTTGGTTGGAGCAGCTGGGGTCGGCCGCCGTGGAACTGGGCACCACCTACCGCAATGCCGGCGCAATCGCCGCGGTGGCCGCCGATCTGCGCCTGGCCGGCCCCCGCCCCCTGCAGCTGCTCGCGTCCCGCCTGCAGGGCCTGGACCCGGGCGACAACCTGCGCTGGAGGCAGGCACCGTCGCGCCAGCCCCCGGCGGACACCATCACCGCCCTGCGCCAGCACCAGAAGCGATTGGCCGCTCTGGCGGAGGGCGTGAGCTGGCTGGCTGGGGAGGCGCAGGCGGAGGACGCCTGGGGGCCGCTGCTCAGTGAGCTGGAAGGCTGCGTGGCGCTCACCCCGCTACGCCAGGGGCCCTGGGGCGTACAGGGCCTGCACCAGCAGCTGCTGGGGGAGGCCGCCGGCCGCCCCATCGCCCACTGGCCCCTCGGCACGCCCGTGCTGAACCAGCGCAACCTGCCCGAGCAGGGTCTGGCCAACGGCGATGTGGGCGTGCTGGTGGGCAGCGGCAGCGAGCGACGGGTGCTGTTCGCCGGTGGCCGCCTGCTGCATCCGGCCCGGCTGGGGCAGGCCGAACCGGCCCTGGCCCTCACGGTGCACAAGTCGCAGGGGAGCCAGTACGGCACGGTGTGGTTGCTGCTGCCGCCTGGCCGTGACTGGGACGCCCGCCTGCTCTACACCGGGCTCACCCGCGCCCGCGAGCAGGCGTGGCTGATCACCCCGGGCTGAGGCTGGCCAGCGCATGGATTCCCCTTCCACCCAACCTCCACGGCAGCCCCTGCCCCGGCCCAATCCGTGCGCGCCGCGGGTGCATCGCCCCTGGGGGTGGTTTGAAACTCTCGGTCGGGGCAACGGCTACCTGCTCAAGCGGCTCTGCATCGGCGCCGGCCTGCGGATCAGCCGGCAGCGCCACCACCAGCGCTGCGAGCACTGGGTGGTGGTGGAGGGCGAGGGCTGGCTGGAGTGCAACGGGGAGCAGGTGGAGGCCAGGGCGGGCACCACGCTGTTCATCCCGGTGGGTGCGATTCACCGGGCCAGCGCCACCCGCGGCGACCTGGTGATCATCGAAGTACAGCGCGGCAACCTGCTCAGCGAGGACGACATCGAACGGCTGGCCGATGACTTCGGGCGCGGACCGGGGCAGTGCGGGAACGGCTGATAAGATTTTCACCAGCTCTCCATTGGGCCGCCGCGATTCACGGACGGCCAGACAACGGCAAGGCAGACAGAAGGCAGAAAGTTTCGCGGGGCTTCAACGGGCTCCTCTGGGTAGCTGCCGGATCTGCATTGAAGGACTCACCAGCCCCCAGGCGCTGGGATCCGGGCTGCACGCATCACCCGAGGACCCCCTTTTTGACTTCCCTGATCGAACCCACCAACGGTGGTGGTCTCAACGACCCCACCGAAACCCTGCCCCAGCCCAGTGGCTTCGCCCACTTCGGCTTCGCCACCGAACTGCTCGACGCCCTCACGGCGATCGGCTACACGGAACCCTCCCCGATCCAGAAGGCGGCCATTCCCGAGCTGCTGCTTGGCCGCGACCTGGTGGGCCAGGCCCAGACCGGCACCGGCAAGACGGCGGCCTTCGCCCTGCCGATGCTGGCCCGCCTTGATCCCGAGCAGCGCACACCCCAGGTGCTGGTGCTGACCCCCACCCGGGAGCTGGCCCTGCAGGTGGCCGCGTCCTTCAACAGCTACGCCGCCCAGCTGCCGCAGGTGCGCACCGTGGCCATCTACGGCGGCGCCGACTTCCGCGACCAGATCCACCAGCTCAGGCGCGGCGTCCAGATCGTGGTGGGCACCCCCGGCCGGGTGATGGACCACATGCGCCAGGGCACCCTCGACCTCTCCAGCCTGCGGGCCCTGGTGCTCGACGAAGCCGACGAGATGCTGCGCATGGGCTTCATCGACGACGTGGAGTGGGTGCTGGGACAACTGCCCGAGCAGCGCCAGGTGGTGCTGTTCTCGGCCACCATGCCGGCCGAGATCCGCCGGATCTCCCAGCAGTACCTGAACAGCCCGGCGGAGGTCACGATCCGCACCAAGGCCGCTGACGCGGGGCGCATCCGTCAGCGCTACCTCACCGTTCCCGCCCCCCACAAGCTGGCCGCCCTGGAGCGGGTGCTGGAGAGCGAAGGCGGCGAGGGGGTGATCATCTTCGCCCGCACCAAGGCGATCACCCTCACCGTGGCCGAATCCCTCGAGGCCGATGGCTACGACGTGGCCGTGCTCAACGGCGATGTGCCCCAGGCCCAGCGGGAGCGCACGATCGAGCGCCTCAAGAGCGGCCAGGTGGACGTGCTGGTGGCCACCGATGTGGCGGCCCGCGGCCTGGATGTGGACCGCATCGGCCTGGTGATCAACTACGACATCCCCTTTGACGGCGAGGCCTACGTGCACCGCATCGGCCGCACCGGCCGGGCGGGGCGCAGCGGTGAAGCCATCCTCTTCCTCACCCCCCGGGAGCGCCGCTTCCTGGGCGGGCTGGAGCGGGCGGCGGGTAAGCCGATCGAGCCCATGGAGGTGCCGAGCAACGCCACCATCAACCAGCACCGCCTCGACCGCCTGCGCCAACGCCTCACCGCTGCCCTCAACGAGAGCAGCTGCCGTGAGGAAGAGCGGGCTCTGCTCAGCGAGATTCTGCAGCGGGTGGCCCAGGAGCAGACCTGCAGCCCCGAGCGCCTGGCACTGGCGGCCCTGGAACTGAGCCTGACCGGCAAGCCCCTGCTGCTGCAGGGCAACGACGACTTCACCACCGTGCGGCCCCAAGGCCCCGGCCGTGAGGGCCATGGACGCGAAAGCAGTGGCCGGGATCGCGGCCGGGAGCCCCGCCGTGCCGACCGCGGCGAGCGGCCCCAGGGTCCCCCTGAAGACAACATGGAGCGCTTCCGTGTGGAGCTGGGCTGGCGGGACCGGATCAAGCCGGGAAACCTGGTGGGTGCGATCGCCAATGAAACCGGCCTCAACGGCAAGTCGATCGGCCGCATCCAGATCTTCGACGCCCACAGCACGGTGGACCTGCCCCGGGGCATGCCCGAGGAGGTGTTTCAGACCCTGCGGGACCTGCGGGTGCTGAGCAAGCCGCTGCAGATCAGCCGGCTCAAGAGCTGAGACCGGTGACATCACCGAGGGACACCGACGTGATGTCACCGGTGCTCATCGATTCCAGCGCCGCGATCAGGGAGCACTGAACGTCCAGCGCCTCCGTCTGCACCAGGCTCTGCAGCAGGTCGAAGCGATCCTGCGGAGCCAGTTCTCCATCCTCGCTCCAGGCGAGGCTCCAGGGGGCAGGGGCCGTCATCACAGGGTTGGCGGGTGGCGGTGACCGGGCTGGGTGGCGCGGGAGCAGTGAGATCAGCATTCGCTGACAGAGGAAGCGTAGCCGGGTTCCACCGCTTTCGTCCCGAACTGTCGTCCTGGGCACTTCATGGATCGCCACAAACCGCCCCATCCCGACGTAGGATTTGGGGCGATTCCATGGCGTTCAGGCTCCCTGAGGCACGCCCAGGTTCATCTGCCCATCAGGTCCAACTGGCGATCAGGTTTCCTGATCCTCAGTCCATCTGTTTCACAGGTCCATCTGGTCATCCCTCAGAACCCCGGCATCAGAAGAATCCCCAACGACCAGTTCCAGGTTCTGCTTCATTAATGACCATTTACGTGGGCAATCTCTCGTTCCAGGCCGAACGGGAAGACCTTGTCGATCTCTTCGCGCAGTACGGCGAGGTGCGTCAGTGCAGCCTCCCGCTTGATCGCGAAACCGGCCGCAAGCGTGGCTTCGCATTCGTTGAACTCGCCCAGGAGGCCGACGAACAGAAAGCCATCGACGACCTCCAGGATGTGGAGTGGATGGGCCGCATGATCCGTGTCAACAAAGCCACCCCCCGCGAAGGCGGCGGTGGTGGCGGCGGTGGCGGCGGTGGACGCGGCGGCAACCGCAGTGGCGGCGGCGGCGGCGGCGGCGGCGGCGGCGGCTACGGAGGTGGTGGCGGCGGCGGCGACAAGCGCTGGTGATCGCTGCGCAGCCCCGCTGCGTCCGCTCTCAACCGAGCCCCCCGGCGGAGCCCAGCTCGGTCGGGGGGTTTCTTTCGCCGCTTCAGTGGCGGTGTCGCTGCGCGAAGCTTGCCCATTGATCAACTGCCCATGGTGCCCGCCCTGCAGCGGAATCCCCTCCCGGCCAACGGCCTCACCCGCCTGCTAACCACCCTGCGGCCCCATCGCCGCCTGGTGTGGCTGGCCGCTGGCTGCTCGGTGCTCAACAAGCTGTTCGACCTCGCCCCACCGGTGCTCATCGGCCTGGCGGTGGATGTGGTGGTGCAGCAGGACCGCTCCTGGCTGGCGGACCTGGGGTTCAGCACCGTGCCGTCCCAGCTGGGGCTGCTGGCGGTGCTGTCGTTCCTGATCTGGAGCGCCGAGTCGCTGTTCGAATATCTCTACGGCGTGCTCTGGCGCAACCTGGCCCAGACGGTGCAGCACGAGCTGCGGCTGGAGGCCTACGACCACCTGCAGCGGCTCGACATGGCCTTCTTCGAGGCCCGCAGCAGTGGCCGGCTGATGGCCGTGCTCAACGACGACATCAACCAGCTGGAGCGCTTCCTCGACCACGGCGCCAACGAGATCCTGCAGCTGATCACCACCGTGCTGGCGGTGGGCGGCGCCATGGTGATGCTCTCGCCCGGTGTGGCGGGCGTGTCGTTCCTGCCGATCCCGGTGATCCTCTGGGGTTCGCTGCGCTTTCAGAAGCGCCTGGCGCCCCGCTACGCCGCGGTGCGGGAGCAGGCCGGCGATCTGGCCAGCCGACTGAGCACCAACCTGGGCGGCATGCTCACGATCAAGAGCTACGTGGCCGAGCAGCATGAGCTGGGCCGGCTACGGGAGCAGAGCCAGTCCTATCGGGTGGCCAACCGCCGCGCCATCCGCCTCTCGGCCGCCTTCGTGCCGCTGATCCGCTACGCGATTCTGTTCGCCTTCATCGCCATCCTGGTGATCGGCGGCCTGCAGGCCTGGCGGGGCGAGATCGCCACCGGCAGCTACGCCTTTCTGGTGTTCATCACCCAGCGGCTGCTCTGGCCGCTCACCACCCTGGGGCGCACCCTCGACGACTACCAGCGGGCGATGGCCTCCACTGATCGGGTGCTGGATCTGCTCGACACCCCGATCACCATCCCAGGCGGCCACCGGCCACTGCCCCTGGGGCAGGTGAAGGGGGACCTCCGCTTCGAGGGGGTGAGCTTCGGCTACAGCGGCCGGGAGCCCCTGCTGCAGGACTTCAACCTGGTGGTGCCGGCCGGCAGCACCCTGGGCCTGGTGGGCGCCACCGGCTCGGGCAAGAGCACGATCGTGAAGCTGCTGCTGCGGCTCTACGAGATCCAGGCCGGTTGCATCCGCCTCGACGGCTCGCCGATCAGCGAGCTGCGGCTCGACGACCTGCGCCAGGCCATCGGCCTGGTGAGCCAGGAGGTGTTCCTGTTTCACGGCAGCGTGGCCGAGAACATCGCCTACGGCAGCTTCCAGGCGCCGCGGGCAGCGATCGAGCGGGCCGCCCAGCTGGCCGAAGCCGCCGACTTCATCGCCACCCTGCCCCAGGGGTACGACACCGTGGTGGGCGAGCGGGGGCAGCGGCTCAGCGGCGGCCAGCGCCAGCGCATCGCCCTGGCCCGCGCCATCCTCAAGAACCCTCCGGTGCTGATCCTCGATGAGGCCACCGCTGCGGTGGACAACGACACCGAGGCCGCCATCCAGCGCTCTCTGGATCTGATCACAGCTGAGCGCACCACCCTGGTGATCGCCCATCGTTTGTCCACCGTGCGCCATGCCGACCGCATCGTGGTGATGGAACAGGGCCGGATCGTGGAGAGTGGCCGCCATGAGGACCTGATTGACACCGATGGCGCCTATGCCAATCTCTGGCGTGTGCAGGCCGGACTGCGCAGCGGTGAACGGTTGGCCCTATGAGAACCACAAGCCGTCAAAGGCCGCGCGCAGGCAATCCAAGCTCCCCTAGCGTTGATTCCATGAGCCGTGCGCCAGGTCGACAGACGCGCCGGCGCGGGCGGCGAGGCCCGTTGCTGCTGGCCATGGCCCTGGGCCTCGGCGGTGGGCTGCTGCTGTCGATGCCCCTGGCCGAGTGGTTGAGCGACAACCCGCTGCAGGAGAGCCAGCGGATCATCAATCCCTTCGCCTCCTGGAGCCGGGTGGGGGACCAGAACATCCTGCTGCTCGGTACCGATGAGGCAGGCGGCCTCACCGACGTGATCGCCAGCGTGCGCATCGACGGGGGCACCACCAAGGTGACCCAGGTGCCGCGTGACACCTACATCGAACTGGATGGCTACGGGCCCCAGAAGGTGAATGCCCTCTACCCGATCGGGGGGGCGAAGATGGCGAAGCGGGAGCTGTCACAGCGGCTGGGGCGGCCCATCAGCCACTACATGGTGGTGAATCTCAGGGCCATCCGACGCATGGCCGATGCCGTAGGCGGCATCGAGGTGGATGTGCCCAAGCGCATGTACTACGTGGACAACAGCCAGGGCCTCACGATTGACCTGCAGCCCGGCCTGCAGAACCTGCGGGGCCGGGATCTGGAGGGATTCCTGCGCTTCCGCCACGACGAGATGGGCGACATCGGCCGCATCGAGCGCCAGCAGCTCGCCCTCCACGCCCTGTTCCGCAAGCTCACCCGGCCCGACCAATTGGTGCGGCTGCCGATGGTGCTGGCGGCCGTGGGCAAGGACATTCAGACCGACCTGGGGCCGATGGAGCTGGGGGGACTGATCACCGCCATGGGCACCACGGATCTGCAGGTGGAGCGGCTCGACGGATACCCCTTCTATCTCGATGGCATCAGCTACTGGGAGGCCACCTGGCCGAAAGCCTCAGGCCGGGCAGACGACCGTGACGCCGGCCGCTACACCTACTGAGCCATGCCGACAGCCTGAGCCGTTACGACAGCTGTTCTGACGGCAGCACCCGATCCGGCAGCACCCCCAGGTGGTGGAGGCGCCGGCTGGCGTCGCTGGCGCTTGGCTGGGCGTCGCGGGTCGGCCCCCCAGAAGCAGCGATCCAGTCGGCGAGCAGGGGCGCCAGCACCGGCACCTGGGCGAAGGCGCCACTGAAGCCGCTGAACAGCCACAGCCCTGGCGGGGCCACCGGGCCCACCAGGGGCAGACCCCCCGGGCAGAAGCTCACCGGCACCTGACGGAAGCGCCCTGGCCAGCTGGCCAGGTCGGCATCGATGGCGCTCAGCGCCTGCCGCAGGCGCCGCTCCTGGAGGTCGACGTCCGGCGGCTCGCCGGGCTCCAGGCCCGGGCGCAGCAGGCTGATCTGGCCCGCCAGCCAGCCGTCGTCCCAGCTCAGCAGGCCGGGATCCACCGTCCAGGCCTCCTGCCCCAGCTCAGCGGCGCGGGCCTCCAGGGTCAGGCGGCTGAAGCGTGCCGGCAGCCGCAGGCCTCCACCGGCGGGCCCGGGTCCGGGGCGGGGGTCGAGCTCCAGCACCCCGGCCCAGCTCACCCGCAACCGTTGCGGCAACGCCGGCCACAGGGGCCTGCAGCCGGCGCCGGCGGCCAGCACCAGCTGGGGCACCCGGCGCGACGCCCCCTGCTGCAGCCGCAGCAGCCAGCCCCCCTGACCTTCGGAATCTGGCTCCAGCGCCGTCACCCGCCCGGTGCTGAGCCGCACCCCCGCGGCCCGCAGCACCGCGGGCCAGCGGGACACCAGCAGCCGGGCCTGAACCCGGCTGCAGGGCAGGGGCAGGAGGCCGCCCAGGGGGGCGCCCTCGCCAACGGGCCGGAACCAGGCGCGCTGCCAACCCAGGGGGCCATGGCGGCGCTGCAGCTGGCGCCAGCGGCCGGGGCCCCCGCGGATCAGCCAGCCCATGGGCGTGAACGGCGCGGCCCAGGGCGCCATGGCGCCATAGCTCAGGGCGGTGGCACAGGCCGTGGCACTGGCGAAGGCGCCGCCATCGGGGGATCCGGGATCGGGCGACCCGGCATCGATGAGCTCGGTGGCCAGGCCCCGGCCAGCCAGTTCGAGGGCCAGCAGAGCGCCGGCGAGGCCGCCGCCCACAACCACCACATCGGCATCGCCACCCTGATCGGGGCTCACACCAGCAGGGTGAACGAGGTCACCACCTGATGGAAGAGGTCGTTCACCTTGTTCCAGCGGGTCTCGTTGGTGCTGGCGGCGAAGGTGTAGAGACGGCCCCGGTCCACCACCACCGTGGCCAGCTCGTGGCGGTCGCGATCCTGGAGATGCACCGCGTACTCCAGGTCGTAGAAGGTGCGGCCGCCCTCCTGGCGCTCTTCTGCCTGCACCAGTTCGGCTGCCCGACCACTGCCCTCAGGAGCGATCACGTTGCGGCGCAGGCTCTCCCCCACCGCCACGGCACTGCCCAGATTGCTGAGGTCGTTGTCGGGGTTCACCTCCGACACCACCAGGCTGAGGGTTTCATCGCTGTTGATCAGGTCGTGGAACACCACCTGGGGGCCGCCACTCACCTGCACCCGGGTCCAGCCGGTGGGATAGAGGAAGGCGTAGCGGCCATCGGGGCTCTGAAAGCTGTTCAGGCCGGCCGCCGCTGCGCTGCAGCCCACCAGGGACACCGCCAGCAGCACGGCCAGCAGGCCGCGCATCAGGGGCCGGGGGAGCAGCGATCGGGTCGTCGTCATGGCGGGGGCGTCCGGGCGGGGCGGGAGCGGGGGCGATGCGGCCATTCTGCTGGCCGCTCCACCTACATTCCCAGGAGCAGCAGCACGGCCCTGAGCGGCTACACGCGTCCACTGGCCCGGCTGATCGACCAGTTCGAGCGGCTGCCGGGCATCGGGCCGCGCACGGCCCAGCGCCTGGCCCTGCATCTGCTGCGCCAGCCCGAGGAGCAGATCCGCAGCTTCGCTGACGCCCTGTTGGCGGCCCGCAGCCAGGTGGGCCAGTGCCGCCGCTGCTTCCACCTCTCTGCCGAACCGTTCTGCGAGTTCTGCCGCAACCCCCAGCGCCGCACGGGCCAGATCTGCGTGGTGGCCGATTCCCGCGACCTGCTGGCCATGGAGCGCACGCGCGAATACCGGGGCAGTTACCACGTGCTGGGCGGGCTGATCTCGCCGATGGACGGCATCGGGCCGGAGCTGCTGCAGATCCAGCCGCTGGTGCGGCGGGTGGCCGGCCAGGGCGGTGCTGGCCGTCACCAGGAACCGCCGCCAACCGAGCTGACGGGGCCCGAGCCAGCGCTGATCGAGCCGCCGCCGGACCCGGACGTGCACGAGGTGATCCTGGCCCTCACCCCCAGCGTGGAGGGCGACACCACCAGCCTCTACCTGGCTCGCCTGCTGCGGCCGTTCACCCAGGTGAGCCGGATCGCCTACGGCCTGCCGATGGGCAGCGAGCTGGAGTACGCCGATGAGGTGACCCTGGCCCGGGCCTTCGAGGGCCGCCGGCCCGTGGAGTAAGCGCCCCCATGACACCCCCCAGCCGCTACAGCCCCATTCCCCCCGTCGAACGGCTGCCGGAATGGATCCGCTCGCCGATCGGCAACGCCAGTGCGCTGGAGGCCGTGCAGGGGGTGGTGAAGCAGCAGCGCCTGCACACCATCTGCGAGGAGGGACGCTGCCCCAACCGGGGCGAGTGCTATGCCGCCGGCACCGCCACCTTCCTGCTGGGGGGGCCGATCTGCACCCGCAGCTGCGCCTTCTGCCAGGTGGACAAGGGCCAGGCCCCGGTGCCGGTGGACGCGGCCGAGGCCGAGCGGGTGGCCGAGGCGGTGGCGGTGCTGGGCCTGCGCTACGTGGTGCTCACCGCCGTGGCCCGCGACGACCTGGCCGACCACGGCGCCGGCCTGTTCACGGCGACCATGGCGGCGATCCGCCGCCGCAGCCCGGCGGTGGCGATCGAGGTGCTCACCCCCGACTTCTGGGGCGGCCACCGCGATCCGGCGGCGGGGGAGAGGGCCCAGCGCCAGCGGCTGGCGGCGGTACTGGCATCCCGGCCGGTGTGCTTCAACCACAACCTGGAGACGGTGGAGCGGCTGCAGGGTGAGGTGCGCCGGGGAGCCACCTACCGGCGTTCGCTGGCCCTGCTGGCCGCGGCCCGGGAGCTGGCCCCCCAGACCCCCACCAAGAGCGGCCTGATGCTGGGGCTGGGGGAGAGCCACGACGAAGTGCTCGCCACCCTGGCCGATCTGCGCGCCGTGGGCTGTGAGCGGCTCACCCTGGGCCAGTACCTGCGCCCATCCCTCAGCCATCTGCCGGTGGCGCGCTACTGGAGTCCGGAGGAGTTCGATGAGCTGGGCGCCAGGGCCCGGGAGATGGGCTTCGCCCAGGTGCGCAGCGGCCCGCTCGTACGCTCCAGCTACCACGCCGGCGACGAGGGCTAGGCCCCACCATGCAGATCGAGATCGGCGCCTTCGCCAGTTTCAACGTGGCGATCATGGTGCTGGCGGCGGGCAAGCTGCTGCACCGCCGTTTCCGGCCCCTGCGGGAGTTCAACATCCCCGAGCCGGTGGCCAGCGGCCTGCTGGTGAGCCTGCTGCTGGGCGCTGCCTATTACCTGGGCGGCCTGGAGGTGGGCTTCGATCTGGCGGTGCGGGATTTCCTGCTGCTCTATTTCTTCGCCGGCATCGGCCTCAACGCCGACGTGCGCACCCTGCGCACCGGCGGCAAGCCACTGCTGATCCTGCTGGCCGCCACGCTGGTGTACATCGTGGTGCAGAACCTCACCGGCGTGGCCATGGCCAGCCTGCTGGGGCTGGATCCCCTGGTGGGGCTGCTCGCCGGCTCGGTGTCGCTGGTGGGCGGCCACGGCACGGCGATCGCCTGGGGGCCGCGTTTCGCCGATCTCCACGGCGTGCAGAGCGCTGTGGAGATCGGTGCGGCCAGCGCCACCTTCGGGCTGATCCTCTCGGCCCTGATGGGTGGACCGATCGCCAGGATCCTGATCCGTCGCGCTCCGCCGCCGGCGCCGTCGCGCGCTTCTCTGGGCAACTCCCAGAGCGATTCAGATCGCGATTCCCTGCGCGACCCGATGGCGGAAACGGCCCAGCCCGGGCCGCCGATCACCAGCTTCCGGCTGATGGCCACCCTGTTCTGGCTGAACGTGTCGCTGGCCCTCGGCCAGCTGATCTACGCCAGCCTGTCGTATCAGGGACGCAAGCTGCCGCTGTTCGTGTGTGCCCTGTTCGCCGGCATCATCCTCACCAACACCATCCCCCGGCTGGTGCGCATCCCCTGGCCCGCCCACAGCACCGCCCTGTCGGTGGTGTCGGATGCGGCCCTGGGGGTGTTCCTGGCGATGTCGCTGATGAGCCTGCAGCTGTGGACCCTGCAGGGGCTGGGCGGGCCGCTGCTGGTGATCCTGGCGGTGCAGTTCGTGATGGCCTTCGGCTACGCCCTGCTGGTGGTGTTCCGGGTGATGGGCCGTGATTACCAGGCCGCTGTGCTCTGCGCCGGCTTCGGCGGCTTCTCCATGGGGGCCACCCCCACGGCGATGGCCAACATGGCCGCCGTCACCCAGACCTACGGCGCAGCCCAGCGCGCCTTCCTGATCCTGCCCCTGGTGTCGGGCTTCTTCGTGGACATCAGCAACTCGCTGGTGATCCAGCGCTTCATCAACTGGCTGGGCTGAAACCGCCGCTGGCCTGGGTGGGAGTCCGGCCCATCAGGGTGCCTGCACCAGGCCATCACCCCGATCGAGCACATCCACTCCCGGAGCCAGGCCATTCAGAGTGGAGGTGGCGCGCAGGCGGGCGTTGACAGCAGCGGCCGTGACCGGCACTCTCCGGTCCTGGATCGCCTGCCACCAGAGGGCGGCGACGCCGGCCACGTGGGGCGTGGCCATGCTGGTGCCGCTGAGGGCCACCAGACCACCGCCGGTGGCGGCCGACACCACCTCCACCCCAGGAGCGGCCAGCACCGGGTTGGTGTTGGAGAAGGAGGCCACCGTGAGACCGGCCGAGCTCTCGCCCAGGGCACCCACCGAGATCACACCCTGGGCCGCTGCCGGCACCGCCGTGGCGAGTTCGTACTGGGGACGACGGGACTCGTTGCCGCTGGCAGCCACCACCACCATGCCGCCATTGAAGGCAGCCCTGGCTTCGATCATGGCGAGCAGCTGATCGAACATGCGCAGGTTCATCCGGTAGGCCTCGAGGGCAGCACTGGTGGCCGCTTCCGTGGGCCAGCCGAACTGGACCAGACGGGCGGCCATGCCGGGGAAGTCGAACCCCAGCGACATCGAGAGCACCTGCGCGTTGTTGCGGGCGGCCCACTCCATGCCGTTGAACAGCATCTCGGAACTGCCGCCGCCGTCATCGGCCAGCACCTTGCCGATCAGGGCTGTGCTCACCCCCCGGGCCACACCGATGCGCTGGCCGTCTACGTCACGGCCGAAGATCGTGCCGGCGCAGTGGGTGCCATGCCCATTGGGATCGCCGTTGCCCGAGCTGGAGAAGTCCTCCTCGGTGAGGGTCACTCCCGTGAAGGCAGGATGGGTCCGGTCGATGCCGGTGTCGAGCACCGCCACGGTGATGCCGCTGCCGTCGAATGCGGTGCGGTTGGCACCGACGGCGCGCACCCCCCAGGTGTCGCCGGCCACCGCGGTGGTGGCGACGCGGCTGGCGGGTTCCACCAGCCGGATGGGGATGGAACGGGCCACGCTGAGCACATCGGGATCACGGGTCGCCTCGCGCAGATCCTTGGCATCCAGGCTCTCCAGGGCAATCGAGGGCTCGGGAGGCAGATCGGCAAACGGCGTGACGCCGAAACTCTCCAGGCCGGGAAGGCCCCTCGAAGGGACGGAGAAACCACTGGTGCGGCGGCCCTGGTTGAGATCCCTAAGAAGAATGAAGTCCTGTGAAGTACCCATGCGTAAGCACCACAAATCCTGCTGGATAGTCCGGTGCTAGCCATGGTGACAGGACACCGTCAAGCCGAACCCGGGGGCCAACAGCAGGAGGTGATCTGGAGCACACCGATTTGTGAACCAAAGACATATCTCTGTTCAGATTCCCAGCAGAGTCCAGGCCGGTGATCATCCAAGCCAGTGATCACTTGGGAAACACCATGAGCATCGATCCCGCATTCCAGGCACTGCTCGACGACACGCGCTCGCGCTACGACAACTCGACCAGCCGGCGAGAACGGCACATCGCCCTGATCAACCAGGGGCAACTGGCCAAGGCCAACCCCACGTCGCTGGTGGAGGCGCGGTTGGCACGCATCCGGGGCGGGCGAGGTGCTTCGGGCTCCTCGGTGGAACGAGGGCTGGAGCGCGTGCTGGGTCGTAATGACCTGATGAGCGTGCGCTTCCTGGAGGACGGCTGGCAGAAATCCCGGGCCGTGGCCCGTATACAGATCGGCCGGTCGGGAGGCATCGGCGGCGGCTACGGCACCGGTTTTCTGGTGGGGCCCAGCCTGCTGCTCACCAACCATCACGTGCTGCCCAGCGCTGAGGTGGCGGCGATCAGCAAGGCGGAATTTAACTATCAACTCCATCTCGATGGTCGGCTTCAATCCAGCCTGGTGCTTGAACTGGACCCCACCAGCTTCTACCTCAGCGACCGCGACCTTGACTATGCCCTGGTGGCAGTGGAAAACAACCCGGCTCTGACGAGTTTCGGCTGGATCCCCTTGATCGAAGAGCAGGGCAAGTTACTGGTGGGGGAGTGGGTGAACATCATCCAGCATCCCAATGGCGAGCCGAAACAACTGGCGATCCGGGAAAACCAGGTGGTGGATGAGCTCGAACGCCACCTTCACTACCTCACCGACACGGCACCGGGCTCCTCCGGATCGCCGGTGTTCAACGACCAATGGGAAGTGGTGGCCCTGCACCGTTCGGGCGTACCGGCCACAGACGCCCGAGGCGACATTGTCGCCATCGACGGTCAGCCCTGGCTGCCCTTCATGGGTGAGCACCGCATCAAGTGGATCGCCAACGAAGGGGTGCGTGTGAGCCAGCTGGTGGCCCACATCCGCGGCCGCGCCGCACCGGGATCTCCCTGGGAATCCGGCGTGGACACCATGTTCAGCGCCACGCCGCCGCCCCAGCCGCAACCACCGAGACTGCAGGCACCATCCACTGCCCCTGCGGGAGGGGCCGCCAGGGGCTTTGACCCACAGGGCACGGTTTCAGGGGAAGCGCTGCCAGGTGGCACGGTGACCTGGACCCTGCCTCTGCAGGTGAGCGTGAGACTGGCCTGGCCAGCAGGCGAAGGCCCGCAGGCCGCCACACCAGCGAACGCCGCCCTGCCGCAGCCTGCGGCGCCGGCCACTGAACCGGCCGCCTCCGCCGAGCTGCGGGCCTGCCTGCAGGAACTGGCCGAGGCGCGGCAGCGGCCGTATTACGACGCCGAGGCCGATGCGGCCGCGATCGAGGCGTACTACCAGCCCATCAACGGGGGCGCGGAGCCCGCCGCCCTGGCTGCGGCGCTGGGTGCGTTGCTGACCACCACCCACCAGCGGCCCGTGTCCTACGCGCCGGCACGCCACCTCTATCCCTGGATCGATCTGCATCCCGACCTACGCCTGCGCAGCATCTACTCCGGGCAGGACTTCGACCCAGAGACGATCATCCGCGAGGACTTCCGCATCGAAGCCGCCCGCAGCCTGCGGCTGCAGGAGTTCATGGCCCGGGAACAGCATCCGTCTGAAGAACAGAGGGCGCTGGAGGAGGCCCTGCTGGAAGCGGCCCTCCCCTACAACTGCGAACACGTGGTGCCGCAGTCGTGGTTTGAGCGGCGCCAGCCGATGCGCGGCGACCTGCACCACCTGTTCACCTGCGAGATGCGCTGCAACAGCTTCCGCGGCAATTGCCCCTACATCAGCTTCGCCGATCCGCTGGAAGCGGTGATGGATCAGTGCGGTCGGCGCGAAGGGCGCGACTTTGAACCGATGCGTGGTCGGGGCGCGGTGGCACGGGCCGTGCTCTATTTCCTGCTCCGCTATCCCGGCCAGGTAGGTGACAAGCCAGGGGAGATGCCCCTGGAGCGGGTGCCCACCCTGCTCGCCTGGCACCGGGAGGATCCGCCGGACCTCTACGAACAGCACCGCAATGCCGCCATCCAGGCCCGACAGGGCAATCGCAACCCCCTGATCGACCGGCCGGACTGGGCCGATCGCATCGCCTTCTCCTGAGCGCACCGCCATGACCACACCGATCACCCTCCGCGAACTGGAGGAGCGATTTCTGAATCTGGAGATCCCGGAGGAGACCCTCGCCGACTATCTCGAGATTCGGCCGGATCAGTCGCGGCCCTTCGCGCCGGCCCTCACCCCACGGTCGGACAGCGTCGACCTGACCCCACCTCTGGGCGGTCCGGCGATCCGGGCGGAGGTCCTGGGCGATGTGGTGAACCGGTGGGCCAAAGAACGTCGGCGTCGTCAGTTCGAGCGGGATCTGAACCGCCGCCCGGCGCTGCCCACGATCTATGCGGAAGGGGATTCCTGGTTCCAGTTCCCGGTGTTCATCCAGGAGCTGATCCACCATCTGGGCGCGGACTTCAACATCCACTGCACCAGCACCGCCGGCGATACCCTTGAAAACATGGTGTTCAGGCGCCCGGAGTACCTGACGGAGCTCAAGCGGCTGATCCTGTTGCGGGGCCTGGATGTGCGCGGGTTCTTCTTCTCCGGCGCCGGCAACGACGTGATCGGGGAGGGGAAAGACGGAATTCCAGCACTGCAGGCCATCGTGAAGCCATTGGATGCCTCACAGACGCCGGCCTGGCACCTGGATACTCCGGACTGCAAGGAGCGGCTGGACTTCATCGAATCCGCCTACCGGCGGTTGTTCGACAGTGTGGACGAGGTATTCCCGGCGCTGGCCTATCCCCAGCTGCGGATCTATCTCCACGGCTACGACTACGTGCAGGTGCGCAGCCTGCCCGATGGAGATCCCCACAGGCCATTCTGGGCCCGTGACTGGACGGGCGGCCCGCTCCGGGCCAAGGGCTTCACCGACAACGCCTTCGGCAGCGCTGTGCTGCGGGAGCTGCTGGATCGCCTCAACAGCCTCACCGAGCGCGTGTGCGCCGACTATGGGCGTGGGGTGTATGTGAATCTGCGCGGATCGATCCTGCCCAACCAGTGGGCCGATGAGCTGCACGCCACCAGCGAGGGTTACAAGGCGGCTGCCAACCGGTTCCTGCAAGTGGTGAGAGGAGCGCAGTGAAGCGGAATGAGGCGCACCCAGCCAACCCGCCGATGCCTGGAGTGAAGAGATGATCCGCCGGATGCGCGAGGAAACGCTCAAGCTGAGCTGAAGGTTCTGCCAGGCTCACGGCTCGCCCCCCTCACCCTGGAAGCCTCTCGAAGGGGGCCGGCGTTAACCAGACCTTCAATCGGGCCCGGTGGGCGTGCGGCCGCCACAGGTCCAGCATGGGAACAGCAGCCCCACGGCGATGGTTCCGGCCAGCACTCGAGCCAGGCTGACGACGGGACACGCCTCCCCGCTGGGCGCCAGCCTCACCGCCACGGGGGTGAACTTCAGCGTCTATTCCAAATACGCCACCGGCGTGGAGCTGCTGCTGTTCGACCACGGCGAGGCCGCCGAACCCAGCCGGGTGCTGCCGCTGGATCCGCGCCGGCACCGCACCTACCACTACTGGCATGCCCACGTGGAAGGGCTGGGGCCAGGGCAGATCTACGGCTACCGGGTGCACGGGCCCTGGCAGCCGGAGCGGGGCCTGCGTTTCGATGGCACCAACCTGCTGCTGGATCCCTACGCCCCGGCGGTGCTGATGCCGGAGGGTTACTGCCGCAGCCCCGGCCGCTGCAGCGCTGCCGGCCTGGCGGGCGCAATGAAGAGCGTGGTGGCCAACCTGGCCGCCTTCGACTGGGAGGGGGACCGGCCCCTGCAACGGCCCCGACACGAGTCGGTGATCTACGAACTGCACGTGCGCGGCTTCACGCGCCACCCCAGTTCGGGGGTGGCGCCGGAGCGGGCCGGCACCTACCTGGGGCTGATCGAGAAGATCCCCTACCTCCAGGAGCTGGGCGTCACGGCGGTGGAGCTGCTGCCGGTGCAGCAGTACGACCCCCAGGACGCCCCCGCCGGCCGCCGCAACTACTGGGGCTACGCCCCTGTGTCGCTGCTGGCGGTGCACAGCGGCTATGGCTGCAGCGGCGATCCGCTGGAGGCCCTCGATGAATTCCGCACGATGGTGAAGGCCCTGCACCGGGCCGGCATCGAGGTGATCGTGGATGTGGTGTTCAACCACACCGCCGAAGGCGACGAGCGGGGTGCCAGCTTCTGCTTCCGGGGGCTGGCCAACGAGGCCTACTACCACCTCCAACCCGGCGGCGCCTACGCCAACTACAGCGGCTGCGGCAACAGCCTCAATGCCAACCACCCGGTGCTGCGGCGGCTGATCCGCCACAGCCTGCGCCACTGGGTGCAGAACCTGCACGTGGATGGCTTCCGCTTCGATCTGGCCTCGGTGCTGGCCCGCGACGAACACGGGGAGGTCTCCCGCCTGCCGGCGGTGCTCTGGGACCTGGAGACCGATCCGGTGCTGGCCGGCACCAAGCTGATCGCCGAGGCCTGGGACGCCGCCGGCCTCTACCAGGTGGGCTCCTTCATCGGCGACAGCTGGCAGGAGTGGAACGGCCGCTTCCGCGACGACATCCGCCGCTTCGTGAAGAGCGACGCCGGCCTGGTGCCGCGGGCGGCGCTGCGCCTGCTGGGCAGCCCCGACATCTACGGCCACGAGGAGCGCGAAGCCGAGCAGAGCGTGAACTTCATCACCTGCCACGACGGCTTCACCCTCGCCGATCTGGTGAGCTGCAACCACAAGCACAACCAGGCCAACGGCGAAGCCAACCGCGACGGCAGCGACGCCAACGCCAGCTGGAACTGTGGCGTCGAGGGCCCGAGCGACGATCCGGCGGTGCAGGCCCTGCGCAGGCGCCAGGTGCGCAACCTGCTGAGCATGCTGCTGCTGGCCGTGGGCACGCCCATGCTCTCGATGGGCGATGAGGTGCTGCGCAGCCAGCAGGGCAACAACAATGCCTACAGCTGGGATGACCCCCTCAGCTGGTTCGACTGGAGCCTGCTGGAGCGCCATGGCGATGTGCACCGCTTCGTGCGGCTGCTGATCGGCGCCCGCACCCGGGGGCGGCGGGAAGCCTCCGCCGAGGGGCTGAGCCTGAGCCTGTGCGACCAGCTCAGCGAGTACCGCATCAGCTGGCACGGGGTGGAGCTGAACCAGCCCGACTGGAGCCCGGAGTCGCGCAGCTTCGCCCTCAACCTCACCAGCCTCTCGGGCCAGCTGCGGATGCATGTGATGGCCAATGCCTACTGGGAGCCGCTGCGCTTCGCGCTGCCGCCGGCCGATGGCGCCGCCGGCCACTGGCGCCTGTGGATCAACACCGCCGCCCCCAGCCCCCACGACATCCACACCTGGGAGGATGCGCCCCCGTTCGCTGAGCCGGCGATCAGCGTGGAGGCCCGCTCCACGGTCGTGCTGATCAGCGCGACGCACAAAGGGCCATGAGCACCTGATCCAGCAGCGCCTGGGCGGCCGGATAGCGCTGCGCCGGCGCCGCCAGGATCTCCTGGGCCGACTGCACCCAGGGGGCCTCGATCAGTTCGTGGCCGCAGTGCTCCACCAGGGCGCGGGCCGCCTCCGGGGTGGTTTCCAGATGGAACTGGAGAGCAAGCACCTTGGATCCCAGGCAAAAGGCCTGGTGGGCGCAGGCGCCGCTGCGGGCCAGGGGCACGGTGCCGGGTGGCAGGTCGAAGGTTTCGCCATGCCAGTGGAACACCGGCAACGAGGCCGGAAAGGCGAAGCCCGCCACGCCATCGCCGCCGGGGGCGGGGATCGCCTGCACCGGAAACCAGCCGATCTCCGATTCGGGGTTGGGGCCCACCCGGGCCCCGAGGGCGCTGGCGATCAGCTGGGCCCCGAGGCAGATGCCCAGCACCGGGATGCCGCGCCCGATGGCCTCGGCAATGCAGCGCTTCTCCGCCGTCAGCCAGGGATGGATCGCCTCGTCGTTGACGCTCATCGGCCCGCCCATGGCGATCAGCAGGTCCAGCGCGTCGAGATCGGGCAGCGCTTCGGAGCCCGCGGCCCAGTGCTGGAAGCGGGTGACGCTGAGCTGATGGCCGCGCTCCAGCAGCCAGGGCTCGATGCTGCCCAGGCCCTCGAAGGCCACGTGCTGAAACCAGTGAACGCGCATCGCCGCCGGCACTCACCCGTCAGCATGGCCCTGGAGTGCGCCACCTCGCCGTGCCAACGCCCACCAGCACCAGAGAGGAGCTGCTCGCCCTGCTGCGGGAGGGGGGCCGGGGGGCCGCCAACCGCCAGGCGGAGCGGCTGCGGGAGCTGTTCGTGGCCCTCGAGCGGGCGATGCCGGCCGATCTCAGCGCCCCCGGAGCGCTGGAGCAGCTGGAGGGGGTGTGGGAACTGCGCTGGAGCAGCAGCAGCCAGCCCTACCTGGCGGTGGGCCCGTGGATCGAGAACCTGCAGCTGCTGGCCCCATCGCTGGGGCGGGGCATGAACCTGCTGCGCCTGCCCGGGCCCCTCGGGCCCGTGGCCGGCATCGCCGTGGAGGCCGCCATCAAGGTGGAGAGCAGCCAGCGGGTGCAGGTGCGCTTCCAGCGCGGCGGCTGGCTGGGCCCGCGGCTGGGCGACATCCGGCTGCAGCTGCTGCGCACGGTGCAGCAGCCGTTTCCGGCCTGGCTGGACATCACCGTGCTCGACGACGAACTGCGCCTCTGCCGCGGCAACGCCGGCACCCTGTTCGCCCTGCTGCGCCGCCCGGATCTCTCGATCACAGCTCTCCTGCCCGAAACCCCGGCGCAGCCCGAAACCCCCGCAGACGGGCCGGCACCTGAGGCGTGAGCACCACGCCGGCGGGATGGCGGGCGAGGCCGGCATCCCGCAGCCGCCGCACGGTCCAGAGGTTGCAGTTGCGGCTCCAGTGGTAGCGGCCCAGGGCCGGATAGAAGCGTGCGCCGGCGATGGGCGAGCCGGGCAGGGGCGCGGGCCGCTCGCCGGCGGCATCGCGGAGCAGGGAGCGCTCCAGGCTGGTGGCCAGGGCCTGCAGGGTGGGGCCATCCACCTGACGTTCCAGCACCCGCACGCTGCCGCTCAACCGCGGCGGATCGGCGTGGCCGGCGATCAACAGGGCGGCCTCGCTGGGCAGAACCAGGGCGGCGAGCACCGCAGCGGCGCTGCGGTCGGCGCCGGAGAAATAGCGCCGGTCACCCCAGGCCACCTCCAGGAAGGGGGCCGTCTCGGCGCCGGGGGGGCCGAGCCGCCAGCCGGGCGGCTGCTCCACCACGATCGCGGTGTGCAGGCCCCAGTCGACCACCAGCACCGTGTAGGAGCCCGGCGGTGGTGGCGGCAGGGGTGCCAGGGGAGGGCGGACCTCCGGCACCAGGGCGGCGAGCAGCAGCGGCCAGCCCACCAGGGCCAGCAGCAATGGCGGCATCAGGGCGCCGTTTCCACCCACACCGAGAGCGACCCCGGCGGGCAGCGGAACTCCGCCCAGCCGTGCTCGTTGGTGCGGATCAGCTCGCGCCGGTGCTCGGTGATGTCGCTGTAGGTGGCGTTGGGGCGGCCGGTGTCCATCCACTTCCAGCCCTCGCCGCCGTTGCTCATCAGCACCGCCAGGCCGCGGGGATGGGCGGCAGTGCCGTGGCGGGTCCAGCCGATGCAGTTGGGATGGTCGAGCCAGTCGCGCTGCTCGCCGTAGGCGTGGTCGCGGCGGGCGGCCAGCAGGCGGTTGAGGATCCAGCGGTGGCTCACCAGCACCACCTCGTGCTGCTGGCCATCGTGGCCGCGGTCGCGGTAATGGGCGCCCTCGTAGTCGGGCAGAAACAGGCAGGGATAGCCCTCGCGGCGCAGCAGGATGAAGGCGTAAGCGAGGGGCTTGAACCAGGGCTCCACCACCGATTCCAGGGCCTGCAGGGGCTGGGTGTCGTGGTTCTCCACCAGGGTCACCGCCAGCTGCGGCAGGTGGCGCATCAGGGTGCCATCGAGCAGGCGGCGCAGGTCGTAGCCGGCGCCCAGCTTGCTGGCCACGTGGAAGTTGTGGTGCAGGGGGGCATCGAACAGATGGATGCGGCCGCCGGTGTGGTCGGCGTACCAGCTGAGGGTGGCCAGGCTGGTGGTCCAGTACTCCCCCACCACGAACAGGTCGCGGCCGGCGTGGGCCTCCACGTGCGCGATCCAGTCGGGGAAGAAGCCGCCGTCGATGTGCTTGATGGCATCGAGGCGGAAGCCGTCCACAGCCGCCGTGTCGAGCATCCAGGAGCCCCAGTGCTTGAGGGCGCCGCGCACCTCGGGGTGGTCGATGTCGAGATCGCAGCCCATCAGGTAGTCGTAGTTGCCGCGCTCGAGGTCGACGTTGTCGTCGAAGGCCTTGCCCTCGATCCGCCACACCGCCTGGAAGCCGGGCTCGAGGCTGTTGTAATCCACGGCATCGAAGTGCCACCAGTGCCACTGCATGGCCGAGTGGGCGCCGGCGCGGGCGGGGTAGCTGTAGTGGGTCCAGCCGCGGATCCGCCGCTGCTCGCCGATGGCCTGGAAGCGGTTGTGGGGGTCGTAGGGGGTGGCGTTGAAGTCCTCTTCGGCGTCGGCCCCCATCAGGTGGTTGAACACCGCATCGGCATACACCTGCAGGCCGGCGGCGTGGCAGGCGGCCACGGCGGCCAGATACTCGGCGCGGGTGCCGTATTTGGTGGCGATGGTGCCCCGCTGGTCGAACTCCCCCAGGTCGAAGGGGTCGTAGATGCCGTAGCCCACGTCGTGACTGCCGGCCAGGCCCTTGCCGGCCGGCGGCAGCCACAGGGCGGTGATGCCGGCCTGGGCCAGGGCCGGGGCCTGCTGCTCCAGGCGCCGCCAGTGGCCCCCATCGGCCGGGGTGTACCAGTGGAAGGCCTGCAGCAGCACGCCGTTGATGTCCGGCTCTGCGCTGCTGGGTGTGGTGGTCATGCGGGGCTCGGGGCGGTGCTGGTGGGGGGTGCGGGAAGGGCGGAGCTCCGGGCCCCACCGGGCTGCGGCGGTGGCTACAGCCCCACCGGCGATGGCCGCCAGGAACCGGCGTCTCGTCAGCGTGCGAAGGGACAACCGCGGACCCGGAGCCATGCGGCGCTCCTGAACGGGGAGCATGGGCGAAGGCTAGGAACCACGGGCAGCAGCGGCCAGAACTGCGCGCATGACCTGGAGATAATCAGCCTCGCCGCCACGGTTCCATGACCCAGCGCTACGGAATCGTGACGCCTCCGGCGATCGGTCATCTCAATCCGATGGTGGCGTTGGCGTTGGAGCTCACGAGGCGGGGCCACGGAGTGGTGCTGTTCACCGTGGCGGATGGAGCCCGCAAGCTGAACGGGCTGCCACTTGAGGTGGTGACGATCGGCGCCACAACCTTTCCCCCCGGGGCCGTGGACGAGACCTATGGGACGCTTGGGCGGCTGAGCGGGCGGAAAGGACTGCGCTTTTCGGTGGATTACTTCCGCAACGAGCAGGCGATGCTGCACGCGGAGCTGCCGGACGCTGTGCGTGGGGCCGGAATTGATGTGCTGCTGGTGGATCAGATCTCCCCAGCGGGGAGCACGGTGGCTGAATTTCTGGGTCTGCCGTTTGTCACGATCGCCAATGCCTTGCCGGTGAACCGAGAGCCAGGGGTACCGCCCTACTTCACGGGGTGGTTGCCAGGCAACAGCCCGTGGGCACGCTGGCGCAATCAGCTCGGCAATGCCCTTCTCAACAGGCTCACGGCACCGCTGTTGCGCGATCTCCAGGAGCAGCGCCAGCGCTTTGGGCTGAAACCGCTGCGGCAGAAGATTGAGGCGCTCTCTCCCCTGCTGCAGCTGGCCCAGCTGCCGGCCGCCTTTGATTTTCCGCGTACGCAGTTGGCGCCGCACTTTCACTACGTGGGCCGGCTGGCGGATCCTTCAGGACAGGAGCCGTTGTTGCGTGATGTCGCTGGCTTCCCCTGGGAGCGACTGGATGGCAGGCCGTTGCTGTATGCCTCGTTGGGGACGCTCCAGAATGGCCGCCCGGAGCTGTTTGCGCTGATCGCCGAAGCCTGCGCGCCGTTGCCTGCCCAGCTGGTGATGTCCATGGGCAATCCCACGAGCGTGCCCCTGGAGCTTCCCGGTGATCCCCTGGTGGTGGCCTATGCGCCACATCAACAGCTGATTGAACGCTCAGCGCTGGTGATCAGCCACGCGGGCCTCAACACCACCCTCACGGCCCTGGGCTGTGGGGTGCCCGTGTTGGCGATCCCCATCACCAATGAACAACCGGGCATTGCCGCCCGGCTGGCCTACAGCAGAGCGGGGCGTGTGATTCCCGTGCAGAAACTTGGTGTGAAGGAACTGCGGGCTCTGGTGTCCGAGATGCTCAGGGATTCAAGCTACAAGACAAATGCTCAGCGGCTTCAGAGCGCGTGCAACGCAGCTGGAGGGGTGGCGGCAGCTGCGGATTTGATCGAGGGGATTTAACGCTCAAGATCAGCGGCGGGTAGAGCTTGACGCAACCAGTTCGGATTTAGAGCCCCGACCGCTGAATCTTGATGTTCGGCGGAAGGCGCATGCTATCAATTCCCTTTGGCGCGTTTGTGGGTCACGCAAAGCATCTGCAGTTCTTGGCCGCACTACCACCACATTGCTGCATGCGGCAGCATGACCGGAGACCATCTCGAGGCAATCGTAAATCCTGGCATAATTCGGATTGTCGCCTACCAGGTACAACGAGCAGTTGAACTCTTTGTTGCCTTTAACCGCTTGAGGCAGCAAGGTGAAGGCGATCTTCTTGATATTCCCCTTCGTAGAAAGTGCGGACGGCGAGCAGCTGACGTACCAAGTCTTGGCATCATAATGCACTACGAATCTCTCTTGCTGTGCGCATGACCAAATTTGAATTCCCGCTTCTGCTTGCAGCGAGAAGTGATGCAACATTCTTATCTTTCGGCACAAACTCCGAGTGGACAAGCTCTGCGACTAGACCGCACCATCGAGAGACTGGCTTACTTTCGTCTGTTAACTTGTCGAGAACTGTTCTATCGCGCCAGAGGCATTCGTTGAAATAGTATTCCCATTGTGTTGGCCTAAGCGAAGACAGAAGCTGATTGGCGGCCGACTGAGCTGACCACGCCTCTCCCCAGACATTTCCAAGGCGAACTGCTAATGCTGCTTCCATGCACTTTGCAAATGCAGGCATAGGTATAGTTGTACCGAGATTGGCAAGCGACTGCATGGGATCGCGCTCATTAAAGAAGTTGTTCATGGAGAAATGGGCTGACAGTACCTTCGCTGCGGCCTCAGTGTACGTGCTTGATCGGAGCGTTTCAGGCACGAAGTCGAATCCATGGACATCTAGTAACGCCTTCTTCAAACCACCTGATGCCAACCGATTGCCTGACGCATTCACCTCTGCATACGCTTGCCCAATTTGCCATCTTTCTGGTTCGCGCAACCGTCCCCAGAGGGAGGGCACGAGGACCATGCAATTACCGACCGCATGCTCCAACGTTGCCCCCTGTTGCGTCTTAATCATTGATAGGAGCACACTAAGTGTTGTTCGAACAAAAAAGTATGGCGAAGTCTGGATTGCTGTCACATCGCCGGAGCCTGAGGAAAGCGTCTGTTCGCCTAGTCGCTTGCGAAAGTCGGCGAATTGCATCGCAGCCTCGAAACGGGGCTTTCCTAAAATGCTGGTAACGCATGTCCGAAGCAAGCTAACCGCTTCCTCCTTCTGCATCGCTTCTTCTTCTGCTTCTTTTTCGTCGAGACTAGCGAAGTGGGTTACGATCTGAAGCGAGTGTTTCAGTCGTAGTGCTTGCGTTGCCGTGATCATGCCGAGATCTTCGGCGAGGGTAATCACTTCATGGTCGGCAATAGCTGTTGTTGGATCTGAGTCATCATTGAGATCAGGGCGACCGAGCATCTCGCCCACGAATTCCATACCTAGAGTCGCTACCTGCTTTTTCATCGTGGCGGCAGCTTTGGTCCAAACAAACGTCGAGACCATTTCGTAACCTTGAGCATCGAATCCAGCGATAATTGATTGAATATCTCGCTTGGTAAGAGTGGCGCGCCCGAATTCAACAATCGCAGAAGGAGTGTCGGCTGTAGTGGGAATCACCACTAAATCGCTTGGATTCCACGGAACAATCTGGTTATCTTGGTTGCTCATGACTTCACCTTTTCACATTCTGTATGTCCATCTTGCGAACGAAAAAACGTCGCCTTTACTTGTTCTCCTATGCGCGATTTCATGAGCGCGTATGTGCGTCTACGCCCCCCGCCCTCTTCGGGAAGTGACTTTTTCTCGTCATCTGTTGGCTTCAGAAATATGCGGTATCCGAGGACGCTACCATTATCACCGAAGATAACAACGCCGTCACTTCCAATCATCCCACCAAGAAGGGCCTCGCAGGCAGCGAGCCTGGCAAGTGAACTCGCATCCTGTGCATCTAATGCCGACACATAAGCACTGTACATGTCAACGGAATTCTTTAGCCATACGCCACTACTAAGCTGCTCCGGTGCTTGATCCCCTTGGGGAACAGCATGCACCATCAAGAGTGTCCCATGACAGTGCTGCAACAGGTCGGTCAGTAGGCGAGACAAGTACTGCTGGAATCTATCCACCTTCGGACCGCTGAGCGCTGACGCTGCTGCCTCGGCAAAAGTGGACACCTGATGCGCAAAAGGGGATTCTGCTGCGGGTGCGGAAGTGAACAAGGTCGTCAGTGTTTCATTCTTGGAATTACGTAGCTCAACGACAAGATGCCCGCGATTTCGGACTAGCAACATTGGCACTTCACCCTGCTCAACCATCATCTCTTCAGCAGTAGTCGCGAATGAGTGCATTGCAGAACGGAATACACCATACTCAGCGACGTTGTCTGCTGTTTTCCCGACGTAGACGGACCAACCCTTTACTGCAAGGCTGGCGCAGTCCTTTAGAACCAGTTCGGCTGCAGTATTCAGCGAAACCCCCTCTTTAATAATTACACGCTCAGTGCCGGGCGAGATTGATGCAAGGTTGGCGAGATCCGTGAGGACAAACACATCTGGGAACATCGGTATGTCCTCTTCGCGATAACTTGCGAGCAAGCACGTGATGTCGCGCACGAGCTCGGCAGTATGGACACATGCAATACCACTATCGTTTAGGAAGTCTATTAACTCGCCCTGCAGGGGGGCTCTTATTGAAAATGTCTTCCCCATAACTGTTGCCTAACAGAAATAGCAAATACACAATTTGATGTCGCCTACGCTTGAATTCATTGGGATGCCTTCATCCTTAGGTGGCACGCTCATCAATTCGCCAGACTGCATGAGTCGCATGCGTTTGGTGTTTCTTAATGCCGGCTTTTTCAATAATATAGCAGCCCTCCACCAGTGCCGCCGAAGGCCAAGATCAGCGGCGGACAAGGAAGCATAGAGTGGTCCAGCGCTCACATCTGCCGTCCGCTGCATCTTGATGTTATGCATCACTTCTGCGATTATGAACATATTGAACCAGCGAGGTTCGACCTTGGATGTGCAAGACGGTGACCTGCATGACTACACCGTTTGAGTCTTCCAACTTGAACGGAACGCCCACTACGAAAGAAGCTGGCTGCAGCTCGCCGTCCCGAATGGCAATATTATCCGCATACAAATACAATCGTTTGCTTGTGTCGAGGATTGGGTTCAGCCGGCCGGCTAACCCAGGGATGTATCCGGTGCTATGGCAGATAATTGACCCAGTGTTTTCGCTCGCTGGAAGCGTTGCACGCAAGTTGTCTACAGGGTCCCAGTCCGGAAAGATGGCGCCGGGACGATTGGGGTGAGCAATCAGAACCCGCAGCTTTCGCCGAGTCTGAAATGTGAACCTAGCCTCACCGAGCCCGGAACTGACCGAGTCCTTGAAGGTGTTGTTGTCAGCCAGTGCAGTGACAGTGGCTCCTTCAAGTGGATTGCAATCTTCATCAAGCACATGAACTACAGCTTCCGTTGGATCAACACGGGGAGGTGACTCAAGGGAATAAACGGCAGTTCGTAGCTGTTCCGATGGGATACTACGGCCGGCGTGAACTAGCTTCTTCTGGATTAGCTTAACAAATTCCTGTGGAGGTTTGTTCGCAAGGGAAATATAAGCCACTGTTGGCAGGACGCCCGGAATCGCAGTGTCGTCGAAACGCGCAGGTAAAACGTATTCTTCGTGTTCCTGAAATGCTCGTGCTTGCATGGCCTGGCGCTCGTGTGTGGGCCAGAGCTTCCCCGCATAGCTCTTGGAGATGAACATGATCGTGTACAGGGCCTTATTTTGGTATACGTCTGAGAGATAGTCATACAGGTTCTTCCCCCAGAGACTTGACTCCTCAAAGAGATCGTAGAAGACCTTGACACCCGAGCTTCGGAGCAGGTTCGCGACCTGGTCGACGTACGGGCGATCCTCTCCTGCGAAGGAAAGGGCGATTTCAAACTGTGGGTCGCGAGTCATGCTGGAGTTTGGAATGCATAACTAGTCATTAGAGGGTTCCGTTAACGGCCGCCACCGGCTCTTCCCTTTCCGATAACCAAAGGGAGCGATGCCCATCCGCTTCTCCAAAACCAAGCTACCCCACGCGATTTCAAGATCAACTTCCAAAACTTAGCCGTGGTTCTCGGGTCTGCAAACCATCTGGTCCTTTGACGTCACCTCGTCCGCCGATCTGCCGAATATAACGACGATCGATACGCTCGATCTAGAAGATCCCTGTAGTCGTAATCGCCAGATGGTGCCCATCCTCACCTGATCCGTCATTGGCCGGCTGAACCCTCACCCCGGCTCCAGGCGGATCAGCCGGCCATCCCGCGCGTCGTCGGTGAGCACGTAGAGGAAGCCGTCGGGGCCCTCGCGCACGTCGCGCACCCGCTGGCCGATCGGGATCCGCTCCTCAGCCGTCACCCGGCCCTCGCCATCGATCCGCAGCCGGCGCACATCCCCAGACACCAGCCCGCCGGCGAACAGATCCCCACGCCACTGGGGCACGCGGCCGCTGGCCACAGCCAGGCCGGAGGGGGCGATGGCCGGGGTCCACACGCGGCGGGGATCCACCATCTCCGGCGCCGAACGGCGCGGGGTGATCTCCGGGCCGAAGTACTCGCGGCTGTGGGTCACCAGCGGCCAGCCGTGGTTGCCGCCGGCGCTCACCAGGTTGAGTTCATCGCCGCCGCGGGCGCCGTGCTCGCTCGCCCACACCCGATCCTGCAGGGGGTCGTAGGCCAGGCCCTGGATGTTGCGGTGGCCCAGGCTCCAGAGCTCCGGCAGAGCTCCGCCATCGCCCTGGAAGGGGTTGTCCGGCGCGGGGGTGCCATCGGCGCTGAGGCGCAGGATCTTGCCCAGGGCACTGCCGCGGTTCTGGGCCTGCTCGCGGATCAGGTCGCCCTCGAGCCGCAGCGGCGGGTTGCCGCCGTCGCCGATGGCCAGCAGCAGGGTGTCATCGGGCAGCCAGAGCAGCCGCGAGCCGAAGTGCTGGGTGCCGCTCTTGCGCTGCGGCACCGCGTAGAGCACCTCCAGTTGGCTGAGGGCGCGGCCGTCGAAGCGGGCCCGGGCCAGGCGGGTGTGGTTGGCCTCCGGGGTGCCGGCCGCATAGGTGAGGTAAACGAGCCGGTTCTCGGCGAAGCGGGGGTGAAGCGCCACATCCAGCAGGCCCCCCTGACCGCTGACCAGCACCTCCGGCACCCCCGCCACCGGCACCGGATCGAGCACACCGCCGCGCACGATCCGCAGGCGGCCGGGCCGTTCGCTGATCAGCAGGTCGCCGTTCGGCAGCCAGGCCAGGCCCCAGGGATGCTCCAGGCCACGCACCAGCACGGTCTGGCGGAAGCCGCTGGCCTCCGGCGCCTGGGCCGGGTCCACGGCCTCGATCGGGGCGGCGGCAGGGGCGTCGGCCTTCGGGGCATCGGCAGGGGCGTCGGCGCGGGCGCAGCCGCCAGCGAGCAGCATGGCCGTGAACAGAGCCAGCGCCGTGGGTGTCATGGCCTCCTCCCGCTCACCGATCCTGCCTCGCGCCCCCGGGTCAACGCTGGCGCAGCTCCAGGCCCAGGGCTACCAGGCCCATGGTGAAGGGCAGCAGACTGGCCAGCGTGAGCACCAGGGCATAACTGCCGAAGCGCTCAAAGCCCACGGAAAACAGCAGCGGCCCCACCGCAGTGGCGGCCACCATCAGCGTGGCGGCAAAACCGCTGATGCTGCCGAGATGGGCGCGGCCGAAATAGTAGGAATAAACCCCAGCCTGCAGAATACCGTTCGTTCCCTGCATCAGGCCCAGCAACACGCCATAGAGCACCAGCAACTGCGGACTGTTGACGCGCACCGCCAGCAACAGCGCCAGACACAACATCCACACCATCACACTGAGCAGAAACCGGGGAGAGATGCGGTCGAGCAGCAGGCCGCTGACCAGATTGGCGCCAGCGGCCACCAGTCCGTAGGGAAGGAACACCAGCGCTGCCAGCGTGCGGTCCACCCCGGCCGTGGCCATGATCGAGTAGTGATGAAACAGCAGTCCTGTTCCCAGGGCCGCCACAACCCCATTCCCCAGCGCAAACAGCCAGAAGGTGGAGGTGCGGCGGGCTTGCGCGAGGGTGACGTTGGCTTCTGTGGGGCGCTGCTGGGTCCTGGCCCCCAGCCGGCCATCGGGCTGCAGGCCATAGAGCTCAGGCTGGCGGCGGAACACCAGCGCGCCAGCGGGGAGAATCGTGACCGCAACCAGGCCGCCCAGCAGGGCGTAAGCCCAGCGCCAGCCGTACTGCCGGATCAGCCACTCAATCAACAGCGGAAAGGTGCCGATGCCGAGGGCAAAGCCAATCCCCGAAAGGCTCAGGGCCAGCCCCCGACGTTGCACAAACCAGAGATTGATGGCGTTGATGCTCACCAGCCCCAGGGCTCCCTGACCCAAGCCACGGATGGCAATGAAGCCGAGGCCCAGCGTCACAACCCCCTGCACCAGTGCCATACCGCCGCAGGCCAGTGAGAACAGAACTGCTATGGCCACCACGGCCCGACGGGTGCCGAAGCGATCAATCCCACGCCCGATCCAGGGCAAGGCCAGCGAACCCGTGAGCGTTCCCAGCATGTAGAGCAGAGACACCAATGATCGCGTCAGTCCCAGATCGTCGATGATGGGATCGAGGAACACAGACACCCCAACGGTCTGCCCTGGGGTGGTCATCAACATCCCAAGTGTGCCGGCAACCAGCACAACCCAGCCATAGAAGATCGGGGAGGCGTTGATTAAGCGGCTGTGCCTGATGGGCCTCTGCGCCTCATTCACAGATGATCTCCACGGCCACCAGGGAACGGCAGCGGCCGCCGCCGCGCCAACCCCACCCCCGCCAGCAGCAGCAGCACCCCGGCCACGGTGGCGGCATCGAGCGGCTCGCCCAGCAACAGGGCGGCGGCGAGCACCGCCACGGCGATCGTGAGGCTGCCCCACAGCGACACCGTGGCCACGCCGGCGTGGCGGTAGGCGTGGCGCAGGGCCAGCTCGCTGCCCAGCGACAGGCTCAGGGCATAGATCAGGATCACGCCCACCACCCACCACAGCCGCAGCAGCAGGAAGTGGCCGGGGCCGTAGAGGATCACCGCCAGCACCGCGAACACCAGGGCCGACACCAGGGAGCCCACGCCCACACTCAGCACCGGCGGGATGCCGGCGGCCGCGATCCGGCGGCCGGTGAGGGCCGCGGCGCTGAAGGCCAGCACCGCCAGCAGCGCCCACACCAGCCCCGAGGGATCGTCCATCGGCCCGGGCGATGTCGTCGCTGCCAGCTGGGGCAGCAGCAGGCCGGCGCTGATCAGCACCAGGCTGGGCAGGAAGGCCCGGGGCAGGGGCTCAGCGAGCAGGGCCCGGGCCAGCAGGGCTGACAGCGGCAGCACCAAGGCGAACAGCAGCGTCTGACTGATCACCGAAAGCGACTGCAGGGCGGTGAAGTAGGCCACCGGAGCGAGGAAACGCCCCAGCAGCGTGTCCGTCGCCAGCAGCCAACGCTGGGGCGTGGTGAGCGCGGCCAGGGCGGGGCCCACCTGCCGCCGCCCGCCCAGCAGGGCAGCCACACCCACCACCAGCTGGGCGAAGAAGAACACGTTGCAGAAGCTGATCGGGTTCTCGCCGTTCACCTGGTGCTGCAGGCCGAGCTCCTGCAGCCGCTTCAGCACCGGCGCATCGAGACCGCGCAGGAGCACGTAGAGCCCCAGCGGCAGCGCCACCGCCGGCAGCCGCAGGCCATCCGCCAATCCGCGCGGCTGGTTCACGGGTAGTGGCCTGCAGTCGGCATCCATCCACCATGCGACCCAGCACCACCATCCTGGCCTGGTCCCTGGCCCTCGCGGCCCTCGGCGGCGGCACCGCCCTGCTGCAGGCGGGCACTCCCCCGCCCTCCCAGGCGGCGGAGACCACGACCCACACCTTCCGCCAGGCCGAGAAGACGGTGCGCGGCAGCGTCACGGTGCGCCGTGACGGCGACCGCACGCTGCTGGTGTTCAGCGACGATTTCCGCACCAGCGAATCGGCACCGGATCTCAAGGTGGCCGTGAGCCCCTCCAGCACCCCCCTGGTGGGCAGCAAGCCACCGGCCTATCCGCTCCAGGAGGGCAGCTACACGGTGATTGCGCCGCTGAGATCGGCGTCTGGCGCCCAGACCTACGTGCTGCCGGACTCCATCGATCTGAACCGCCAGGGATCGGTGCTGATCTGGTGCGAGCAGTTCAACGCCACCATGGCCTGGGCGCCGCTGCACGGCTGAACCCATACAGCCCCGCACCGATCAGCAGCACCAGCCCACCGCCCAGCACCGAAGCCGGCGGCAGGCTGAAGGCCAGCAGCACACAGCCCAGCAGCCCCGCCACGGCAAGGCCGCCGGGCCAGCGGCGCTCGGCCGGCGCCAGCCGCAGGGCGGCGGCGTTGGTGACGGCGTAATAGAGCAGCACGGTGAAGGCGCTGAAGCCGATCGCCGAACGCAGATCACCCAGCGCCACCAGCACCGCCACGATCAGGCCCACCGCCAGTTCGGCCCGGTGCGGCACCTGGGTGCGCGGATGGACGCTGGCGAACCAGGGGGGCAGATCGCGGTTGGCCGCCATCGCGAAGGTGGTGCGGCTCACGCCCACGATCAGCGACAGCAGCACCCCCAGCGAGGCCACCGCTGCGCCGATCTGCACGATCGGGCTCCAGGCGGCGAAGCGGCCGGCCTGCATCGCCGTCACCAGCGGCGCCGGGGCCTGGCCGAGAACCTCGGCGTCCACCGCCAGCAGCGCCGAGAGCGCCACGGCGAGATAGAGGATCAGGGTGAGGCCGAGGGCCAGGGGGATGGCGCGCGGAATCGTGCGGCTCGGGTCCACCACCTCCTCCCCCAGGGTCGCCAGCCGGGCATAGCCCGAGAAGGCGAAGAACCACAGCCCCGCCGCCTGGAGGATGGCCTGGGGGCGCCAGTCCAGCGCGGCCGTCAGGCGGGTGAACGAGGCCTCACCACCCAGCAGCACCGCCGCAATCACGGCGGCCAGGGCCAGCAGCACCACCGCCACGATCCAGCGGGTGAGCCGGGCCGTTTTCTTCACCCCCAGCAGGTTCACCACGGTGAGCGCCAGCACCGCCGCCACCGCCAGGGGCCGCATCAACGTGGGCGCCACATAGCTGGCGAAGGTGAGGGCCATGGCGGTGCAGCTGGCCAGCTTGCCCACCACGAACCCCCAGCCGGCCAGATAGCCCCAGAAGGGCCCCAGCCGCCGGCGCCCATACACGTAGGCGCCGCCGGATTCGGGATACAGGGCCGCCAGCTGGGCCGAGGAGGTGGCGTTGCAGAAGGCCACCAGGGCAGCCAGCAGCAGGGCCACCAGGGCGCCGCTGCCGGCGATCGCCACCGCCGGCCCGATCACCGCGAAGATGCCGGCGCCCACCATGGCCCCCAGACCCATCACCACCGCATCGCTGGCGCTGAGCTTGCGGGCCAGGCGACTGGGGGCGACGCCTGGGCTGGCTGGGGTGGCCGCGCTCTGATCGCGCACAGGCTGCAGATCCCGTGGTGAGGCGGCCATCCTGCCGGGGACGAACCCGCAAAACCGATGGCATCAGGGCACCCGGCACGGGCGTGTGTCCTGGATCACCGCTGCCCGGGGCCGGCTGTGACGAGGGTGAGCTGGCGATCAGCTCACAGCCAGCCACCACCGGTCATGAACCTCTGGATCCTGCAGAAACCCACGGCTGGTGATGGCTCCTACGAGGAGCAGCGGTTTCAGGAAGAGGGCCGCATCCTCGGCATCGACCTGCAGGTGGTGGCACCCGATGAGATCGACCTGATCGTGACCCGCGGCGGCCGGCGATCGATCCGCTGGCGCGGCCAGGAGGTAGACCTGCCCGACGCCGTGCTGGCCCGCACCGGCAGCGGCACCAGCTACTTCAGCCTGGCGATCCTGCGCCAGTTCGAGCACCTCGGCGTGCCCGTGATCAACAACGCCCGGGCGATCGAGGCGGTGAAAGACAAGCTCTACTGCCAGCAGCTGCTGGCCCAGATCAACCTGCCGATTCCGCGCACGATGCTGGTGCGCTTCCCCGTGGACAGCGAGCTGGTGGAGCGCCAGATCGGTTTCCCCTGCGTGGTGAAGGTGCTGGCCGGGTCCTACGGCGAAGGCATCTACCTGAGCCGCAACCGCGAAAGTTTCCGCGACCTGATGGAACTGGTGGCGAGCCTGGATGCGGGCAAGTCGCTGATCCTGCAGGAGTACGTGGGCGAGCGGCCCGGCCAGGACCTGCGCGTGTGGGTGATCGGCGGCCGGGTGGTGGGGGCAATGCTGCGCCGCAGCATGGACGGCAGCTTCAAAGCCAACATCACCCGCGGCGGGCGGGGCGAGAACTTCCCGGTGGATGAGGCGATCGACGTGCTGGCGCGCGACTGCGCCCAGACCCTGGGCCTGGAGATCGCCGGCATCGACCTGCTGTTCGACGGCGACGGCTACCGGGTGTGCGAAGCCAACAGTGCCCCGGGCTTCAGCGGCTTCGAGGCGGCCACCGGCACCAACGTGGCCCGCCAGATCCTCCAGCACTGCCATTGGCGCATCCGCCGCCAGCTGGCAGCCCCGCTGCTGCCGGCGCTGGCCGAGGCCCTCGTGCCGGAGCAGCCGATGACCTACAGCCAGCAAGCCGTCGGATCGGGCCCCCCGATCGTGCACCCATAGGCTGCCTCAGCTCTCACCACCCACACGAGCCCCAGTCATGACCTACTGCGTTGGCTACTGGCTGGAGGAGGGCCTGGTGCTGGCCTCCGACTCCCGCACCAATGCCGGGGTGGATTACATCTCCACCTACAGCAAGATGCATGTGTTCCAGCCGGCAGCCGACCGGCTGTTCGTGCTGATGGCGGCGGGCAATCTGGCCACCACCCAGGCTGTGGTGAGCTGGATCCGAAGGGATCTGGATCAGGGCTTCGAGGCCGCGGAAGGGCGGCAGGGTGATCTACGCCACTGCGACTATCTGTTCGAGGCCGCTGCCTACGTGGGGCGGGTGAATGTGGCCGTTCAACAGGACAACCGGGAGGCCCTGCGCAGCATCGGCGCCAGCTCAGAGGCCAGCTTCATCCTGGCCGGACAGATCGGCAGTGAGCAGCACGGCCTGTATCTGATCTATCCCCAGGGCAACGCGATCATGGCCACCCGCCAGACCCCGTTCCTGCAGATCGGTGAGAGCAAATACGGCAAACCTCCCCTCGACAACGTGGGCCACACCAATCTCAGCCTTGAGGATGCGGCCAAGCTCTGCATCGTGTCGCAGGTGCTCACCCAGCGATCCAATCTCACCGTGGGGCCGCCGTTTGAACTGGTGGTGATTCCCGCCGGCAGTCTCTCGATCTCCCGACAACTGAAACTGGAATCGGATGACCCCATGCTCACCACCGTGATCGACACCTGGAGCGAAGCGCAACGCGAAGCGCTCTATCGCCTGCCGCCCCTGCCCTGGGAATCCCATTGATCTCCGTGCCATCCCCCTGGATCTCCACCGGACACCTGCCCACTCCTGAGGTGGTGGGCCATCTGGTGGAGGAGGCCCACGCCCACTTCGCTTCGGTGGAGGAGGGCAACGTGGCCACCTACATCCCCGCCCTGGCGGCCGCCTCGCCCCGGAGCTTCGGCATCTGCGTGGCCGCCACCAGCGGCGCCAGCTTCAACGCCGGCGACTGGGCGGTGCCGTTCAGCATCCAGAGCCTCTCCAAGCCGTTCCTGTTCGCCCTGGTGTGCGAGGCCATCGGCGAGCAGCTGGCGCGCGACGCCCTGGGGGTGAACAGCACAGGCCTGCCCTTCAACTCCGTGCTGGCGGTGGAGCGCACGGTGGAGGGCCTCTCCAACCCGATGGTGAACGCCGGCGCCATCGCCACCACCAGCCTGGTGCCCGGCGACGACGCCGCGGCGCAATGGCGCTTCATCGAGGACGGCCTCTCCCGCTTCGCCGGCCGCCGCCTCACGCTCGATGCCGAGGTATATCAGTCGGAGCGGGCCACCAATTGCAGCAACAAGGGCATCGCCAGCCTGCTCAGTGCCCATCAGCAGCTCTGGAGCGATCCGGCAACGGCCATCGACCTCTACACCCGCCAGTGCTCCCTGCTGGTAACCGCCCAGGACCTGGCCCTGATGGCCTGCACCCTGGCCAACGGCGGCCGCCAGCCCCTCAGCGGCGAGCAGGTGATCGCGCCGCTGATCTGCCGCCGCGTGCTGGCGGTGATGGTCACCGCCGGGCTCTACGAAACCTCGGGCGACTGGCTCTATCAGATCGGCCTCCCCGGCAAGAGCGGCGTATCAGGAGGGATGATCACGGTGGCGCCGGGCAAGGGGGCGCTGGCCACCTGGTCGCCACCGCTCGACGAGGCCGGCAACAGCGTGCGCGGCCAGCTCACCGCCCACTTCCTCTCGGAACGGCTGGGCCTCAACCTGTTCGACTCGCTGCCCTCCAGCGCCTCATGAAGGCCGCCGCCAGCTGAGCCCGCCCGGATTGCGGCTGGTGAGGGGCGGCCTCACCAGAGCAACCGCACCCCCGCAACCGCCAGGGTGATCCCCAGCAACCGCACCACCACCGCTGCCGGCAGCCAGCGACTGCCGAGCTGGGCGCCGATGGCGCCACCGCCCACCACCGCCAGAGCCAGCCAGGGCAGCCCCGCCGGCAGCTGGGGAGAAACGCTCAGCAGCCCCAGCAGGGCCATCAGCGAATTCACGAAGATGAACACCGCCGAGAGGGCCGCCGCCGTGCGCACCTCCGCCCAGCGCCGGTAGAGCAACAGGGGCGTGAGCAACACGCCGCCCCCCATGCCCGTGAGTCCGGAGAGCAGCCCGATCACGCCCCCCGCGGCCATGGCGGCGGGGGCTGCTGGCGCAACAACGCATCCGAGGGCCGGCGCCCGGCCGCGCAGGAAGGGCAGACCGGCGATCAGCAGCAGCACGCCCAGCAGCCGTTGGAACACGTCCACCGGCAGGCTCCACCACCCCCCCAGGAAGGCAGCGGGCATCGACAGCAGCAGGAAGGGCCGCAGCAGCGGCCAGGAGAAATGGCCTGCGCGGGCGAAACGCATCGCCACCACGCTGGACACCAGCAGGTTGAGCACCAGCGCGGTGGGCCGGAGCGTGGCGGGTGCCAGGCCGAACAGGCCCATCACCGCCAGAAAACCGGAGGCCCCGGCCTGGCCCACGCTGCCGTAGAGGCCCGCGATCAGCGCCAGAGCGGCGCACAACGGCAACAGGGTGGCGAGTTCGATGGGCGGCCCCTGCCAGCCAGAGGAGATCATCCCATCGGATCATCCCTCAGGAACGTCCCTTATCCTCGTCCTACTGAGTCATCCCTGGAGGGATGGGCCATGCATGCCGTGAGCGTGAGCGGGCTGAAGCACAATCCCGCCGAGGCCCTGCGCCAGGCCAGAAGCGGCCCGGTGGTGGTGCTCAACCGCAACAACCCCGACGCGGTGCTGATCGGCCTGGAGCAGGGCGGCATGCTGCAGGCACCCGGCGTGCGTGCGGCGCTGGCGACGGCCCTGTTCCGCGATGGTGAGCTGTCGCTGGCGCGGGCCGCCCACGTGGCCGAGATGGACGTGGCCAGCTTCATCTCCCACCTCGGTCGCCTCGGCATCCCGGCGATCCGGCTCACAGCGGCCGAAACCAACACCGATCTCGACACCCTGGAGCAGTGGCTGCAGTCGTCATCGCCGATGCAAGCCCGCTGATCGCCCTTGCCCGGGTGAACGGGCTGGGATGGCTGGAGCAGCTGTTTGCTGAGGTTCTGGTCACGGAGGTCGTGCTGGCCGAAGTGCTCACAGGCCGTCACCCCGAGACAGAACAACCCATCCAGCAGGCCATCGCTGCCGGCTGGTTGCGGGCGGCCACCGAGGTGAGCAGCGAACCCGCCCTGCCCGATCATGATGAGGGAGAGGCGTCCAGCATTCGCCTGGCCCTGGCCAGTGGCCCGCAGGTGCTGCTGCTGATCGATGAGCGCGCCGGCCGGGCGGTGGCCCGGGAGCTGGGGCTTGCCCTGGCCGGCACCGCCGCCGTGATCGGACTGGCCCGTGAGACCAAGCTGATTCCCTCGGCCAGGGCCGTGTTTGCAGCGCTTCATGCCAGTGACTTCCGGATCGCCCCCGAGGTGATCCAGGCCGTGCTGGATCGCTGCGGTGAATGAGCTGGAGCAGCGGGTCGTGGGATGGTGCGGCCCTGACTGATGATCCTGCTGCTCGGTCCTGCGGTCAGCCGGGCTGACGGCGCAGTTTCAGCCAGGCGAGCACCTGCCAGGCCAGCAGGATCAGCACGGCTGGAAGCAGCCCCACGACCACAATGAGTTGGAACTCATCGGTGTACCCCGAGCCGAGGTTCAACAGCAGCTTCTCCACCAGGTAGGCGGCATAGAGAACCACCAGCACGCCCCCTTCCAGGCGCGTGATCACACCGTTGGTCCAGAAGATCGGCAGGCAGGCCAGGGTGGTGAGCACCATCACGGGCAGATCACGCTGGATCAGCACCGGATCCACTCCCAGGCCGCGGGTGCCCGACACGGCGGCACAGAGGCCCAGGATCACCAGTTGGTTGAGCAGATTGCTGCCGATCACATTGCCGATGGCCAGATCGGCCTTGCCCCGGTAGGCCGCCACCAGGGAGGTGATCAGCTCCGGCATCGACGTGCCGGCGGCCACGATCGTGAGGCCGATCACGGTGGTGCTCACCCCCAGGGCCAGGGCCACGGCCGTGGCGCCCTGCACCAGAATCTGGGAGCCGGCCACCAGCAAGGCCAGGCCCACCGCCAGCTTCACCCCGGCCACCAGCGGTGTGCTGCGCTCCGACTCGTCGATGTCGTTGGCCTCATCGGGATTCTCGCCCGCGGTGCGGAGCTCCCATAGAACATTCATCACCATGGCCACCAGCAGGGAGACACCCGCCTGCCAGGTGACCCGGCCGCCGGAGGCCATCCCCCACACCGCCATCGACACCCCCAGCAGCAGGGGCACATCGCGCCGCACCAGGCGGCTCTTGACCCGCAGGGGCACGATCAGAGCACTGAGGCCCAGCACCACCATCACATTGAAGATGTTGCTACCCACAACGTTGCTGACTGCCAGGTTGTCGGCACCCGCCACCCCCAGATTCCCCTGAATCGTGGAGATCAGACTCACGAACAGCTCAGGGGCGCTGGTGCCCAGGGAGACCACGGTGAGGCCGATCACGATCTGAGGAATCCCCAGCATCAGCGAGAGGGCCACCGAACCGGCCACAAACAGCTCCCCCCCAGCGAAGAGCAGGGCAATGCCCGGCAGGATCTGCAGGCCGCTCACCAGGAACCCGGACATACCGGAATAGAAAAGGGTCGCCGGATTATGGAGCCACGGGCAGACCCGCGCGATGATGAATGGCCGCCACCCAACCGAACAGACCCCATTGATTCGCCTGCTCCGCCCCCTGATGCTTGTGGCCGTGTTGAGCGGAGCTGTTCAGGCTTCGCCCTTCAGCTTCGACCCGGTGTCGTTCGCCGGTTTCGCCAATGAAACCTTCAAACAGCAGGGCAAGGGGGTATTCGTCAGGAACCTGGACACCTGCCGTCGGGAAGGCAAAGACCGTGCCGGCTACCGCTGTCTCAGCGGCGAGCTGCTGCAGGACGTGCCGGCCCGGAACGGGCGTGAGTTCTGCAAGCTGGACGCCATCTGGTACGTCCCCTTCAGCAAGACGGTGCAATTCCGCACCGCGAGTTGTGAGTTCAAGAGCGATCAGCAGCGGATGATCGAGGGCGGCCAGCGTCTGCTGCGTCAGGGACTCGAACAACTGGAGAACTACGGCAAGTGAACCGCTGCCGCTCCCAGATTCTCCCGCCCCGGATAGAGGGTGCGTGACTCCACCACCTTCAGGCGCAGCGTGCGGCCGAAGAGAATCTCACGAACGCGCTGTTCCAGCGTCTCCAGATCGGGAAGATCGCCCTCGCCCAGCAGCACCAGATTCACCGATCCATCCGCCGTTTCGGCATCAACCGACAGCAACCGGTAGGCGGAACCTTCAAGCCACTCCTCAGCGAGGGCATCGGTGCGAACAGCGATCTTGTTGGTGATGATCAGACGAGCGGAGGTGAGCGAGAGGGGAACGGCGATGATCAGCAGAGCCACCAGGGCAATCACCACAGCCTGGCGCCACGCCCGCGGATCAAACGGCGACAGGGCGGCCTGCCGGAACCCCATCAGGGCGAACACCAGGGCGCCGGTGAGCAGGATGGCCACGTAGTTGGTGCCGAAGAGCAGCAGACTTCCTGAGACCAGCCGGGGTTCGGCGAGAGCGAACAGGATCCCGGCATTGGCCAGGGGCGGCACCAGCGACACGGCGATCGCTACCCCGGCAGCGTGTCGGACACATCCTTGCGGGCCAGCGCGAAGGCTCCGGCCAGCCCCGTCATCAAGGCCGCCATCAGGTCAAGCAGATGGGGGGAGGTGCGGATCATCACCTGCTGGATCGCCTCCGGCTTGGTGACCTGAGCAATCGGCAGGGTGAGCAGGAATCCCACAGCCACGGCCGTGGCGATGCCCACAAGGCTCACGATCAACGTGCTGAGGATCGCCCTGCGGTCGCCGACGCTGACGCTGAACGCCAGCCCCATGATCGGCAGCATCAGCGGCGCCACGATCATCGCCACGATCACCACGGCCACAGAATCCCCCAGCAGCCCATAGGTGGCGATGCAGGACGCCAGCACCAACAACACAATGAACTTGAAGACCTTCGGCCATAACCCGGGCCCCTCGAAAACCAACGTGTCCCGCACCCGTTCCACCGCATCCATGAGGACGGGCCCACCGTGCAGCAGTTCCGCCAAAGACCTGGTACCGAAGGCTCTGGTCGTGATGGATCTGGCCAACGTTGGGGAGTGCCGCCGACCGGCGGATCATGGAGGTAAAGCCTAGGGCTCAAGCCTCCTGAGCATGTAACAATAGTTCGCATCATCGAAGCCCTAAAAACCTGGCCTCGAGCACATTTCGCCAAGCCAGATAGAGTTCTCAATAGCAAGAACATGCCCAAACCTTCCATGCGATCCCTCACGGCCCTGCTCGCCGCTGCCAGCCTCGGGCTCACGGCCGGCGCCGGCTCGGTGCAGGCCAGCTGCACGCTCCTGATGCCCGTCGGCGGCGGCGGCCAGGCGGTGGTGGAGAAACGCATCAGCCCCCCTGGTGGCGTGTTCACCCGCAGCAACTGGAACACCGACTTCGCGGTGAACCGGTCGTTCGCCAGCTACCGCATCCATTTCCAGTCGGCCTCCAGCGACCAGGGTGTGTTTCCCGTGGCGGCGTTCCTGCGCTTCAGCGACAACACCGAGTTGCGGCTGTTCACTGAAAACGTCACCCTCGAGCCGGAGCAGCGCCGCACGTTCGGTCCGTTCCCGGCCGGCGCACCAACCTGGTGAACGTGCGCGTGGGGGCCACCAGCATGCCCGGCTCCATCGGCTTCAGCTACCGCGTGTCGGTGGAGGGCTGCGACTGAGCCTGGCCCCCGATCTAGGTTCCAGCTCCCATCCTTCGACCCAGACCATGAGCCACAGTCGACACCTGTCGCCCTTACGGACGGCCAGGATTCCTGTCGCAGCGAATAAATCATTCCGGGCCATTGCCCTTGCGCTGCCCTGCGCCCTGTCGCTGGCGAGCGCGAGCGTTGCCCGGGCCGAGACCTGCTCCTTCCTGCGACCCATCGGCGGCGACAGTCAAAACCCAGTGGTGACCAAACGGGTGGAACGTCCCCGCGTCGCCCCCCTGGGAATCCTGCTGGGCCGGACCAACTGGAACACCGATTTCGCGGTGGAGCGCGACTTCGCCAGTTACCGCATCAACCTCCAGTCGGCCTCCAGCGAACAGGCCGTGTTTCCCGCGGCGGCGTTCCTTCGCTTCACCGACAACACCAACCTGCGGCTGTTTGACGACAACGTCACCCTCGAGCCGGAGGAGCGCCGCAGTTTCGGTCCCTTTCCGGCCGTTCCCGGCCGACGCACCAACCAGGTGAACGTGCGCGTGGGCGCCATCACCATGCCCGGCTCCATCGGCTTCAGCTACCGCGTGTCGGTGGAGGGCTGCGACTGAGCCAGCTGCCGGCCGCTGCGGCGCAGGCCCTCGGCGCAGTCGCCCTCCATCAGCAAGCCTGCACCGCCCCAGAGCAGCCGTGGCCCCAGATCCACCGCACTGCCGCCGAGTTCCCGCAGCGGTGTGAACCCCAGCTGGCGGAAGTAGCGCACCAGGCGACAGTGCTGACGGGCATCGTCGCGGATCGCCAGCAGCCGGGCGCTCCGGCAGGGGGTGACCTCCAGGGCCCAGGCGAAGGTGGCCGCCCAGATCAGCGGCCCCACCGCCGCGCTGCGCTCCCCCTGCACGCGCATCGTGTCGAGCCGCAGGCCGGCGGTGGTGGGCAGCGCCCAGCCCTTCAGTTCGCCCAGCAGCGCCAGAGGCTCGGGCCGTGCCACCCCCACCCGCAGGGTCCACAGCAGCCCCGCCGGGCGACGCACCTGCAGCCGCAGCAGCAGCCCCCGGCGGCGGGCCTCCGCCTCCAGCTCGGCCAGGGTGGGCAGGGTGGAGAGCAGGACAGCACTCACGCCAGCCGCTCGGGGGCAAGGTCGGCCGGCTTTCCGCAGCTGGGGCAGTAGGGGAAGCAGGCGTAGTGGTGGAAGCCACACTGGCTGCAGTCGTGCTGCAGCTGCAGGCCGCAGTGCATGCAGTAGTCGGGCAGCACGCCATCGCGCCGGGGCAGGCTGCGCTCGCAGCTCGGGCACTGGCTTCGCCCCAGGGCCTGCAGGGCCTTTTCGTAGCGGATGGAGCGCTGGCGCTGCTCCTGTGGCGCCACCTGCTCCTGTTGCTTGCGCGCCAGGTAGGTGTTCAGCCAGCGGATCAGGGCCCGGCCCACCAGGAAGGTGAGCAGCGCCCCCACCCCGTAGCGGATGTAGGCCCCGAAGCTGGGCAGGTAGGGCACCAGCTCCACGAAAAAGGCAAACAGACCGAACAGCAGGAAGCCCCACACGAACGGCCACTGATCGCTGCCGCGAAAGCGGCGGAACTGCCAGAGCGCCAGGCCCAGCAGCGGCCCCACGAACAGCAACCGGATGCCGAAGGCACGCAGCTCCGCCCGTTGCACCGCCTGCCGCCAGCGCCCCTCCGCCTGGGCCCGTAGCTCCCCCAGCTGCTGCTGAGGCGGAGCCAACGAGGCCCGCAGCGCCCGCAGCTGGGCCTCGATCCGCTCCTGCTCGGCGCTGAGTTGCTGCTGCTGCTGCAACAGGCCATCGAGCTGGCGCGCCCGGGCGATCACCTCCGGGTTCTGCTCCGATTGCTCGGTGACGGAACGGGCGGAACGCCAGTTGTCGAAGCTGGCCTTCTCCCGGCCGTAGGCCTGGCTGGCCTGCTGCTGGCGCTCCCGCAGGCGATCGGCCTGCTCCTGCAAGGCCTGCTGCCGGCTCTGCAGCGGCTGCAGCTCGGTCTCCAGCGCAGCGACGCGCGGCTGATCGAGATACTGCTCCAGCCGGGGCTGGCTGGAGAGCAGCGGCAGGTCGGCGATCAGGGCCCCTCCCACCTGGATCAGGAAGTAGGCGAACAACAGGGCGATCAGCCACTGGCCCGCGCGCACCAGCCGTTCCGGACCTCGGGAGGGGTTCACCATCGTGAATGCAGCCGCACCCCATGCTCGGGCCGCCAGGGCCAGGGCGCCAGTACCACCTTGCTCAGCCGATCAGCAACCGGTAGGCGGCAGCGAGGCGGTGGAAGGCCGCCACATCCCCGCCCAGGTCGGGGTGGTGGGCCTTGGCCAGCCGTCGGTAGGCCCGCTTGATCGCCGCGGCGCTGGCTCCCGGCTCCAGGCCCAACAGGCCCAGAGCAGCGATCCGGGGGTCCGCCGTGGCTGAAGCGCCAGAGCTGGCCGGACGCGCCTGGCTGTGGTTGGCGGTGCGGGTGCCCCGCCGGCGCTGCTGGCTGTGGCTGGCTGGCTCCACCCGGCGCAGCAGTTCGTCCACCACCCGCAGGGGGGCGTCGTTGAGCCACTCCGGGGCCCGCTGGCCATAGAGGGCAAAGGCCGCCCGCACCGCCCAACGGCTCCGGCTGTGGGGCCCTCGCAGCGCCGCCGCCAGCTCTGCCCCCAGGCCGGGGGGGAGCGGCGGCAGCGCCTCAACCAGCCCCCGCAGTCCTCCTGGCGGCCCGATGCGCAGGCACGACCAGCGGGAGTGGCGGGCCATGGCGGCGCCCCAGCGCTCCACCAGCTCCGCGCTGAGGCCGTGACTGAATCCACCCCCGCCGCGGCTGCCCTGCTGCAGTTGCGCCAGCCGCTGGCGCAGGGCCCGCACCTCCCGACGCAGGGCGTCGTTCTCCGCCAGCAGCGTCTCAACATTGCTGGTGACCGGTGGGCTGCCAGCTGGGGGGCGCCAGCGGCGCGGATCAAAGCCCATCGCCTCAGCGCACCACCGCCATGCAACAGCGCATCATCGCTGGGTATCCCAGCGCCGGGCACAACTCGGCTTCTGGCTGTGGGAACGGGCAGACCTGGCGGCGTCTCAAGACAGGCTTGTCCTGGCCTGGGATGGCGGAACCACTGGCTGCGCCAGCAGCACCGCCGCCAGCGGCAGGGGCCCGTAGAGATGGGGGAAGAGGTCCCCGCTGCCGGGGGCCGGCTCCAGCCGCACCGTCACGCCGGCCTCCGCCAGGCGGACGGGATCGAGCACCAGCAGCAGCACCTCGGCGGGGTTGAGATCGGCGTAGAAGCGCCCATAGGTGGCCACCAGCTGGTGGGCGGTGCTCAGGTGGATGAAGCCCACCTCCTGAAGCGATTGGCCGCGGGTGGAGCGGCAGTAGGTCCCCGCGGCCTTCGCCGCCTGCCACTCCTGGCGCAGGGCCAGGTGATACAGCCAGCTGGGCGAGTGCCAGGGGCAGCGCTCCGCCCAGGGCGACTCCAGCACCGCCGCCAGTTCCGGACCCGCCAGAAAGCGGGCCAGCCAGGCCTGCAGCGGTGCCAGCTGGGGCACGGCATCGAAGCCCTCGGGGTCCGCCAGCCGGAACTGGCGGACAAACGGCAGCAGGGCCCAGTCCGCCAGCGAGGGCCGCCCCCCCAGCAGCCAGCCGCCCGGCTCCAGGCGCCGGCTCCAGCACCCCAGAACCGCCAGGGCCTCGGCCCGATGCCGGATCCGCTGCCGGGCCAGCTCCGCGGCGTCGGCGCCGTCATTGCCGCGCTGGCCGCCGAAGCGGCTGGCGTATTTGAAGCGGTCGAGGTGCTGCTTGAAGGGGCCGTCGTTCTCGGCGATCAGCGCCTCCATGGCACCGGCTTCGGCCACGCTCCAGCCGCTCAACCAGCCCTGGGGATCGTGCCGCTCCAGGGCCCAGCGCATCACGTCCAGGCTCTCGTCGATCACCCGATCGCCGTGCACCAGCACCGGCACGGTGCCCTTGGCCGAGGCCGTGAGCAGCTCCGGCGGCTTGGCCTGCAGGCTCACCTCCCGCAGCTCCAGCTCCCGGCCCGGCTGGAGGCCCGCCACCGCCAGAGCAAGCCGGGCCCGGATCGCGTAGGGGCAGCGGCGGAAGCTGTAGAGGATCGGACCCGTCCCGACGTCCAAGGCCGCCGCTCAGCGCTGGGGCATGGCGGCGCCGATGTGCTGCCGGCCACGGGCACGAGCCCGTTCCACCTGGCGCTGGCGCTCGGCGAAGCGCCGCCGGTCGGCGTCACTGAAGCGCCCGATGCAGTGGCGGCAGCTCACCCCTTCGGCGTAGCTCTCCAGCTGCAGGTCGGCAGGCGCGAGCGGCAGGCCGCAGGCATGGCAGAGACGGTGCTCCCCAGGCTCGAGCCGGTGGTTCACCGCCACCCGCTGATCGAACACAAAGCAGTCCCCCCGCCAGCGGCTCTGTGGCTCGGGGGTCTCCTCCAGGTAGCGCAGGATGCCGCCCTCCAGGTGGTGCACGCCGGCGAAACCCTGCTGGAGCAGGTAGGCGGTGGCCTTTTCACAGCGGATGCCTCCGGTGCAGAACAGGGCGATCGCCTGCGGCCGGCGCTCCGCCACCAGCGGCCGCAGCTCCCGCCCCACCCAGGCGGGAAAGTCACGGAAGCTGGCGGTGCCGGGATCGATCGCCCCGTCGAAGCTACCGATCGCCACCTCGTAGCCATTGCGGGTATCGATCACCAGGGTGCGGGGATCACTGATCAGGGCATCCCACTGCCCGGGGGGCACGTGGGTGCCCACCGCCGAGGCCAGGTAGGGCCGCACCTGGGGCTGGCCGAGCGACACGATCTCGCGCTTGAGCCGCACCTTCAGGCGATGGAAGGCCTGCGCGCCCGCCCTGCTGCGCTTCGCCTGCAGGCGCTCCAGCCCCGCCACCTGCCGCAGCCGCCCCAGCACCGCCTCCACCCCCGCCTCGGGGCCGGCGATGGTGCCGTTCACGCCCTCCCCCGCCAGCAGGATCGTGCCCCGCACCTGCTGCGCCGCAGCCAGGGCCAGCAGCTCAGACCGCAGGGCGGGCAACCGCTCCAGCGGCGCGAAGCGGTAGAACGCCGCCACCACCACCATGGGCCGCGCTTCAGCGGCGGCATCCCCCATCGAACTCACGCGCCCACCGGCGGCCGCGACACCTCCCAGGCCTGCACGCCGGCAGCCGCCAGCAGCTCCCGGTCGGCCTCCACCGCCGGGTTGCCGGTGGTGAGCAGGGTGTCGCCATAGAAGATCGAATCGGCCCCGGCCAGCAGGCAGAGGATCTGGGCCTCCCGGCCCAGCTGCTCGCGCCCGGCACTGAGCCGCACGCGCGCATGGGGCATCAGGATCCGGGCGGTGGCCACCATGCGCACCAGCTCGAGCGGATCCACGGGAGGCAGGTCTTCAAGCGGCGTGCCCTCCACCGCCACCAGGGCATTGATCGGCACGCTCTCCGGGTGGGGATCGAGGTTGGCCAGCACCTCCAGCAGGCCGGCCCGGTCCTCAAGCCCCTCGCCCATGCCGATGATGCCCCCGCAACAGAGGGTCACCCCTGCCCGGCGCACCCGCTCGAGCGTCTCCAGCCGTTCTTGGTAGGTGCGGGTGCTGATGATGCGGGCGTAGTGCTCGGGGCTGGTGTCGAGGTTGTGGTTGTAGGCGGTGAGGCCGGCCTCCGCCAGCCGCTCGGCCTGCTGGTCGCTGAGCATGCCGGCGGTCACACAGGCCTCCAGCCCGAGCTCACGCACACCCCGCACCATCGCCAGCATCGCCTCGAACGGGGCACCGTCGCGGATCTCGCGCCAGGCCCAGCCCATGCAGAAGCGGTGGGCGCCGGCCTGTTGGGCCGCCCGGGCCCGCGCCAGCACCGGCTCCACCTCCAGCTCCGGCCTACCGGCCACATCGCTGCTGTGGTGCATCGACTGGGGACAGTAGGCGCAGTCCTCCTCGCAGCCACCGGTCTTCACGCTCAGCAGCGAGGCCAGCTGCACCCGGTAGCCGGGATTGGCGGCGCGGTGCACCGCCTGGGCCCGCCAGAGCAGCTCCAGTAGCGGCAGCTCTAGCAGGGCCTGGATCTCGGCTCGGCTCCAGTCGTGACGGGTGGGCGTGCGGGCGGGCGGGGTGGCGAACACAGGCGGGCGAAAGTTCAGTGGGCCGGCGAAGCCGGTGGAGGAGCGGAGTCAGTGGGCGGGATCGATGCCCCCGAAACGGCGCTGACGGTTCTGGTAGTCGAGCAGGGCCGCCAGCAGGGCGGCCTCATCGAAATCGGGCCAGAGCACCTCGGTGATGTGCAGCTCGGCGTAGGCCAGCTGCCAGAGCAGGAAGTTGCTGATCCGCTGCTCACCACTGGTGCGGATCAACAGGTCGGGATCGCACTCGCCGGCGGTGTGCAGCTCGGCGGCGAAGCTGGCCTCATCAATGGCGGCCGGATCCAGTTCACCCCGTGCAGCCCGTTCGGCCAGCCGCCGGGCTGCCCCCACCAGCTCGGCGCGGCCTCCGTAGTTGGTGCACACATTGAAATGGATGCCATCGTTGGCGGCGGTGCGACCGGTGGCCTCGGCGATCAACCGCTGCAGGCCCTCCGGCAAGGGGGTGAGGTCGCCCAGGAACCGAATCCGCACCCGCTCGCGCTCCAGCGCCTGCAGCTCCCGCTGCAGCACCCGCTCGAACAGGGCCATCAGGAAGCTCACTTCCTCGCCCGGCCGGTTCCAGTTCTCGGTGGAGAAGGCATAGGCGGTGAGGGCGCCGATGCCCCAGTCGCTGCACAGCCGCAGGGTGCGCTTGAGCGCCTCCACCCCGGCCCGGTGCCCCATCACCCGGGGCAGGCCGCGGCGGCGGGCCCAACGGCCGTTGCCATCCATGATCACGGCCACATGGGCGGGAAGCCGGGCGGGATCGAGGGCCGCCGGCGATGCCTGCCGGGCCGCGCCGAGGATGGAGTGGCTGTCGGTCGCCAGGGCGCGACTCATCCGCGTGGTTCCGGCGTGTCCTTGGCCACGCTACGTCCACCCGGCCTGGCCAGGGCCTGGCTGAGCAGGTCGTGCAGCCGGCTGCTGGTGATCGGCCGCTCCAGCCGGCCATGGCAGGCGAGCGACAGGGTGCCCGTTTCCTCCGACACCACGATCGCCAGACAGCGGTTGAAGCGCTCGGTGAGACCCAGGGCCGCCAGGTGGCGGGTGCCGTAGCGATTGATGCCCTGGCGCGAGAGCGGCAGGATTACCCCTGCCGCCAGGATGCGGTTGCCCTTCACCAGCACAGCGCCGTCGTGGAGCGGCGTGTCGGCGGCAAACAGGTTGAGCAGCAGATCCACCGACAGCTGGGCATCGAGGCTGATGCCGGGATTGAGAAAGTCTTCCGGGCGCAGATCACTGCCGTGGTCCACCACGATCAGGGCCCCGCGCCGGGCCTGGGAGAGACGCCCTGCGGCCTCGCTGAGCACCGCCACCGAACCGGACTTGAGGGCATCGGCGCCGCCATCGCCGAACACCATTCCCAGCCGACCGGTGCCGAGCAGTTCCATGAACCGCCGCAGCTCGCCCTGCCAGAGGATCGCCAGGGCCAGGCTGCAGGCCAGCACCAGGGCGTCCAGCAGTCGGGCCGTGAGCGGCAGATTGGCGAAGCGCTGCACCGCCCAGGCGAGTCCCACGAGCAGCAGGTAGCCCCGCAGCAACCAGAGGGTGCGGGAGTCGCGCACCCGGCCCAGCACCACAACCCCGAGGCCGAGGGCCAGAAACAGGTCGAGGAACAGGCGTAGATCGAGAACGCGGAGCCAACTCCCGAGCCAGAGCCCGCTCACACCGTCACCGAAACCTGGAGGTCAGGATACCGGTGTCAGGCGGGCGGGCAGAACGTCGTAGCGCAGTAGGTCTTCCGGCTGTTCCCGGCGCTGCACCAGGTCGGCCACGCCGTCTGCCACCAGCACCGCCGCCGGCCTGGGGATGCGGTTGTAGTTCGAGGCCATGGACGCGTTGTAAGCCCCGGTGGCGAATACGGCGATCACATCGCCGCTGGTGGCAGGGGGCAGGGCCACGTCCTTGAGCACCACATCACCCGACTCGCAGTGCTTGCCGGCCACCGTCACCGTTTCGCTGGCCTCGGCGCCGGGGCGGTCGGCCAACACGGCGGTGTAGAGCGACTGGTAGGTGATCGGGCGAGGGTTGTCGCTCATGCCGCCATCCACCGACAGGTAGATGCGGATGCCTGGGATCTCCTTCCTACTGCCCACCTCGTAGAGGGTGAGGCCCGCGGTGGCCACCAGGGAGCGGCCGGGCTCGCACAGCAGCCGGGGCAGCTCCAGGTTGCGCTGGCGGCAGGCCCGCACCAGCGCGGAGGCCACCGCCGCCACCCATGCCTCGATGCTGGGGGGATCGTCGCCAGTCACATAGCGGATCCCCAGGCCACCGCCCACATTGAGGTCGGTCACCGGATGGCCACAGGAGCGGGCCAGTGCCAGGGCATCGGCCATCACCCCGGCCAGGTCCTGGTGGGGCTGCAGTTCGAAGATCTGCGAGCCGATGTGGGCGTGCAGACCGGTGAGCCGGCCCCAGGGGCAGGCGGCCAGATGCTTCAGCACCACCTCGAGCTGATCGGGATCGAACCCGAACTTGCTGTCCAGGTGGCCGGTGCGGATGTACTCATGGGTGTGGCACTCGATGCCCGGGGTGAAGCGCAGCATCAGCCGCACCGGCTCGGCCAGGACAGGCGCCAGCTCGGTGAGCAGTTCGATGTCGCGCCAGTTGTCCACCACCACCGTCACCCGGCTGCGGGCCGCGAGGAGCAGTTCCTCGCGGCTCTTGTTGTTGCCGTGCAGCACGATCCGCTCCGGCGGCATGCCGCCGCCCAGGGCCGTGAGCAGTTCCCCCGACGACACCGCATCGAGCCCCAGACCCTCGGCCGCCACCAGGGCGGTGAGGGCCAGCGAGCTGTTGGCCTTGGAGGCGTAGACGGCCAGCGAGGGGCCGGGATAGTGGGCGTGCAGCGCCTGGCGGTAGGCCCGGCAGCTGGCGCGCAGGGTGGCCTCATCGAGCACATACAACGGTGTGCCGTAGGTGCGGGCCAGCTCGCTCAGGCGGCAGCCGCCCACCAGCAGCCTGCCCTCGGCATCCACGCTGGTGGTGATCGGCGCCAGGTTGCGGTTGGGACTGGCCCGGTCGCAGGGGGTCTCAAAGGGCTGGCTGCCGAGTCCGGAGCCGGCATCACCCGCACGGTCCAGACCGGTGGCTTCACTGGAGATCACCATGGTCGGACCACAGAGGTTGCGAAAGGTCGAATGTACGGAATGCCAGGCGGGGCCGGCCGTGCCTGATGAACCGAGCACCCCTCAACCACCAGCCCTGCTGGCCCCCGCCGACCTGGAGGCCTGCCTGGCCCTCGATGGCCTCAGCCTGGGCGGGCTCTGGAGCCGGGGGCAGTGGAGCACCGAACTGGCCGATCCGCGGCGGCCCGGCCTGGGCCTGTGGCGCGATCGCCGCCTGCAGGCCATGGCCTGCGGCTGGCTGATCCTCGAGGAACTGCACATCACCCTGGTGGCGGTGGACCCTGACCAGCGCCGCCTGGGCCTGGGCCTGCTGGTGCTGCGTGCCCTGCTGGACACCGCGAGCACGCGGGGCGCCGAGCGCGCCACCCTGGAGGTGGCCAGCGGCAACGCAGCGGCCCTGGCCCTCTACCACCGGCTGGGGTTCCGCCAGGCCGGCCGCCGCCCCGGCTACTACCGCAGCGGCGAGGACGCGCTGATCCTGTGGCTGCACCTGGAGAAAAGCTAGGAATCCCTGCTCGGAACGGGTACGGTTAACCGTCTTTTGCTATGTCGAGCAGCGGCCAATCCAAGCCGTTCAATTGCACTTTGAACCTCCGCCCCCACTGCTGCCACAGGGGGTCTGGCCCCCTGCTCCGGGCAACCACACAGGCCCTGTCAACCCTGATAGGTTAGTTCAACTTGCAACAGGCCCGCCCCATGTTCGAGCGGTTTACCGAGAAGGCCATCAAGGTGATCATGCTGGCCCAGGAAGAGGCCCGCAGGCTGGGTCACAACTTCGTGGGCACCGAGCAGATCCTGCTGGGCCTGATCGGAGAAGGCACCGGCGTCGCCGCCAAGGTGCTCAAGTCGATGGGGGTGAACCTCAAGGACGCCCGCGTCGAAGTGGAGAAGATCATTGGCCGCGGCTCCGGCTTCGTGGCCGTGGAGATCCCCTTCACCCCCCGCGCCAAGCGGGTGCTGGAGCTGTCGCTGGAAGAAGCCCGACAGCTCGGCCACAACTACATCGGCACCGAGCACCTGCTGCTCGGCCTGATCCGTGAAGGTGAGGGCGTCGCCGCCCGCGTGCTCGAGAACCTCGGCGTCGACCTGGCCAAGGTGCGCACCCAGGTGATCCGCATGCTCGGCGAAACAGCGGAAGTGGCCGCGGGCAGCGGGGGCGGCAAGGGCTCCACCAAGACCCCCACCCTCGACGAGTTCGGCAGCAACCTCACCCAGCTGGCCTCCGACGGCAAGCTCGACCCGGTGGTGGGTCGCCAGAACGAGATCGAGCGGGTGATCCAGATCCTCGGGCGCCGCACCAAGAACAACCCCGTGCTGATCGGTGAGCCCGGCGTCGGCAAGACCGCCATCGCCGAGGGCCTCGCCCAGCGCATCCAAACGGGCGACATCCCCGACATCCTGGAGGACAAGCGCGTTCTCACCCTTGACATCGGCCTGCTGGTGGCCGGAACCAAGTATCGGGGTGAGTTCGAGGAACGCCTCAAGAAAATCATGGAGGAGATTCGCGGCGCCGGCAACGTGATCCTCGTGATCGACGAGGTGCACACCCTGATCGGTGCTGGCGCGGCCGAGGGGGCCATCGATGCCGCCAACATTCTCAAACCGGCCCTGGCCCGTGGCGAGCTGCAGTGCATCGGTGCCACCACCCTCGATGAATACCGCAAGCACATCGAACGGGATGCCGCCCTGGAACGCCGCTTCCAGCCGGTGATGGTGGGCGAGCCCTCGGTGATCGACACCATCGAGATCCTGCGCGGCCTCAAGGACCGTTACGAGGAACACCACCGCCTCACCATTGAGGACGATGCCCTGATCGCCGCCGCCACCCTGGGCGATCGCTACATCTCCGACCGCTTCCTGCCGGATAAGGCCATCGACCTGGTCGATGAGGCCGGCAGCCGGGTGCGACTGATGAACTCCAAGCTGCCGCCGGCTGCCAAGGAGATCGACAAGCAGCTGCGAGCCGTGCAGAAAGAGAAGGAGGACGCCGTGCGCGAGCAGGACTTCACCAAGGCCGGCGAGCTGCGCGACAAGGAGGTGGAACTGCGCGATCAGATCCGCAACATTCTCCAGGCCCGCAAGAGCGAGTCCACCCCCGCAGATGAGAAGGGTGAGGTGTCCACCGTCAGCGAGGCCCATGCCCTCGAGGATCTCGACCGCGGTCCCACCGTCACCGAAGAGGACATCGCCCACATCGTGGCCTCCTGGACCGGCGTACCGGTGCAGAAGCTCACCGAGAGCGAGTCGGCCAAGCTGCTGAACATGGAGGAAACCCTCCACCAGCGGCTGATCGGCCAGGACGAAGCCGTCAAGGCCGTATCCCGCGCCATCCGCCGTGCCCGCGTGGGCCTCAAGAACCCGAACCGGCCGATCGCCAGTTTCATCTTCTCCGGCCCCACCGGGGTGGGCAAAACCGAGCTCACCAAGGCCCTGGCCACCTACTTCTTCGGCAGTGAGGAGGCGATGATCCGCCTTGACATGTCGGAGTTCATGGAGCGCCACACGGTCAGCAAACTGATCGGTTCGCCTCCGGGCTACGTGGGCTTCAACGAGGGCGGCCAGCTCACCGAAGCGGTGCGGCGCCGGCCCTACACCGTGGTGCTGTTCGACGAGATCGAAAAGGCCCACCCCGATGTGTTCAACCTGCTGCTGCAGCTCCTCGAGGACGGTCGCCTCACCGACTCCAAGGGCCGCACGGTGGACTTCAAGAACACCCTGATCATCATGACCTCGAACATCGGTTCGAAGGTGATCGAGAAGGGTGGCGGTGGCCTCGGCTTCGAGTTCTCCGGCGATGCGGTGGAAGACACCCAGTACAACCGCATCCGTTCGCTGGTGAACGAGGAACTCAAGCAGTATTTCCGGCCCGAGTTCCTCAACCGCCTCGATGAAATCATCGTCTTCCGTCAGCTCACGCGCGAGGAGGTGAAGGAGATCGCCGAGATCATGCTCAAGGAGGTGTTCGCCCGCATGGAGGACAAGGGCATCCATCTGGCGGTGACCGATGCCTTCAAGGAGCGCTTGGTGGAGGAGGGTTACAACCCCTCCTACGGCGCCCGACCGCTGCGTCGCGCCGTGATGCGTCTGCTGGAGGATTCCCTGGCTGAAGAGTTCCTCAGCTCCCGCATCAGCGAAGGCGATCACGCCCTCGTGGATGTGAACGATGCCAAGCAGGTGGTGATCCGCAAGCAGGACACCGCTGAGCCGGCTGTGCCGGAACTGGCCGGCGCCGGAGCCTGATCCCAGGCTCCCTCACTGCCCTGAGCCACTGCATACGATCGTGCGATGAGCTCCACCGCATCCACCTCCGCCAGTTCCGCCCACACCCCCGTCAGCACGCACAGCATCGCCCCCGCCCAGGTGCTGCGCGGGGGCGGGGCTTGGTCTGAGGCCCTGCCCCTGCTGGCCAACCTCGGGCGTGAGGTGTTGCTGCTGGGACGCAGCCGCTCCACGCTCCCCCTGCGGCAGGAGCTGGCCACCGACCTCGAGGCCATTGGCCTGCGGGTGAGGCCGGCCTGGCTGCAGCACGACTGCTGCGCCGAGGATCTGCAGCGGCTCGAGACCGAGGCCCGGCGCGGTGGCGCCGATCTGCTGCTGGCCGCCGGCGGCGGCAAGGTGCTCGACGCCGGCAAGCTGCTGGCCCAGCGCCTGGGGCTGCCCTGCGTCACCGTGCCCACCAGTGCCGCCACCTGCGCCGGCTGGACCGCCCTCTCCAATCTCTATTCCCCCCAGGGGGCCTTCCAGGGCGATGTGGCTCTGGACCGCTGCCCGGATCTGCTGGTGTTCGACCACGGCCTGGTGCGCCGGGCACCGCCGCGCACCCTGGCGAGCGGCATCGCCGACGCCATGGCCAAGTGGTACGAAGCTTCGGTGAGCAGCGGCGGCAGCCACGACGGCCTGATCCAGCAGACGGTGCAGATGGCCCGGGTGCTGCGCGACCAGCTGCTGCTGGAGGCGGAAGCGGCCCTCACCGACGCCGCCCAGCCCCAGCAGACCCCCAGCGAGGCCTGGGTGCGGGTGGCGGAGGCCTGCGGCCTCACCGCCGGCCTGATCGGCGGCCTCGGCGGCGCCCGCTGCCGCACCGTGGCGGCCCACGCCGTGCACAACGGCCTCACCCAGCTGGCTGCCTGCCACGACAGCCTGCACGGCGAGAAGGTGGGCTTCGGGGTGCTGGTGCAGCTGCGTCTCGAGGAACTGGTGGGTGGCCAGCAGCTGGCAGGCCAGGCACGGCGGCAGCTGCTGCCGCTGTTCCAGAGGCTGGCCATCCCCTGCACCCTGGCTGAACTGGGGCTGGCTCAGGCCAGCCTCAGCGATCTGGAAGCGGTGTGCGCCTGGGCCTGCGCCCCCGGCTCCGACCTCCACCATCTGCCCTTCCCGGTCGGCCAGGCCGATCTGCTGGCAGCGATGGTGAGCACCACCAGCAACGCCCTGCCCAGCCTGGAGCGGCAGTCGGTGTGATCCCCAGCGATCAGCAGGAGCTCTGCCGGGCGCTGGTGAGCGAGGCCGCCGCCAGCCTGCTTGACCCCCAGGGCCGCCAGCTCGCCGCCCATGTGCAGTGGTGGCCCCTCGATGGGCTCCCGGGCAACTGGCCCGTGGCCGTGCTGGGGGAGGGGCCGCCGCTGCTGCTGCTGCACGGCTTCGACAGCTCGCTCCTGGAATTCCGCCGCCTGGCACCGCTGCTGGCGGAGCGCCACCAGGTGTTCATCCCCGACCTGTACGGCTTCGGCTTCAGCCCGCGGCCGGCCACCGGACCCTACGGGCCGGGGCCGGTGCTCGATCACCTGGAGCGGCTGATGGCCGCCATCGAGGTGCGCAACAGCACCTGGAGCGGCAGCAGCACCTTCGGCATCGGCCTGATCGGCGCCTCCATGGGCGGCTCCGTGGCGGTGGAGCTGGCCCGGCGCCTGCCGGCTCGGATCCAGCGGCTGCTGTTGCTCGCCCCGGCGGGACTCACGGGCCGGCCCATGCCGCTGCCGCCGCTGCTGGATGGCCTGGGGGTGCGCTTTCTGGCCCTGCCCGGTGTGCGGCGAGGCCTCTGCCGCAGTGCCTTCGCCGATCCCGACAGCGCCGTGGGCCCGGCGGAGCTGGAAATCGCCTCCCTGCACCTGCAGACGCCGGGCTGGGCCCGGTCCCTGGCCGCCTTCGCCCGCAGCGGCGGCTTCGCCGGCTGTGGCGAACCCCTGCCACCCCAGCCCCTGGAGGTGCTGTGGGGGGCCCAGGACCGCATCCTGCGCCCGCCCCAGAAACGGGCCGCCCTGGCCCTGCTGGGCGAGCGGGTGCGGGAACTGGAGGCCTGCGGCCACCTGCCCCACATCGATCAGCCCCATACCGTTGCGGCCACCTGGCTGGCCCAGCCGGCAGCCGCCCGATGAGCGCCGCCAGCCCCGATGGCGGGCCCGTGCTGCGGCTGCTCTCCGCCGCCCTGCAGCTGTGGCTGCGCCAGCAGTGCGAGCGCCTGGACAGCCTGGAGCTGCAGCTCCAGGGCAGCGCCGGGGAGCTGCTGCGCGGCCGCCTGGCGGGGGTACGGGTGCGGGCGCGGGGAGTCTGCTATCAGCATCTGCAGCTGGAACTGGTGGACCTCACCAGCGGACCGCTGCGGGTCCAGATGGGCAGCCTCTGGCGGGGCCAGCCCGTGCAGCTGAAGGACCCCTTTGTGATCCGCGGACTGGTGAGCTTCACCGCCGCCGGACTCAACCACTCCCTGGCCCAGCCACGCTGGCGTCCCCTGGCCGACCAGATCGCCGAGGAGCTGCTGGGCATCACGCCGCTGGTGGGGTTACGCATGGGAGACAAGCGCCTGGTGCTCGCGGCCAAGGGGCTGGCTGAGCCCCGTCCCGTGGAGGTGCACACCACGCTGGAGGTGTGCCCAGAGGGCCTGGCACTGGTGAGCCTGGACGGCAGTCACCGCAGCCTGCTGCCGATGGACGCCTCCCTGCGGGTGGAGCGGGCGAGCGTGGAGGCCGGCCTGCTGGTGCTCGACGGCGAGGCCACCGTGACTCCCTAACGCTGCAGCAGCGGCAGCACCAGGGTGACGAGCGAGTACACCACCGCCGGCACGAACAGATAGCTGTCGATGCGATCGAGGATGCCGCCATGGCCCGGAATGGCATCGCCGGAATCCTTCAGCCCCGCATCGCGCTTCATCATCGACTCGGTGAGATCCCCCACCAGGGCGAACAGGGCCACCACCGCCCCCAGCAGGGCCCCGATCAGCCAGCCCCACTGCCAGCCGATCCAGAGCCCGCCGATCACCCCCACCGCCATGGCGCAGGCCACGCCCCCCAGGGCTCCCTCCACGGTCTTGCCCGGAGAGATCGGCGACAGCGGGCGGCGCCCCAGCCGGCGACCGATCACGTAGGAGCCGATGTCGGTGGCCACGATCAGGAAGCAGGCCAGCAGCGTCAGCGCCAGACCGCTGTCGCCGAGGGCCCGCAGCTTGATCCAGTGGCTGGGCAGAAAGCCGAGATAGAACAGACCGAAGATCGAGGCGGCGATGTCGGCGATGGTGCCCGTCTGCGGCTGCAGCAGCAGCCAGCCGCAGATCACCGCACCGGAGGCGGGCAGCACCGCCGCCGCCACGTCGCTGGGGATGGCCTGGGTGGTGAACAGCAGCAGCTGCACCGCCACCAGGGTGGTTTTGGTGGCTGGCCGGATGCCCTTGAACTGGGCCATGCGGAAGAACTCCAGCAGGCCCAGGTGCACGATCACCCCCACGGCCACCGTGAACCACCAGCCCCCCAGCATCACCACCACGAAGCCGAAGGCCCCCACCGCCCAGCCACTGGCCAGCCGGGCCAGGGAGGTGGCCTTCGGGGATCGCTGCGGCACGGACACGGGCGGCGGCGGGGAGCTCAAGGGCGTTCGGCCGCGATCAGGAACAGGGGCTCCGCTGCCGCCAGTTTGGCCTGGGCCCCCCGGCGCTGCATGCGGTGCACCGTGGCCTGCACCACCTGCAGGTCCTTGGCGGCCAGCTGGCCCAGGGTGTCGGTGGCATCCACCAGTCCCTCGAGGCTGGCGGTGCTGATCACCAGTCGCCCCGCGGGCTGAAGGGCCTGCCACACCGCCGCGAGCACGGCTCCGAGGGGACGCCCCACCTCCAGCAACACCCGGTCGGGCCGCGGCGGCAGCAGGGCCAGGTCATCGGGCGCAGCGCCGGCATGAATGTGCAGGTTGGCGATCCCGAAGCGCTGGCGATTGCGCTCCAGCAGGGCGATGGCCTCGGGATCGCGCTCCAGGGTGTGCACGGCGCCAGCGGGCATCAGCCGGGCGATCTCCAGGGCCAGGGCGCCGGTGCCACCGCCCACATCCCACACCAGGGAGTCGGCCCGGGGCCGCAGATGGGCCAGCAGCATCACCCGCAGCTCCATCGGGGTGGGGCTGAAACCGGGGGCATCGTCGAAGGCGCCATCCGGCAACCCGGGAGTCACGAAGTCCCAGCTGTAGGGCTGGATACGGGGCGCTGGTGGTCCGGACACGGGGTCCTAACTGGCCACAACCTTCACCGTATCAGCGATCTGGCCTGGCCAAAGGCGGGCCTGCCCGGCCAGCCAGGCCGCCCGGGCGGCGTCGATGCGCTCGCCGGGCACCACCAGGGGGATGCCGGGGGGATAGGGACAGAGGGGCTCGGCGGCCAGCTGCCCGGCGGCCTGATCCAGCGGCAGCGACCGCGACGGCGCCCGCCAGGCCCGCCCCAGCGCCAGCTCCGGCTCGGCCACCAGCGGCAGAGGCGGAGCGCTGAAGGGCGGCAGGGGATCACCGCCGAGGGCCTGAACCAGGGCCGCCAGGGCCCGCGGCAGGCGGCGCGCCACACCAGGGGGCGGCAGCTCTCCCAGGCAGAAGGTGAGCGTTCCAGGTTCGGGCAGCTCGGCGATCACCCCCCGCGCCAGCAGCCAGGTGTCGGCCTCCAGGCCGTTGATGCCGGCGGCGGCGGTGTGCAGCACCAGGCGCAGGGGGTCGTGGTTGGCCAGCAGCGGCAAACCCAGCGCAGCGCAACGGCGGCGCAGCCTGGCCGCCACCGCCTCGGCGCGGCGGCGACGGCGGTGGCCGGCCTCGCTGCTGCCATGGCGCAGGGCGACCTCGGAGGAGGCGAGCAGCAGGGCGCTGGGGCTGGAGGTCTGCAACCACAGCAGGCTGCGGGCGATCGCCGCGCCATCGAGCCGCGGCCCCTGGCCCAGCAGGGCGGCGCTCTGGGCCAGCCCGGCGCCGGCCTTCTGGCAGGAGAGCACCACCAGGTCGGCGCCGGCCGCCAGGGCCTCGCCGCGGCCATGGGCCTGATCCACCAGCAGTGGCAAGCCGGCGCCATGGACCACCGCCACCAGTGGGCTGAGATCAACGGCCATGCCCTGGTAACTGGGGGACACCAGCACCACCGCCGCCAGGGGCCCGCCGGCCAGGGCCGCCGCCAGCACCCGCTCCAGCCAGGCGGCGTCCGGCGGCTGCCAGAGGCCACTGGCCCCGTCGAAGGGCAGGTTGAACAGCACCGGCCGCAGCTGCCCCAGCACACAGCCGTGCAGCAGCGAGCGGTGCAGGTTGCGGGGCAGCAGCACGCGACTGCCGGGAGGGGCCAGGGCCAGCAGGGCGGCCTGCAGCAGGCCACTGGCGCCGTTGACACCAAACCAGCAGTGCTCGGCCCCCAACAGGGCAGCGCAGGCGGCCTGGGCCTGGGCCACGGCGCCATCCGGCTCGAGGGGGCCGCCGAAGCCCGGCAGTTCCGGCAGGTCCCAGCTGCCGGGGGGCTGACGCAGGAGCGCCGCCAGCTCCGGAGCCAGGCCCCGGCCCCGGCCATGGGCGGGCAGGTGCAGGGCCAGAGAACGGCCCCAGGCGGGGACGAACAACCGTGGCGTCAGGGCAGACACCAGCTGCGAGCGGTTGGGCGCCGGGGTCAGGGCGCCCCTGATGGAACGGATCAACACACCGGTCCGCGGTTTCTAGAGTCTGGATCTCTCCCCCCGCCGACGCCCCTGGCCGGCATCGCCCTTGACCGCCGCCGCCACCAGAGCCGTCTCCGCCAGCCCAGCGATGGCGAGCCCAGCGATTGCCGGTGCCGCCATCGGCAGCGCCGGCTGCTCCCCCAGCGTCTACAACCCCCGGGCCGACCGCCGCTGGCTGCTGCGCCGTCCCTGGATCCTGATCAGCCGTCTGAGCAGCGTGCTCTGGCAGCTGGGGAGCCTCACGGTGGTGCTGCTCGTACAGGGCAAAAGCCGCGACGCCGGCGTGCAGCGGCGTCTGGGCCAGCGCATCCTGACCACCCTCACCCACCTGGGCCCCTGCTTCATCAAGGTGGGGCAGGCCCTCTCCACCCGCCCGGATCTGGTGCGGCGCGACTGGCTGGAGGAGCTCACCCAGCTGCAGGACAACCTGCCGCCCTTCCCCCAGGACGTGGCCCTGGCCACGATCGAGGCGGAGCTGGGGGCGCCGGCCGACCGGCTGTTCGAGGAGTTTCCCGACTACCCGATGGCGGCGGCCAGCCTGGGCCAGGTGTATCGCGCCCGGCTGAGCGACGGTCGCTGGGTGGCGGTGAAGGTGCAGCGGCCCGGGCTGGAGCGGATCCTGCGCCGCGATCTGGTGCTGATCCGTGCCCTGGCCGTGGTGGTGGCCCCGGTGCTGCCCCTCAAGCTGGGCGTGGGATTGAGCGCCATCATCGACGAGTTCGGCCGCTCCCTGTTCGAGGAGATCGACTACCGCTGCGAGGCCGACAACGCCGAGCGCTTCGCCGCCCTGTTCGAACACCACCCGGAGGTCACCGTGCCCCGGGTGGAGCGCATGCTGAGCTCCCGGCGTGTGCTCACCACCAGCTGGATCCATGGCACCAAGCTGCAGGAGCGCCGGACCCTCGAGGCCCAGGGTCTCGACCCCTCCGCCCTGATCCGCACCTGCGTGATTGCCGGGCTGCGCCAGCTGCTCGAGTTCGGCTACTTCCACGCCGATCCCCATCCCGGCAACCTGTTCGCCCTGCCGGGCCGCAGCGGCGGCCTGGGCCACGTGGCCTACGTGGACTTCGGAATGATGGACTCGATCACCGATGCCGACCGACTCACCCTCACCGGGGCGGTGGTGCATCTGATCAACCGCGACTTCCGCGCCCTGGCTGAGGATTTCGTGGCCCTGGGCTTCCTCACCCCGGACACCGATCGCGAACCGATCATCCCCGCCCTCGAGGAGGTGCTGGGGGGGGCACTGGGGGAGAACGTGGGCAGCTTCAACTTCAAGTCGGTCACCGACCGCTTCTCAGAGCTGATGTTCGACTACCCGTTCCGGGTGCCGGCGCGCTTTGCCCTGATCATCCGGGCGGTGGTGAGCCAGGAGGGCCTGGCGCTGCGCCTCGACCCCGACTTCAAGATCATCCGCGTGGCCTATCCCTACGTGGCCCGGCGGCTGCTGGCGGGGGACACCGCCGAGATGCGCGAGAAGCTGCTCGACGTGCTGTTCGACGGCGACGGCCGCCTGCGGGTGCAGCGGCTCGACAACCTGCTTTCGGTGGTGGAGGAGGCGGGATCGACCCCCGACCTGCTGCCGGTGGTGGGCTCAGGCCTGAAGCTGCTGCTGGGTCCCGAGGGCAGCAGCCTGCGCCAGCGGCTGCTGCTCACCCTGGTGCAGGACAACCACCTGCACACGGAGGATCTGCGGGCCCTGGCCGGCCTGCTGCGGCGCACGTTCACGCCGGCCAAGCTTGCCGGCGGCATGCTGGCCCGGTTCAACCCCCTGTCTTCAGGAGCCTGAGGCGCCACTAGGGTCGCCCCCTGCCCGCAATTGCCCTGTGAACCACTTCCTCCTCCTGCTCAGCTCCAGCGTTGGCACGGGCATGGCCACGGGCGACCTGGGCGGCGATCTCGATGCCCAGCTTTATTACCTCGCGGTGGCCACGTTCATGCAGCCGCCTTACCTGCTGGCGGGCATCGGCCTGGCCATGAGCGTGCTCTGCGGCCTCACCTTCGCCCGGCTGGTGCAGAACAAGCTGGAGGGCTGGAAACAGGACCGGCTGGCCCTGCTGCCCCTGGCCAGCGGCACCATCCTCCTGCCCTACTCCGGCGTGGTGATCGGCGTCACCCTGTTCATCGGCGGCAGCCTGCAGGTGTTCGGCTTCTCGGCCGGGGTGGCGCTGCTGGTGTCATTCGTGCTCTCGGTGGCCACCGCCGGCGCCCTCTGGGTGCAGCTGGAGCGGCTGATGACCCAGGTGGAGAACGGCACCTTCAGCGCCGTGGACTTCGACAACTTCGACCAGTTCTTCTAGGCCGCTGCTCCCACCCAGCTCGCTCTACGCAGCGCTCTACGCAGCCAGGTAGCCCTCGAGGCGGCAGGACTGGGAGCGGATGCCCTCCAGGGCCTTGCGCTCGAGGTTGCGGGTCTTGTCCCGGCTCATGCCCAGGGTCTTGGCGATCGAGCTCAAGCTCATCGGTTCGCGCAACCCTTCCCCCTCGGTGGCGATGCCGTAGCGCATCTTCAGCACCCGGCCCTGCAGGTCCGGCAGCTGTTCCAGCAGCGCCCGCAGGTCGCCCTTCAGGCACTCCCCATCCACCCGCTCCTCCGGCAGCTCCTCATCCCCAGCCAGCAGCTCCAGCAGCTCCGTGTCCTCCCCGTCGCCCACCTTCGTCTCCAGGCTCACCGGCTGCCGCGCACGGCACAGCAGGTCCTTCACCTCCTCCTCAGGCAGCTCCACGAACTCCGCCAGTTCCGTCACCGTCGGCGTCCGCCCCAGCGTCTGGCTCAGCTCCCGCTGACCCTTCTTCAGCTTGTTCAGCGTTTCCGTGATGTGGATCGGCAGCCGGATCGTGCGGCTCTTCTCCGCAATCGCCCGCGTGATCCCCTGCCGGATCCACCAGTACGCATACGTACTGAACTTGTAGCCGCGGGTGGGGTCGAACTTCTCCACACCCCGCACCAGCCCGATCGTTCCCTCCTGGATCAGATCCAGCAGTTCCATGTTCCGCTTGGTGTATTTCTTCGCCACGCTCACCACCAGACGCAGGTTCGCCGCCACCATCCGCTCCTTCGCCCGACGACCCGCCTGCAGACGCTTCTTCAGCAGCTGCGGGCTCATCCCCGCCGCCGCCGCCAGCTCACTGGCGCTCGGGGCACTGCCACCGGCACGCATCGTCAGTTCCTGCTCGATCTCCTCCAGCCCCATCAGCTCCTGCACCTGACGGCCCAGGGTGATCTCCTGCTCATGGGACAGCAGCGGCACCCGGCCGATGTCGCGCAGGTAGCTGCGCACCAGGTCGCCGCCGCCGAGCTGGTTGGCTTCCCCGAAGGCAACCCGGGGGCCGGTGGTGGCAACGCGGGAGGCAGCAGCGGCAGGCGCCATCGCAGGGGCAGCGGCGGGTGCGGCGGCGGCGGGGCGAGGGGCCATGGCGTTCGTGGTTTACGAAACGTTCTTGTTTCGTAAACCTATCACCCCTGGCCCGTCCTGGCCCCTGTCGCCCTGGCCCTGGCAAGGATGGGGGGATGCCAGCCGAACGGCTCCAGAAGCTGATCGCCGCCGCCGGGCTCTGCTCCCGCCGCAGCGCCGAAACCCTCCTCAGCCAGGGACGCGTGTGCGTCAACGGCCGTACCGCCGGCCTCGGGGATCGGGCCGATCCGGCCAGCGACGCGATCACGGTGGACGGCCGCCCCCTGCGCCCGGCGGCCCACCCCCTGCTGCTGCTGCTCAACAAGCCCGCCGGCGTGCTCTGCAGCTGCAGGGACCCCCAGGGCCGCGCCACCGTGCTCGACCTGCTGCCCCCGGAACTGCGCCGTGGTCAGGGGCTGCATCCGGTGGGCCGCCTCGACGGCGACAGCCGCGGCGCCCTGCTGCTCACCAACCAGGGCGATCTCACCCTGCGCCTCACCCACCCCCGCTTTGGCCACCGCAAGACCTACCGGGTGTGGGTGGCGGGGGCGCCTGCGCCCTCCACCCTGGAACGCTGGGCGGCCGGGGTGCCCCTGGAGGAGGGCCCCAGCCAGCCGGTGCTGGTGGGGCGACGGCGGCAACAGGACGATCGCTGCCAGCTGGAGCTGGTGATGGGCGAGGGCCGCAACCGCCAGATCCGCCGCACCGCAGCTCTGCTCGGCCATCCGGTGCTGGATCTGCAACGTCTGGCGATCGGGCCGGTTGAGCTGGGGACTCTGGAGGAGGGCCAGTGGCGCCACCTCGATCGCCGAGAATGGCGCGCCCTGGCCTGCGATCCCTGAGCCGCTTTCCCGCCACCCTGCGCGCCGGTCTCGGCCGGCTCTGGCCGCGGCGCTCCGTGGCTGCTGGCGGCAGCTCGCCGGCAGCCACGCCGGTGGATCCGCTGCTGGCGGCGGGCCAGCGGCTGCGCCAGCAGCGCCTGCAGCGCCAGCTGAGCCTGCGCCAGCTGGCCGACGAAACCCGCATCAGCACCCCCGTGCTGGAGGCGCTGGAGCGCGGCTGGCGCGACCGGCTGCCCGAGCCCACCTACCTGCGCACGATGCTGCCGCTGATCGAGCGGCACCTGGAGCTGGAGCCGGGCAGTCTCGAGGCAGTTCTGCCCCAGGGCACAACCAACAGCCTGCGGGGCCGCTCCGGCGGCGGCCTGCTGCAGCGCTTCACCCCCGGCTCGATCGATGTGTTCACCACCTGGCAGGGCACCGTGCTCTACGGGCTGCTCACCCTGGGGCTGATCTACGCGCTCAACCTGCAGCAGCAGCGGCTGGCCGCGGCCGGCCTGCTGGCGGTGACGCCGATTCCGCCGCGGCCCACCAGCCCCGGCGATCCCCGCTCCGGCTCCGCCGAAGGCCCCGCCCAGGCCACCGCCGAGCAGGCACTGCTGGGGGCCTTTCCGGAGCTGCGGCCCCTGGAGCAGGCCGCCGCGGGTCAGGCGCTGCGGCTGTGGCGGGAGGCCAGCTCGCCGTAGCCCTTGAGCGGGCCGTCGAGCTGCTCAAGGGGCCGCGTGAGGCGCCAGGTCCAGTTGGCCCCGAGGGTGCCGGGGGTGTTGAAGCGAGCCTCATCGCCCAGCTCCAGCAGGTCCTGCAGGGGCACCACCACCAGCTCCGCCGGCGTGCTCAGCGCCAGCTCCAGGAGCTGCCAGCCCGGCGCGTTCACCCCGGCCCCCAGCACGGTCTCCACCCGCTGACGCACCTCTCCATCGAGCCCCTGCCACCAGCCCACGGCCGTGGCGTTGTCGTGGGTGCCGGTGTACACCACCCAGTCGGAACCGTGGATGTTGGCCGGCAGGTAGGGGTTGTCGTGGTTGCCGTCGAAGGCGAACTGGAGGATCTTCATGCCCGGCAGGCGGTGGCGATCGCGCAGCGCCTCCACCGCCGGGGTGATCACGCCCAGGTCTTCGGCCACCAGCGGCAAGCGGCCACCCAGCAGGCCGCCGCTCAGGGCGAGCCGCAGCCACAGGGCAGACAGCAGCAGGTGTCCGGGGGCGGAGCGCCAGCGGCCGTCCTGGGCCGTGGCGGCCTCCCCGGGCACGCTCCAGTAGGCCTCCAGGGCCCGGAAGTGGTCGAGGCGCAGCAGGTCGAACAGCTCCAGCTGGCGCCGCAGCCTCCCCAGCCACCAGCCGAACCCCGTGAGCAGGTGGCGCCGCCAGCGATACACCGGCGTGCCCCAGAGCTGACCGGTGGCCGAGAAGTAGTCGGGCGGCACGCCGCTCTGCTCCTCCAGCCCCCCCGCACGGGGCGCCAGGGAGAACAGGCCGGGATGGCTCCACACATCGGCGCTGTCGTGGGCCACGTAGAAGGGCAGGTCGCCGAACAGGCTCACCCCCTCCTGCTCGGCATGGCGGCGCAGGGCCTGCCACTCCTGCTGCAGCAGCCACTGCAGCACCGTTTCGGCCAGCAGCTCCTGGCGGTGCTCGCGATCAAAGCGGCGCAGGGCCCCGGGCCAGCGCCGGGCCAGGGGCTCGGGCCATTGCCACCAGGGCCGGCCGTCCTGCTGGCGGCGCAGCACCATGTAGCGGCAGTGGTCGCGCAGCCAGAACCGCTCCTGGCGGCACCAGCGCCGCAGGGCCCGCTGGCGCTGGGGCGACTGCCGGGGCCAGTGCTGCGCCAGGGCCCGGCCGAGGGCCTGGGAACGGCGGTCCTGCAGGGCCGGATCGAGGCGCTCCCCGACTTCGGCGTCAGGCCCCTCCCCGGCGGCGCCATCGCCGCCGGCCGGATCCAGAAACCCCTGCTCCAGCAGCCGCTCCCTGTCCAGCAGCCAGGGGTTGAGGGCCGAACCGCTGGGGGAGCTGTAGGGCGAACCGGTGCCGTCCGGCGGCGCCAGGGGCAGCAGCTGCCACACGCCGATGCCGTGACGGCCCAGCAGCGAGAGCCAGTCGTGGGCCTGGCGGCCCAACGTGCCGCAGCCGCCGGGCCCGGGAAGGGCCGTGGGATGCAGCAGCACACCGGTGCGGCCGCTCACGCTTCGGGCAGCCGGTAGCGGCTCACGATTGTCCTGGCAAAGGCGGGGATGTGGGCCTCGACCTTCTCGGGATGGTGGCGCCGCACCCAGAGGGCGTTGCGGGTGAAGTGGGAATCGATCGAGAACCGGCCGTACTCCAGACCCTTCGGGCCGAGGCGCTCCACCACCAGGCCGATCAGCCGGGCCAGCCACAGGGGCAGCTTCAGGGCCTTGTCATAGGCCTCGATGCCCTGCTGCACCGCCGCGCGGCGATCGCCGCTGGAGGTCACCGGTGCCGTCTCCAGCTCAGGCTCCACCAGATCCAGCAGCTGCTGGCCCCTGGGATTGCGCACCGTGACCCACTGGCGGCCGAAGGTGGCGCCCATGTAGCCCACCACCAGATCGGCGCCGGCGTTGGTGTAGTCGAAGCAGCTCAGGCAGCTGGGGGCGAACACGTCCTTGAGCTTGGGCGTGTCCAGGCCGAAGAAGGGCACGGTTTCGGTGCGGCCGTCGCTGTGGCGGAAGTGGACACGGAAGTCCTGCATGAACTCGTAGTGCACCACCGTGGCTGGCGAACTCACGGTGCTCTCCAGAAAGGTCTGCAGGCCCTTGCGGCTCACGTTGTCCACGCAGGGGAGTCCCAGCACATAGAGCTCCTCGAGGGGCAGGGTGGCCTGCACGGCTCGCAGGGCCTGGATCTGGCAGCCCACGCCGATCGCCAGCAGGCGCTTGATGCCGCTGCCGGGCAGCTGCTCGAGCACCTCGAGGTTGGGGGAGAGGGTGGGTTTGTTCACCCGGGCGCTGAGCACCTCCTCGGGGGTGCGGGCCAGGCGGGGCACCGGGGTGAAGCGGTCACTGTCGCTCTGGCCCACGCACAGCACCGCATCCACCAGGCCGCTCTCCAGGGCACGGACGCCGATGCGGCTCACGATCCCGGTCCACTGGGCCCCTTCGATGGGCTGGCGCAGGCGCGCCATCAGCATGCGCTGGTGCACGCCGAAATAGAGCTCGTCGTCGTTGTCGAGATCCCGGCTGCGGCCGTGGGCCCCGCTCTCCATCGCCTCGAAGCGCTGCTCCAGGAAGGCGCAGCTGGTCTTCACATAGGCCACCCAGCGGCTGTCGCAGAGGCCGCACTGGCTGCAGAGGTCCTTGGCGGGATACACACTGCCCTTGGCCAGGGGCCTGGCCTTCTCGTGGGGAGCCGGCACGGGCAGGCGGGTCACTGCGGCACAACCTATCGGCTGCACTGCGCGGCGGGGCCCCTGCAGAGGGCTGCGGCAGAGTGTGACGCCGCCGCAGCCCTAGCTGTCCTCACTGAATGCGTCCCCGCCTCCCCGCCATCTGGAACAGCAGGCGAGGCTCCGGCACGAGGACGCAGTTGCCCCGTATACGGCGGCAATGGCCGTGGGGCCTGCTGCTGCGGGGGGGCCTGCTCGCCGGCGTGGGGGTGGTGGCCGGAGCGTCCCTGCTCGGGGTGCTGTGGCCCGAGCCCGAACCCAGCGGCGCGGGCAGGGGCCCCGAGAGCATCTCCGACCTGGCCAATCTTCCCAACCGGGCGGTCACGGTGCTGGTGATCGGCCTCGATGCCGACCAGCTCAACGCCGCCAGCAACAAAGCGGCGCCGTCGGGGCCCGCCAACGCCGATGCCCTGCTGCTGGTCCGCGTCAACCCCGACGGCCCCGTGCAGGTGCTGCCGCTGCCCACCAGCCTGGCGGTGCAGCTGCCTGGCGAGACGGCGCCCCAGTCGCTGGCGAGCCTGTATCGCAGCGGCGGTGCGGCGCTCACGGCCGACGCGGTACGCGAACTGGTAGGGCTGCCGGCGGGCCGACCCGATCGCTTCGTGGTGCTCAGCCGCGGCGCCCTGCGCGCCCTGGTGGAGGGATTGGGCTCGGTGGAGGTCAACCCACGGCGCACCATGCGCTACAGCGACAAGACCCAGGAGCTGGAGATCGACCTGCAGGCCGGTGTGCAGCGCCTCAGCCCGCTGCAGATGGAACATCTCGCCCGCTGGCGCGACCCCGCCAAGCCCCTCGAGAGCCGCCTGGAAAGCCACCAGCAGGTGGTGGAAAGCCTGCACCAGGAGCTGCGCCTGCAGGGCATGGGCGCCAACCTGCCGGAACTGGTGCGGCTGCTGCGAGGACAGGTGAACACCAACCTCAGCCAGGGTGAAATCCTCAGCCTGCTGGCGGCGGCCCTCCGGCCCGACACCAGCGTGAGCATCACCACCCTGCCCCTGGCGGCTCCCCGCCAGGGCGAGGCGGCCAAGGCCACCGGACTGCGGGAACGGGCGGCGCAGCTGCCCCAACCGTTCTGGCCGGAGGGCAAGGCCGGAGACGGCAAGCAGGCCAGTTCCAAGGCCCCCTGAGGGCGGGTCAGCGAGCCTGCAATTGCTGCCAGCGCAGCGCCAGCGCCCGGCGCAGCAGTGCCGGATCGGCAGGGTCGAGGTCGACGTCCAGCTCCAGTCCTCCCAGCCAGGGCAGGGCATCGCGGCGACGGGCCCCGGCCTGCCAGCGGCCACCCCACTGCAACAGACCGGCACAGGGCACCTGCCAGCGATCCAGCAGCGCGGCGGCGGCGGCGGGCAGGCCGCTGTCGAGCTGCTTGGCGCTGAACAGCAGCAACGCCGGCTGACGCCAGGCCCCCAGGGCCTCGGCCCAGTGGCCCCCGCCAGGCAGCCCATGGCCCGGATCCCTGGGCAGGGGCGCCAGCTGGGGAAGCGAGCCACCAGCTGCCGCGGCCAGCGCACTCAACCCGGCCAGGGAGTCCTGGGGATCGCCAGGGGCCAGGGGTGCCGCCAAGGCCAGGCCCAGGGCCTCCGCCAGCACCGGGGCGGCCTTGTGCAGGCGGGCCGCCACCTTCGCGGGGGTGCCGAAGGCGAGCAGCACCAGGACGGGGGGCCGCGGCGGCGCAGGGAGACTGGAAGGCGTCATGGATGTTTGCAAAGGCCGCACCGAGCCGCTTCTACCATCAGGATTCCGCTGACGCGTTCGCGCCCGCCGTGACCAGTTTCCTCACAGCCTCCCGGCTGGCACAGGCAAACCAGGCGGCGGCGTCAACTCAGGACACCCGCCGACTGCGCCTGTTCAGCGGCACCGCCAACCAGGAGCTGGCCCGGGAGATCGGTGGCTACCTGGGCGTGCCTGACGGTCCGCGGGTGATCAAGCGCTTCGCCGACGGCGAGACCTACATCCAGATCCAGGAGTCGATCCGGGGCTGCGACGTGTTTCTGGTGCAGCCCACCTGCGTGCCGGTGAACGACCACCTGATGGAGCTGCTGATCATGGTGGACGCCTGCAAGCGGGCCTCGGCCCGCCAGGTGACCGCCGTGATCCCCTACTACGGCTACGCCCGGGCCGACCGCAAGACCGCCGGCCGGGAATCGATCGCCGCCAAGCTGGTGGCCAACCTGCTCACCAAGAGTGGCGTAGACCGGGTACTGGCCATGGACCTGCACTCCTCCCAGATCCAGGGCTACTTCGACATCCCCTGCGACCACATCTACGGCTCGCCGGTGCTGGTGGACTACCTCAAGACCCGGGACCTCGGCGAGGTGGTGGTGGTGTCGCCGGATGTGGGCGGCGTGGCCCGGGCCCGGGCCTTCGCCAAGCAGATGAGCGACGCGCCACTGGCGATCATCGACAAGCGCCGCGCCGCCCACAACGTGGCCGAGAGCCTCACGGTGATCGGCGATGTGGCCGGCAAGACAGCCGTGCTGATCGACGACATGATCGATACCGGCGGCACCATCTGCCAGGGCGCCCGGCTGCTGCGCCGAAGCGGCGCAGCCCGTGTGCTCTGCTGCGCCACCCACGCCGTGTTCTCGCCACCGGCGGCCGAGCGCCTCTCAGAGCCCGGGCTGTTCGAGGAGGTGGTGGTGACCAACTCCATCCCTCTTTCCGCCGATCGGCGCTTTCCCCAGCTGCGGGTGCTGTCGGTGGCCAACATGCTCGGTGAGGCGATCTGGCGGATTCACGAGGAGAGCTCCGTGAGCTCGATGTTCCGCTGAGACCCGCCGTGACGCCCACCAGGTTCCGCCGCCTGCTGGCGGCGACCCTCAGCGTGGCGGCCCTGGCCACGAGCTTCAGCCCGGCCCTGGCGGCGGCCCCGGCTGCGGCCCAGGGCCGCAGCGGCGCGCGCGAGCAGGCCCGCTCCAGGGCGGCCTCGCGCATCGGCGTGTGGCTCACCAACAGCCCCAGCCCGCTCTATTACCAGCCGGCACGGATCGACCAGGCGGTGAATGAGCTGGCGGCGGCGGGCTTCACCACCCTCTATCCCAATGTATGGAGCCGGGGCACCACCTTCCACCGCAGCCGCTGGGCGCCGATGGAGCCGGCCCTGGAGAAGGCCAACCCCAATTTCGATCCGATCTGCCACATGACCCGCGCGGCCCAGCGCCGCGGCATGGAGGTTGTCCCGTGGTTCGAATACGGCCTGATGGAACCGGCCACCGCCGAGGTGGTGAAGCGCAAACCGGAGTGGGTGCTGCAGCGCCGGGACGGCAGCACCGCCTATCCGATGCACGGCACCACCATGGTGTGGCTGAACCCGGCCCACCCGGAGGTACGGGAGCGCTTCATCGGCTTGATCACCGAAATCGTGCAGCGCTGCGGCGTGGACGGCATCCAGCTGGACGACCACTTCGCCTGGCCGGTGGAGCTGGGCTACGACCCGTTCACCCGTCAGCTCTACCGCCAGGCCACCGGCCAGGAGCCACCGGCCAACCCCAACGACCGCTTCTGGATGCGCTGGCGCCGGCAGCAGCTCACCGAACTGCTGCGCGACCTGCGCACAGCCCTGCGGGACCTGGACGAACAAGCCCGCAGGAGCGGCAAGGGCACCGGTCACCCCACCTGGATCAGCCTCTCCCCGGGGCCATTCCGGTTCGCCTACAACCGCTGGCTGCAGGACTGGGAACTATGGACCGTGGGCAGCCTGGTGGACGACCTGGTTGTGCAGAACTATGCCTACTCGGTGCAGGGCTTCGCCAACGATCTCAACCAGCCGGCGCTGGTGAAGGCGAGCGAGTGGGGCATGCCGGTGGAGATCGGCATCCTGGCCGGCTTCGGCGGCCGCACCACCGACATGACCACCCTGGCGGAGAAGGTGCGGCTGGCCAAGAATCGCGGCCACGGCGTGATCTACTTCTATTGGGAGGGCCTGTGGGGTGAGCACGCCGGTCGGGAGGGGGCAGCCCTGCGCCAGCGCCGCTTCACCGAACTGCACCGCAGCCTCCAGCGCACCCCCGCCCCCGGCCGCCGCTAGGGGGCCAGGCACTGCTCCACCACCTCGCGGCTGTTGGTGGAGAGGTCGGCGGCCGCCAGCTGCTCGAGCGCCTCGCGCAGGCGGGCCTGGCGGACAGGGCCGTAGCTCTGCCAGCGGCTGAACACCTTGACCAGGCGGGAGGCGGTGATCGGGTTGCGGCGATCGAGGGCGGCGATCTGGGCCGCCAGGAAGCGGTAGCCACTGCCGTCGGCAGCGTGGAACACCGGCGCATTGCCGGCCAGCCCCCCCAACACCGCCCGCACCGAGTTGGGGGCGGCGGGGTCGTAGCGGGGATGCTCCAGCAGCCGCGCCACCCGCTCCAGGCCGTCGGCGAAGGGGGCCGAGGCCTCCAGCGCAAACCAGGCATCGAGGATCACAGGCCGCTGCTGCCAGCGCCCAAAGAAAGCATCCATCGCCTCCTGGCGCTGGGGGATCTGGTAGCACTGCAGGGCCTGCAGGCCGGCCCGGGCCAGGGTCATCGAAGGGCCGTCCACCGCGTCGCGGGCGGCGGTGATCACCACGCCATCGCAGGCGGCCACGCGCCAGCGCCAGATCACCGCGGTGAGGCTGCGGGAGCCGCTGCCATCGGGCCAGGCCAACCCCCACTCCGGGCGGCAGCGTTCGAGGGCCTCGCCGAGGGGATCGGCCAGAGCTTCTGCGAAGCGCTGCTGCAGGGCCATTCGGGCAGCGAACAGGGCCGGCGGGTCGGGCTCGCCGCCCGCCGCCGCCGCCGCGTCCTCCAGTTCGGGCATGCCGGGCAGCACCATCAGGGCGGCGCGGCTGGCCTCGGAGAGGGCGGGGTCGGCGAGGATGCGGCCGATCGCGTCGATCAGCTCGCTCTCCAGCACAGCGTCGGGCTGGCCTTCGGCGCGGTGCAGCAGGGCATCGCGCAGCAGCGCCTGGCCCGCGTCCCAGCGGGCGAAGGCGTCGCTGTCGTTGGCCAGCAGATGAACCAGCTCGGAACTGGGCCGGCCCAGCTCCAGCTTCACCGGCGCCGAGAACTGGCGCAGTGCCGAGAGAGCTGGGGGGTGGTGCTGGCGGGGCAGATTCACCAGGTTGAGGCGCTGCTCGGGGCCATCCACCACCAGCAGGCGGGTCAGACGCCCGTCCTCACCGCTGCGGCAGGCCGCCAGAGCCTGCGTTTCACTTTCACCGTCCAGCTGCAGGGGCAAGGGCTGGCCAGCCTGATCCAGCAGGCCCAGGGCCAGGGGGATCACCAGCGGCTGCTTCTCGCTCTGGCCCGGGGTGGGTGGCGTGTGCTGGCGGATCTGCAGCTCCAGCCGTCCGCTGTCGCCATCCCAGTGGCGATGCACCTCCAGCTGAGGTGTGCCGGCCTGGTGGTACCAACGCCGGAACTGGGCGACATCAAAGCGGGGCAGGGGCACACCGGCGCTCCAGGCCTCCTCGGCCGCATCCTCCATGGCCCGCACGAAGTCGTCGCAGGTGGCGGCACTGCCGTCGTGGCGCTGCACGTAGAGCGCCATACCGCGTTGGAAGGTGGCCTCCCCGAGCAGGGTGTGGAGCATGCGAATCAGCTCCGACCCCTTTTCATAAATTGTGGTGGTGTAGAAATTGTCGATCGCCTGATAGGCATCGGGCTGCACCGGGTGGGCAGTGGGGCCGGCATCTTCGCGGAACTGGGTGTTGCGCAGCAGGGCCACATTCTCGATTCGGTTGAGGGCGGAACCATGCAGATCAGCGCTGAAGCTCTGATCGCGGAACACCGTGAGTCCCTCCTTGAGAGAGAGCTGGAACCAGTCACGACAGGTGATGCGATTGCCGGTCCAGTTGTGGAAATACTCGTGGGCGATCACGCTCTCGATGCGCTCGAGTTCAGCGTCGGTGGCCGTTTCAGCATCAGCGAGAACGAGCTTGGAGTTGAAGATGTTGAGGCTCTTGTTCTCCATCGCGCCCATGTTGAAATGGCGCACCGCCACGATGTTGAACTCATCGAGGTCGTACTCCAGCCCGTAGCGCTGCTCGTCCCAGGCCATGGCCCGCTTCAGCGAGGCCATCGCATGGTCGGTGTAGGCCCCATCCCCGGGCTCCACATGGATGCGCAGGGTCACCATGCGGCCGCTGGCGGTGGTGAAGCGATCGCGCACCTCCTCCAGCTGGCCCGCCACCAGGGCGAACAGATAGGAGGGCTTGGGGAAGGGGTCGTCCCAGATGGCGTAGTGGCGGGCAGAAGCCAGCTCGCCGGTCTCCACGCAGTTGCCGTTGGAGAGCAGCACCGGGCAGCTCTGGCGGTCGGCCTCGATGCGCACCCGGAAGCGGCTGAGCAGGTCGGGGCGGTCGGGATGGAAGGTGATGCGGCGGAAGCCCTCGGCCTCGCACTGGGTGGTGAACAGCCCGCCACTCACGTACAGGCCTTCCAGGGCGGTGTTGGCGTGGGGGCGGATCCGCACCCGGCTCTCGAGCACGAAGGCGCGGGCGGGAGGCTCCGGGATCACCAGCTGCTGGCCGTCGAGCCGGTAGGCGCCTGCTGCCAGGAGCTGGCCATCGCAGCGCAGCTCCAGCAGCTCCAGGTCCACCCCCTGCAGCAGCAGCGGCCCTGGCGCGGCGGCCGGATTGGGCCGAAAGGCCAGCCGCGCCTCCACCTCGGCGTGGTCGTCGTGCAGGCGCACCGTGAGGTCGGTGCGATCCAGCAGCTGAGGGGCGGGACGGTAATCGGCGAGACGCACGCTGGTCATGGACGGGCAGGGGGTTCGGAAGCGGCCTTGACGGCCTTCTGCACATCGCGAAGCACCGCCTCGGGAAGCTGATCCGGGCAGAGCTCGGCGGCACCCAGAAGGGCGGAATTGAGCGAACCCTGGCGCAGTTGATCCAGGCTCAGGGGCGCCTTGATCATGGCGATGGCACCATCGTGGCTGCCCTGGATCCACACGCTGATCGTTTCAGCGGCGATCGTCACGGCCAGGTCGAACTCCACCCCGGCGGACCGGGCAATACACAGATTGAGGGCGGCAAGGCGGGTGTAAAGATCCATCTCCGTCTCGCTGGCCGGCGCCGCCAGGGCGGGGCGGGGCGGCAGGGCGAGCACAGCGGCCAACAGCAAAGGCGCCAGAAGCGCGGGACGCGGGAGCAGAGGGCGCAGAAGCACAGGGCGCAGACGCACAGTGGCCACTGAGGAATTGACTCCATGCTGCTGCATGGCGCGGGAACGACCGCCCCCCTGACGGCCCTCCATAGGCTGAGGAGGTGGAACCTGCAGCCGCCAGCCCCCCCCCAGCCTCGGCTCCCTCCGAGGGGCAGCATCAGGAGCTGCAGCTGCTGCTGCTGGCAGGACGCCAGCATCTGGCCAGTGCCGATCTGCGCCAGCTGCAGCAACTGCTTCGGGACGAAGACCTGGGCCTCAAGGCCCAGCTCACGATCAGCGATCCCGCCCGTCATCCGGAGCTGCTGGAGCTGCATCGCCTGGTGGCCACCCCGGCCCTGGTGAAACTGGCACCGTTGCCCCGGCAGGTGTTCGCCGGCAGCACCATCAGCAGCCAGCTGCGCAGCTGGCTGCCGCGCTGGCAGCAGGAGCAGGTGGTGACCAGCCTGGGCATCAACCTCAAGCCGGCGGAGGCTGATGGCAGCCGCAGTCGACGCGAGCTGCAGCTGGAAGACCAGCTGCTGGTGCTGCGCCAGGAGAATGAGGCGCTGATTGAGCGGCTGGGGGTGCAGGAGCGCCTGTTGCGCATGGTGGCCCATGAGCTGCGCACCCCACTCACGGCCTCCAAGCTGGCGTTGCAGAGCTATGAGCTGGGCCAGATCGACGTCCACCGCTTCCAGGACGTGCTGCGCCGGCGGCTGAACGACATCGAGGCCCTGTCGCAGGACCTGCTGGAGGTGGGCAGCACCCGCTGGGAGGCCCTGTTCAACCCCCAGCGTCTCAACCTGGGCACCGTGGCGGCGGAGACGATCCTGGAGCTGGAGAAGCTCTGGGTGGGGCGTGATCTGCGCCTGGTCACCGATATCCCGGCCGATCTGCCGGATGTGCACGCCGATGGCCGGCGCATGCGGCAGGTGCTGCTCAACCTGCTGGAGAACGCCTTCAAGTACACCGCCGAGGGCGGCACGGTGAGCCTCGCCCTGGTGCACCGCACCAGCCAGTGGCTGCAGGTGAGCGTGTGCGACAGCGGTCCCGGCATTCCCGAGGCCGAGCAGGAGCGCATCTTCCAGGACCGGGTGCGCCTGCCCCAGACCGCTGGCAGCACCGCCGGCTACGGGGTGGGCCTGTCGGTGTGTCGCCGCATCGCCGAAGTGCACGGTGGGCGCATCTGGGTGGTGTCCGAGCCCGGCGAGGGGGCCTGCTTCCACGTCACCGTGCCGGTCTGGAACGGCCAGGCAGCCCCGTCTTGACGAAGGGACACCCCGGCCCGTAGCTTCCATGCATCGGCGCAACGGCCCAGATCCCAGATCCGGTGCCGTTTTTCCTCATCAGGCCTCGTCCAGGGGTCTTACTGTGGAACCCGCACGGCGGGAACTGTTGCCGTGGCCTCGCCCCCATCGTCTAGAGGCCTAGGACACCTCCCTTTCACGGAGGCGACAGGGGTTCGAATCCCCTTGGGGGTATTCAGGGAGTGGTATTCGAGATGGAGAGGTATTCGAGGATCAGGGGGAACTGAAAGCTCTTAGCCCTGGTTCAGCCCTGCTCGATGCGGCGGTTTGCTTCCTGCTGCACCCCGCGCAGGTTTGAAGCCAGATCCTGCTGCAGGCGTTGCTCGATCAGGCCGATGGGCATGCCCGGTTTGCCCTGAACCGTGAGCTCGTAGAGCAGGCGGGTGCTGATCTCATCGCGGTCCACGCGCCAGGTGCCCTCAAAGCGCCTGAAATCGCCACGGAGCATCTGAAAGCGCAGCTCACCGGCGTCTGGATCTTCCTCCAGTTCAAGCTCCACGCGGGCGCTGAAGCGCAGGCCACAGAACTGCTGACTGCCCACCTGCTCGAGAGCCACGCGGTTGCCCCGACGCCACAGTTGACGGGAGCTGACCAGGTTGGGGATGAAGCGATCGAGGTTGCCGTAATCGGTGAGCACCGACCAGATCCGCTCCGGATCAGGAGCCAGGCGCAGGAGTACGGCCAGCCGGCGGGTGCCCTGCTCCAGCCGCTCCATCTCCTGCTGAATGGTGTCGAGGCTGCAACTGCGCTCAGCGGCCTGGGTGGTGGCCCACCCCTCAGCGCTGGTGGTCTGGGGACTGAGCTGCAAGAGCGTGAGCGGCGCCAACGGGTCAAGCCGTGTGTGCTGGGCCACAACCTAACTGCATCTGCCCGAACTTCCGTGCCAGCGGTGACCGCAGCCATGGCCGCACTGCGCTGGGTCAGTGGGGTTCTGCTGTTCCGGTTTGCCGGTCCCGGCCGCCGTTCCAGGAGGCGCCACCGGAGCGCATCCTTATGATCGGCCCACCAGTGCCGGAATCTCAGCCGCCATGCGTGTTTCAACGGGTCGTGCCAACCAGTCCGACAGCCGCATGTTCAGCGTGGTGGTGGAGGGCTTCGGCATCGGCCAGCAGCGTCAGGCCGAGCGGGTGTTCACCGTGCCCTTCAGCCAGTTGCAGAGCACCGTCCAGATGGTTGCCCGCCAGGGCGGCGTGATCACCGGGGTGTTCGCCATCGACGGCTCCTCGGGCAACGGTGCCTCCCCCACTGCCCCCACCGCCAGCGCGCCCAACCCCGCCGCCCCACCTCAAGCCGCCGTGACCAAAGCCCCCGCCCACGCCGCCGTTCCGGTCAACACCTACAAGCCGAAGAGCCCCTTCCTGGGCACCGTCACCGAGAACTACAGCCTCGTGGGTGAGGGCGCGATTGGCCGGGTGAATCACATCACCTTCGACCTGGCCGGCGGCGAGCCCCAGCTCAGCTATGTGGAGGGCCAGAGCATCGGCATCATCCCCGAGGGCACCGACGCCAACGGCAAGCCCCACAAGCTGCGGCTCTATTCCATCGCCAGCACCCGCCATGGCGACAACATGGCCGCCCACACCGTGTCGCTGTGCGTACGCCAACTGGAATATGAACAGGACGGGGAGACGATCAAAGGGGTGTGCTCCAGCTACCTCTGCGACATCGAGCCCGGTGCCAAGGTGAAGATCACCGGTCCTGTGGGCAAGGAGATGCTGCTGCCCGAGGACGAAGAAGCCAATGTGATCATGCTGGCCACCGGCACCGGCATCGCCCCGATGCGCGCCTACCTGCGGCGCATGTTCGAGCCGGCCGAACGCGACAAGAACGGCTGGCACTTCCGCGGCAAGGCCTGGCTGTTCATGGGCGTGCCCAAAACCCCCAACCTCCTCTACGACGCCGACTTCGAGCACTACCTGAGCGAGTACCCCGACCACTTCCGCTACACCAGGGCGATCAGCCGCGAGCAGCAGAACAGCAAGGGCGGGCGCATGTACATCCAGGATCGGGTGCTCGAGCACGCCGACGAGATCTTCGCCCTGATCGAAGATCCCAACACCCACGTGTACATGTGCGGGCTCAAGGGCATGGAGCCCGGGATCGACGAAGCCATGTCTGCAGCCGCCGCCGCCAAGGGCCTCAACTGGAGCGAGCTGCGCCCCGCCCTCAAGAAGGCCGGCCGCTGGCACGTGGAAACCTATTGAGGCGGGCACTGGCGTTTCGGTGCTCGTTTGCTCACAGCCGAGGGCTGTGCTTGTCCTCCGGCGCCCCCGGCAGCCAGCCTGGACCTGAAGCATCAAGAGATCGGGAGAGCCGTTCATGAGTGCCGTGCTCACCAACCCCCTGCGGGTCGGCCTGCGGCAGGAGCGGATCATTCCCGCCCAGTGCATCGTGATCTTCGGCGCCAGCGGTGACCTCACCCAGCGCAAGCTGATCCCGGCACTGTTCGAGCTCTACCGTCAGCGCCGCCTGCCCAGCGAATTCGCTGTGCTCGGCTGCGCCCGCCGGCCCTGGAGCGATGAGGAGTTCCGCTCCCGCATGGCAGACGCCCTGGGGGAGGAGATCGCCGGTCACGGCCACATCTGGGAGGGGTTCGCCGCCGGGCTCTTCTATGAGCCCGCCGACCTCTCCAACCCGGCCTCGATCCTGGCCCTCGGCCAGCGGCTCGAGCAGATCGACCGGCAGCGAGCCACCCGCGGCAACCGCACCTTCTATCTGTCGGTGTCACCGGCTTTCTACGGCAGCGGCACCCGGGCCCTCGCGGCCGCCGGGCTGCTGGACGATCCGGACCGCACCCGGGTGGTGATCGAGAAGCCGTTCGGCACCGACTACCCCAGTGCCCAGGCGCTCAACAAGGTGGTGCAGGCCAGCGCCAAGGAAAAGCAGATCTTCCGGATCGACCACTACCTCGGCAAGGAAACGGTCCAGAACATCCTGGTGCTGCGCTTCGCCAACACCATCTTCGAGCCGATCTGGAACCGCAACTACATCGCCAACGTGCAGATCACCGCGGCGGAAACGGTGGGGGTGGAGGAACGGGCTGGGTACTACGAGAGCAGCGGTGCCCTGCGCGACATGGTGCAGAACCACCTCACCCAGATCCTGGCACTCACGGCCATGGAGCCCCCCGGCCGCTTCGATGCCGAGGCGATCCGCAACGAAAAGGCCAAGGTGCTCCAGGCCGCCCGGCTGGCCCATCAGGGCGAGCCCTGGAAATGCTGCGTGCGCGGCCAGTACGGCGCCGGCGGCAACGCCCGCAGCCCGATTCCCGGCTACCGCGAGGAGCCCGGCGTGAACCCCAACACCACCACCGAAACCTATGTGGCGATGAAGCTGTTCATCGACAACTGGCGCTGGCAGGGGGTGCCGTTCTATGTGCGCACCGGCAAGCGCCTGCCCAAGCGCCTCAGCGAGGTGGTGCTCACCTTCCGCGAAGCCCCGGTGCACCTGTTCGATGCCGCCGGCGGCGCCCCCACCCCCAACCAGCTGATTCTGCGGATTCAGCCCGATGAGGGCGCCGACATCCGCTTCGAGGTGAAGGCCCCCGGCTCGGGCATGCGCAGCCGCCCGGTGGACATGGCGTTCAGCTACGACGAGAGCTTCGGCGAACCCAGCGATGAGGGCTATGTGCGACTGCTCGCCGACGCCATGCTCGGCGATCCCACCCTGTTCACCCGCAGCGACGAGGTGGAAGCCGCCTGGCGTCTCTATACGCCACTGTTGGAGCTGATCGAAGACGCCCCCTGGCGATTGCCGGTGCAGCCCTATGAGGCCCGCACCTGGGGACCGGCCGCCGCCGACAACCTGCTGGCCGAAGACGGGCTGGTGTGGCGTCGTCCCTGAGCTCCGCACCCCCGCCCCCTCCCGCCATGTCCACCCAGCTCACCCTCCAGGCCCCCACGGCGCTGCCGCCCAGCGAGGTTCCCAATTACCTGCAGACCCTCTGGGGGGAGGGTCTGCAGGGCTCCGATGGCGCCACCACCTTCACGTTGGTGGTGTACGAGGCCTCCTGGCTGCAGCAGCACCTGATCCGCACGGGTCGGGCCGACGGCCCGCTCACCGGGCTGCTGGAGCCCGAGCTGATCAAGGCGGCCAAGCAGGCGGTGCCGGAACTGGGCCTGCCCCTGAGCACGGCCGTGATGGATCAGCGCCTGGCCTGGGAGCTGGGCCAGCAGCCTGGCCATCACCAGGCCCAGGACCTGCGCGGCCAGTTCGTGGCGGCCGCCATCAGCGCCCACAAGCCCCGGCGTCTGATCACCCTGGCCCCCACCCTCGACGAGGGCCAGACACTGGAAACCCTCGTGGCCGCCTACTGCCCCCTGCCGGATGAGGGAGCGGGCGGAACCGCCTGCGGTGACGTGGTGGTGCTGCGAGGCGGACGCGGGTCGCTGCACCAGTCGCTGGAGCTCATCCATCCCCTGATCAGGGACGATCTGCCCTGCTGGGTGTGGTGGAACAGCAGCCTCGATGAGGCACCCGAGCTGCTGGAGGCCCTGGCCCCGCCGTCCCGGCGGCTGGTGGTGGACAGCTCCCTGGGCCATCCCCGCCGCTGTATCGACCTGCTGGTGCGCTGCATCAAGGCCGGCCAGGCCGTGAACGACCTCAACTGGCTGCGGCTGCGCACCTGGCGGGAATCGCTGGCGATGGTGTTCGATCCCCCCTCGCGCCGCACCGCCCTGGAGCAGGTGGTGCAGCTGGACATCGACGTGGAGGGTGATCACCCGCTCAAGGGCCTGCTGCTGGCGGCCTGGATCGCCGACCGACTGGGCTGGCACCTGGTGGAGTCGTATGACATCCCTGGCAACGGTGATGGCGACGGCATCGGCGCCTCCTTCGAGCGCACCGATGGCGCCGCTGTGCAGCTGCGTCTGATGCCGGTACCGGTGGGCAGTCCCAAGATCCACCCCGGAGCCCTGGTGGGCCTGCGGCTGATCTGCGCGCCCCAGGGCCGGCCACCCCTGTGCGTGATTCTCTGCTCTGAATCGGGCGGCTGCATGCGCCTGGAGGCGGGCGGGATGGCCTCGATGGAGCTGGCCGAAGACGTGGTGCCCCTGCCCAACGAAAGCGAGGAGGTGGAGTTGGCCCGGCTGCTGGCGGGCGGCCACGACAGCACCAACCCGCTGCTGGCCTCCGCCGCGTCGATCGCAGCCCGGCTGCTGCCGGCCTGAACACAGGCGCTCCGCAGCCATGGCCTGCCTGATCGCCGCGCCCGCCAGTGGCAGTGGCAAAACCCTGCTCAGCCTGTCGCTGGCGGCCCTGGCCAGCAGGCGCGGCCTGCGGCTGCAGCCGTTCAAGGTGGGACCCGACTACCTCGATCCCCAACTGCTCAGCCGGGTGAGCGGGGTGGCCTGCCGCAACCTCGATCCCCTGCTCTGCGGTGAGACCTGGGTGCGGCGCTGCTTCCACTGGCACGGCAGCAGGGCCGATCTGGCTTTGGTGGAGGGGGTGATGGGGCTGTTCGATGGCCGCGGAGCCGGCAGCGAGGGCAGCTCCGCGGCGGTGGCAGAGCTGCTGAACCTGCCGGTGGTGCTGGTGGTGGAGGCCTCCCGTCAGGCCGGATCGATCGCCGCCCTGGTGCGCGGCTTCCGGGATCACGGGCCGCCGCGGGTGCAGCTGGCCGGGGTGGTGCTCAACCGGGTGGGCTCGGAGCGCCACCGGGCCCTGCTGGCCGAGGCCCTGGCGGCGATCGCCGTGCCACTGCTGGGGGTGCTGCCCCACAGCCCCTCCCTGGAGTTGCCGAGCCGCCACCTGGGCCTGCTGCCGGCCCATGAAGTAGCCGACTTTTCAGCCCGCAGCGCCAGCTGGGCGGCACTGGCCGAGCGCCACCTGGATCTGGAGCGGCTCTGGCCCCTGCTGGCCCCAGCCCCGGCGGCAGGCCATGGAGTCACCGCAGATCTTGCACCGATCCAGACCCTGCTGGCGGGCCAGCCGGCCAGCCCCCGCTCCACTCACACCCCCAGGCCCACGACCGGCGAGCCCCGGCCCAGCCTGGCGGTGGCCAGCGACGCCGCCTTCCACTTCCGCTACCCGGAGGCCAGCGAACTGCTCGAAGCCCTGGGCGTGGAGCTGCGCCCCTGGAGTCCCCTGGCCGATGACCCCCTGCCCCCCGGCAGCGCGGCCGTGCTGCTTCCCGGTGGCTTCCCCGAGCTGCATGCCGCCCAGCTGGCGGCCGCCCGGCGCAGCCTGGCCGAGCTGCGCCACGCCCACGCGGCCGGAGTGCCGATCGTGGCCGAGTGCGGGGGCCTGCTGCTGCTGGGGCAGGAGCTCTGCGATCCCCTCGGCCAACCCCATGCCATGGCCGGGCTGCTGCCCTTCCGGGCCCGGCGGGGAGCCCTCAGCCTCGGCTACCGCCAGGCCCAGGCCAGCGCCGATGGGCTGCTGGTGCGGCGGGAGGAGCAGCTGCTGGGCCATGAATTCCACCGCTGGCAGCTGCAGGAGCTCACGGGCAGCGCGCACCCCCCGGAGGGGCAGGCGCTGTGGCAACTGGAGGGCTGGGGCATCCCCGCGCGGGCGGAGGGATGGGGCACGGCACACCTGCATGCCAGCTGGCTGCACCTGCACTGGGCGGGCTGTCCCCAGATTCCCCGGCGCCTGGCGGCGGCAGCCCATCAGCGTGGGCGGTCCTTGCGAGGAGCGGCGCGGTGATGACCCACCTGCTCGGCGACCTGGCGGCCTTCGCTCTGGCGCTGGGCTTCTCCCCCCTGCACCTGGCCCTCGTGCTGCTGCTCCTGCTCGGCCCCCAGCCCCTGCGCCGCGGGGGCTGGTTTGTGGCCGGCTGGCTGCTCACCACGGCCCTGGCGGTGCTGCTGCTGCTGAGCGTAGGCCACGGCCTGCTGCTCACGATGGAGAAGGGCAGCGGCCACCGCACCGGGCTCGACCTGCTGGGGGCCGGCGCCCTGCTGGCCGTGGGTCTGCGGGAGCTGCTGGAGGGCCGCCGCGGCGGCGGCGACCCCGGCTGGACCGGGCGGCTGGAGCAGTTCTGCGCCCTGCCCCTGCCCCTGCTGCTGACGGTGAGCGCGGCACTGGAGGTGGCCAGCCCCGACAATCTGTTCCTCTTTGCCAAGGCCGCCGGAGGCCTGCTGGAGGCGGGCCTGGGCACGGCCCAGGAGGTGCTGGGGGCAGCACTGTTCTGCCTGGTGAGCGCCCTGCTGCTGCTACTGCCCCTGCTCGCCCTCGCGCTGGCGGGCAGCGACCGGGTGCTGCCCCTGCTGGAGGCGGGCAAGCGCTGGCTGTTCAGCCGGGGCGATCTGGTGGTGGCTCTGGTGAGCCTGGCTCTGGCCGGCTACCTGGGCTGGCAGGGGATCGAGGGCCTGCAGCGCGGCCTCGCAGCCTGAGCGGGATCCTGAACGGAATCAGGGAGCGGCGTTTCAGGCCTCAGCGAACCAGTCGCCCCAGCGTTGCTGCTCGGCCTGGCTGGCCGGGCCGGCCACCAGGGCCACCCCCTGGCTGGCCCGGCTCACCGCCACATACACCAGCTGGCGGCGCAGCAGCTCGTCGCGGGGCCAGAACACATCGGCATCCACGAACACCTGGCCGAAGGTACTGCCCTGGCTGCGGTGCACCGTGAGCACGGCGGCCGGGCCGAGGGCCGCAAAGGCATCGCGCACCAGGAAGAACTGCCGCCACAGCCCCCGGGCCGCGGCCTTGCCCTGATCGCGGGCCACGCCGCGGGCGCTGGCGCGCAGCCGCTCGAGCACAGCGTCGAGGGCCTGGCGGGGAACGCTGCCGGCCGGCGGCAGCAGGCGCAGGCTCAGCCCGCTGTCGCCGGCCTGCACCGAGGCCGTGAGGGTGTCGATCAGGGGGGCATCGGCAACGCCGAAATCCGCCAGGTCGCAGCGTTCGGGGGTCACATCGCGCACCACCAGCTCGCGGTTGGAGCCGAGCACCATGTCGGGTTCCTCGGCGGCCTCCTCTCCCTCCCGGCAGGCGGGAGCCATCACGGCACTGCGGCTGATCAGCACCTCTCCGGGCAACACCGGCAGCTGGTCGGCCATGGCGCCGTGCAGGGCGCGGCGGGCGATCGGCACCAGCTGCTCCAGGGAGCGGTTGGTGTAGCAGAGGATGCGGGCCAGATCGGGATTGTCGGTTTCAGCGCTGCGGCGCAGGGCGGCCTGGGCCTCCAGCAGCCAGGCCTGGCGATCCAGCAGAGCCACGCGACCGGCGGCCGTGCGCACGGGCGGCAGGGGCGGTGGCCGGCGGCAGGGCAGGGCCTGCTCGCGGATCCCCTGGGCCAGGCGCAGCACCGGCCCCTGGTGGCGCACCACCTGGCGCAGGGCCGCCGTACGGGCACGGCCGAGGGCGAACACCGCGCTCTCGGGCTCCCCCACCGGTGGCAGCTGGGCGGGATCACCCACGAACACCAGCCGGGTGCGGAAGGGATGGGCGCAGCGCAGGGTGATCTCCAGCAGCTGGCTGTCCACCATCGAGGCCTCATCGATCAGCACCAGAGCCAGGTGCTCCAGGGCCGCGGCGGTGTGTTCGCTCTCCTCGCAGCGCTCCAGATCGCCCTGACGCTTGAGCCGCAGCCGCAGCAACCGGTGGATGGTGGAGGGGTACCAGGTGGGCACCAGGGCAGCCGCCTGCAGATGGCTGCGCAACACCCCCACGGCCTTGTGGGTGGGGGCCACCACGGTCCAGCACAGGCCGGCGGCTTCGGCCTGGGCCAGGAAGCGCATCGACAGGAAGGTCTTGCCGGTGCCGGCGTAGCCGCTGAGCACGAAGGGCACCCCGGCCTGCGGTTCCGCCAGCCAGGCGGCAAAGGCCGCGCAGGCGGAGTGCTGATCGGTGGTGAGGGTGTCAGCCAATGCCGGCCGGCAGGCCCCACACCATCGCCAGGTGCAGAGGCGAGCCCACCAGCACCAGTCCGGGCAGGGCCACCGCCGGACCCATCAGCGCACCCGCCAGCACCTCCAGGCGGGTGTGGCCGAGGTTTTCCTTGAGGGGAGGCAGGGGCTCGCTGCCGGCGGCGGCGCCAGCAACAGCGGCGGGCAGGCCATTGACCCGGGCGGCGGTGAGCCCGGCGGCCCGGCGCACGCCGGAGGCGTCGTAGAGCACCACGAAACACATGGCGGCCGCCAGGGCGAACAGGGGATCGGCGAAGCCCAGCCGCCAGCCCAGCGCCGCCGCCGTACCGGTGAGCAGGGCGGAGTGGCTGGAGGGCATGCCGCCGGTTTCCACGAGCACGCGGGGATTCCAGCGGCGGTGCAGCACCAGCTCAATGAGCAGCTTGGAGAGCTGGGCGCTGCCGCAGGCGGCCAGTCCCCACCAGAGCACGCCGTTGTCGAGCAGGGCCTGGAGGGGAGGCAGGGCGGCAGCGAGCGGATCCGGGCTCATCGGTCGCGGCTGGTGATGTAGTCGGCCAGGGCCAGCAGGGGCGCGGCCGGATCCACAGCACCAGGGATGACGGTGGCAGCGGCATCGGCGGCGAACGGAGCCAGGGCGGCCTTGGCCTCAGCCACCAGCGCCTCGGCCCGCTGCCGCGACTCCTCCAGGCCCAGCAGCTTCGGGTAGGTGGTCTTGTCGGCGGTGAGGTCCTTGCCGGCCGTCTTGCCCAGCACTTCGCTGCTGGCGGTCACATCGAGGATGTCGTCGATGATCTGAAAGGCCAGGCCGATGCCGCGAGCGTAGGTGCCGAGGGCCTCGAGCAGGGCATTGGAGGCGCCGGCGATGTGGGCGCCGCAGATCACGCAGGCCCGCAGCAGAGCACCGGTCTTGTGCAGGTGGATGTACTCGAGGGTGTCGAGATCGACGCTCTTGCCCTCGCACTCCAGGTCAACCACCTGACCGCCCACCAGCCCCGGGGCGCCCGAGGCCAGCGACAGCTCGCCCACCACGGCCAGCAGGCGCTCAGCCGGCACCCCCGGACTGCGCAGCGCCACCAGCTCGAAGGCGCGGGTGAGCAGGGCGTCGCCGGCCAGGATGGCGTTGGCCTCGCCGTACACCTTGTGGTTGGTGGGCCGCCCACGGCGCAGATCGTCGTTGTCCATGGCCGGCAGGTCGTCGTGGATCAGCGACATGGTGTGCACCATTTCCAGCGCCACTGCCGTGGGCATGGCCGCCTGCGAGCTGCCGCCGGCCAGCTCGCAGGCGGCCAGGCAGAGGATCGGCCGCAGCCGCTTGCCGCCGGCCAGCAGCGAGTAGCGCATCGCCTCGCGCAGCGACTCCGGCCGCTCCGGCGGCAGCGCCGCCTCCAGGGCCGCCTCCACCCGCTGGCGGGCGCTCTCGAGGTAGGCCGAGAAATCGAATCCCTTGCCCGTGGTCGTGGCCACCGCTGCCATGGGGAAAGGCGTTGCTGCCGCCGATTCTCTCAGGCAGGCGTGATCAGGTGGCTGCGGCGTTGAGAGAACCACTCAGGCGAGCCACACTGACCAGCAGTGATCCGGCCGCCATGTTGCCCAGCTGCATCAGCAACCCGGCGGAACGCCGCCGCCGCATCGCCGCCGCCACGGCCAGCGTGCCCGCCGACCACTGGGTGACCCTGCGCCAGGGGCCTCGGCAAGTGTGCCGGGCACCACTCGCCCAGGAGCTGCTGCTCTACCGGGTGGACAACGGCCGCCTGCTGGCGGGACTGCAGGAGCGCCTGGCCCACCAGCCCAAGCGCCTGCAGCAGCTGGCGGAGCAGGAATCGGAACCCGGCACCCAGGAGTTGCTGCACGAACTGCTGGTGGACAAGGCGCGGGATCCCAAGGGGCCGATCCTGCAGGAACTGGAGCGCCTGGCGGTGCAGACCGAGCCGCTGCTGGTGGATGCCGAAGGGGTGGTGGTGAATGGCAACCGCCGGCTGGCCGCCATGCGCTGGCTGCTGACTGTGGACCCCCAGCGCTACGCGCGCTTTGAGCAACCCATGGCCGCCGTGCTCCCCCCCGAAGTGGAGCGCGCCGACCTGGAATTCATCGAGGCGGCCCTGCAGATGGCCCCCGAAACCAAGCTCGCCTACGGCTGGCTGGATCGTCGCCTGAAGCTGCGTGAGCAGCGCGACCAACTGGGGCTGGCAGACGAGTGGATCGTGGAGGCCTACCGGATGGCAGACCCGGGACAGGTGGGGCGGGAACTGGCCGAACTGGAGCTGGCAGAGGCCTACCTGGCCGAGATCAGCGGCACCCCCTTGCGCTACTCGGCCGTCGCCGACGCCGAGTCCCTGTTCTGTGGGCTGGCGGGCCAGTTGGCGGCCCTGCCGCGGCGTTTGGCGCGGCCCTGGCGGGCGCTGGGGTTGCTGCTGATCGACCAGCGCGCCCAGCTCGACCCCAGCCTGGCCAAGCATTTCCCCTTTGCGGAGCCGGTCGCTGCGGAACTGGCCCCCCTGGTGCTGGCGCGGCTGGCCCAGGAGTGGGGGCTCGAGGACGCCGAGCCGGACAAGGAGGAGGAGCCGACGCTGCGCAAGCCGGTGCTGCGGGAGCTCACGGCACTGGCCCTCAGCGAGCAGCCCCGCGAGCGCCTGGCCGCCCAGGTGCAGGACCAGCTCGATGCCGCCCGGCTGCAGTTCAGACAGGAGCGGATCCCGCAGCGCCTCATCCAGAACTTGCGCCAGGTGCGCCGCCAACTGGAGAAACTGGATCTCGGCCGGCTCGAGGGCCGCGAAGCACAGCACCTGCGGGGCGAACTGGCGGCCCTGCTCGCCGAAGCCCAGCCCCTGCTGGGCGCCGGCAATGCGCTCAGCCCGCCACCGGCATCCACCTGGAGAACACTGTTCCACCGCTGGCGGCGCTGACTCACACCACCAGATCGTCGAGGCCGTGCTCGAGGCCGTGGCGACGGCACCAGGCCAGCACCGTGTTCACCAGCAGCATGGTCACGGTCATCGGCCCCACGCCCCCCGGCACCGGCGTGAGCGCGGCGGCGATCGGCGCCACCTCGGCGGCGCGCACATCACCGCAGAGGCCGCCCTCGGGCCGCCGGTGGATGCCCACATCCACCACCACCGCGCCAGGCCACACGTGCTCGGCGCCCACGATCCCGGGGCGGCCAGCGGCCACCACCAACACCTCGGCCTGGCGGCAGAGCCCGGCCAGATCGGCGCTGCGGGAGTGGGCCACGGTCACGGTGGCGTCAGCGGCCTGGAGCATCAGCGCCATCGGCTTGCCCACCAGGATGCTGCGCCCCACCACCACCGCACGACGGCCCGCCAGCGGCAGCCGGTGGCGGGCCAGCAGCGCCATCACCCCCGCCGGCGTGCAGCTGCGCGGACCGGGTTCGCCCTTCAGCAGCCGGCCGAGGTTGAGGGTGTGCAGGCCATCGGCATCCTTCTCCGGATCGATCGCCGCCAGCAGCGGCCCTTCCTCCAGGCCGGCGGGCAGGGGCAGCTGCAGCAGAATGCCGTCGCAGGCAGGATCGGCGTTGAGGCACTGCACGGCTGCCAGCACAGCCGCGGCACCGGCATCAGCCGGCAGGTGCTCGCCCAGGCTGGTGATGCCCACCCGGCCGCAGGCCTTCTCCTTGTTGGCCACATACACGCCGCTGGCGGGATCGTCGCCCACCCGCAGCACGGCCAGCCCCGGCGGCCGGCCGATGGCCCCCTGGCGCTCGGCGATGGTGGCCCGCAGCCGGGCTTCGAGTTCGGCGGCGAGCTGGCGGCCGTCGAGGGTGAGGGCCATGGCGTGCGGGCAGCTGGCCCCAGCTTGCCCCGGCCCGGCGGCGTCCCGCAGTGTCGCCGGGGCTAGTTTTGAACCATGGGATGGCCGCGGCTGCGAACCCTCTGGCGGCGACTGCTGCGGGCTGAACGCCCCGTGCAGAGTCCGCCCTGGTGGCGCGGCCAGGATGCGGCCGCGGTACTGCTGGTGTGCCTGCTGGTGGCCCTGGTGTCCAGCTGGCCCTGGCTGGTGGAACCCAACCTGCGGGCCGGCATGATGGCCCCGTTCACGGTGCGGGCTCCCCAGGAGGCCCGGGTGGTGGACAGCACGGCCCTGGAGCAGCGCCGCGAGCAGATGCTGCCCCGCACCACGGTGCAGGTGGTGGATGAAACGGCCAGCACGCTGCTGCAGGAGCGGCTCGATGAGAGCCTGCAGGCGATCGAGGCCCAGGCCGGCAGCGCCGAGACCCTGGTCAAACCGGTGTCGCTCACCACGGTCGAACGCCTGTGGCTGCAGGGATTGAACAGCGTGGAGCGCACCGCCTGGGAGCGGGAGCTGCGCCAGGCCCAGCTGCGCATGCTCAGCCAGGGCCTGGCGGCCGGTCTGGCGGAGGGGCAGCTGCTGCAGGCGGCCAGCCTGCAGCTCGACGGTCTGCCCAGGGAGGGCCGGGAGGTGGGGGCCCGGCTGCTGGTGCACGTGCTCCAGGGCCAGTCGAACCTGCGCAGCGATCCGGCCCTCAGTCAGCGGCGCATCGAGGCGCTGATCAACCAGGAGGGCATTCCCACGATCAACGTGAAGTCGGGCGATCTGGTGGTACGGCAGGGCGAGCGCATCAGCGCCCAGGCCTTCGATGTGCTCGATTACTTCGGCCTGGTGAACCGGCGGCCGCGGCCGCTCACCTGGCTGGCTCACTTCGTGGAGGCGCTGGCGGCCTGCGGCCTGCTGGTGTTGCTGCAACGGCGCTGGCGGCCGAGCCTGGAGCCCCGCCAGGCGATGCTGTCACTGTCCACCCTGCTGGCGGTGCAGGGGGTGAACCTGTGGCTGGGCCCCCTGGCCAGCCCGATGCTGCTGTTGGTGCCGCCCACCCTGCTGCTGGCCCAGGGGCTGGGCAGCGGCTGCGGCCTGGCCTGGCTGGCGGCGGCCACCCTGCTCTGGCCCCTTCCGCTCAGTGGTGTGCTGGGGGTGCGGCTGCTGGTGGCGGCGGCCACCGGGGCCGCCGCGGCGATGGCCGCCGATCGCCAGCGCAGCCGGGCCGGACTGCTGCAACTGGCGGCGGTGCTGCCGGCGGCGGCGGTGCTGCTGCAGTGGCTGCTGCTGCAGGGCCGCGGCCAGCCGGGCCAGATCGACCTGGTGGGCGAGGGGCTGATGCTGGCGGGCCTGTTGATGCTGGGCCTGCTGCTGGCGCCGCTGGTGGAAACCTTCTTCGGGCTGCTCACCCGCGCCCGCCTGCTGGAGCTGGCCGACCTGGAGCGGCCGTTGCTGCGCAAGCTCTCCTGCGAGGCACCGGGAACCTTCGAGCACACCCTGATGATCGCCGGCCTGGCGGAAGAGGGGGCCCGCAGCATCGGCGCCGACGTGGACCTGGTGCGCACCGGTGCCTTGTATCACGACGTGGGCAAACTGCACGCCCCGCAGTGGTTCATCGAGAATCAGGAGAGCGGCCGCAACCCCCACGACCAGCTCGATGACCCCTATGCCAGCGCCGCCATCCTCCAGGCCCACGTGGATGAGGGCCTGCGGCTGGCGCGCCGCTACCGCCTGCCCAGGCCCCTGGCCGACTTCATCCCCGAACATCAGGGCACCCTCAAGATGGGCTACTTCCTGCACCAGGCCCGGGAGCGCAATCCAGCGGTCTCGGAGGAACGCTTCCGCTACCGCGGGCCTGCCCCCCGCAGTCGCGAAACGGGGATCCTGATGCTGGCCGATGGCTGTGAGGCGGCCCTGCGCTCGCTGCCGCCCACCACCACCGAAACCGAAGCCAGAGAGATGGTGGGGCGCATCCTCGGAGCCCGCCAGCGCGACGGCCAGCTGGCCGGCAGTGGCATCAGCCGAGCCGAACTGGAGTTGCTGATCCGCGCCTTCGTGCGGGTGTGGAAACGCATGCGCCACCGGCGCATCCCCTATCCGATTCCGGCCCGCAAGGCCTTCAGCGCCTGATGCCCCTGAGCTTCCGGCAGCTCCAGGCCCAGCTGCAGCCCTCCTGGGGCCGGGTGAGCGGCGGCCACGGCCCCGATGTGGATGTGCTGATGGTGCCCTCGCTGTCGCTGGAACAGCAGCAGATGGGCCTGGTGATGGGGGCCCATCACTACGAGGAGCGCCAGCTGTTCGCCCTCATCGGCCTGCGCCATCCAGGGGTGCGGATGGTGTACGCCAGCAGCAAACCCCTGGCCGACCTGGTGGTGGACGCGGTGCTGGAGCTGCTGCCGGGGGTGCCCGCCGCCCACGCCCGGCGGCGGCTGCACCTGGTGGACACCGATGACGCCTCCAGCCGGCCGCTGACGGCCAAGCTGCTGGAGCGCCCGGCCCTGCTGCAGCGCATCGCCGAGCTGCTGCGCCCCGGCCGCAGCTTCATCAGCTGCTTCGTGGTGAGCGATCTGGAGCGGCAGCTCTCAGAGCGCCTGCAGGTCCCCCTGCTGGGCACCGATCCGGCACTGGCCCACTGGGGCAGCAAGGCCGGCAGCCGCGCCCTGTTTGCCCGCCAGGGGGTACCCCATCCCCCCGGCAGCGCCCTGGTGCACACCCTCTCCGACCTGGCGGAGGTGACCGCCGAGCTGTGGGAAGGCCATCCCGAGCTGCGCCGCTGCGTGGTGAAGCTCAACCAGGGCTTCAGCGGCGAAGGCAACGCCTGCCTGGAGCTGGAGCCCCTGGAGCTGGCCGAACGGCCGGCACGCGGGCGCCGGCAGCAGCTGCTGGGGGCCCTGGAGCAGCTGCCGATGCCGGCCGGCAACTGGCTGAAGCTGATGGCCGAGCAGGGGGCCCTGGTGGAGGCCTGGCTGGAGCCCTGGCAGGAAGGCGCAGAGGCGATCCACTCCCCCAGCGTGCAGGGCATGATCCACCCCGGCGGCAATGGCCGGCCCGGGGAGGTGGAGGTGCTCTCCAGCCACGAGCAGGTGCTCGGCGGCGCGAATGGGCAGACCTACCTGGGTTGCCTGTTTCCGGCGTCCGAGGCCTACCGGGCGGAGCTGATGGGCTACGGGCAGGCGGTGGGGGAGGCGCTGGCGGCCGTAGGGGCCCTGGAGCGCTACGCGGTGGATTTCATCGCCCGGCGCCGCGGCCGGCACTGGGACCTGCAGGCCATTGAGGTGAACCTGCGCCAGGGGGGCACGACCCACACGTTCATGACCCTGAACGCCATCACCAGCGGCCGCATGGATCCGGCCAGCGGCCTGTTCCGCTCTCCCACAGGCTCGCCGCTCTTCTACCGGGCCACCGACAACCTCTGCGACCCGCGCCTGCGCGGGCTGCTGCCGATCGACCTGATCGACATCGTGGCCGAGGCGGGACTGCACTACGACCCTGCCCAGCTGCGCGGCAGCGTCTTTCACCTGCTGGGCTGCCTCTCGGAGTTCGGCAAGCTGGGCATGACCTGCATCGGCCGCAGCGCGGCGGAGGCGGATGCGGTGTATGCGGCCACGGCCGCCCAGCTGCTGCAGGCCGCCGCCAGCCTGGGGGCCGGAGATCCGGGATCGCCCGATCAGCAGCCCTCAGATTGCGCCCAGCGGCCCTGATGCCAGGCCCAGGCGTCGGCCAGAATCGTGTCCAGGTCTGAGCGCCGGGGCTGCCAGCCGAGTTCGGTGCGGGCCCGGGCGGCATCGGCCACCAGCGCGGCTGGATCCCCCGGCCGCCGGGGGGCGTCGTGGACGCTGAGCGACCCACCGGTGACCCGGCGGGCGCTGTCGATCACCTCCTGCACCGAATAGCCGCGGCCGGTGCCGAGGTTGTACACCAACGGTGCCTCAGCTGCATCGGCGGCGGAATCCGATGCCCACGGGCTCTGCAGCAACCGCTCCAGCCCGAGCACGTGGGCGGCGGCCAGATCACTCACATGGATGTAGTCGCGGATGCAGGTGCCATCGGGCGTGGGGTAGTCGCGGCCGTATACCTGGATCGCCTCGCGGCGGCCGGCCAGGGCCTCGAGCACCAGGGGAATCAGATGGGTTTCGGGGTTGTGGTCTTCCCCCAGATCGCCGGCGGGATCGGCACCGGCGGCGTTGAAGTAGCGGAAGATCACGCTGGGCTGGCCGTAGGCGGCGGCGAAGTCGGCCAGCAGCTGCTCCACCATCCACTTGCTGCGGCCATAGGGGTTGATCGGCTGCTGGGGGGTGGACTCGCGGATCGGGATCTGGTCCGGCTCGGGGATTCCGTAGGTGGCGCAGGTGGAGCTGAACACCAGGGGGATCTGGGCACTGCTCTGGGCGCTGCCGGAGGCCTGGCCAGCGCGCCGCTCGCTCTCGGCCCGCAGCGCCTCCAGCAGCACCAGGGTGTCGCCGAGGTTGTTGCGGTAGTAGCGAGCCGGATCGACCACGCTCTCGCCCACGTAGGCGTAGGCGGCGAAGTGCAGCACCGCCCGCACCGGGCCTGCCGGCAGCAGCGGATGGCTGCCCTGGAGCAGCTGATCGAGCAGCGGCCGATCCCCCAGCTGACCCTCCACCAGCGGCACCTGGAGCACCGCCTGGGCGATGTCGCGGTGGCCGTACACCAGGTTGTCGAGCACCAGCACGGGCTGGCCGGCGCGCTGCAGGGCCCGCACCGTGTGGCTGCCGATATAGCCGGCGCCCCCGGTTACCAGAATCGTCATCACGACTGGACGGCTGCCGACCACTGTGCCGCAGGGTGCCGACCGGGCATCAGCAGCGATCGGGCAGGATTGGGCCAGGCGAGCCGAACCGATGGACCCCAGCCCCCTGGCCCCAGGCTCCACCGGCAGCGCTTCCAGCGCCGGTCCCCTGCCGCCGCTGCCCGACTGGGTGTTGTGGCTGCAGGCCGGGTTCACCGCCCTGGTGGCCGTGCTGTTCGTGGCCCTGCTGCTGCAGACACGCCAGCAGGGCAGCAAAATCCAGGAACTCCAGCAGCGTCTCCAGGGCCTGGAGAACAGCCGCGCCCTGGAGCGCACCACCGGCCTGGAGGATCAACTGCGCAATGCCGTGGAGCGGCTGCAGGCCCTAGAGCGCGACAGCAGCCGCCTCGATGTGCTGCAGGCCGAAACCGACGCCCTCAGCGCCCAGCTGCGTCAGCTGGGCCGCGCCCCCGCCGCAGCGGGCACCCCCTCCGCCGCTCCCGTGCCTGAACGTGGAGGCTCTGAAGCGGGCTTGCCGGGTTCATCCATCGCCCCCGCTGAGCCAGCCGGTCCGACGCCGCAGGGCGGCCCCGCCCAGCCCTGAACGACTCAGCCCTTCACCGCGTCGCCACTGGCGCTGGGGAGGATGTAGCGCTGCAGGCCGATGAACAGCAGCAGCACCGGCAGGATCGAGATCACCGAGCCGGCCGCCACCAGGCGCCAGTCGAGGGAGAAGCTGCTGGCCAGCTGCTGCAGGCCCAGGGGCAGGGTGTAGAGCTCGGGTTCATCGAGGATCACCAGCGGCCAGAGGAAGTCGCTCCAGGTGCCAATGAACACGAACATCGCCAGGGTGATCAGATCGGCCCGGGCAGCGGGGATCATCACGTTCCACCACTCGCCAACCGGCGTGCAGCCATCGCTGCGGGCCGCCTCCTCCAGCTCCACCGGCACCCCCAGAAAGCTCTGGCGCAGCAGGAAGATGCCGAAGGCCGTGGCGGCCTGGGGAATGATCAGCGCCCAGAGGGTGTTGCGCAGGCCGATCTGCACCATCAGCAGATAGAGCGGAATCATCACCACCTGGAAGGGGATCAGGATCGTGGCCACCACCAGGGCCAGCACCAGCCCCCGCCCCGCAAAGCGCATGCGCGCCAGCGGGTAGGCCGCCAGGGAGCAGAAGGTGAGGTTGGCGAGCACCGCCAGGACGCTCACGATCGCGCTGTTGCGCAGGTAGGTGGCCATCGGGCTGTCGGCGAACAGGCGCTGGTAAGCCTCGAGGCTGGGCTCGGCCGGCAGCAGCGCCGGCGGGGTGGTGAAGATGTTCTCGGCCGGCCCCTTCAACGAGGTGCTCACCAGCCACAGCAGCGGCACCAGCATGGCCAGGGCCACCAGCAGCAGCAGCACCAGCTGCAGCGCCGCTGGCAGTGCGGAGCGGCGTGACGCGGCAGGGGGTTGGTGTGCCATCACACCCGCGGCCGCTCAGCCAGGGGCAGATCCCCCAGCACCGGCAGGGGGGCCCGCTGGGGGTGCAGGGCCAGGGTCTGGCTGCCGGCCAGCAGGCGGTTGAGGGCATTCACGAACGCCTGGGCCGCGGCCACCACCACATCGGTGTCAGCGGCGTGGCCGGAATAGAGCGCCCCCTGGTGGCGCAGGCGGATGGTCACCTCGCCCATGGCGTCGATGCCCTCGGTCACGCTCTTCACCGAGAACTCCACCAGCTCGTTGGGCACCTGGGCCAGGCGGTTGAGGGCCTGGCACACCGCATCCACCGGACCGGTGCCGATCGCCGCCTCGGTGAGCTCGGCCCCGTCGGCGTTGATCAGGGTCACCGTGGCGGTGGGCTGCACGCCGGTGCCGCAGCTCACCTGCACGCTGCGCAGGGTGTATTGCACCTGGTCGTTCTGCTGCACCTGCTCGCTCACGATCGCCTCGAGATCGCGGTCGGTGATCTCGCGCTTGCGGTCGGCCAGCTCCTTGAAGCGGGTGAAGGCGTCGTCGAGGTCGTCGCGGCTGAGCTCGTAGCCGAGCTCCTCCAGCCGGGCCCGGAAGGCGCTGCGGCCCGAGAGTTTGCCCAGGGAGATGCGGTTGTCGGTGAGGCCCACGGTGCGGGCGTCGATGATCTCGTAGGTGAGGCGGTGCTTGAGCACGCCATCCTGGTGGATGCCGGATTCGTGGGCGAAGGCGTTGGCACCCACGATCGCCTTGTTGGGCTGTACCGCCATGCCGGTGAGGTTGCTCACCAGCCGCGAGGTCTTGGTGATCTCCTCGGTGCGCACACCGGTGAGCGGCTCGCTGGAATCGGCCGGCCGGCCCAGGAAGGGGTTGAAATAGCGGCGGCGCACATGCAGCGCCATCACCAGTTCCTCCAGGGAGGCGTTGCCGGCCCGTTCGCCGATGCCGTTGATCGTGCACTCCAGCTGGCGGGCACCGTGCTTCACCGCTTCCAGAAAGTTGGCCACCGCCAGGCCCAGATCGTTGTGGCCATGCACGGAGATCACCGCCTGCTCGATGCTCGGCACCTGGGCGTTGATGCCGGCGATCAGGGCGCCGAATTCCGCCGGGGTGGCGTAGCCCACCGTGTCGGGGATATTGATCGTGGTGGCGCCAGCACGGATCGCCGCCTCGATCACCTCATAGAGAAACTCGGGATCGGAACGGCCGGCGTCCTCGCAGGAAAACTCCACGTCGTCCACCAGGGAGCGGGCGTAGTCGACCATCTCGGCGGTGATCGCCAGCACCTCGGCGCGGCTCTTGCGCAGCTTGTGCTCCAGGTGGATGTCGCTGGTGGCGATGAAGGTGTGGATGCGACGGCGGGCAGCGGGGGCCACGGCATCGGCGCAGGCCTTGATGTCACCGGCGGCTGCACGGGCCAGGCCGCAGATGATCGGCCCCTCGGCGCTGCCCACGCTCTCGGCGATGCGCTGCACGGCGTTGAAGTCGCCCGGGCTGGCGAAGGGGAAGCCGGCCTCGATGATGTCCACCCCCAGCCGGGAGAGCTGCTGGGCGATGGCGAGCTTCTCCTCCAGGTTGAGGCTGGCGCCAGGCGATTGCTCGCCATCGCGCAGGGTGGTGTCGAAGATCAGCACCCGACCGGGGTCGCGGGCCATCGCAGGGCTCCCTATACGGAATAGCTATGAGTTAGCCCCATCCTAGAGGCTCGCCCGGGCCGCCCTCAGCGGGAGAAGACAGGAGCCTGCAGGGCCTCGGCCTTCTCCAGCTGCTCACGCAGGTCGGCCAGGTCGACGAAGCAATCGGCGGCGTTGCGCAGCTCCCGGGCCACCATCCCCTCGGTGCTCATCAGCACGATCTGCAGCCCCCGGGCCCGCAGCACCTCCACCAGGCGATCGAGGTCTCGGCTGCCGCTGAGCAACCACACCACCTCAGTGCGTGCGGCCACCGCCATCAGGTCAACGGCGATCTCCACATCGAGATTGGCGCGCACGAACTGAGGACGCGATTCACCATCACCGGCAGCGCCCCCCGGGCCGCCAGCGCCCGCCAGTTCCCGCAGCGGACGGGTGCGCACCGTGAAACCGAGGCTGGTGAGAGCATCGCGAAAGGGGCGCTGATCGCCGGGATCGCGCAGGCCGGCGTACCAGAAGGCACTGCTGAGTTCCAGCTCCGGCTGGCAACGGGCATGGGCCAGCAGGCGGCGGGGATCGAAGAACCAGCCGAGCTTCTGCTGGGCGTAGAACATGCTGTGGCCGTCCACCGCCAGCACCAGCCGCCGGCGCGGACTAGAAGAAGAGGTCACGCCGAAGGGGGCACACCGGGGAGATCTGAACTCGACCGTACCGCGCCCGTACAGTGGATCCAGTGTGGTGGTGCCATGGTCACGGGCGATCTTGCCCTCGTCCTCCACGCCCACCTGCCCTACGTGCGCAGCGCGCAGGCCGGTTCCCTGGAGGAAGACTGGTACTTCCAGGCCCTGCAGGAGTGCTATCTGCCCCTGCTGACGGTGCTGGAGGCCGCGGCCTCTGATCGCCGCCAGCAGCCGCGGCTCACCCTCGGGCTTTCGCCCACCCTGCTCAGCCTGCTGGGCGACCGCGAACTGAACGCCCGCTTCCTGCCCTGGCTGGTGCAGCGTCAGCTGCTGCTGGCCCAGGCCCCCGCCGAGCACCAGATGGCCGCCCAGCACCTGGCGGAGCAGCTGGCAACGGTGGAGCGCCAGTGGCTCGAGCACGAGGGCCAGGTGGTGCGGCGCTTCCAGCAGCTGCAACAGCGCGGTGTGCTCGACCTGATCACCTGCGGTGCCACCCACGGCTATCTGCCGCTGCTGCGCCAGGTGCCGGAGGCGGTGCAGGCCCAGCTGGTGAACGCCGTGCGCGAGCACCAGCGCCAGCTGGGCGAGCGGCCGCTGGGGATCTGGCTGCCGGAATGCGCCTACTACGAGGGGCTCGATCAGCAGCTGGTGGCCGCCGGCCTGCGCTATTCGGTGCTCGACGGCCACGGCCTCCTGCACGCGCTGCCGCGCCCCCGCTACGGGGTGTTCGCCCCCGTCTGCTCTCCGGCTGGGGTGGCGTTCTTCGGGCGCGACGGCAACGCCACCCTGCCGGTGTGGAGCGCCCGGGAGGGCTACCCCGGGGACGGCGTCTACCGGGAGTTCCACCGCGACCTGGGCTGGGATCTGCCCGAGGAGCAGCTCCAGGAAGCGGGCATCGGCAGCCGCCGGCCCCTGGGGCTGAAGCTGCACCGCGTCACCGCCCAGGGCTGCCCCCTCGAGCACAAACAGCCCTACGACCCGGCCGCCGCCGCCGAGCGGGTGGAGCAACACGCCAGCGCCTACCTGCGGGGCCGGGCCACCGAGCTGGCGGGGCTGGCCGGTTCCATGGAACCGTTGCCCCTGCTGGTGGCGCCCTTCGACGCGGAGCTGTTCGGACACTGGTGGTTTGAAGGGCCCCAGTTCCTGGCGGCCCTGTTCCGTCATTGCCACCAGGCCGGCGTGCGCCTGGTGACCCTGCGCGAAGCCCTGCAGCAACGCCCCAGCCTGCAGGTGTGCCGGCCCTCGCCCAGCAGCTGGGGCCAGGGCGGGTACCACACCTACTGGCTCAACGACAGCAACGCCTGGGTGGTGCCGGAGTGGCAGCGGGCGTCGCAGGCCATGGTGCGGCGCGTGAACCGCGGCGTGGCCAACCGCCACCAGCGCGATCTGCTCAACCAGGCGGGGCGGGAGCTGTTGCTGGCCCAGAGCTCCGACTGGAGCTTCATCCTCAGGGCCGGCACCACCACCGAACTGGCCCGCGAGCGCATCCAGCGCCACCTCGATCGCTTCTGGCGCCTGCTCGATGCCATCGACCACAACCGGCAGCTGCCCCACGACTGGCTGCAGGCGGTGCAGCGCGAAGACCGCCTGTTCCCCAAGCTCAACGCTGCCGACTGGGTGACACCCCCAAGCGGATGACCCCAAGCAGATGATCCCGAGCCGATGCCCCGGGGCGGCCGCTGCTGGGGCTCAGCCGCGGGGCCAGATCAACTGGCCGAGCAGCGCCGCTTCCCGACCCTGCTGGGCGATCAGGCCGGCCCTCACGCTCCAGGGCGCTGTGGCAAACAGACGCAGCATGGCCACCACCAGCTCCGGCAGGCTGAGGGTATTGGTGAGGAAGCCGGTCCACTGCTGCGGCGGCAGGGCGAAGAAGGTGGCGAAATGGGCCCGGAGCTGGGCCTCGGAAAAGCGCATCAGCTTCTCCAGTCCGAACTGGTACAGCGCCTGTCTGCGGCGCAGCTCCAGCGGCCACAGCGCCCGCCAGCCCACCCCGGCCAGGGCCGCAGGGCTGGCCAGGGGATCAGCACGCAGGGCCGCCGCCAGCGCCGCCGCCAGCCCTGGTGCCCGCCGCAACAGGGCGCCCACCATGTAGCCCGAGGCCGGATGCACCATCGCCGCCGAGCCACCGAAGGCCAGCAGGGGCTGATCGAGATCCGGCAGGGGCAGGTTCATCGGGAACAGGCAGAGCTCTTCATGCTCCACCACCTCGATCGCCACGCCGCGGTGGGCCAGGCGCCGCTCCAGCCGCTGCCGGAGGGTGTCGAAGGGCAGCGCTGGCGCCAGGGCCAGGGAGGTTTCCTCCACGAAGAACCGCCCCGCGCCCAGGTCCATGGCATAGAGAAAGGTGGGCGGCTCGCGGCGCTCGACGGGGCTGAGGTGATCGCAGCGGAAGTCCATCAGCACCAACTGACCGGGCTGCACCGGGGGCGCACTGAACCGCCCCACCACCCCGTAGGCCGCCTGGCCGGCCACCGGACCACGATCCGGGCGGCGGATCAGGGCCGACCGGTGCCCCGAGGCATCCACCACCAGCCGGGCCCGCAGCTCCCGGCCATCGGCGCAGCGCACCAGGCTGCAGGCGGCGCTCTGGCTGGCGCCCGCCACAAAGCTCAGCTCCCTTGCCTCCCCACGCTCCCAGCGCACCGCGCCGGCAGTGCACTGATCAAGCCAGTGGCGCTGCAGCAGCGTCTTGTCGAACAGGCCGTAATCGCGGCCATGGGGAGTGGGGGCATCGGCCAGCCCCGGGCCACCGCCTTCGCCCGCGCCGAAATAACTGCAGGTGCGGCTCCAGCGGTGCTCGAGCAGGTGGGAGAGCCCCAGGGCATCCACCTCCTCACCCCAGATGCCGTAGGTGTTGGGCCAGGGTGCGGCGGGGTCGCTGGCACTGAGCACCGCCACACGCACCCGCTCAGCGGCCAGCGCCGCGGCGATCGAGAGCCCCGCGGGGCCGCCGCCCACCACCAGCACATCCGCCTCAGCGCTCAGACCGCTCAGCTCGCACTCTCCTCAGCGCCACCTTCTTCAGCGCCACTCTCTGCAGCGCCACTGGCCGCACCGGCCTGCGCATCCGCACCGGCCTCGGCCTCGGCCTCGGGATCATCGAGGGCGGCCTCCTCCTCGAGGGCCGGCGGCACCAGCACCACCTCGGCGAGGCGATCGCCGGCATCGAGACGCTGCAGGCGCACCCCCGTGGCCGCCCGCGATTGCTGCGGCACCGCATCGGCCCGGGTACGCACGATCACGCCCCGCTCGCTCACCAGCAGCAGCTCCTCACCGGAGCCCAGCACCCGCAACCCCACCAGAACGTCGTCGCTCTGGCGAAAGCGGATCGCCCGCAGGCCCATGCCGGCGCGCTTCTGCAACCGGAACTGGTCCACCGGCACCCGTTTGCCCAGGCCGCTGGCGGTGGTCACCAGCACCCAGGGGCCGTCACTGGGTGCCACGGCTTCATCGGCTTCGGCCTCCACCTCCGCCTCGTCATCACCGGCGGCGGACACCTGGGCCACCCGGTCGGCCAGTTCAGCCGGCAACACGTCCATGCTCACCAGCTGATCAGCGGTGCGCAGGTTCATGGCCCGCACGCCCCGGGCTGTGCGGCCGAGGGGCCGCAGTTCCTCGTCGCTGAGCCGGAAGTGGATCGTCATGCCCTGGCGGGAGCCGATCAGCACGCTGTCGCCGGGCAGGGCCAGCCGCACCCAGCGCAGCGAATCCCCCCCCACCAGATCGATGGCGATCAGGCCGTTGGAGCGGATGTTGGCGAAGGCCGAGAGCCGGGTGCGTTTGATCGTGCCGCCGCTGGTGAGCATCACCAGCACGCCGTCGTCGGTGAATTCGCTCACCGCCAGCAGCGAGGTGATCTGCTCCTCCCGCGGAATCGGCAGCAGCTGCACGATCGGGGTGCCCTTGGCGGCGCGGCTGCCCACCGGAACCCGATAGGTGGGCACGGTGTACACCACGCCGCGATCGCTGAACAGCAGCAGGTGGTCGTGGTCGTTGCAGCTGATGAACAGCTTCACGGCCTCCTCGCCCTGGCTGCGGGTGCCGGCCTTGCCGCGGGTGCCGCGGCTGGTGGCTTCAAACTCACTCACCGGCATGCGCTTGAGATAGCCGGTTTCGGTGAGCAGCACCACCGAGCGCTCGTTGGCGATCAGGTCGATGTCATCGAGGCCACCCTCCACATCGAGAATCTCGGTGCGGCGGGGTGAGTGGTGGCGGCTGCGGATCGTGGTGAGCTCGGTCTGGATGATCTCCAGCACCCGCTCCCGACGGGCGAGGATGTCCTTGTAATCGGTGATCTTGGCGAGCAGATCCTCATGCTCAAGCCGGATCTTGTCGGCCTCCAGGGCCGTGAGCCGGCGCAGCTGCATCTGCAGGATGGCATCGGCCTGCACTTCGCTGAGGCCAAACTGCTCAACCAACCCGCTGCGGGCCGTGGCGGTGTCGGCGGCGGCACGGATCAGGGCGATGATCGCGTCGAGATTGTCGAGGGCGATCAGCAGGCCCAGCAGGATGTGATCGCGCTCCTCGGCCTTGCGCAGCAGGAAGCGGGTGCGCCGCTCGATCGTCTCGATGCGGTACTCGAGAAACACCTCCAGCATCCGCCGGAGATTGAGCAGGATCGGCTCGTTGCCCACCAGCGCCAGCATGTAGGCGTTGAAGTTGCTCTGCAGCGGCGTGAGCTTGAACAGGTTGTTGAGCACCACCTGCGGATAGGCATCACGCCGCAGCTCGATCACCACGCGCATGCCATCGCGATCGGATTCGTCGCGAATGTCGCTGATGCCCTCCAGCTTCTTGTCGTTCACCAGCTCAGCGATGCGCTCGATCAGCGCCGCCTTGTTGGTTTGGTATGGCAGCTCGGTGATGATCACCGCGTCACGGTCGGGCCGGCCCTTGGCCTCGATCGTCTCGATGCCGGCCACGCCGCGCATGGTCACCGAACCCCGGCCGGTGGCGTAGATCTCGCGGATGCCACGGCGACCGAGGATCTGCCCGCCGGTGGGGAAATCGGGGCCGGGGATCAGGGCCTGCAGCTCCCGGTCGCTGATCTCGGGGTTGGCGATCAGGGCCTGGAGACCGTCGAGCAGCTCACCGAGGTTGTGGGGCGGGATGTTGGTGGCCATGCCCACGGCGATGCCGGAGGAGCCGTTGAGGAGCAGCTGGGGGATGCGCGCCGGCATCACAGTGGGTTCCTGCTGACTGCCGTCGAAGTTGTCGACGAAGTCAACCGTCTCGCACTCGATGTCCTCGAGCAGGGCATCGGTGGTGAGCGCCTGCAGCCGCGATTCGGTGTAGCGCATGGCGGCGGGCGGGTCGTTGTCCACCGAACCGAAGTTGCCGTGGCCATCGATCAGCGGCATGCGCAGGGAGAAGTCCTGCGCCATCCGCACCAGGGCGTCGTACACGGCCGTATCGCCGTGGGGATGGTACTTACCGAGCACCTCGCCCACTACACGGGCGCACTTGCGGTAGGGCCGGTCGCTGGTGAGACCCAGCTCGTACATCGCGTAGAGGATGCGGCGATGCACGGGCTTGAGGCCATCGCGGGCATCGGGCAGGGCCCGACCCACGATCACACTCATCGCATACTCCAGGTAGGAGCGCGACATCTCGTTGCGGAGGTCGGTCTGGATGACCCGTGAATCCCCGTCCGAACCGGAATCACCCGGGTTGATCGGTCCCGTGGGATCCGCCATGCACAACCGCCTTCAATCGTCCCATTCTATCGAGCCCGGCGACGCCCTTCCACGCAGCGAAACCCAGCTGTGTGAACGCCAGCGGGCGGGCGAGCTGCGGGTGCGCTCAGCCGCCGACTTCCGGGCCCTGGTGCGCGAGCGGGGGCTGGAGCGGGCCTACGCCATCACTGATGTGGTGGTGGCCGCCGATGCCGGCTTCACCGACCAGGCCAGCCTGCACCTCTCCCTGGGCCCCACGGATCCGCCGATCCGGCTGCGGGAGGCCCGGCTCGATGGCGTGCAGGGGCTGGCCAGCGGCGGGGCCGGCGAGCTGGTGCTGCCGGTGGGCGGCGGGCTGGGGGAACCGGCGCGCCACAGCGGAGCCCAGCTGCTCGGCGCCCTGCTGGCCGGCGGGGCGCTGGCCTTCGACGCCGGCGGTGAGGGCACGCCCTCCCATCCCCGCCGCGACCTGCACACCGAGCTCAACCTGGAGCGGATCGGCGGCGGACGGCTGCTCCTGCACCGAGCCATCGCCGAAAACGGCGTGGCGGCGGTGAGCAGCGCAGCCGGGCTCTGCGCCAGCCCCTGGGGACCGCTGCTGGGCCCCTACGGCACGGCCCTGTGGAGCTGCGGCGGCGCCGGCAGCATCGGTCTCACCATGCCAGGGCTCACGTTGCTGGGGCCGGGCTCACCGGTGCTGGTGGCCGGGGGCATCGGCTGGGTGCTGGGGGCCGGCAGTGGCCACCAGCCCGGCCCCAGGAGGCAGCGCAGCGGCCATGCCCTCACGCCCGGAGCCACGGCGGCGGTGAGCGTGGACCTGCACAGCCTCGAGGGCCGCTGGCTACGGCCCTGCTTCTTTGCCGGCCACGGCTGCGCCCTGCTGGTGGCGATCGCCGCCCCGGTGCCGCTGCTGGACCTGGAGGTGGCCAGGCGGGCGGCGACGGGGCCCGACGAGCTGGAGGCGCCGGTGCTGGATGTGGCCATTCCCCGGCGGATCAAGCCGGCCCTGGGGTCGGTGAGCTACGCCCAGCTGGCCAGCGGCCGCATCGTGGTGGGCGAGCGGGAGCTGCGCTGCGCTCCGGCCCACAGCCCCCGGATGGCAGCCGAGATCACGGCCGAACTGGTGAGCCGGCTGGAGGGCAATCGCTTTCCGATCCGGCTGCCGGTGATGCCGCTCGCGAGCCAGCCCACCCTGCTGCCCATCGACAGCTGAGGCAAGAGGGGGCGGGCAATCACCCTTAAGCTCCTGCGCAACTTTGACGAGCCACAGGCCGCGACAGGCAATCCGCCAGGACCCTGCCCAGCACAGCTCCCCGTTCTTCGCCCATCGCCCCCATGGCCGACACCCAGCGCGACGACCTGCAGGCCGCCTCCAGCCCCGCAGACACCAGCACCGCGGACACGCGTGCCGCGGCAGCGCGTGCTGCAGAGGCGAGTGCCGAAGCCGTCACGGCCGCAGACATGAGCGGCGAGTCCAGCCATGCTCCCGCCTCCGAGCCCACCCCACCGCCCCTGAACGAACCCACCGCAGTGGCGGAGCCCACTGTGGAAACCAGCACCACCGTGCCAGCACTCGGCGGCGGCGCCACGCCCACAGGCGATGGCGATGGCGGCGAGTGGAATCTGCTGGTTGAGAAGCTGCAGCAGTGGTGGCGCAGCGGCGAGCTGCAGAGCCTCTGGCAGCAGGCGAAAACGCCCCTCACCCTCGGGCTCGCGCTGATCACGGTGCTGATGGTGCTGCGGGTGTACGCAGGGCTGCTGAGCGCCATCAACAGCCTTCCGCTGGTGCCCGGTCTGCTGGAGTTGGTGGGTGTGATCTGGGGCGTCCGCTATGGCCTTCCCAAGCTGATTCGCCGCAGCGAGCGCGAGCGGCTGCTCGACGGCCTGCAACAACGCTGGCGCAGCTTCCGCGGCCAGGACTAAAGCCGCATCAGTTGATACGGTGGCCCGAATCTGCCCACCCTCTGTGGATATCCAGCTCGGCCGTTCCCGCACCGTCCGTCGCGCCTATGGCATCGACGAAATTGCCCTGGTGCCGGGCGGCCGCACGGTGGATCCGGCCGTGACCGACAGCAGCTGGAGCCTGGGGGGGATTGAGCGGGAGATCCCCATCATCGCCAGCGCCATGGATGGCGTGGTGGACGTGGCCATGGCCGTGGAGCTCAGCCGGCAGGGCGCCCTGGGGGTGCTCAACCTGGAGGGGGTGCAGTGCCGCTATGACGACCCCAACCCGGTGCTGGATCGCATCGCCGCCGTGGGCAAGGACGAGTTCGTGTCCCTGATGCAGGATCTCTACAGCCAGCCGGTACGGGAAGACCTGATCCGCAGGCGCATCGCTGAGATCAAGCAGAAGGGCGGCATCGCCGCGGTGAGCGCCACCCCGGTGGCCTCGATCAGGTTCGGCAGGGCCATCGCCGAGGCCGGCGCCGACCTGTTCTTCGTGCAGGCCACGGTGGTGAGCACCGAGCACATCGGCCCTGAAGGCCAGGAAACCCTCAATGTCGAGGCCCTCTGCCGCGACTTCGGCGTGCCGGTGGTGATCGGCAACTGCGTCACCTACGAGGTGGCCCTGAAGCTGATGCGCGCTGGTGCCGCCGGCGTGCTCGTGGGGATCGGCCCCGGCGCCGCCTGCACAAGCCGCGGCGTGCTCGGGGTGGGCATTCCCCAGGCCACCGCCGTGGCCGACTGTGCCGCCGCCCGTGACGACTACGCCGCCGAGAGCGGCCGCCGCGTGCCCGTGATCGCCGATGGCGGCATCGTCACCGGAGGCGACATCTGCAAGTGTCTGGCCTGCGGCGCCGATGGGGTGATGATCGGGTCGCCGATCGCCCGAGCCGCCGAGGCCCCTGGCCGGGGTTTCCACTGGGGCATGGCCACCCCCAGCCCAGTGCTGCCCCGCGGCACCCGCATCAAGGTGGGCACCACCGGCAGCCTGGAGCGGATCCTGCGCGGCCCCGCCGGCCTCGACGACGGCACCCAGAATCTGCTCGGCTGCATCCGCACCTCCATGGGCACCCTGGGAGCCCGCACCCTTCAGGAGATGCAGCAGGTGGAGGTGGTGGTGGCTCCATCGCTGCTCACCGAGGGCAAGGTGTATCAGAAGGCGCAGCAGCTGGGCATGGGGAAGTAGGAGGCGAGGTCTATCTTGAGGTTGTGGGGGCTTCACAGCTCGCACACTCCTCACACCCTCCGGCCCGGCTCGTCCGGGCCTTTTTGCTTCCCCCTCCAGCGCACCAGCGGCCCGGCTCGCCTCCTGCAACGCTTGATGTGGGGCCGGCAAAGCGGTCTGGACCCCTTGCTACATTGCTGAAATCCCGATCCCAACAAGGATGTCCAGCGCAGCCGCTGTCACCGACGCCTCCTTCGAGCAGGACGTGCTCAAGAGTGATGTGCCTGTGCTGGTCGACTTCTGGGCGCCCTGGTGCGGCCCCTGCCGCATGGTGGCGCCGATCGTCGATGAAATCGCCAAGGAATTCGAGGGCCAGATCAAGGTGTTCAAGCTAAACACCGACGAAAATCCCAACGTGGCCAGCCAATACGGCATCCGCAGCATTCCCACCCTGATGGTGTTCAAGGGCGGTCAGAAAGTCGACACCGTCGTCGGTGCCGTGCCCAAGACCACCCTGTCCGGCACGATCAGCAAGTACCTCTGACAGCTCCGGTCTGAACAGCCCCCTGACAGATCCCCGGTCGGCCCTTTCACCGGCACAGCGCAACGGCGGTATCAGCCCTCTTGAGGCCCTCGCCAGCGCCATTGAGCACCACCCCCAGCGGCGCACCATTCACCGCGCCCTGGTGTCCCTACTCGACATCTGCCGCAACGAAACCGAGCCCGACGCCTGGCGGATCATCAGTGGCACCCTGGCTGACATCAGCGAAGCCCTTGAGGCATTCCGGCCACACCGCAAGGTTCGCAAGGTGTCGGTATTCGGCTCGGCCCGCACCACAGCCGACGACCCCGCCTTCCAGATGGCCGAGGAGCTCGCCGTGCGGGCGGTGGAGGAAGGATTCGAGGTGATCACCGGTGCCGGTGGCGGCATCATGGAGGCCGCCAACCGCGGGGCCGGCAGCCAGGCCAGCTTCGGTCTCAACGTCGACCTGCCGTTCGAGCAGCACCCCAATCCGATCGTGAGCAGCTACGAAGCGAGGCTGCTCAACTTTCGCTACTTCTTCACCCGCAAGTTGTTCTTCCTGCGCGAGAGCGACGCGGTGGTGGTGCTGCCCGGCGGCTTCGGCACCCTCGATGAGCTGTTCGAGGCACTCACCCTGATCCAGACGGGCCGCACCCCACCGATGCCGCTGGTGCTGCTCGCTCCGCCGGGAGATCCCTTCTGGAGCAGTTGGCAGGTGGAGGTGCAGCGGCTGATGACCAAACGGGGCCTGATCTCACCTGAGGATCGCTCCCTGGTGTGCCAGACGGACAGCGCCAGCGAAGCGATTGCCCGCATCTCCCGCTTCTACCGGGTGTTCCACGCCGCCGAACTGCTCAGTGATCGGCTGGAACTGCAGCTCAATGCCCCGATCCCAGCGGAAGCGCTGGAGCGGCTCAACCGTGATTTCGACGACCTGGTGGACCAAGGGGCCATCCACGCCGCCGAAACCAGCGATGACGATGGCTTTCTGCGGCCCTGCCTGCGCTTCCGCTTCAATATGCGCCGCATGGGCAGGCTGTACCAACTGATCGATGCCCTCAACGGGCTCGACCTGGGCGGTGGATCGGCCCTGGAGCAGCCCGAGCAGCGCTGCCTGGAGCCGTCATGAGGCGTCTGGGCCTGATCGACTACGGCATGGGCAACCTGCACTCGGTGCGGCGGGGCTTCGAGCGGCTGGGCGCGGAGGTGGTGAGCGTGGCCGATCCAGCGGCCGACGCGCCCCTGATCGACAGCTGCCAGGGGCTGCTGCTGCCGGGGGTGGGGGCCTTCGACCCGGCCATGGAGCGGCTGCGGGCCAGCGGGCTGGAAGCAATGCTGCGCGATTGGTGCGCAGCGGAGCGGCCGCTGCTGGGCATCTGTCTGGGGCTGCAGCTGCTGTTCGAAGCCAGCGATGAGGGCCACAGCCGGGGGCTGGCTCTGCTGCCGGGGCGGGTACGGGCACTGCCGCGCCGCCGCGGCCATCCGATCCCGCACATGGGCTGGGAGCCCCTGATCCCGCTCAGCCCCAGCCCCCTGCTGCCCGCTGGAGCTCCCGAGGCCTGGGTGTACTTCGTGCACTCCTTCGCCGCCGAACCCAGCGATCCGGCCATCACCACCGCCGGGGTGGACTTCGCCGGCGACACGGTCACCGCCGCGGTGTGGCACGGCGCCATCGGCGCCTGCCAGTTTCACCCGGAGAAATCGGGCCGGGCCGGTGCGGCGATCCTGCAGCGCTGGCTCCAGTGGTTGCCGGCATGAGCGCGGGGCTGCCATGAGCCTGCGCCTCAGCGGCGGCCGCAGGCTGAAGAGTCCGCCCGGATCCCTGGCCCGCCCCACCCCCGCCCGGGTGCGGCTGGCCGTGATCAACCTGCTGGCGGCCGAACTGCCTGGCTGCCGCTGGCTTGATCTCTGTTCCGGCAGCGGCGCCATGGCCTGCGAAGCCCTGCAGCGCGGAGCCGCCCAGGTGGTGGCGGTGGAGCGCGATCGGCGCCTGGCGGCAGTGGCCCGCAGCAATCTCGAGGCCGTGCAGCAGGGCCTGGGGCGGCAGCCGCAGGTGGAGGTGCAGATCGACGAGGTGCTGCGCTGGCTGCGGCGCGGCAACGGAGGGGAAACCCGCAATGGGGGCGGCTTCGATCTGATCTATGCCGACCCTCCCTACGCGGCGGGTCTGTATGGGCCGATCGCCAACGCGGTGGCCACCGGGCGCTGGCTGGCCGAAACCGGAACCCTGGTCTGGGAGTGCGGTAGCGATGCGGTGGCGGAGGTACCGGAGGGCTGGCGACAACGGGAGCGCCGCCGCTATGGGTCCACCACGGTGCTGCTGCTGCAGGAGCGCTGAACGCTCAGCCGTCGAGCATGGAACCGCGGCGGTACTGGCTCCAGGCCGCCACGAACAGACCCAGCAGGGTCACAGGGATCAGGCCCAGCACGATCCCGCAGAGCAGTGGTTCGATCATGGCGAGACCGGCGTGGCTTTCAAGTCACAATTGTTCCACGCCGACGTGTTCGCTGCCCACCACATCCGTGCCGAAGCCCCAGCCGTTGCTCACGGCGCAGGTCTGCCGCCCGTCAGGCTGGTGAAGGCCTGGTCATCGATCCCATTCCAGCCAAGCCCAGCTCCCGCCGCTCCCCGTGTGACCAGCCCCGTGCGATCCAGCACCCCCCAGTCTCCAGCGCCCGACTCCGCCGCCGAGCTCGCCCCTGGCGGCGGGATGGGTCGTGGACTGGTGGCCGCTCTGGTGACGGCAGCTGCCATCGCTTGCACCGTGCTGGCGCTGCTGGTGCTGCCGGGTGCCGGCAGCGATCCCTACACCCGTCAGACCCTTGAGCTCAAGGGATCTGTGGAGCATGGTGCCCTGTTGTTTCGGCTGAACTGCGCCGGTTGTCACGGCATCGCCGCCCAGGGACTGGTGGGCCCCAACCTGCACGGAGTGGCGGAACGCAAGAATCAGCGGCAGCTGATCCGCCAGGTGGTGAGCGGTCGCACTCCGCCGATGCCCAGCTTTCAGCCCGAACCCCAGGCCATGGCCGACCTGCTCGCCTACCTGAACGGGCTGGTGTGAGCCAGGGCCCGCCCCTGGCGGTGGTGTTGGTGGAGCCCGCCGGCCCCCTCAACGTGGGCGGCGTGGCCAGGGTCTGCGCCAACTTCGGGGTCACCGATCTGCGGCTGGTGGCGCCGCGTTGCTCTCACCTCGGCGAGGAGGCCCGGCGCATGGCGGTGCACGGGGTTGCTGTGCTGCAGTCGGCGCGGCTGTTTCCCAGCCTGGCGGCGGCCCTGGCCGATTGCCGGCGGGTGGTGGCCACCAGTGGCCGTCGTTGCGGTGAACCGCTGCCCCTGCAGGGCCTCGATGGGGCCCTGGGCTGGCTGGGGGAGGACGTTTCCGCCGCCGGCGCTGGCCAGCACTCCACCGCAGTGCCGCGAGCCCTGGTGTTCGGCCGCGAGGACCGGGGCCTGAGCAACGCGGAGCTGCTCCAGGCCGGCAGGCTGCTGAGCATCGACACCGCAAGCACCTACGGCTCCCTCAACCTGGCCCAGGCCGCTGCCGTGGTGTTGCACCACTGGCACCGCTTGCAGACCGGAAGCCGGCAATCAGCCGGCGCGAGCGACTGCTCACCGCCCTCCGGGCCAGGGCCGGAACCCTGCCCGCGGGCGGCACTGGAAGCCATGCTCGGCGATGCCGAGCGACTGCTGCTGGAGGTGGGCTTCCTCTATCCCCACACCGCTGCGGCACGGATGGCCAAGCTCCGGGCCCTGCTGCAGCGCGCCCAGGTGGGCAGCGAGGAGGCGGCCCTGCTCCGGGGGATGGTGCGCCAGCTGCGCTGGGCCCAGACCCGCGGCGGCACTGGCACCAGAGAGGGCGACGATCCGGCCCCCACCCCTTAACTTCAGCCGATCCTCTCCCAGCTGCCTTGAGCGCCGCTCAATCCCCCAGGCCCCCCCGCAACCGCTGGCGGCAAACCCTGCTGTTGCTGCTGCGGCTGGCCGTGATGGGCGTGGGCCTGGGGGTGCTGGCCGGCACCGGCCTGAGGCTGCTGGCACCGCGGCTGGCCGAGGGCAACCTGCCCAGCTTCGGCCAGCTGGCCGAAGCCCCTGAGCAGCAGAGTCTGGCGATGGGCCGCTTCCAGCCCAGGCAGGAGATCACCGAGCTCAGTGAGCGCTGGCAGCAACTGGCGGCAGCCCAGAAGGACCTCAAGGCCACCGGATTTCTGCTCGTGCTCGACGACGGCCGCTTCGCCCAGCTCGGCCCCGACCAGCCGATGCCGGCGGCCAGCTCGATCAAGACCCCGATCCTGGTGGTGGCCCTGGAGGATCTCGACTCGGGCAAGCTCAGCTGGAACGACCCGCTGCAGCTCACCCAGGAGCTGGTGGGTGGCGGCGCCGGCTGGATGGCCACCCGCCCCCTGGGCACCCGCTTCCCGTTCCGCGAGGCGGCCACCGAGATGATCCGGGTCAGCGACAACAGCGCCACCAACCTGGTGATTCAGAAGCTGGGCGGCCAGGCCGCCGTCAACGCCCGCTTCCAGACCATGGGGCTGTCGGCCACACAACTCAACAACTGGCTCCCGGATCTCGATGGCACCAACACCAGCAGCGCCCGCGACCTGGCCCGCTCCATCGCCCTGGTGGACACCGGCGAGACCCTCGGTCCCCGCGCCCGCGACCACTTCCGCGAGATCATGGCCAGCTCCGGCACCGACACCTTGATTCCCCAGGGCCTGCTGCAGGGCCTGGGCAAGAACGCCGAGCAGGCCGACCCCGAGCTGCTCAGCCTGGGCATCACCGCCCTCAACAAAACCGGCGACATCGGCACCGCCTACGCCGATGCCGCCCTGATCCAACTGCCCAATGGCCAACGGGCCGTGGCCGCCTTCATGGTCACCGGCCCCTTCAACGATCCCCGCTCCGCCGAATTGATCCGCGGCATGGCCGCAGCCGTGAGCCAGACCCTGGTGGGGCGCCCATGACCCAACCGCCGCTACCTCCGCCCGCCATGCCACTCCCCGCGATGACCCGCTCCGTGCTGTGCAGCCTGCTGCTGCTGACCCCTGCCCTGGCCCTGGCACCCACACCGGCTCCGGCCCAGCAGCAGGGTGAGCGCAGCGAACCGTTGCTGCGTCGCCAGACCGTGGCCCCCCTGCCCGGCGGGCTCGATTCGGTGCTGATGGTGAACGACAACAATCCGGAGCTGATCAGCGGTCCGGGCATCCTGCTCTCCACCTTCCCGGCCGCCGGTCGCAGCGTGCCGGAGGCCCACCTGGATGTGGCCCTCCACGGCCGCTTCGACCTGTTCAGCCACCACGTCTACGCCGGCAAACCGGAAACCCTCAGTTCCACCCTGTGGCTGGCGGTGGTGGCCCAACCCCGCGGCGACAGTCCCGTGCAGCTGCGCCTGCTGGAGGGCTCCACGGCCCTGTCGCAGTCGCTGGATCCGGCCATGGCCGGGGCTCCGTTCCTGCCCCTGCCGCCGCTGCTGGCTGAGGGCACCACTCCGGCCTGGGCCGGCCCAGGCAGCCGCGTGGCCACCGAACTGTTGATGCGCCGGCGCAGCCCAGAAATTCCCCGCGAGTGGACCTTGCAGGCCGGGGAGGCCAGCACGCTTGTGGTGCTGCCCCTGCCGGTGCGGGGTCTGGACCCCCTGCTCAACGGTCGCAACCTGCAGCTGCGGCTGCACAGCGATGGCCCCGTGAGCCTGGCCACCCTGGCCGCCTTCGGCCCGCTCGATCAGCCGCCGCCGGCCGACACCTGGGCGCCCCTGCTCGATGGCGGCCTCAGTCCCAAGGAGCACGTGCCCACCCCCCGCGGCGCGCCGGGCCGGATGATCTATTCGCGGGTGAGCGGGGTGCAGGAGGGCAGCGTCTGGCGGGGCACCATCACCAGCCCTGGCCAACCCTGGCTCAGCGTTGACGCCGCCCCGATCTCCTGGCCGATCGCCTCCCTTGAGCGCGGTCGGCTCGGCACCGAGCAGGTGCAGACCGCGGAGCTCAAGGCCTTCTATCCCGGCACCGCCTGGGCCGCCCACGGCAACTACGGGGTGGAATACGACCTCACGATTCCCCTGCGCAACACCGGATCGAAATCGGTTCAGCTGCAGCTGACGTTCGAATCCCCGCTCAAGACCGATCAGGCCCTGGGCGGACTGCGCTTCCACACCACCCCGGTGCGCTCGGTGATGTTCCGTGGCCCGATCGAGGTGGCCGGGCTGGATGGCGTCGAAGGCCGACCGTCGGCCCGGCGCCGCTTCCACCTGGTGCAGCGGGCCGGCGATCAGAGCCCGCCCCTGGGCACCGTGAGCCTGGGTCCGGGGGACTCCCGCAACCTGCGGGTGCGGCTGATCTATCCGGCCGACGCCACCCCGCCCCAGGTGCTGAGCCTGCTGCCCGTCTCGGACGGACAGGCCACCAGCCCAGCTGTGAAACAATCGGGCCAACAGCCAGCCAGCAGCACTCCGTGACGCCAGTCCGCCAGCGCCGGGTCTTCCCCTTCACCGCGATTGTGGGTCAGGAGGAGATGAAGCTGGCCCTGCTGCTCAACGTGATCGACCCCCGCATCGGCGGCGTGATGATCATGGGCGACCGGGGCACGGGCAAGAGCACCGCGATCAGGGCCCTGGCCGATCTGCTGCCGGAGATCGACGTGGTGAGCGGCGATCCTTACAACAGCGCCCCCGAGGATCCCGACCTGCAGAGCGAAGAGGTGCGCCAGCGCCAGGAGCAGGGCGAGGAGCTGCCGGTGGAGCGCCGCCAGGTGCCGATGGTGGACCTGCCCCTGGGGGCCACCGAGGATCGCCTCTGCGGCACGATCGACATCGAAAAGGCCCTCAGCGAGGGGGTGCGGGCCTTTGAGCCGGGCCTGCTGGCCAAGGCCAACCGCGGCCTGCTCTACGTGGATGAGGTGAACCTGCTCGACGACCACCTGGTGGATGTGCTGCTGGATTCGGCCGCCTCGGGCTGGAACACCGTGGAGCGCGAGGGGGTGAGCGTGCGCCACCCGGCCCGATTTGTGCTGATCGGCTCCGGCAACCCGGAGGAAGGCGAGCTGCGGCCCCAGCTGCTCGATCGCTTCGGCATGAGCGTGGAGGTGCGCACCGTGCGCGATCCGGCGCTGCGGGTGCAGGTGGTCGACCAGCGCACCGCCTTCGACAACGACCCCGACGGCTTCAACGGCGCCATGCAGGCCGGCCAGGAGGCCCTGCAGGCCCGAGTTGTGGAGGCCCAGGAGCGGCTGGGGCAGGTACAGATCGACGATGACCTGCGCATCCGCATCTCCGCCATCTGCGGTGAGCTGGATGTGGATGGTCTGCGTGGTGACATCGTCACCAACCGGGCGGCGCGCGCCCTGGCCGCCTTCGAAGGCCACAGCGAGGTGAGCGAAGACGACGTGGCCCGGGTGGCGGCCTGCTGCCTGCGCCATCGCCTGCGCAAGGATCCGCTTGAGCAGATCGACTCCGGCGATCGGGTGGTGAAGATGTTCTGCAAGGTGTTCGAGCGGCCCGAATCGGCCGACCGCAGCGCCTTCGAACTGGCCCTGGCGGCCTAGGGAACAACCCGATGCGCATCCTCGGCATCGACCCGGGCCTGGCCCGGGTGGGTTACGGGGTGATCGAGATCGAACCGCAGCAGGGCCGCCAGCGCCTGCTCGACTGCGGCATCCTGCGCACCGATCCTGGCCGCAGCGAGGGTGAGCGGATGGTGGAGATCTCCCGCGATCTGCGGGTGCTGCTACGCACCTGGAGGCCCCAGCTGGCGGTGGTGGAGAAGTTCTTCTTTTATCGCTCCAGCACCACCATTGCCGTGGTGCAGGCCCGTGGCGTGCTGCTGATGACCCTGGCCCGCTGGAACGTGGCGGTGGTGGAGTTCCCCCCCATGCAGATCAAGCAGGCCCTCACCGGCAATGGCCACGCCGACAAGCAGGAGGTGCTGGAGGCAGTGATGCGCGAGCTGCAGCTGGAGTGCCCGCCGCGACCCGACGATGCCGCCGACGCTCTGGCCGCCGCCCTCACCGGCTGGTTCCAGCGCTGAGGGTGATGGCTGAGCACCACGACGCCACATCAGCTGACAAGGCGGCCCTGCGGCTCCGGTTGCGGGCGCTGCGGGGGCAGCTGCTCCCCGGAAGCGAAGCGGCGATTCGCACCCAGGTGGCCCTGGTGCTGGAGGGGCCCCTGGCCGGAGCCGGCCGGGTGGGCCTCTACTGGCCCCTGGCCGGCGAGGTTGACCTGCGGCCCCTGGCCGATCAGCCGGCCCTGGCCAGCCGGCTGGCCCTGCCCGCCGTTGCCGGGAACCGGTTGCTCTACCGCCCCTGGCACGCCGCCCAGGCCCTGCACCGCGATGCCTGCGGCATTCCCGCGCCGCCGCCCTCTGCGGGCGATCTGGCGGCCGGGGAGCTGGCGCTGCTGCTGGTGCCGGCGCTGGCGGTCGATCGGCGGGGGCTGCGGCTCGGCTATGGCGGCGGCTGGTACGACCGGTTGCGCAGCCGGCCCGACTGGCGCCGTGTGCCGGCCCTGGCGGTGCTGCCCTCCGGCTGCCTGCTGGAGCGGCTCCATGCGGATCCCTGGGATGTGCCCTTCGATGGCTGGATCTGCGAGCGGGGACTGGGGCGGCCGCTCGCTCAGGCCCAGGGCGGCCCTTCGGCACCCGCATCACAATCTTGTTCACAAACAGCCCCTGATCCCCTCGGCTCCGACGCAACTTTGCGAGGATCACGCCCAGTGCACAGGCGGTCGCCGTGAATCTGTCCTCCCTCACTTCGGACACCACCTTCAGCGTCGCCCCATCCGCCTCTGCCTCCACCGCCTCCGCCCCCACCGCCTCTGATCGCGTGCTGGCCGCCGAGCTGGCTGCCCGAACTGAGTCCCACGACGCCCTCTCGATGATGGTGAGCTCAATGGTGCGCATGGTGCAGGCCGGCAGAACCCGCGACAGCCGCTGGAAGGACAGCTGAGCCGCAGACCACCGATGACGGAGATCACCATCCATTGCCCCGGCCCGCGGGCGGGCCGGGCCGTTCTCGGCCTCGGGGCTCTGATTCTGGGAGCCCTCAGCGGCGGGCCCGCCTGGGGCCACGCGATCGAGAGCAGCCTCGAGCACATCTCGGAAGTGAACGCATCCTTCCGCCAGGAGCTGGAGTTGAACAGCCGGTTCAGCACTGGCGAACCCGCTGACGCGGCGGCGGTCAGGCTGCTGCGTCCCGACGGTCAGGCAGTCGATCTGGGCCGCACCGACGCCGAGGGGCGTCTGCGCTTTGCCCTGCCGGATGACGCCGCCGCCGACTGGGAGGTGCAGGTGGATGCGGGGCCCGGCCACCGCGACTACCTGGAACTGGCCGAAGCCGGCGCCTCACCCCCCCTGGCCTCCAGCCCCAGCCCCCTGGGAGATTGGCGACCCAGGGCTCCAGAGCGGCGGCTGGCCCAACGCTCCTCCGGCTTGCGGCAACCGGTGCTGGGGGGCCTGACAGTGGGGCTTGGTGCCGCCGGAGCGCTGCTGCTGGGCCACCGGCGACGGCGCTGAATGGCTGACTCCCGCCCCATCGCCACGGGCAGCAAAGCCCTCGATCGCATGGTCGAGCGCCTGGCCGGCAGCGCCGACCCCCGTCGTCGCTACGAATACGTGCTCTGGCTGGCCAAGAAACTCCAGCCCCTGCCGGAGGAGTTCCGCAACGACGCGTTCAAGGTCAAGGGCTGCGTGTCCCAGGTGTACGTGGTGGGGGAGCTGCAGAACGGCACCCTGCACTGGCAGGGCGATTCCGACGCTGCCATCACCAAGGGCCTGCTGGCCCTGCTGATCGAAGGGCTCGAAGGGCTCACCCCCGAGCAGGCCAGCGCCATCGATCCGGGCTTCATCGCCGCCACCGGGCTGCAGGCCAGTCTCACCCCCTCCCGTGCCAACGGCTTTCTGAACATCCTGCGGATGATGCAGAGCCAGGCCAGGGCGCTCGCGGCCTGATTTCTAGGATCGGCCTTCTGCGCGTTCCCAGCCCATGACGATCGGCATCGGCCTGCTCGGCCTCGGCACGGTGGGAGCAGGGGTTGCCGACATCCTGGCCAACCCCGAAGGACGCCATCCCCTGGTGGCGGAGCTGGCGCTGCGGCGGGTGGCGGTGCGGAACCTGGACCGGCCCCGGGCGGTGCCGGTGGCCCCTGAGCTGCTCACCACCAATCCCGAAGTGGTGGTGGACGACCCGGCGGTGGACATCGTGGTGGAGGTGCTCGGCGGACTGGAGCCGGCCCGCACGCTGATCCTGCGGGCCATCGCCGCCGGCAAGCCCGTGGTCACGGCCAACAAGGCGGTGATCGCCCGCCACGGGGAGGAGATCGCCGCCGCTGCCGCCGCCGCCGGGGTGTACGTGCTGCTGGAGGCGGCGGTGGGCGGCGGAATCCCGATCATCGAACCGCTGAAGCAGTCGCTCGGGGCCAACCGCATCGAACGGGTGAGCGGCATCATCAACGGCACCACCAATTACATCCTCAGCCGCATGGCGGCCGAGGGGGCTGACTACGGGGCGGTGCTGGCCGACGCCCAGCTCCTCGGCTATGCCGAGGCCGATCCGGCGGCCGATGTGCAGGGCGCCGACGCCGCCGACAAGATCGCCATCCTCACGGGGCTGGCCTACGGGGGCTCAGTGCCGCGGGAGGCGATCCCCACCGAGGGCATCGACCAGCTGGACGCCCGCGATGTGGCCTACGCCGACAAACTCGGCTTTGTGGTCAAACTGCTGGCCATTTCCCAGCGGATCGACAGCCAGCCCGACAGCGAACCAGGCACCCTGGCCGGCACTGCCCAGCAGCCCGGCAGCCAGCTGCTGGATGTGCGCGTGCATCCCACGCTGCTGCCCCGCAGCCACCCCCTGGCCGGGGTCAACGGGGTGTTCAACGCCATCCTGGTGGAGGGAGACCCGGTGGGCCAGGTGATGTTCTACGGCCCCGGAGCCGGGGCGGGGCCCACCGCCTCCGCGGTGGTGGCCGACATCCTCAACATCGCCGGGATCCGTGAGGCCACAAATCCATCGGGCTCGGCCAAGGGGCCGGTGGGCCTCGATCCGCTGCTGGCGGCCGGCAGCTGGCGCCAGTGCCACCTGATCGACGGTGCTCGCACCACCCATCGGAACTACGTGCGGCTGCGCACCAGCGACGAGGCGGGTGTGATCGGCCGGATCGGCACCTGCTTCGGGGAGGCGGGGGTGTCGATTCAGTCGATCGTGCAGTTCGAGGCCGAGAGCGAGGCCGCCGAGATCGTGGTGATCACCCACGAGGTGCTGGAGGCCCACTTCCGTCAGGCCCTCGAGGCCATCGCCGCTCTGCCGGAGGTGCAGGGCGTGGCCGCCTGCCTGCGCACGCTCTGAAGGCCCACAGTCCGGGCCTGGATTTGGTGCGCAAATCGGCATTGGGGGATGCGCGATGGCGTCGACACGGCACCATGGCATCAGTCCGATTCGAAAGGAATCCTTAAATCTCGTCCAGTCTTCTCCCGGTCGCGCCGGCGGCGCTTCCGTCGCTAGGACAGATCACATCAGATCTGTTCCGCTCGCTTTCCCACCACTTCATGATTCGTTCATGACCAGTCTTTCCTGCACCCATCCCCGCACCGCCCCCAGCCAAGGGGACTGCGTTCGGATCCAGGCCGATGATCACGTGTACCAGGTGATCGGCATCGACGACCGACACGACCGCTGCTGGTTGCGCCGCTGGCCCCTGGCCCGGCAGGGCTCTGAAGTGTTTGAAATTTCCCTGCAGGAGGTGCAGCCCGCCCGGCCCCCTCACTCTTGAATGGCAGCATTCTGCTGACCTCTCCACGTTGCCCCGGTCCTTGCGGCTGACTCCCCGGCTGATACCTCGGCTGACGTCGCTGCGCTGGGGCTCATTCCTGATCGCCGCCCTCGTGCTGGCAGGTTGCCGGGTGCCAAGTGGGTCAGGGGGAGGCACCGCCACCCGATCCGCCATTGCGTCCGCCGGAGAGCGGTCCAGTGGCGATCTGGTGGTGGCCACCAGCGCCCGGGTGGGCTCGGTGGACCCCGTGCGCGCCTCCACCTTCGGAGCCACCCAGCTGCTCAGTGCCATCGGCGATCCGCTTTACCGCCTGGACGATGACGGCGGATTGCTTCCGGCCCTGGCCGCGGAATTGCCTCGCGTCAGTTCCGACGGCCTGACGGTGACCATCCCCCTGCGCCGCGATGTGCTGTTCCACGACGGCACATCCTTCGATGCGGCCGCCATGGTGTTCAGCCTGGAGCGCTTCCTGGCGATCGGCACCCTCAGCTATCTGCTCGACGAGCGCATTGAGGCCGTGCGGGCCAGCGGATCGCACGAGCTGGAGCTGCGTCTCAGGCGCCCCACCACGGTGCTGCCCCAGCTGCTGAGCACCATCAACCTCACCCCCGTTTCTCCCCAGGCCTACCGGGACTACGGCGATCGCGCCCTCAGTGATCGCTTCGTGGGCACCGGGCCCTACCGGCTGAGCTTCTTCAGCGATCAGCAGCAGCGCCTGGAGCCCTTCGAGCGCTACTGGGGCGAGCGGCCCCGCAACGCCGGCATCGTGCTGGTGAGCCTGGGCAACTCCACCGCCCTGTTCGGCGCCATGGGCAGCGGCGAGGTGGATGTGCTGCTCTCCACCGGCCTGCACGAAGACCACCAGCAGGCCCTGGAGCGCCGGGCCGAGCTGGGAGAGCTGCGGGAGGGTCGGGGCCCGGCCCTGGAGATCGGCTACATCACCCTGCACACCCAGCAGCCGCCTTTCATCGATCCCGAACTGCGCCAGGCCCTGGTGCACAGCCTCGATCGGCAGCTGATCAGCGAGCGGGTCAGCCAGGGTCTGCGCAGTCCCCTGCGCGACCTGGTGCCCCCGGCGGTGAGCGGCACAAGCCGGCAGATCTGGCCCGCCTACGACCCGGACAGGGCCCGCAGCCTGTTCCGCCAGGCGGGTTACTGCGATGGCCGGGTGCTGGAGCTGCCGCTCACGTTCCGCTCCAACATCCCCTCCGACCGCCTGATGGTGCTCACCTGGCAGGCCCAGCTGGCCCGCGATCTGGGCGACTGCATCGCGCTGCAACCCAACGGCATGGAGTCGACCACGGTGTACAGGCAGCTCGGCGAGGGGGCTTTCGCGGCCGTCATGCTCGACTGGCGCGGAGCGGTGCGCGACCCGGAGGCCTATCTGTTTCCCCTGCTGAGTTGCAGCGAGGCCGAGGGCGAGCACTGCCTCAGGGGAGAGAGCGCCCTGAGCGGCAGCTTCTGGACAGCCCCCGGGCTGCAGCGGGATCTGCTGCGCAGCGAGGGGCTGACCGGGAGCGAACGCCTGGAGCTGCTGCGGAGCATTGAGGAGCGCACTGCCGCCGCAGCTCCCTACCTGCCCCTCTGGCTGGTGACGCCGCGGGCCTGGGCCCAGCCCCGACTCGAGACGCCCCGCTTCGACGGCAACGGGCGCCTGCTGCTGCAGGAACTACAGAGCCTGCCATGAGTCGCCGCCGCGCCCTGGCCCGCTACCTGGCCGCCCGCCTGGCCCTGGTGCCCGTGATGCTGTGGCTGATCGCCAGTCTGGTGTTTCTGCTCCTGCGCGTGGCCCCCGGCGATCCGGTGGATGCGGTGCTAGGCACCCGCGCTCCGGAAGCCACCAGGGCCGCCCTGCGCAGCCAGCTGGGTCTGGATCAGCCCCTGCTGCTGCAGTACGGCCAGTTTCTCGTGGATCTGCTGCGGGGCGATCTGGGCGAATCGCTCAACAGCCAGGAGCCGGTGAGCCGGATCATCAGCCAGAGCCTGCCGGCGAGCATGGAACTGGGGCTCACGGCCCTGCTGCTGGCCGCTCTGCTGGGGCTGGCCGTGGGGTTTTCCGGCATCGCCCGGCCCGAGGGCAAGCTCGATCTCGCCGGCCGTCTCTACGGCATCGGCACCTATGCCCTGCCGCCCTTCTGGGCGGCGATGGTGGTGCAACTGATCTTCGCCGTGTGGCTGGGCTGGCTGCCGGTGGGGGGACGGTTCCCGCCCACGCTGCTGCCGCCGCAGGGCAGCGGCTTTTACCTGCTCGAGAGTCTCCACAGCGGCCTGAGCACAGGGCAGTGGCAGCAGCTCGGCGGCACGATCCGCCATCTGCTGCTGCCGGCCGGCACCCTGGCGCTGCTGCTCAGCGGCATCTTCACCAACGCCCTGCGGCTCAACCTGCGCCGGGCCCTCTCCTCCGACTACGTGGAGGCCGCCCGCAGCCGCGGCCTGGGAGAAGTGAGGGTGGTGCTGCGCCATGCCCTGCCCAATGCCCTGCTGCCGGTGCTCACCATCACGGGAATCACCGTGGCCTCGCTGATCGGTGGCGCGCTGCTGATCGAAGTCACCTATTCCTGGCCGGGCATCGCCTCCCGCCTGCAGGAGGCGATCGCCCAGCGCGACTACCCGCTGGTGCAGGGCATCGTGGTGGTGGTGGCGGCGCTGGTGGTGCTGGTCACGGTGGTAGTGGATCTGCTGGTGGCCCTCCTTGATCCCCGGATTCGGTTCTGACCCCTGATCCGCTTCTGCCCAGGCGCAGGGGGCCAGGCAGGGGTGCCAGCCGGCGCTGCCAGGCCCGGGCGGCATCGGCATCGAGCACGGTGGCCTCCACGCCGCCGTGGCGGCGGCGCTGGGGAGCGAGCAGGTCGTCGTGCCGAGCGGAGTCGAGGAATTCGCTGGTGAGGCGCAGCAACAGCTCCTGCACCTGCCGCGGATCTACGCCCACAAACACCTCCCCCAGCCGGAACAGGGCCTCGCTCTCGCCCTCGAGACGCACCGGGGAGAAGTGGCTACCGCCGTCCACCAGCACCAGACGGCTGCGGGGATGGCGACTGCTGCTCAGCAGGCCGAGCTGCTCCTGCACCGGCGGGGTGATGAGATCGAGGCTGCCACCCGCCATCAGCACCGGCACCGGCAGATCGGCCAGGCCCCGCTCGGGCCAGAGCAGGCTGCCGAAGCCATTGAAACTCACCACCGCCAGCAGCGGCGTGCCGTCCATCAGTGGAGGCTGGCTGAGGTCGGCCGGCGCCGAGCGGGGGGAGCCGTCGCCGGTGATGGCCTGCAGCTGGCACTGCAGCAGCCGCGAGACATTGGTGAGCGGCAGTGAGGCCAGGGCCTGACGGCAGCGCGCGGCAAGCCCCTGCTCCGGCACCAGCCCCGCCGCCATCAGGGCCACCAGCCCACCGAGGGAATGGCCCATCAGCACCACGCCGGCATCGCCGGCCCCGGGAGGGCCGAGGGCGGGCAACCGCCCCTCGGCGTGGGCATTGAGCACGGCCTGCAGGTCGGCCAGGCGCTGGGGCACCGATTCCGCCCCTGGCGGCGGCCCCTGGCCGCTCAGCGAGGCCTGCACGGCCCGTTCATCACTGCCGGGGTGCTCGAGCACCAGCACCGGCCAGCCCTGCTCGGCCAGCGCGGAGGCCAGCCAGTTGAGCTGGCTACTGCTTCCCCCCAGACCCGGCATCAACAGCAGCCAGGGTTGCGGCTCGCCGCGGGCGGAGCTCCGGGAGGCCCAGAGATCGATCGGCAGCGGCGCGGAGCGATGGGCCACGCTCAGCTCCAGCCGCCTGGGCTCCGCTGGCTGGCTGGTGCGCAGCCGCCCCACCAGCAGCTGCTGCGACTGGCGCAGCGGCAGCGGCAGCCGGCGCAGCTCCGCAACGGCGTGCTTCTGGTGCTGCAGCTGCTCGCGCCAGTGCTGAGCCAGGGCCAGCAGGCCATCCACCTCCAATGTCACCTGTTCGACCGGCAGCTCGCGCAGCAGCTCCAGCGCCGTCACCGACGGTTGCCGCTCGAACAGTCGCTGCAGGCTGGCCATCAACAGGGGCGCCGTGCTCTGGCCCCCGGGGCCGGTGAGCAGCCCCCCCACCTGCCGCAGCATCTGCTCCCCGCTCCAGCTGCCGAGCAGCTCGCTGGCAAAGCTGCGGTTCTGCAACAGGGGAGCCTTCAGGAGGCGGATCAGGCCGGTGCGGGAGCGATCATCGAGCAGGTTGAGCCAGGTCGCCTGATCGCTTCGGGCCCGGACCGGGTCCTGGCTCCAGGCCTCCAGGTCATTCAGGTCGATGGGTAGCTCCAGACCATCGAAGCGCACCACCAGCTCCTCCACCGCCCGGGCCGGTGGCAGCCCCCCGGCCGGCAGCAGCACCAGCAGACTGGCGATCAACCCGGACAGGCGGCGGCGGTTTGACAAGGGCGGGTGAACGCGGGGGGCTGGCCTGGGCAGCGGGGATCTGGACCTGGTACACCCAGTTTCCCTCTGCCCTGCGCGAGGTGGCCGTGCTGCGGCTGGTGGGTTCCGTGGGTGCCGGCGGCGTGCTCTACCTCACGCCCATGGTGTTTCACCAGGAGGCCTTCAGCGCCACCAACGTCACCCAGGGGCTGGCCCTGGCGGCCCTGGCAGGCACGGTGGGGCGCTTCCTCTGTGGCCTGCTGCTGGACCGGGGGCTGAACTGCTCCCTGCCGGTGCTGCTGGCGGCCCTGCTCTCCCTGGGGGCCGATGCCACCCTGTTCAACGCCCGGGAGTTTCCCGGCTACCTGCTCGGCCAGCTGATGCTGGGGATCGCCATGGGCTTCTACTGGCCGGCCATCGAGCTGGCGGTGCCCCTGAGCTGTGCCCGCGGCCCGGCCCCGATCCCCTCCGCCCGTGGCTTTGCGCTGGTGCGCAGCGCCGACGCCACGGGAATCGCAGCCGGAGCGCTGCTGGGGGCCGCTCTGGCGGCTCTGGGACGGCTGCGGGGTGTGTACCTGCTGGACATCCTCTGCCTGAGCGCCATGGTGGTGCTGCTGCTGCTGCGCCCTCTGCCCGATCCCCACCGCCGGCAGGCCAGCGCCGAGGCCCGCCGTTGGGGGCCCTGGCTGCGGGAACTGCTGCCGGTGCTGGCGATCGCGCTGCTGGCCACCTCGCTTCCTGCCCTGATGCAGAGCGCACTGCCGCTGGATCTGGTGCGCGGCGGCCTGCGGCGCGGGGCCCTGCCCGACAGCCTGGGGGCGCTGCTGATCGGCCTGCAACTGGGCCTGCTGGTGCTGATCCAATGGCCCCTGGGCCAGGCCCTGGCGCGCCGGCCGGTGGCGGTGGGCCTGGGCCTCAGCCTGGTGAGCTTCGCCTTCGGCACCGCCCTGCTGTCGTTCTCGGCGCTGCTCGTGGGAGGCGTGTGGGTGGTGGTGTTGGCCCAGCTGCCCCTGGCCATGGGCCAGGCCGCCTTCCTGCCCATCGCCACCGAGGCGGTGATCGAGATCTCGCCGGAGGAGCATCAGGGGGTGGCGATGGCCCTGTTCTCCCAGTGTTTTGCCATCAGCGCGCTCATCGCTCCACTGCTGGCGGGCATGGCCCTCGAGGGCCAGGGGCACGGCGCCAGCCTCTGGCTGGTGATGGCGGCGCTCTGCGTTGCCGGCCTGCTGCTGGTGCGGCGGATCAGACCGCGGAATCGCCAGGGGGGCGATCAGCTCCGGAGCGCTTGACCCAGGCCTCGTGGGGCAGCGGCTCGGTGCCGTACTCCCAGTCGTCGTAGTCGGGGTCGTTGCGAATGCGGCGGTGCAGCTCCTTCTGCACGTCGAAGTCGTGGCGGTGCTCAGGCTGATGGGCGGGATGCGAGGAGGGTTGCGGGGAGGACATCCCGGCATGGGCGGCTGCGTCCAGCATCACACGTTGAACAGAAACTCCATCACGTCGCCCTCGTCCACCAGGTAGTCCTTGCCCTCGGCCCGCAGCCAGCCGCGATTGCGGGCCTCCGCCAGGGAACCCGCCGTGAGCAGCTGCTCCCAGCCGATCGTCTGGGCGCGGATGAAACCGCGCTCGAAGTCGGTGTGGATCACGCCTGCGGCCTGAGGAGCGGTCATGCCGGCCCTGATCGTCCAGGCCCTGGTCTCCTTTTCGCCGGTGGTGAAGTAGGTGCGCAGTCCCAGCAGGTCGTAGGTGGCGCGGATCAGGCTCTGCAGGCCGCCCTCCTCCACCCCGAGGCCGGCCAGGAATTCGGCCCGCTCCTGCTCGGGCAGCTCGATCAGCTCCGCCTCCACCTGGGCGGAGATGCGCACCACGGCGGCCCCTTCACGGGCCGCGAGCGCCGTCACGGCCTCGCAGTGGCTGTTCCCGGCGGCCAGATCCTCCTCGCTCACATTGGTGGCGTAGATGATCGGCTTGGCGGTGAGCAGCCCCAGGGGCCGGATCGTCGCGGCCTCCTCCGGGCTGAGGGTCACGCTGCGGGCAGCGCCGCCGGCCTCAAGCACCTGCTGGATGCGCTCCAGGGCGGCGTCTTCGGCCTGGGCCTCCTTGCTGGTGCGCAGCTGTTTCTTCAGCCGCTCGCGCCGCTTCTCCACCTGGGAAAGATCGGCCAGCGCCAGTTCCAGGTTGATCACCTCGGCATCGCGCAGCGGATCCACCGAACCGGCCACGTGGATCACGTCGTCGCTGTCGAAGCAGCGCACCACGTGCACGAGCGCGTCCACCTCGCGGATGTTGGCCAGGAACTTGTTGCCCAGGCCCTCCCCCTGGCTGGCTCCTTTCACCAGACCGGCAATGTCCACGAACTCCACCCGGGTGGGGATGATCTCGCGGCTGGCACTGAGAACCGCCAGCCGCTCCAGGCGCGGATCGGGCACCGCCACCACGCCCGAGTTGGGCTCGATGGTGCAGAACGGGTAGTTGGCGGCCTCCGCCTGGGCGTTGGCCACCAGGGCGTTGAACAGAGTGGATTTGCCCACGTTGGGCAACCCGACGATTCCGGCTTTGAGCATGACTGGAATCTACGGAGCCCCCGGCCGGCTCGCCTCTGGCGAAAGTCGGGGGGATGGTCGCTCGCCGTCCCAGGGGAGCAACCGCGAAACTGGGAGCAGCGTCATGCACCCCGATTCCCACCCGCACCCCCCTGCCTGAGGTGGCGCCCAGCCCCAGCCGCGGCGCTCCCCCCACCAGTCCCGCCAGCGGCTCCCCGTCTCCGCGGCCATCGGAGCCGCCACCGCCCTGGCGGCAGCGGCGCCTGTGGGCTGCGCTGGCCGCCCTGGTGGTGGTGGTGGCGGGCGTGGGCCTGTGGCAGCGCCAGCGCGGCAGCCGCCAGGCCGACCTCGGCCCCTACACCGTGCTGGCCAGCTCCGGGGAGCTGCCGGGGGTGATCAGCGCCTCCGGGGAGATGGGTGCCGAGCAGCGGGTGAATGTGAGTCCCAAGCGCCAGGGCGTGCTGGAGGAACTGTTCGTGGAGGAAGGAGACATGGTGCGGCGCGGCCAGCCCCTGGCCCGCATGGATTCCGGTGACCTGCAGGAGCGCATCAAGGAACTGCAGGCCCAGCTGCGCTCGGCCGAAGCCCAGTTGGTGCGCAGCCGCAGCGAGGTGGAACGCAATGAGGGGTTGTTTCTTCAGGGCGCCATCAGCCTCAGCGACGTCAACGCCGTGCGCAGCACCTTCGCGGTGGATGTGGCGGCGGTGCAGGCGGCCCGCCAGCGGATTGAGGCCCGCCGGGTGGAGCAGGCCGAACTGATTGTGCGCGCCCCCTTCGACGGGGTGATCACCCAGCGCTTTGCCGATCCCGGCTCCTTCGTTACCCCCACCACCACGGCCGCCGCCGTGGCGGGCGCCACCAGCTCGTCGATCGTGGAGCTCTCCCAGGGGCTTGAGGCGGTGGCCAAGGTGCCCGAGAGCGACATCGCCCGGATCGCCGTGGGGCAGGAGGCCCAGGTGCGCGTGGATGCCTTCCCCGATCGCAGCTTCCCCGCCCGGGTGAAGCGGATCACACCGAGGGCGGTGAAACTCAACAACGTCACCTCCTTCGATGTGTATCTGGAATTCCCCGAGCGCCCGCCGGAGCTGCGCATCGGCATGACCGCCGACGTGGGCTTCCAGACCGGTGGCGTGCAAGCCCAGACGCTGGTGCCCACCGTGGCGATCGTCACCGAGGACGGACGGCCAGGGGTGCTGCTGGTGGATGCCGACCGTCAGCCCCGGTTCCAGCCTGTGGAGCTGGGCATCAGCAGCGGCCGCGACACCCAGATTCTCTCGGGCCTGGAGGCCGGCACCCGGGTGTTCATCGATCTGCCGCCCTGGTCCCGGCGGCAGCGCTGATTCCGGCCCCGGTTCAGGCCAGGGCCCCGATGCTCAGGCGAGCGCCAGAAAGCGCCGGGCCGCCGCCACAATGCGGCCGCTGGCCTGGCCGTCACCGAAGGGGTTGTGGGCCCGGGCCATGGCCTCATAGGCCTCGGGGTCGCTGAGCAGTCGGCTGGCCTCGGCGGTGATGTCGGCGGTGGCGGTGCCGATCAGCTTCGCGGTGCCCGCCTCCACCGCCTCGGGGCGTTCGGTGGTGCGGCGCAGCACCAGCACGGGCTTGCCCAGGGCCGGAGCCTCCTCCTGCAATCCGCCGGAATCGGTGAGCACCAGGGTGGAGCCCCGCATCGCCGCCACCAGCTGGTCGTAGTCGAGCGGCTCGGTGAGGAAGGCGCGGGGGTGGCTGCCCAGCAGGGCCTGCAGCGGCTCGCGCACGGTGGGGTTGCGGTGCAGGGGCAGCAGCAGGGCCGTGTCGGGGTAGCGCTCCAGCAACTGCAGGAATCCGCTACCGATCTCAGCCAGCCGCTCACCCCAGTTCTCGCGCCGGTGCACCGTGGCCAGGATCACGCGCTGGGCCTGCCAGTCGAGGCCGGGAAGGTCGTAGGCCGGGGCCCGCTCTGCCATCTGCAGCAGGGCGTCGATCACCGTGTTGCCAGTGACCAGCACCTCCCCCACCACCCCCGAGGCGCGGCAGTTCGCCGCCGAGCGCTCGGTGGGGGCGAAGTGCAGCTGGGCCAGCTGGGAAATCAGCCGCCGGTTGGCCTCCTCCGGGAAGGGGTCGAGCAGGTTGTCGGTGCGCAGGCCCGCCTCCACGTGACCGACAGGGATCTGCTCGTAGAAGGCGGCGAGCGCCGAGGCGAAGGCGGTGGTGGTGTCCCCCTGCACCAGCACCAGATCCGGCCGGTGGACGGCGAACTCCTCCTTGAGGCCCTGCAGGGCGGCACAGGTGATGTGGGTGAGGGTCTGCTTGGGCGCCATCAGCGCCAGGTCGTGATCGGCCCGCAGGCCGAACAGCTCCATCACCTGGCTCACCATCTCCCGATGCTGACCGGTGAGCACCACCCGGGTGCGGAACTCGCAGGCGGCCTGGAAGGCGCGGATCACCGGTGCCAACTTGATCGCCTCGGGCCGGGTGCCGAGCACGATTGTGACCAGGGGCTCAGACACCGACGGCAGGTGACAGCGGATCGGCGGATCTTACGGAGCGCGCCAGAACCACGGCACCCATGCTGACAGAACCGGTCCGACTGGCGAAGCTGAGTGGATATCCGGTGACGCCCGATGACCACCGCACCGCTTCCCAGCTCACCGCTGCCCAACTCGCCCTTGCCGCCGCCGCCGCTGCCGGCCGTCGCGGCGGCGTTCGCTGAACAGCCCGCGAGTCTCGAGGCGCTCGTGCGCCTGGCCCACGAGCGCGAGTACTCCGACGTGCATCTGGGCGTGGGCGAGGAACCGCGCTACCGCTCCCGCGGCACGATGGTGCGCACCGGCTGGCCGGTGAGCGACGGCGAGCAATTCCAGCGCTGGCTTCGCGAAATCCTCCGTCCGGAGGAGATCGCCCTCTTCGAGCGCCACAAGGAATTCGACGGCTCCCACAGCTTCCCCTTCGCGCGGGTGCGCATCAACCTGCTCGACACCCTGCGCGGCCCGGCTATGGTGCTGCGCCTGATTCCCCACCGCGTGCCCACCCTCGACGACCTGGGCATGCCGGCCGTACTGAGGGAACTCTGCACCCGGCCCAAGGGGATGGTGCTGGTGACGGGGCCCACCGGCTGCGGCAAGACCACCACCCTGGCGGCGATGATCGACTGGATCAACCGCAACATGTACCGGCACGTCGTCACGATCGAGGATCCGATCGAATACGTGCACACCAGCGCCGAATCGCTGATCCGCCAGCGCCAGGTAGGGCAGCACACGCTGCAGTTCCACAATGCCCTGCGGGCCTCGATGCGGGAGGACCCCGACGTGATCCTGATCGGCGAGATCCGCGATCGCCTCACCCTGGCCACCGCCATCGAGGCCTCCCAGACCGGCCAGCTGGTGTTTGGCACGCTGCACACCAATTCCGCCATCAAGACAGTGGAGCGAGTGCTGGGCATGCACTCCCCCAATGAGCAGGACAGCGTGCGTCAGGCCGTTTCGGAGTCGTTGCTGGCCGTGATCGCCCAGGGCCTGATCAGGACCACCGATGGAGATCGCACCGCTTACCAGGACATTCTGATCAACACCGACGCCTGCAAGGACTACATCCAGCGCGGCGAACTCGATGAGGTTGAGGAGATCATGCGCCGCAGCCGCTTCGATGGCATGGTGACCGCCAACCAGTCGCTGCTGGAGCTGGTGGAATCCGGTCGGGTGGTGCAGGAGGAGGCCCTGGCCCAGAGCCTGCGGCCCAGCGAACTGCTCCAGGCCTTCCGCGGCCGCACCATCTAGCGGGCCGCCAGCCGGGCGATCAGCAGCACCGACAGGCCCACCGATAGGCCAAGCATGGCCAGACGGCCATTCCAGATCTCAGCCTGGGGTGTGAATCCACGCCTCCAGGAGTTGAGTTCGGTGCGGCTCACCGGTTCAACATCACTACTGGGGCTGTCGAGATGGGGCGTTGCGCCCTGCTCGTGCGGGGATGGACTGGAGGCAGATGGGCTGGAGGTGGAGGGCTCGGCGATCGAGGCCCTTTCGCCCGGCTGGCCGGCAACGCTGGCCGGCCCAAGGGACCCATCCTTGTCGGCAGCGGCCATGGCGGCAAAGGCATACAGCAACAACCTAGAGGCTCAGAACGGAGCCGGTGTGTCGTAGAGGCAGCCGGCCTGCTCCAGCGGCAGGCGCGCGGCCACGCCCAGCTCGCCCGCACTGCGACAGCCCCGGGCCAGGCGCTCGCAGGCCGCCACCCCCACCATGGCGGCGTTGTCGGTGCAGTAGGCCAGCGGCGCCACCCGCCACTGCAGACCATCACGGCGGCAGCGGTCCGCCAGCAGCGTGCGCAGGCGCTGGTTGGCGGCCACCCCGCCCACCAGCACCAGGGTGCCGAGACCCTGGTCGCGGGCACAGCGGCAGCTGCGCTCCACCAGCACGTCCGCCACCGCCTGCTCGAAACTGGCCGCCAGATCAGCCAGGGGCAGGGGGCCAGGTCCCTCGGCCTCCAGGCTGCGCACCAGCCGCAGCATGGCGGTCTTGAGGCCGCTGAAGCTGAAATCGTAGGGATGGAAGCCTCCCTCCGGCCGCGACACCCGGCCCCGAGGCAGCCGGAACCGCTGGCCATCCCCGCCGCTGGCCGCCGCCTGAATCGCCGGTCCGCCCGGATAGCCCAGCCCCAGCAGGCGCGCCACCTTGTCGAAAGCCTCGCCGGCCGCATCGTCGTGGCTGCGGCCCAGGCGCAGAACTGCCTCGGGGGCCTCGACGCGCACCAGCTCGGTGTGTCCGCCGCTCACCAGCAGCACCAGGTGGGGACCGGGGGGCAGGGGCTCGCCCAGCCGCACCGAGGCCAGATGGCCCTCGAGGTGGTGCACCCCCAGAAACGGTTTGCCGTGGAGGCGGGCCAGGGTCCGACCGGTGACCGAAGCCACCAGCAGCGCTCCCACCAACCCCGGCGCCACCGTCGCGGCCACCGCATCCACCTCGCTCAGGGCCAGGCCACTGTCCCGGCACACCTGCTCGATCAGCTGCGGCAGGGCCTCCACATGGCGGCGCGAGGCGATCTCGGGCACCACCCCACCCCAGCGGGCATGTTCCTCCACCTGGGAAGCCACCGCACTGGCCAGCACCACGCGGTCACGCACGATGGCCGCGGCGGACTCGTCACAACTTGTTTCGAGGGCCAGAACCGTTGGCATGGTGCCGGTGCTGCGCTCTTACGTTCTGTCGGTGACATCCTGCATCGCGATGCGCCACTTCTTTCCCCGCCTGTGCGCGGTTCTGCTCTCCGCCTTCCTGCTGTTCGGCCTGGCACCTGTTGCCAATGCCGATGCATCCGTTGCCGGTCTCACACCCTGCGCTGAGAGTCCCCGCTTCCAGCAGCGGGCCGCCGCGGCCAAAACACCCCAGGCCGAAGCCCGCTTCAAGCTCTACAGCCAGGCCCTCTGTGGCACCGATGGGCTACCCCACCTGATCGTGGATGGCCGCTGGAGCCATGCCGGTGACTTCCTGATTCCCAGCATTGCCTTCCTCTACATCGCCGGTTGCATCGGTTGGGCAGGCCGCAGCTACCTGATGGCGGTGCGGGGTGCCAAGGACGCCAACATGAAGGAAATTCAGATTGACGTGCCCCTGGCCCTGAAGAGCACCATCGCCGCCGCCAGCTGGCCGCTGGCCGCCTTCAAGGAGCTCACCGGCAAAGTCCTCACTGAATCCGAAGATCGCATCACCGTGTCGCCGCGCTGACTCTCTCCACAGCTGCGCGCCAACGTCATCACCCACTCCAAATCATGAAAAAATTTCTTACCACGGCACCAGTCTTTTCAGCGATCTGGTTTTTCCTCACCGCCGGAATCATGATCGAGTTCAACCGTTTCTTCCCCGATCTCCTGTTCCACCCCCTCTGAACTCTCCCCCTCATGACGCGCCCCTGCTGAGGCCATTCCTTTGAGCTGAATACGGCGTCGTGACGATCAGGGCCTTCCGGACGGGGGGCCCTTTTGCTGGCGTGCATCGAGCTGCATCAGCCGCTCCAGTTCTGCCAGGGCCAGCTGCAGATCGCCATTCACCAGCACCGCATCAAACTCGCCCTCCGCAGCCAGTTCCACCCGGGCGCGGTCCAAGCGCTTGCTGATCGCCCCATCACTGTCCGTGCCCCGCCCGCGGATGCGGCGTTCCAGTTCCGCGAAGCTGGGCGGCTTGATGAACAGCTGAAACCCCGCGGGGAAGGTGCGCCGCACCTGCCGGGCCCCCTCCAGTTCGATCTCCAGCAGCACCGGTCGCCCCTGCTCGAGATGCTGCTCCACGGGTCGGCGCGGGGTGCCGTAGAGGTTGCCGGCAAATTCGGCCCACTCCAGAAATCCACCCGCACGCACCTGCCGCTCGAATGCCTCCCGGCTGAGGAAGAAGTAGCTCTCTCCATCCACCTCGCCCGCCCGTGGAGCGCGGGTGGTGGCCGACACCGACAGCCAGATCTGCCCATGACGCTCCAGCAGCCGGCTCACCAGGGTGCCCTTGCCGACGCCACTGGGGCCGGTGATCACGGTGAGACGCGCCATCGCTGTTGAACGGTGGGGCTGCAGAGTAAGAGTCGGTGTGGGTCTCCCCGGCGCAGCAGCCGGCGCAGGTGATGGCGAGGCTGCAGCCGATGGATTTCACCAGCCTGCGGGCCGTGCTGGCTGAATGGCGGGCGCTGCTGCTGCCCAGCCGCTTCGAGAAGGCCCAGCAGCCCAGCCCCCACGGCCTGCAGATCGGCCTGCGTCACCTGCAGGGGATCACCTGGCTGGAACTGAGCTGGCAGGCCGAGGCGGCCCGGGTGCACGCCATCGCCACGCCCCCACGTCAGGGAGAAGGCAGCACCCTGGCCCAGCAGCTGCAGCACGGGCTGCGCGGCCTGGCGCTGATCCAGATCGAGCAGCCGGGCTGGGAGCGGGTGGTGAAGCTGGGCTTTGCCCGCCGTCCCGGTGAGCCGGCGCAGCGCTGGCTGATGGTGGAACTGATGGGCCGCCACAGCAATCTGTTCCTGCTCGACGAGGAGCGGCAGGTGGTGGCCCTGGCCCGGCAGGTCAAAGCCAGTCAGTCGCGGCTGCGGCCGATCGGCACCGGCGATCCCTATCAGCCGCCGCCGCCCCTGGCCGGCGACCCCCCCAGCCGCCACGAGAGCTTCGAGAGCTGGCAACGCCGCCTGCTGCTGGTTCCCGTGCCGCTCGAGCGGGCCCTGCGGGAGGCCTACCAGGGCATCAGTCCTGCCCTCGCCCGGCAGCTCGCCCCAGCGGACTGGCTCGCTCAGCCGGTGAGTGAGCTCAGCGGCAACCAGTGGCACCAGCTCTGGCAACACTGGGGCGTCTGGCTGGAGGCGCTGGCGAGCGACCGCTTCCGCTGGCAGGCCCTGGGTGACGGCTATGCCTGCTGGCCGCTGAGCCACACCCCCCCAGCCGACGCACCACCCACGGCGCTGGCGATCAACCGGGCCCTGGCGGCCTACTACGGCGACCATCTGGCCACAGCGCTGCTGCGGCAACGGCGGCAGCAGCTGCAGCAGCAGCTGGAGCGCCTGGAGCAGCGGGAACGGCGCCAACGCCAGGAACAGGAGGCGCTGCTGGCCGCTGTTCCCGCCAGCGAGGAGCTCCAGCGCCGGGCCGATGCCCTGCTCAGCCAGCGACAGCCTGAGCGCAGCTGCATCGACGAGGCCCAGAGGCTCTACCGCAAGGCCCGCAAGCTGCGCCGCTCCCTGGAGGCCATCCAGGCCCGGCTGGAGGTGCACCGCCAGCGGCTGGACACGATCGCGGCCAGCTTCACCTACCTGGAGCACGCCGAAACAGCGGAGCAGCTGGCCTGGATCGCCGATGAATTCGACCAGCTGCTGGGGGGAGTGGCCAGCGGCCCGCAGCGACGGCAGACGGGGGGCGGCAACCGCCAAGCGGGCCCCCAGCCCCTGGAGCTGCACACGCCCTCCGGCATCCCCCTGCAGGTGGGCCGCAACCATCGCCAGAACGAGTGGATCGCCTTCCGCCAGGCCCGCCGCGGGGATCTCTGGTTCCATGCCCAGGAACTGCCCGGCAGCCACGTGGTGCTCAAGAGTTCCGAGGCCCCGGCAGCCGACAGCGACCTGCAGAGCGCAGCCGACCTGGCGGCCCATTTCAGCCGTGGCCGGGCCAACCGCCGGGTGCCCGTGGTGATGGTGCCGGTGGAGCAGCTGCAGCGCATCCCCGGCGCGGCGCCCGGCACGGTGCGCCACCGTGGCGGGGACGTGCTCTGGGGTGAACCACAGCGCGCCCTTAGCCTGCTCTCCGCACGGCAGCCATGACCAGCCTCCCCCCGAATCCCACCGATCAGGGTGGCAGCGCCGCGGTCCCCGCCACAGCTGCCACCGCATCCGGCGCCGAGGAGTTTCCCGGCGAGGTGGAGATGAGCCTGGTGGACCACCTGGAGGAACTGCGCCGCCGGGTGCTGCGCAGCCTGCTGGCGGTGGTGGTGGCGGCTGCGGCCTGTCTGGTGGTGGTGAAGCCGCTGGTGCGGCTGCTGGAGATGCCGGCCGAAGGCATTCGCTTCCTGCAGCTCGCGCCCGGCGAGTTTCTGTTCGTGTCCCTGAAGGTTGCGGGCTACAGCGGGCTCACCCTGGCCCTGCCCTGGGTGCTCTACGAGATCCTCTCCTTCGTGCTGCCCGGCCTCAACCGTCGCGAGCGCCGCCTGGTGGCTCCGGCGGTGGCGGGCTCGGCGCTGCTGTTCGCGGCCGGCCTGGCCTTTGCCTGGTGGGCCCTGGTGCCGGCCGCCCTGAACTTCCTGGTGAGCTACGGCGCCGATGTGGTGGAGCCGAGCTGGTCGATCGAGCGCTATCTCGATTTCGTGCTGCTGCTCATGGTGGCCACGGCCCTGGCCTTCCAGCTGCCCGTGCTGCAGCTGATCCTGGGTGCCCTGGGCCTGATCCGAGCCAAGGCGATGCTGGCCGGCTGGCGCTGGGTGGTGGTGCTCTCGGCCGTCTCCGGGGCCGTGCTCACCCCGTCCACCGACCCGGTGACGATGCTGTTGCTGAGCGGGGCGATCACCGGGCTGTTTCTGGTGGGGGTGGCCCTGGTGGCCCTGGTGGAGCGCCTGCGGCCCTCGGTTCAGGGGAACAGCGGCGTGCCCTGATAGGGATCGATGGCGTCGTAGAGGATCGGCATCCCACCCTGCGGGTCCTCCACGGCCGGCTCGCTCGCCAGGGGCGCATCGGCCGGTTCAGCCTGCAGCCCAGGCTCATCCCAGAGGGGAGGGGCCATCAGCCTCGGGCTGGGTGCTGGCGCTGGAGCCTGGGGTCGCCTGGCAGAGGGTGCGGACGAGCGCACCGGAGCTGGGCGGGTGGGCCTTGGTGAGGTGGGCCGCGGCTTGGCAATGGCCACCTCCCGCTGCACCCCCATCTCCAGGCCGGAGATCCTGGTGAGCGTCTCCACCAGCCCAGGCACGGGCTTTGCGTTGATGAAGCGGAAGTTCTCGGTGAGCTTCTGGCCGCCGGCGTCGTAGCCCTCCACGGAGAACTGATAGTCGGCCGACTTTCCCGCCCGGGAGCCGGCCACCCCGCCCACCACGGCACCGGCCAGGATCCCGAATGGACAGGCGATCAGGGTCCAGCAGGTGGCCACCGCTCCCACAACGGTCCCGGTCACGGCACCGCCGGTCGCCCCCAGGGACGAGACCAGGGCGTTGTGGTTTTTCCAACCCACCGCGTTCCACTGCACGATGCGGTTGGCGGGGATCAGGCCGGCGGGTCCCTGAAAGCCGCGGTCGGTGATCTCGATTTTGCAGCGGTTGTTCCCGCAGATGGCTTCGTAGCGGGCGGCCTGCGCCGGCATGGCCAGCACCAGCGACAGGCCCACCAGGGCGCCCCCGGAGGGGCCGAGCCAAGCGGGGCTGGACCGTCTGGGATGAGGCATGGAATCCGTCATGGGCACGGCAAAGGGCGGAAGGGCTGGGTGGGTTGAAGGCCGCCGGGCCGGCGTGCGGTGGTGGATCGGCAACAGACCGTGGAACGCTTGGTAACACCTCAGCGCCCGGCCCGCACCCCCCAACGCCCTAGAGCAGAAATTCCGAGGAGCGCTCGGGGGGCAGGTTGAGGGCCAGGGTCAGGGCGCGGCCCAGCCGCGGCTTGCCGGTGGTGGTGAGCAGCCAGCGGCGCACCTGGGCGGCCACGCCCATGCCGTTGAGCAGGGCGGCCACCTCCTCGAGCCGCAGACCGTAGGCCTCAGTGCTGAGTGGGAACGACTGCTGCTCCAGGTAGGCCCACATCACCTGCAGGTAGAGCCGTCCCCGGCGCTGCACCAGCTGCAGGTCGTAGGACGCCTGCCAGCGGGAGCGCAGCACGGCGATGAGCTCCGTGCCGCTGAGGGGAGCGGCGCTGTCGGAGGGCGGATCATCCCGGCGAACGGCGGACAAGGGGCGGGGTGGGGCAGGCCTTAAGGTGGCACGCATCTTGCTGTGGCTCCAAGGAGCAGCTCCGCATGACCCAGATTCCAGCGAGCGCCTCAAGCAGTGATGTGCCCGGAATGGGTCGTCGGCAGTTCATGAACCTGCTCACCTTCGGGTCCGTCACCGGCGTTGCCCTCGGTGCCCTCTACCCGGTGGTGAGCTACTTCATCCCGCCGCGGGCCAGCGGCTCCGGCGGCGGGACCACCGCCAAGGACGAGCTGGGCAACGCCGTCACCGGCACCGGCTGGCTGGGCACCCATCCCGAAGGCGACCGCAGCCTCGTGCAGGGCCTCAAGGGTGACCCCACCTACCTGATCGTCGAGGGCAACGACGCCATCGGCAGCTACGGCATCAATGCCATCTGCACCCACCTGGGCTGTGTGGTGCCCTGGAGCAGCGGCGCCAACAAATTCATCTGCCCCTGCCACGGCTCCCAGTACGACGCCACCGGCAAGGTGGTGCGCGGCCCCGCTCCCCTCTCCCTGGCTCTGGCCCATGTGTCGGTAGAAAACGACAACGTGTTCCTGTCCCAGTGGACCGAAACCGATTTCCGCACCGGCGACAAGCCCTGGTGGGCCTGATCCCCAGCCGCTGATCCGCCTCTCCACTGCCCTCTCACCGATGCGCGCCCCCGTCTCGTCTCACCACTTCTCCCTGCTGCGCCCCATGCTTCGCCCCCTGTTCGGCGCCGCCCTGGCCCTGGCCGTGCTGGTCTCGGCGGCCTCCCCCAGCTGGGCCTATCCCTTCTGGGCTCAGCAGAACTACGACAGTCCCCGCGAGGCCACCGGCAAGCTCGTCTGCGCCAACTGCCACCTGGCCAAGATGGCCACCCGCGTCGAAGTTCCTCAGGCGGTGTTCCCCGACACGGTGTTCAAGGCGGTGGTGGAGATTCCCTACGACACCGCTGTGCAACAGGTGGCCGGTGACGGCAGCAGCGCCGGGCTGAACGTGGGCGCTGTGGTGATGCTTCCCGACGGCTTCACCCTGGCTCCCCAGGACCGCCTCAGCGAGGAGCTCAAGGAGGAGACGGCCGGTATCTACTACAGCCAGTACTCCGACGATCAGCCCAACATCCTGCTGGTGGGCCCCCTGCCGGGCGATGACCACCGGGAGATCGTGTTCCCGGTGCTCTCCCCCGACCCCGCCACCGACAGCAGCATCCACTTCGGCAAGTACCAGCTCCACGTGGGGGGCAACCGCGGCCGCGGCCAGGTATATCCCACCGGTGAAAAGAGCAACAACACCGTATTCACGGCTCCTGCCGCCGGCACCATCGCTGCCCTCACCCCCGGTGAGAACGGCTCCACGATCGTGGAGATCAGCACCGGGGACGGCAGCGTCAGCGAGACCATCCCCGCCGGTCCCGCTCTGATCGTGGCTGCTGGTGACACGGTGGCCGCCGGCGCTGCTCTCACCAACGATCCCAACGTCGGCGGCTTCGGTCAGCTCGATGCCGAGGTGGTACTGCAGAACCCACTTCGCATCATCGGACTGCTCGCCTTCTTCGGCGCCATTGCCGTCGCCCAGATCATGCTGGTGCTGAAGAAGCGCCAGGTGGAGAAGGTTCAGGCTGCCGAAGGCATCGTCTGAGCCGGCCCTCTCCTTGTCTGTTCTCGCCGTCTTCACCTCCCCGGGCCCCCTGGCGTTCCAGTGGGGCCCCCTGGCCCTGCGCTGGTATGGCCTGCTGATCGCCCTGGCAGTGCTGGTTGGTCTGCTGCTCTCCAGTCGCCTGGCCAAGGCCCGTGGCATCGATCCGGCCCTGATCGCCGACCTGCTGCCCCTGCTGGTGCTGGGGGCTGTGATCGGCGCCCGCCTGTACTACGTCGTTCTGGAGTGGCGTCAGTACGCCAGCAACTGGGTGGATGTGCTCTCGATCTGGCGCGGCGGCATCGCCATCCACGGCGCCCTGATCGGCGGTGTGCTCACCACGATCCTGTTCTGCCGCTGGCGCCGGCAGCCCTTCTGGCCCCTGCTCGATGTGCTGGTGCCCTCGGTGGCCCTGGGCCAGGCCATCGGTCGCTGGGGCAACTTCTTCAACTCCGAGGCCTACGGCCTGCCCACCGACCTGCCCTGGAAGCTGAAGATCCCGGCGGCCAATCGCACCCCGGAGTTTCTCGAGCAGCTCTATTTCCATCCCACCTTCCTCTACGAATCGATCTGGAACCTCGGCGTTGCCGCCTTGCTGCTGGTGCTGTTCCGCCAGGCCAGCCGGGGCAGGATCCGGCTGCCGGCCGGTGCCCTCAGCTGCGTGTACCTGATGGCCTACAGCAGCGGCCGGGTGTGGATCGAGGGCCTGCGCATCGATCCCCTCTGCCTGTTCGCCGAGCCGCCCTTCTGTGAGGGCGGCATCCGCATGGCCCAGCTGATGAGCCTGGTGCTGATCGCCCTTGGCGGGCTGGGGCTGTGGTGGCTGCTGCGCCGCGGCCGCCCCCTGCCCGATCCCGCCGGGATGGGTTCTGGAGCCGGGGCATGAACCCGGTGTGGATTGTGGGAGCTGGACCGGGGGCCCCCGACCTGCTTACCCTGCGGGCTGCCCGGCTGATCGAGCAGGCCGAGGTGCTGGTGTGGACTGACTCCCTCGTCAATCCCCAGATCGCTGCCCTGGCGCCCCCCCACTGCGAACGGATCCGCACCAGCACCCTCACCCTTGAGCAGGTGCTGGAGCTTCTGGTGGACAGGGCCCGCGCCGGGCGGCGCGTGGTGCGCCTGCACGATGGCGATCCCTGCCTCTACGGAGCCCTGGCTGAGCAGGTGTGCCGGCTCGCCGATAGCGGCCTGGACGTGGAGGTGGTGCCGGGGCTGAGCGCCTATCAGGCCACCGCCGCGGCCCTGGGCCGGGAACTGACGATTCCGGGACTGGTGCAGACGATCGTGCTGGGCCGCGCCGGGGGGCGCACGGGCGTGCCGGAACGGGAGTCGCTGGCGCGGCTGGCGGCCCTGCGGGCCTCCCTCTGTCTCTACCTCAGCGCTCGCCACGTGGAGGAGGTGCAGGCTGAGCTGCTGCGCCACTACCCGGCGGACACGCCGGTGGCGATCGGCTACCGGGTGAGCTGGCCCGATCAGCAGATCACGGTGGTGCCTCTCGCCGATATGGCACGGGTGAGCCGCGAGCTCTCACTCATCCGCACCACCCTCTATGTGGTGAGTGCGGCCCTGGCGGCACCGCAGCAGGCCCGCTCGCGGCTCTATTCAGCCAGCCACCGCCATCTGTTCCGCGGAGGGGCGCCTGAAGACGATGCCCCCCCCCATCAGCCCCCGGCCGCGGCCAGCGCGGCCTCGCCATAGAGCTCCCGGGCCAGGCGCTGGCGATCGAACCGGCAGCCCAGGCGCTCGGCAATGGCCTCCAGATCCCGGGCGGCATTGCCCAGGCAGCAGGTGCCTCCCGGTGATGGGGTGACGTTGAACACCAGCCCCGGCAGGGCCGCGATGCTGGCCTCGCCAAGCATCAGCGTGCGGTTCGTCTTGTCGATCAGCTGGGGACGGACACCGCCGTATCCCTCGGCGAAGCGCAGATCCTCCAGCCGCATGCCCGGCACGATCTTGCGGGCATCGGCCAGGAACAGACGCCGGCGCAGCCAGGGCAGCTCGAACAGCAGGTTCTTGAGGATGTAGTTGCGGATGTCCGCCACCCGCAGCAGCTGCCAGAACACCGCCAGCACGGCCATGTCAAGCCGCAGCACCTGCAGAAACTCCCAGAACGAGGCGGGTCGGTAACGCTCCAGCAGGGGCAGCAGCAGGGCCGTGGGGCCGAAGCGGGTCTTGCCCGGCGCGCGCACATCAGGATCGCCGTGGATCGCGGCGAAGGGCAACCTGTCGTTCTGCAGCGTGTACACCTTGCCGCGCAACAGGTCGGGCGTGAAGTAGAAACTGCCGGCCACCGGCAGGCAGGAATACTGCAGGCCGAAGCCCATCCTCTGGGCCATCAGCAGGCTGTGGGCGCCGGCATTCACCACCACGTGGCGGGCCAGGATCTCGCGCGGCGGGGCAGAAACCGGGCCTGCCACCGCCACGCCCTGGGTGCAACCCGGTTGGCAGCCGGGGGTAGCAGCCAGGCGCACGCGGAACAGCTCACCGTCGTGCGTGATCTGCTGCACGGTGGTGCCCAGGTGCAGATCGAGCTGGCGGCGGGCACCATCGGGGGCCCGGCTCTCGGCGATCGCCGCCCGCGCCTGCTGCACGAAGGACTCCGACAGCTCCTCGTAGTCGACCGCGGTGTAGGTGCTGCGGATGCCGATCGCCACCAGCTCCTCGGGCCGGAGCTGACCATCCACCAGGGCCACGTTGGGTTCCCACGTGGCGATCTGCTCCTTCTCCAGCAACTCCATGGCCGGGAAGTGGGGGGAGAAGCGGGCGAAGCGCTCGCGCAGGGCAGCGCACTCCGCCTGCCCCACCGCGAGCACCATCTTCGGGGTGCGAAACACACAGCGCTGCCGCTGCGCCGGCTCGAGCAGCTCGGCGTAATGCACGATCATCTCGGCCGTGCGCTTCACCTTCAGCGCCTTTTCGAGCGTGTAGTTGGTCTCGATGTCGCCGCAGTGGATCGTCTGGCTGTTGTTGGTGGCCCTGGAGTTCACCCGCGCCAGCTGGGGGTAGCGCTCCACCAGGGCCATGCGCTTGAGGTCGGTGTAGCGGGCCAGCTCGAACAGCAGCGCCGTGCCGCACACCCCACCACCCACGATCAGCACATCCACCGGCGCGTCCGCAGCCAGCGCCGAGCCCCCCTCAGCTGGCGGAACAACGTGTGGCTGGTCGCTGGTCACGGGGGGAGGAACGGGCGAGGAATGCCGGCCATGCTGACCGATCGCAGCCAGGCCGGGCGCCGGTCCCTGGGGGCGTCTGCCTGCCGTGACGTAAACTTGCCTCTGTTGAGCGGTTCCGCGGGATTTCACCTCCGGCGGTTGCTCAGCCAGCGGGTCATCGTCCAGATCCCTGCAGCACCGGGCGATTAGCACAGCGGTAGCGCACTTCCTTCACACGGAAGGGGTCACTGGTTCGAATCCAGTATCGCCCATCTTTTCGGTCAGCTTCCCCGGTCCCCCGCAGCCGCCTCTCCGGCTCGCGTCTCCCTAGACATGGGTCAGAATGGCGCGCGAGTCCTGACGTACCTCGCGGCGTTCAGGTTACCCGGCCCCAGGCCGGTGCCAGTTCCACCAGGGAGTTCTGCCGCGTGAATGCTGATGCCAATCCGGCACTGCAACAACTGGGCAGGCGACTCAGCCAGGCCCGTGAGGCCTGCGGTCTCACCCTTGCAGAGCAGGCCGATCGCCTGAACATGGGCCACGAACAGCTGCTGGCGCTGGAGGCCGGCAACCGCGAGGGTCTCCCGGAGCCGGTGTTCGTGGTCGCCCAGGCCCGCCGCGTGGCCACCAGCCTGGGCATCCAGATCGACGAGGAGATCGCCGCTCTGCGCAGCAGCGACGGGTTCCAGACCCCGCGGGTCACCCGCGCTCCCGCCCAGCCCCACGCGCAGGATTCCCCAGCCGCAACTGCGCCCGCGCCACCGCCGATCCAGCGGTCCACGCCGGCCCAGCGGCACTCCACCGCCCTGCCTGTTCCCCTGCTGGCCCTGGCCACCCTGCTGGCGGCTGCAGCCGGCCTGCTCGCCCTGCGCCAGGTGCTGCCCCGCCTCGCCAACGCTCCCGCCCGCGAGGCCCCTGGGTCACTCCCTGCCCCTGCCGCAGGCACCGCCAGCCTCAAGCTCGGTCCCAGTACCACTCCCACTCCCAGCTCAGGCCGCAGTCCGGCCGAGCTGGTCCTGGAGTCCAGCGAACCGAGCTGGGTGGAGGTGCGCAGCGCCGACGGCACCACCCTGTTCCGCGGCAGCCTGGAGCGGGAACAGCGCTTTCCCCTGGCGGCCGGAGTGGAGGTGCTGGCCGGCCGGCCGGACCTGGTGCAGGTGCGCCTGGGCACAGCGCCGGCCACAGTGATGGGAGCGATTGAGGATGTGCGCTGGCGGCGATTCAGCGCCGATCCGGCTCCAGCACCCTGAGCACCAGGCCGCAGGCCTCCATCACCACCTCGGCGCAGGAGCGCAGGCTCCAGAGCTCCAGGTTGAGGTCCACCGGCTCCTCGCCGGGGGTCGCTGACCTGGGCAGCAGCTCAATGGCCACACCCCGGTCGTCGCCGGGTGGCAACGGCGCCACCCGGATCGCCTCGATCCCCTGGCCGGGGCGTCGATCGAGGGCCGCGGCCAGGCGCAGCAGCAGGGCCATGGCGGTCACGGTGCGCCGCTGGTGGCGGCTGTCGATCAGCAGCCACGACTCATGGCGCTTCTTGGGCAGGCTGCGCCGGTGGTAGCGGGCGATGGCGGCCACCATCAGGTGCTCGGCCTGGGAATAGCCCAGCAGCTCGCCGTGGCGGATCAGGTACCAGGTGTGTTTGTGGTAGGCCGAGATGTTGATGCACTTGCCGCAGGTATGCAGCTGGGCGGCCGCCCAGAGCAGCTGGCGGCCCGAGCCGTCATCGTCGTGCAGCAGGCCCCGGCTCTGGTCGTAGAGGCTGAGGGCATGCTCGGCCACCCGGTCGGCGCGGGCCAGGTCGACGCCGAAGTTGCGGGCCAGATGCAGCACCGTGCGCTCCCGGATCGTGCTCTGGAACGAGAAGCGATCGCCGAGGATGTTGTTGCGCAGCATCCAGTCCACGATCAGGCCCTCGCGCAGGGCCCGGTCGCACACCACCAGATCCCGGGCCCCGAGCATCTCCATGGCCGTCTGCAGGATCAGGGCGCCGGGCACGATGATCTCGGCCCGGCGCTCGTTGATGGTGGGGAGGGCCCGGCGCTGCTCCAGGGACATCGCCTGTAACCGCTCCACCAGCTGATCCAACCGCTCGCGGCTGAGCCTGTAGCCCTGCAGTTTGACCGTGGGCCGGTCGTCGTCTGCCGCCGCCAGGGCCGCCAGGGCCAGGGCGGTGCCGCTGGTGCCCACCAGCTGAGGCACGTCGCCGGGGCGCAGGGCCCCGCGCACTTCCGCCACCGCCGGGTCGAGGGCCCCCTGGATGTAGGCGTGCAGAAAACCGCGGGCCTGGGGCGGCAGGGGATCCTGCTGGCAGAACTCGCGCTGCAGGCGCACGGCGCCGATGCGCGTGCTGGTGAGGGTGAGGGCATCGGCGCCATCGGCCAGCACCAGTTCGGTGGAGCCGCCGCCGATGTCGATGATCGTGTGCGGGCGGTCGCCGAAGGCCATGCCCGAGAGCACCCCCAGGTAGATCAGGCGGGCCTCCTCCGGACCGCTCACCAGATCCACCGCCAGTCCGAGCTGGTTCTGGATGGCCAGCAGGAAATCGCGGCCATTGGGGGCCTCGCGCACGGCGCTGGTAGCGGCCGTGACGATCTGCTCCACCCCAAGGCTCTCGGCCAGCTGGCGGTTGTGGCGCAGGGTGCGGAAGGCCCGCTCGATGGCGGCGGAGCTGAGGTCACCGCTGAGCGGGTCGCGCTCCCCCAGGCGGGTGGTGCTCTTCTCGGCCAGCAGCACCGAAAAGGTGGAGAGCTGCACATCCACCTCCGCAACCAGCAGGTGAATGGAGTTGGTGCCGATGTCGATGGCGGCGACCCGCCGGTGGCTGGCCTGAACCATGGGCAGGCGACTGCCGGCGCGGCGCCACTTTGCCATCACCGCCTCCCCCCTAGCCTGCCCCGCAGTGGGAGACAGCCATGGCCGGCTCGGCGAGCGGAGCGCGATGGCGGGCCTGGTTGGAACTGCTGCGCTGGCAGAAACCCAGCGGCCGGCTGATCCTGCTGATCCCCGCCGGCTGGAGTCTCTGGCTGACGCCCTTCGCACCACCACCAGTGCCCCTGGTGGGCTGGATCGTGATCGGTGGCCTGGCGGTGAGTGGGGCAGGCTGCATCGCCAACGATCTCTGGGACCGGCGCATCGATCCCCGGGTGGAACGCACCCGCAGCCGCCCCCTGGCGGCTGGCCGGGTGAGCGTGGCCGAGGCGCTGCTGCTGCTGCTGCTGTGCCTGCTGATCGCCCTGGCGGTGGTGGCGTGGGGGTTGCCGGCGGCCAGCCGCGGCCTCTGCCTGCTGCTGGCCATCGCTGCCCTGCCGCTGGTGCTGCTCTACCCCTCGGCCAAGCGCTGGTTCCCCTACCCGCAACTGGTGCTGGCACTCTGCTGGGGCTTTGCGGTGCTGATTCCCTGGGCCGCCGCCAGCGGCTCGCTGGCGGGGGGCTGGCCGCTCGCCCTCACCTGGCTGGCCACGGTGCTCTGGACCTTCGGCTTCGACACGGTGTACGCCATGGCCGATAGGGAGGATGACCGCAGGATCGGGGTGCGCAGCAGCGCCCTCAGCCTCGGCCACCGGGCGCCGCTGGCGGTGACCCTCTGCTATGCGGCCGCCGGCCTGGCACTGGGACTGGCTGCCGGCCTGCGGGGCCTCAGCCCCCTGGGATGGCTGCTGGGCCTGATCGCGGCCGGGGGGATGGTGCGCGAGGGCTGGTCGCTGCGCCGGCCCGGCCTGGGAGGGGCGGCCTACGGCCGCCACTTCGGCCATCAGGTACGCCTGGGGGGCCTGCTGCTGCTCGCCCTGGTGCTGGGACGGCTGCCATGACCCCAGCCTCGGGTCCGTGGCCGGCGGCCGAGCTGGTGTGGCCGCCACCGCTGCGGGGTGGCGACCGGGTGGCGCCGGTGGCGGCCAGCTCGGCGCTGGTGGATCCCCAGGGGCTGGAGCGGCTCGAGGCCGGCATCGCCCTGCTGGAGAGTTGGGGGCTGGAGGTGCAGCGGCGAGCCGTGCACGAACGCCGCTGGGGCTATCTGGCCGGACGGGATGAGCAGCGGCGCGGCGATCTTCTGGGCGCCGGCCGGAGTGGAGCCGATCTGCTGGCCTGCCTGCGCGGTGGCTGGGGCGCCGCCCGTCTGCTGGAGCGGCCCCTGGTGCTGGCTCCCCGCTGGCTGCTGGGGTTCTCCGATGTCACATCCCTGCTCTGGGCCCAGCTGGCCCAGGGGCATGGCGGCGCCATTCACGGTCCCCTGCTCACCACCGTTGCGGCCGAGCCGCTCTGGAGCCAGGAGCGGCTGCGGGCCCTGCTGTTCGGTGAGCCCCTGCCGGCCCTGTCGGGGCTGGGCTGGGTGGGCGGCGTGGCGGAGGGGCCTCTGCTGGTGGGCAACCTCACCGTGGCCACCCACCTGCTCGGCACCGCCCACCTGCCCGATCTGCGCGGCGCCATCCTGGTGCTCGAGGAGGTGGGCGAAGCGCCCTACCGGATCGACCGCCTGCTCACCCACTGGCGTCTGAGCGGCGCCCTGGGCCAGCTGGCCGGCATTGGCCTGGGCCGCTTCAGCGACTGCGACGACCCTGACGCGGACACGGACCCCGACGCCGACCGGGAAGCCCGTGATGCGGCCCGCTTCACCGCCGAGCAGGTGCTGCGGGAGCGCACCGCGGATCTGGGCATCCCCGTGCTGGCCAACCTGCCGGTGGGCCATGAGCCCGGCAACGCCGCCCTGCCCCTGGGCGCCTGGGCCCGGCTCGATGCCGGGGGCGGTCGCCTCGAGCTGCTGCGCTGAGGCTGGAGCCGGCTTGAGCTGCGGGACTTCAGTGTCGGGAGGCCAGCACCGCCTCGGCCACGGTGAGGTCGAAGGGGGTGGTGAGCTTGATGTTGGAGGGTGGCGCCTCCAACACCTGCACCGTCAGTCCCAGGCGTTCGAACAGGGCCGCGTCATCGGTGACGCTCCAGCCCAGATCGCTGGCGGTGGCGTGGGCCTGGCGCAGCTGCTCCACCGGAAAACCCTGGGGGGTCTGGGCCGCCCACAGCTGGCTGCGGTCGGGTGTGGCGGTGATCCTGCCCTCCCCGTCCACCTGCTTGATCGTGTCGGTGACGGGCGTGGCGGCGATCACCGCCCGGCCCTCGGCCACGGCCACGGCGCAGCGCTCCAGCAGCTCCGGCTCCACCAGGGCACGGGCACCGTCGTGAATCAGCACCCCCCCCGCTTCCGCCGGCAGGGCCGCCAGACCCCTCCTCACCGACTCCTGGCGGCTGGCGCCACCCAGAATCCATCGCACCGGTGGCTTCGGGGCGGCGGCGGCCACGATGGCGGCCACCGCCTCGGCGTCCACGGGCTGGCCGACGATGCCGATCCAGCGGATCGCGGGGCAGGCCAGGGCGGCCTCCAGGGTCCAGGCCAGCACCGGCCGCCCCGCCACCTCCAGAAGCAACTTGTTGCCGCTGGCCCCCATGCGGCGGCCACTGCCGGCGGCGGCGATCAGCAGATGCACAAGCTACTCCGGCCCGTGGGCCCCATCGATCGGCATCCATACAATCAGGCCGCCGTGCCCGTGCCATCGCCATGCGCGCCCTGTTTCTGATCCCGGGCGAGGGCAGTCGTCAGCTCCAGGCCTTCGCGGCGGTGGCCGCGGTGGCCAAGGGGCTCTACGCCCGGGTGCAGGTGGTGTGCCCCCCCGCGGCCGTACCTCTCTGGGCCCTGCACCCCCAGGTGGAGCGCTCCCTGGCCTTCCCCTTCAACAGCACCACCCTGGCCGACTGGGCCAACCTGCTTGGCTCGGTGCGAGAACCCGACTTCCAGCTCTGCATCAACCGCGCCAGCGGCCGCCAGGTGGACCTGATGCTGGCGATGAGCCACATCCCCACCCGGTTGGCGAGCGCGGGGTTCTCGGCCACGGAAACGGTGCAGGAGCCCGCCGATCTCTGGGGGGCCCAGGCCTGGCAAGCCTTCCTGCGGCCGATCGGGGTCGACCTCGACGCCGCCGCCTTCCGCCTGGCCCTGCCGGCGGCCGAGCTGGAGGCCGCCACATCCGAGCTGCCGGCCGGCGATGGTCCGCTGCTGCTGCTGGCCCCCGCCGACGGCGCGGGCGACTGGCCAGCCCCGCGCTGGCAGGAGCTGCCCGAGCGGATCCGCAGCCGGCTGGCGAACCTGCGCACGGTCACCGCCAGTGACGGCTCGATCCGCCGGCAGGCCGCCCGCATCGCCAGCGTCGACGTGGTGCTGGCCAGCGACCCGCTGAGCATCGAGCTGGCATTGCTGCTGGGCATCCCCCTGGTGGCCCTGGGGCGTGGCGAGCAGGAGCTGCCGGCCCGCGAGGGTGTGAAGGGAATCGGCACCCCTGGAGCACTGGAGCAGCTTGATCCGGCCACCGTGCTCACGGCCCTGGGGCTGGGCTGAGCGGCGGGGGGCGGCCATACGATCGCCGCCATGCTCTCTCCAGCGCCCATGGTCACTGCCCACCCCCTCGCCGGCCAGGTCGCCCTGGTGACCGGAGCCAGCCGCGGTATCGGCGCTGCCATCGCCACCGAGCTGGCGGACGCCGGCGCCACCGTGGTGGTGAACTACGCCCGCTCGCCACAGGCCGCTGAGGCGGTGGTTTCGAAGATCACCGCCGCCGGCGGCCAGGCCTGGGCCCATCAGGCCGACGTGGCCGACGAGGAGCAGGTGGAGGCGCTGGTGAAGGCGGTGCTGGAGAAGGAGGGCCGCCTGGATGTGCTGGTGAACAACGCCGGCATCACCCGCGACGGCCTGCTGATGCGCATGAAAAGCGCCGACTGGCAGAGCGTGATCGACCTCAACCTCACCGGCGTGTTCCTGTGCACCCGCGCCGTCAGCCGCGCCATGCTCAGGGCCAGAGGCGGCAGGATCATCAACATCACCTCGGTGGTGGGACTGATGGGCAACCCCGGCCAGGCCAACTACAGCGCCGCCAAGGCGGGGGTGATCGGCCTCACCCGCAGCTGTGCCGCGGAGTTTGCCAGCCGCGGGGTCACCGTGAATGCGGTGGCCCCCGGCTTCATCGACAGCGACATGACCGCCGAGCTCGATAAGGAGCCGATCCTCAGGGCCATTCCCCTGGGGCGCATGGGCCAGCCGGCCGAGGTGGCCGGTGCCGTGCGCTTCCTCGCCGCCGACCCCGCCGCCGCCTACATGACCGGCCAGGTGCTGCAGGTGGATGGCGGCATGGTGATGCGCTGAGCCCCCCGCCAGCGGCGATCAGCTGTTCACCGGCCGGCCCAGCTCCTCACGCAGCTGGCGGATGCGCTGCAGCAGCCGCAGCCGACGGGTGCGGGCGGTGAGGGTGAGAAACAGCCGCAGCGGCACGTAGATCAGGGCCATCACCAACCCCAGGGCGGCGATCAGCACGAACACCATGGCATTGGCGCTGGTGGTGGGATCCAGCACCACGCCAGCGCCGCCATCCCGGCCCGGTTCCAGGGCGGATTCCATGGCCGTCTCCAGAGCGGAGTGCAGCAGATCCTCCATCATCCGGGTGGCGATGCCACAGCAGGCCCGACCCTATCGGGGCCGGGGCGATTCGGCTTTCCCCACCGGTGCGATGGCCCTGACATGGGACGCTGGTGCGACTGCAGATTTTCCCCACGATGGCCAAGTTGGTCAGCTTTTCCGATGAGTCCCGCAGCGCCCTGGAGCGGGGCGTCAATGCCCTGGCCGACGCCGTGCGGGTGACCATCGGCCCCAAGGGCCGCAACGTGGTGCTCGAGAAGTCCTTCGGTGCCCCCGAGATCGTCAACGACGGGGTGACCATCGCCCGGGAGATCGAACTCGAGGATCCCTTCGAGAACATCGGCGCCAAGCTGATCCAGCAGGTGGCCAGCAAAACCAAGGACACCGCCGGCGATGGCACCACCACCGCCACGGTGCTGGCCCAGGCGATGGTCCATGACGGCCTGCGCAACGTGGCCGCAGGTGCCAGTCCGGTGGGTCTGCGCCGCGGCATGGAAAAGGCCGCCGCCCAGGTGGTGCAGGGCATCGCTGAGCGCTCCCAGGCGGTTGCGGGTGACGCCATCCGTCAGGTGGCGACGGTGAGCGCCGGCAACGACGACGAGATCGGCCGGATGATCGCCGAGGCCATGGACAAGGTGAGCGCCGATGGCGTGATCACGGTGGAGGAGTCCAGTTCCCTGGCCACCGAGCTGGAGATCACCGAGGGGATGGCCTTTGATCGGGGCTACATCTCCCCCTACTTCGTCACCGACCAGGAACGGCGCGAGTGCGTGTTCGACAACGCCCTGCTGCTGGTCACCGATCGCAAGATCAGCGCCATCACCGATCTGGTGCCGCTGCTGGAGGCCGTGAGCCAGGCCGGCAAGCCCCTGGTGATCCTCGCCGAGGACGTGGATGGGGAGGCCCTGGCCACCCTGGTGGTGAACAAGAACCGCGGCGTGTTGCAGGTGGCGGCGGTGAAGGCTCCCGGGTTCGGCGATCGCCGCAGGGGCAGCCTTCAGGACATCGCCACCCTCACCGGGGCCACGGTGGTGAGCGAGGACCAGGCCATGACCCTGGAGAAGGTGACGCTGGCCGACCTGGGCAGCGCCCGCCGCATCACCCTCACCAAGGACGACACCACCATCGTCTCCAGCGGCGACCATCAGCAGGCGGTGGCCGATCGGGTGGCGTCGATCAAGCGCGAGCTGGACCGCACCGACTCCGACTACGACCGCGAGAAGCTGCAGGAGCGGATCGCCAAGCTGGCCGGCGGTGTGGCCGTGATCAAGGTGGGCGCCCCCACGGAGACCGAACTCAAGAACCGCAAACTGCGCATCGATGACGCCCTCAACGCCACCCGTGCGGCGGTGGAGGAGGGCATCGTCGCCGGCGGCGGCACCACCCTGCTCGAGCTGGCCGCCGGCCTCGAGAGTCTGGCCGCGTCCTGCCAGGGCGACGAGCGCACCGGTGTGGAGATCGTGCAACGAGCCCTGCAGGCCCCGGTGCGACAGATCGCCGAGAACGCCGGCGCTGACGGTGCCGTGGTGAGTGCCGAGATCCTCCGGCAGGGCAAGGGATTCAATGCCCTCACCGGCTGCTACGAAGACCTGGTGGCCGCTGGTGTCATCGATGCGGCCAAGGTCACCCGGCTCGCCCTTCAGGATGCCGTGTCGATCTCCGCCCTGCTGATCACCACCGAAGCCGTGATCGCCGACAAGCCCGAGCCGCCTGCAGCCGCCGGTGGCGGCGACATGGGCGGAATGGGTGGCATGGGTGGAATGGGTGGCATGGGTGGCATGGGCATGCCCGGAATGATGTGAGCCTCGGCCCTCAGTTGAGGGCCCGTGCGTAGGCGCTCACCTGCAGGTCCACGCCGGTGATCGCCGTGCCCACCACCACGGCATCGGCCCCCAGGAGCAGCGCCCTGGCCGCCTGCTCCGGGCTGGCGATCCCCCCTTCACAGATCAGGGCTGTGCTTTGGGGCAACTGCTGGCGCAGGGGCGCGAGCAGGTCCCAGGCCGGTGGCCGGCTGGAGGTGGTGGCTTCGGTGTAGCCATAGAGGGTGGTACCCACCCATCGGCAACCCAGCCGTGCCGCCTCCAGTCCGTTGGCCACGCTGTCCACGTCGGCCATCAGGGGGGCACCGAGGTGGTGATCTGCCCGCGCGATCAGCTCCTCCAGGCTCACCCCTGAAGGTCGGGGCCGCTCGGTGGCATCCACCGCCACCACATCGGCTCCAGCGGCCCACACGGCCTGGATCTCCTCCCAGCCTGGGGTGATGTACACCGGGCTGCCTGGAGTGGTGCGTTTCCACAGCCCCACGATCAGGGCTTCCGGGCAGCGGCGGCGCACCGCCCCGATGTGCTCCGGACTCTCCAGCCGAACGCCGCTGGCGCCGTTGCGCAGGCTGGCCTCGGCCATGGCGGCGATCACCTCGGGGTCGCGCAGCGGCGATCCCGGCGGAGCCTGCACCGACACGATCAGACCGCTGGGCGGCTGCAGAAGGGCCATGGTGGTGGGGGCTCAGGTGAGCTTGCGATCGAGCAAGGGCCGGATCAGCAGGAACAGCCCCACCGCCAGCGCCGCCAGCACCCCCAGGCAACTGGCGGCGGTGAGCTGGCCGTAGGGGGCGTCGAGCACCACGGCGCTGAGGGAAAACTGCCCGGCATAGGCGGCGCGGATCGGCTCGATGGCGAAGGTGAGCGGATTGAGGGCCGCCAGCCAGCCCAGCCAGGTGGGCATGAAGGAGATCGGCGCCAGGGCGGTGCTGGCGAACAGCAGCGGCAGGTTGGCCACGAAGATCACGGCGATCAGCTCGATATGACCGGGCAGGGCGAAGGCCAGGCCCAGGCTGAGGGCGGTGACGGCGAACACCAGCAGCAGCAGCGTGACCAACACCAGCACCAGCCCACCGCCACCCGGCCAGCCGTAGCCCAGCAGGGCGGCTGTGGCCATGATCGCCAGGCTCTGCACCAGGCTCATCACGGTGATGAACAGCACCGAGGCCAGCACGATCGAGCTGCGCGAGCGCAGGGGAGCCACCAGCAGCCGGTTGAGAAAACCAAACTCACGATCGAACATCACCGGCAGGCCGGCATTGAGGGCGCCGCTGAAGGCCGTGAACACGATCACGCCCGCCCCCAGGAAGCGGCCGTAGCTCATGCCCTCGGGCAGCAGCCCCTCCGGAGCCTTGGCGAACAGGGCCCCGAACAGCACCAGCCAGATGAGCGGCTGCAGCACCCCGGCCACCAGGGTGGAGGGTCGGCGCTGCAACTGCACGAACAGACGCTTGGTGAGGGCCAGGGTTTCCTGGCTGATCTCGGCGAGGGCCGAGGGTTCGGCGGGTTGAGCTTCGAGGCTGGGGTTGGCTGAGGTCATGGGGGGCCGCACTGGCTGAGGGCTGGAGCTGCTGCGTCGGTGGATGGGGGAGTGAAGCCTGGCTCAGCGCATGCTCTGCTTGCGTTCCGCCTTGGGATCGCGCAGGCCGGCCACGGCCAGCTCCGCGTCCATCAGGGTGCGGCCGGTGGCCTGCAGGTACACGTCGTCGAGGCTGGGGCGGCTCTGGGCCAGAGCGAACACGGGCAGCTCGGCCTCGGCCAGTTGCCGGCGCAGCTGTTCCACCACACCGTCGTGCTCCACCACCAGGTTGAGGGAGTAGCCCTGGGAGCGGTTCACCACCACCTGGCGCACGCCATCACAGGCCTGCAGCAGCCGCTGCACCCGGGCCGCTTCCTCGGCATCACTGAACTCCCGTACCCGCAGGGTGACGCGATCGCCCCCCAGGGCCCGCTTGAGGGCCGCAGGCACACCCTCGGCGATCACCCGCCCGCGCTCGATGATCGCCAGCCGGTCGGCCAGGGCATCCACTTCTTCCAGGTAGTGGCTGCTGAGCAGCACGGTAGTGCCGCCATTGCGCAGCTGACGCAGCACCGTCCAGATGGCGGCGCGGCTCTCGATGTCGAGGCCCACGGTGGGCTCATCCAGCACCAAAACCCGGGGCCTGTGCAGCAGGGCGGAGGCCAGATCGAGGCGGCGGCGCATGCCGCCTGAGTAGCCGCCGCAGCGACGATCGATCCACTCGCCCATGCCCAGCAGCTCCACCAGTTCCGTGATGCGGCGGTTGCGCTCACGGCCATCGAGGTGGTGCAGATCCCCCTGCAGCTGGAGCAGTTCGCGGCCGGTGAGGATCTTGTCGATCGCCACCTCCTGGGCCACGTAGCCCAGCAACCGGCGCACGGCGCGGGGTGTGGCGATGGCATCGCAGCCCGCCACCCGCACGCTGCCGGCGTCTGGAGCCAGCAGTGTGCAGAGGATGCGCAGGGTGGTGGTCTTGCCGGAGCCGTTCGGTCCCAGCAGGCCGTAGAGGGTGCCGGAGGGAACGCTGAGGCTGAGACCGTCGAGGGCCTGCACTGCCCCGTCGCCGCGGCCGTAGCTCTTGCGCAGGTCGCGGAGCTCGATCAGCCCGCCGCCAGCAGCACCATCACCCATCTGTGGGGTCGTCCGTGGAATCAAGGGGCCAATGTAGGCAGCCTGGCCGGCAGAGCCGAAGGCGGAAGCTGCAGGGCTTCAGCCAGGGGCAGGCGGGCCAGCAGCAGCAGCAGACAGATGCCGAACAGATAGAGGATCGACCAGCGGAACAGCGCCCGGGCCCTGTCGGCATCGTGGGGGTCCAGCGCCAGGTTGCCGCTCAGCTGCAGCAGGCGGGCGTTGAAGGGCAGCACCAGCAGGCCGTAGAGCAGGCCGCCCCCCGGCAGGGCCAGCACGCCGGCCAGGCTGAGCAGGGCGGTGGCACGGGCATAGCCCTGAATGGCTCGGCCCGTGGTCGCCACCCCCTTGACCACAGGCAGCATGGGGATGCCCACGGCCCGGTAGTCCTCGCGCAGCAGCAGCGCCAGGGCCCAGAAATGGGCAGGAGTCCACACCATCACCAGGGCGAACAGCCACCAGCTCGACCAGCCCAGCTGGCCGCTGGCCGCGGCGGCGCCCACCAGGGGCGGGATGGCACCGGCCACCCCGCCGATGACGATGTTCTGGGGGGTGCGGGGCTTGAGCAGCGCTGTGTAGAGCAGGACATAGCTGCACAGGCCCAGCAGGGCCAGGCTGGCCGCCAGCGGGTTGACCCCGATCACCAGCACCAGCACCGCCGTGACGGTGAGCAGGGCCGCCAGCAGCAGGGCCCAGCGGCGCTCGAGCCGCCCGGAGGGCAGGGCGCGGCGGCTGGTGCGGGCCATGCGGCCATCGAGCTCCTCTTCCCAGAGGCAGTTGAGGATTCCCGCCGCCGCGGCCGAGAAGGTGCCGCCCACCAAGGTGCAGGCGATGGTGGCGGCATCGACGGGATCGGCGCTCACCGCCATCCCGCCCAGGGTGGTGGCAAGCAGCAGGGGGATCAGTCGGGGCTTGGCCACCTCGAGCCAGGCGGGCAGCCGCAGCGAACGCGAGGGGGTGGCACGCGAGGAGGCGGCGGCGCTGGCCTCAGCCGTCGCGATCGCGCTGGACGGGGGGCTGAGGCTAACCATGGGAGAGGTCCGTGCTGGTGATGAGGGCCGGGGCTGGGGCCTGGACTGGACCCTGGGACTGGGAATGGGGGGCGAGGCTGCGGCCGGCCGCCGCTCCAAGCAGGGCCACCAGCAGGGCCGCGATGAGCTGATGGGCCACGGTGACGGCGGGAACAGCGAGCTGGAGGCGCAGGGTGGTCACCCCGAGAGCGACCTGGGCCACCACGAGCAGGGCAGCCACGGCGGCGAAGGCCCGCAGATGTCGCTCAGCGGCCGGCAGGGCCAGGCACGCCGGCACGAGGGCGGCCACGGCCAGGGCGGCGGGGGTGGCGCCCAGGCGATGGCGCAGCAACCACTGGCAGCCCTCGGCCGCCGCCAGGCAGCGCTCCGCCGCCCACTGGCTGGCCAGTGAGCCGCCAAGCAGGCACTGGCCCAGCACCAGCAGCAGGGAGAGCAGGGTGAGAGCCCGCCACCACAGCGGCGTTGCAACGGCATCCTGCCGGCCGCGCTCCAGGGCCTGGTGCACCCCGCTGAGCAGGGCCACCAGCAGCAGGGCCGTGCCCAGGTGAGCGGTGACCAGGCCCGGGGCCAGGAGCTGGGTGACGGTGAGGGCACCGAGGGCTCCCTGCAAGGCCACCAGGAGCAGAGCCGCGGCGGCGCTCCACGGAAGCCAACCCGGCAGCCGGCTGCGGCCCAGCCAGCTGGCGACGCTCAGCACCAGCAGCGCCACGCCCACCACAAAGGCGTCGAGGCGGTGGAACCACTCCAGGAACACCTGCAGGTTCATGCGTCCACCCGGCAGCCACTGGCCGTAGCAGAGGGGCCAGTCGGGGCAGGCCAGACCGGCCTGCATCACCCGGGTGGCCCCGCCGATCACCACCAGCGCCACCAGGGCCACCACCAGGTGGGATGTGAGCAGCTCGAAGCGGGCGGACGGCAGTGCCGCTGGCGCCGGTTGCTGGCGTGGGGGATGCGGGCTGATGGACATGGCACCCCGACGGTGGGGTCAAGGTAGCCAGAGGGTCTGGAGCGGTTGGAGGGAGGTGGGCGCCCATCTTGATATCGCCACATGACGCCTGAAGCCCGGGAGCCTGGCTTCAGGTTGCCGATGTTCACAGGCGTTGGGCACAATTCAGCCAGGCATGTGGATTCGGATCAGCGCCATGGCGACAGCAGGCGAGCCCGGTCCGGGAGAGATGCTGGAGGGCAAGGCCCTGCTGGAGCGGGCACGGGCCCTGAGCAACCGGCCCGAAGATCAGATCGCCAGGGCCTGTGGCTACGTGGGCCCCAGTGGACGGCTGCTGCGCAAGAGTTTCTACCGGGCCTTGGTGCTGGCCAAGGGCTACGCCCTGCCCGCCGGTGCCGGCGCCCCCGCAAGCACAGGTGGCACCCGCGGCCGCCAGGCAGAGTTCCGCACCCGCGTGCATGGCAACGGCAATCTGCTGATCGGCAACGCTTACACCCGTCTGCTGGGCCTGGAGCCTGGCGAGGAATTCCGCATCGATCTGCATCCGGACACCGGCGCCATCTGGCTCACGCGGCTGGGGGGCGACGGGGGCGACGACGACAGCAGCGCATCTGAGCAGCCAGCCGGCTGATGCAGAGCCCGGCCCCGGGGGCCGGGAGCACTCAGAGCGGATCGGCGCCGTCCGTGCCTGCTGCGACACGCCCGGCAGTGGCAGTGCCGTTGTCGTCGTCGTGGAAGCTGGCGCTGAAGGTGAGCAGGTCGATACCGCTGAACAGAAAGCTCACCCCCACCAGGATTCCGATCACCCCCAGCAACGCCGGCTTGTCCATCGTCAGGATCACCACCCCCAGCACCAGGGTCACCAGGCCGTTGACCAGCCCCCAGCCCCAACCCCGGATGCGGCGGTGGGAGAGGGACACACCGATCGCCACCCCACCTTCCACCAGGAACACCAGGCCGATCGCCAGGGCCAGGGTGGCCACCGAGGCGGCGGCGGCGGCCAGGCCGGAACCCAGCTGCTGAATCATGGTGAAGCCAGCCACCAGAAACAGGGTGGAGACCACCAGCCGCCAGAAGGTGAGCCAGCGGTTGAGCACGCGGGCCCGCATCAGGTTGTCGATCCAACCGACGATGCCGCCCACCAGAAAAACCACAGCCACCACCGCCGTGGCCCACACGGAGGCCAGCACCGGAAACAGCAGTGCCAGCACCCCCAGCACCAGCATCAACACGCCCTCGAACAGGGTGAAGGCCCGCAGCTGACCGCCCAGGCGCAGACGGGTGGCAGAGGTCATCGCTTGGCTGCTCGGCTGGTCTGAAGCTAAGCGCCCCAGCCATGGTCGGCCAGCCAGGCGCGGTCGAGATCCGGCACGCCAGCCCCCGCCTCAGCAGCGCCCACCCCACCGCCCCCCGCCACCCTGGCCAGCCGGGCCTGCAGCAGGCTCTCGGCGTATTTGGCCATCAGGTCGGCTTCCAGATTCACCATGGCCCCGGGCCGCAGCCACTGCAGGGTGGTGCCGGTCCAGGTGTGGGGAATCACGGCGATCCAGAAGTGGGCGCCGCCATCGCTGCTGCCGGCCACGGTGAGGCTGACCCCGTCCACCGCCACGCTGGCCTTGTCGCACACGTAGCGGCCGTAGGCGGGGTCCTGCCAGCGGATGTCCACATGCCAGGAGCCGGGACGCACCTCGATCGCCTGCACCCGTCCGAGGCCATCCACGTGACCACTCACCAGATGACCGCCGAGCCGGTCGGCCAGGCGCAGGGCCGGCTCCAGATTCACGCCGGCGCGGCGATCGGCCTTGCCCGCCAGGGTGCTGCGGGCCAGGGTCTCCTCGCTCACGTCAGCCCGGAAACCGTCGGCAAGCCGCTCGGCCACCGTCAGACATACCCCGTCCACCGCCACGCTCTCGCCCAGCTCCAGCTGCCCCGGTTGCCAGTGGCCGGACGTCGACGGCCAGCGCAGCCGCACTCCGCCGCCGGCCCGCTCGATCACCCCCGTGGCCCGCACCAGTCCGGTGAACATCCTTGAAACCCGCCCAGCTGGTCATAATCGGTCAGAGGGGGATCCAGGTCATGGTGGAAATGAGTGTCGCCGGCATCGCCCTGGATGCGGCCAGCCGCAGCCCGATCGTGCTGCTGCGGGACCCCTCGGGTCGGCGCCAGGTGCCGATCTGGATCGATCAGGCCCAGGCCCAGAACATCCTGGCCGGCGTGGCCGATGCGCCGCCGCCCAGGCCCCTCAGTCACGACCTGATGGTGTCGCTGCTCAGGGCCGGAGAGCTGCAGCTCGAGCGGGTGATCATCCACGCCATCGAGGACAACACCTTCCGGGCCGTGCTCAAACTGAGCCGGCTCGACGGCGGCGAGGGCGCCGAGGAGCTGCTGGAGGTGGACGCGCGGCCCAGTGACGCCATCGCCCTGGCGGTGCGCACCGGCAGCGACATCTGGATGCTCGAGGAGGTGGTGGCCGATGCCTCGATCCCCGTGGATGCCGAGGCTGATGCCGAAGACAGCCACGAGTTCCGCCGCTTCCTCGACTCGGTCAGCCCCGCCGAGCTGGTGCGCCACCTCAGCAAGGCCCAGCCCGAGCCGGATGCCGGCGGCGACGACTCCGGTGAGGCCAGCGATGACACCTCAGACACCAGTCCGGTCTGAGGCCACCCAGCGGCCCTTCGGCAACGGTCGCAGCGTTTCGCTGTTCACCCTCGGCACCATGCGGGCCCTGGCCGGCCCGGAGCAGATGGCGGTGGTGCTGCGGGCCGCCCTGGCCGCCGGCATCAACCACCTGGAAACAGCTCCGGCCTACGGACCGGCGGAGACGTTCCTGGGTCAGGGTCTGGCCAGCCTCGCCGCTGAGGGCCTGGGGCCCCACGGTGGCTGGCGGATCACCAGCAAGCTGCTGCCGCTGGGCGATCTCGAGGCCGGCCGCCGCCAGCTCACCGCGATCCTGAGCCGGCTGGGCATCCCCCGCCTCGACAGCCTGGCCATTCACGGCCTCAACCGCCCCGAGCACCTGGAGTGGGCCAGCCACGGAGCCGGCGCCGAACTGCTGGCCTGGGCCCTCGGCGAGGGGCTGGTGGGGCAGGTGGGGTTCTCCAGCCACGGCGGCAACGACCTGATCGAGGCCGCCCTGGCCACGGGCCGTTTCAGCTTCTGCAGCCTGCATCTGCACCTGTTCGACCAGACCCGCCTGCCCCTGGCCCGCAGCGCCCTGGCCGCGGGCATCGGTGTGCTCGCCATCTCCCCGGCCGACAAGGGCGGCCGGCTCTACGACCCGCCGCCCGAACTGCTGGCCGACTGCGACCCGTTCCACCCCCTGGAGCTGGCCTATCGCTTTCTGCTCGATCAGGGGATCTCCACCCTCAGCCTGGGGGCGGAACAGCCCCAGGATCTGGCCTGGGCCGCCGCCCTCGCCGGGCCCGCGGCAACCTGGCTCAGCCCCGCCCACCGGGCCGCCCTCGAGCGCCTGGCGGCGGCCGGCCGGGAGCGCCTCGGCCCGGAGCGCTGCGGCCAGTGCCGCGCCTGCCTGCCCTGTCCCAGTTCCGTGCCGATCCCGGAGCTGCTGCGGCTGCGCAACCTGGCCGTCGGCCACGGCATGGGCGTCTTCGCCGGCGAGCGTTACAACCTGATCGGCCGCGCCGGCCACTGGTGGGAGCAGAGCAACGCCGAGGCCTGCCGGCACTGCGGCGACTGCCTGCCCCGCTGCCCTCACCAGCTGCCCATCCCCGAGCTGCTGGCCGACACCCATCGGCGGCTGGCGGCCGCGCCACGGCGGCGGCTCTGGGGCTGAGGCGCGGCCGGGCTCAGCTGGCGGGGGCAGCGGCGTCCCACACGGTCTGCATGGCCAGCCGTTCGGCCACCGTCAGGGGCGCCAGGCTCCAGCAGCGCTCAAGTACGGCGTCGGGCGGCAGCAACAGGCTGGCGATGGGCTCGGGGAAGCGGGTCACCAGCGGCGCCAGCAGAGGCCGTGGCAGCGGCGGCACCCAGCCGCCCAGCAGCAGGTTGTTCAGCAGGGGTGGCTCCAGCGCCTCGGCCATCCAGGGCTTGATCGGCGGCGCCTCAGACCGGCCAACCGGCTCAGCCGCCGCCGGCCGCAGCAGCAGCTGCCAGCTCAGCGGCGCGCCGCCGGGTGGCAGCACCACCGCCAGCCGCGGGTCGCGGCGCAGCAGTGGGATCAGGGGCCGCAGGGGCACCACCGCCGCCTCCGCCCCGCCGGCCAGCAGCAGGTTGAGGGCGTTGCGGTCGTCATAGGCCAGGGGCTGACGGCGCAGCGCCTGGATGCGCTCGAAATCACGGCCCATCAACTCCACGCAGACCCGCGGGCTGGAAGGCAGCACCAGCTTGCCCCGCAGGCTGGGATCGAGCAGCAGATCCCAGCCCTCCGCGGCACGCTCGGCCAGGGCCGGCCGTGAGCGCAGCGCCAGCACCCAGGGGCTGAAGGACCAGGGAAAGGCGACGGCGGGCTGGCCTTCCGCGGCGAACAGCCGGGCGGCGGGCTGGGCCCAGTCGGTGAGCGCGGCCAGCAGCTCAGGGGCCTCCAGGGGGCGCCAGCTCTGGGGTGGCAGGGCCGTGGCCCAGCCATCAGCCAGCGCCACCAGAGCCGGTGCTGGCGGCTCCCCGCCATCCGCCTCCAGCCGGGCGCTGATCGCCATGGGCTCTGGCAGGGCCTGGGCCCGCCAGCCGCGCGGCAGCTGCCGCAGCCAGCCGGCGGGCAGGGCGCCGGTGCCGTGCAGCAGCTCGGCACCGGCGCTCTCACGGCTGCAGCCGCCGAGGGCGGCCGGCAGGGCCAGCAGCCCGGCGGTGCCCAACCCGAGCCGCAGCAACTGGCGGCGGCACAGGAGGGGGGCGGAGCTGCTCATGGCCCCGACCCTAGAAGCCGGCTGCAGGCCCGATCGCAGAGCCGGGCGAGGTCGCCGGGCTCACGGCCACAGGCCTGCCACAGCCAGGCCAGGCCGCCCGCCCCCACCCCCTCCTTCACATAGCCCCGCTCGTAGTCGCGCAGGGCGCTGCTGCGGCAGGTGTGGAAGCGCAGAGCGGCCACCTCCAGGCGCGGGTTCACCTGCCAGCGCTCGCCGATCAGCTCCAGCAGCCGCTCCAGATCACTGCCGCTCTCCTCAGCCACCCAGGCGGTGGTCGCCAGCGTCACCCGCTCGGCCAGCGCCGGACGGCGGCTGTTCGGCGTCAGGGCCAGGGCCAGGGCCAGCACCGCGGCCATCTGGCTGCCGCCGGCCAGCAGCACAGGCACCCCCCGCTCGGCCGCCGCCGGGATCAGCCCCGCCGCCAGGGCCTGCATCGGATCGCCCAGGGCCGCCAGCACCGCCTGGGGCGAGACCGTGGTGGGCTCCAGGCCGGCGGCCGCCAGCCCCCGGGACACCAGGGCGGCCTTGAGGTCATGGGCGCTGTAGCGCAGGCTGCCGCTCACCAGCCCGTCGGCGGCCAGCCCCAGCCCGCGCAGCACCGCCAGGGCCGTGCTGGTGCCCCCCGGCACGCACTCGGCCAGCACCAGGGGCTGGCGGGGATCGAGCCGCTGCCCCCAGCTGCGTCCCCGCCGCAGCAGGGCTTCCACCCGGGCCGGCGGAAGCGCCTTGCCACCGCTCAGGCAGGCCGCCGCTCCGCGGCCCTCGCCGGCGGGCAGCCGCAGATGGGGCACCCCCGGCGCCACCGCGCAGCCCAGATCCACCACCGTGAGCCGCGGCAGCAGCCCCAGCTCGGCCAGCACCACGTGACTGATCAGGGCAGGGCTCACCCCCGCCGGCAGGGGCGGCAGGGCATGCACCGGCGCGCGGGCCGGCCCCCACACCAGCAGCTCGGCATCGGCGGCGGCGGTGGTCCGCCGGGCCTGGGGGGTGGAACCCGCCGCGGAGATGCCGGGCACGGCGGCCGTGGCGGTGGCGGCCAGCAGCAGCAGCACTCGGCTGCGGGGCCAGGCCGCCGCGTCCGCAGAGGGCAGCATCAGCTCAGAGGGGATCCACCGCCACCAGGGCCCGCAGGGCAGGCGGCGGCTCACTGATCGGTGCCTGCAGTCGCGGGAAGATCCAGTAGGCCACGGCGTGCAGGGTGAGCACAATCACCACGTTCTGCACCCACACCAGCAGCACTGCAGCCACCTGGACCTGCTCGAGCTGCACGGCGGCGGCCAGCCCCACCAGTCCCGCCAGACGCTCCACCAGCCCCGCGGCGGCCGTGGTGATCACCACCCAGAGGTTTTCGCCCACCAGCACGGAGAGCACCGCCACCCGCACCAGGAAGCCAGCGGCCCCGATCACGCTGCCCAGGCCCCAGCTCAGCCACCAGCTGCAGCGCCGCCGCCAGCACCAGCCCAGCCACAGGGCCAGCAGCCCATAGGGGAACACCACCAGGGGGCCACGGATGGGTCCCATCAGGGCCACCAGCAACAGGGTGGTCACCACCAGCCCCTCCCTCGCGCAGCGCCAGCCGTGGCGCAGCTGCAGCAGGGTGAGCGGCAGGGGCAGGGCCAGCCGGAACAGGGGGCTGCCCACCGGCAGGTAGTAGAGCGCCACCCAGAGCAGGGCGGTGGCCGCGGCCAGGTAGGCCGTGTCCATCAGCTGACGGGCCTGGCGGGGGCTGAGGTGACCGCCGGGGGGAGAGGCCATCAGCGGGTGGCGGGGGCGGGCGCTGGAGCGGGCGCTGGCGTCGTGGCCGGCTGTGGCGGCGCTGAGGCCTCGGGGATGCGCTCGATCACCTCCACCTCAAACACGAGTCCGGCGGCCCGCAGGGCCTGAGTCACGGCCTCCGCCGGGGCGGCCGGGTCGGCCCCGCTGAGCCGAAGGGTGAGGCGATACGGCGCGGGGGCTGCGCTGGGTGCAGGAACGGCGGCGGGCGCTGGAGTGGCGGGGGCGGGCTGCGGTGCGCCAGGTGCTGGTGACGCACCGGCCGCCGCCGGATCGGGGCCCAGCGGCGCTGGGGCGGCCGACTCCGGGCCGGCGCCGGGGACTGGGGACTGCTCGCCTGGAGCCTGGCCATCGGGGAAGCTGTCGCTGAGCTGCTCGCCCAGGGGGGTGCCACTGCAGCCCGCCAGCAGCAGGGCCAGGGGCAGAATCAGCCCCAGGGGCCGGCGGCGGCGGGGGACAGTCCTTGGGCACCGCGGGCGCTCCATCAGCTGTCGGCAGCGCGGATCACCCGCACGGCACTGGCGCGCAGGCGGCCACTCTTAGTGGTGGCGGGCGGTTTCTTGGCGGCCGGCTTCTTGGCGCCGCTCGTCCTGGGGCTGCCCGCCTTGCTGCTGCCCTTCTTGCCGCTGGACTTCTTGGCGGCCAGGAGCTCCACCGCCTGCTCCAGGCTGATCGTGTCGGCGGTGGTGCCCTCCGGCAGGGAGGCATTCACCTTTCCCTGTTTCACGTAGAGGCCGTAGGGGCCATCAAACAGCTGGATCGCCTCTTCACCGCCCTCTGGGATGCCCAGGTCCTTGAGGGCGGTGCGGCCACCGCGGCCGCGTTTGGGCATGGCCAGCAATTCCAGGGCGCGGCTAAGGCCCACCTCCAGCACGTCGTCCTCAGCCTTGAGGGAGCGGTAGTCCTTCTCACCCTTGCCTTTGTCGTGCACCACATAGGGTCCGAAGCGACCCAGGCCCGCCTGCACCTTGCCCCCGTCGGGATGCTCCCCGAGCAGACGCGGCAGGCGCAGCAGGCCGAGGGCGTCCTCGAGGCTGAGCTCCTCCGGCTTCCCACCCTTGGGCAGCGAGGCGCGCTTGGGCTTGGGGTTCTCGTCGCTCACCTGGCCCCGCTGCACGTAGGGGCCGTACTGGCCAAAGAGCAGATACACCAGCTCGCCGGTTTCGGGATCCTCCCCGAGCGCCTCAGGTCCCTCCGCTTTTTGCCGCAGGATCAGTTCGGCCTTGGCCGCATCCAGATCAGCCGGGGTGATCTCCTGGGGCAGGGTGGCCTTGACCAGTTCCTCGCTGCCATCGTCGGCCACCCGCTTGGTTTCCAGGTAGGCGCCGAAACGGCCGATACGCACCACGCAGGGCAGGCCCTCGAGGGCCACCGTGCGTGAGGCGCCCGGGTCGATGTCGCTCTCGCGCTGGGCCACCTGGGTTTCCAGGCCCTTGTCTCCCTTGTAGAAGCTCTCCAGGTAGGGCAGCCATTGCACCTGGCCGTGGGAGATTTCATCGAGGGTGTTCTCCATCCGGGCCGTGAAGCCGGGATCCACTAGATCGGGGAAGTGCTCCTCCAGCAGGGCCGTCACCGCAAAGGCGGTGAAGCTGGGCGTCAGGGCATTGTTGGCAAGCGTGGCGTAGCCGCGGTCCACGATCGTGCCGATGATCGAGGCGTAGGTGGAGGGGCGGCCGATGCCCTCCTTCTCCAGGGTCTTGACCAGGGCCGCTTCGCTGTAGCGAGCCGGCGGCTGGGTCTGGTGGCCCAGCGCCTCCACGCCCTTGCAGGCCGGGGTGTCACCCTGGTTGAGAGCCGGCAGCAGCACCTCCTGGCCCTCCAGGGCGGCGTCGGGATCGTCACTGCCTTCCACGTAGGCGCGGAAGAAGCCGGGGAAGTCGATGCGCTTGCCGCTGGCCCGGAACCCGGCCCGGCCGAGAGTGCCAGCGTCCACGTCCAGGTCAACGCTCAGCATCGTGAGCCTGGCGTCAGCCATCTGGGAGGCCACGGTGCGCTTCCAGATCAGCTCATAGAGGGCCAGGTCGCGGCCATCGAGGCCGGCGGCCGCCGGGTCGCGGAAGCTCTCGCCCGCCGGGCGGATGGCCTCATGGGCCTCCTGGGCGTTGCGGGCCTTGGTGGTGAACTGGCGCGGGCTGGGGCTGAGGTAGGTGCTGCCGTACTTCTGCTCCACGCAGCTGCGAGCGGCGCTGATCGCCTGCTCGCTCAGGTGCACCGAATCGGTGCGCATGTAGGTGATGAAGCCGCGCTCGTACAGCCCCTGGGCGGTGCGCATGGTTTCGCGGGCCGAGAGGCGCAGCTTGCGGTTGGCCTCCTGCTGCAGGGTGCTGGTGGTGAAGGGAGCCACCGGCCTGCGGGTGGTGGGCTTCTCCTCCACCGCCGCCACCCGCCAGGGGGCCTGCTCCACGGCCTGCTGCAGCTGCCTTGCCTCAGCCTCGGCCAGCAGCCTCACTTTGCTGCCGGCCTTGAGGGCGCCGGTGGTCTCGTCGAAGTCGCTGCCCCCGGCGATCTTCACCCCATCCAGGTGGCTGAGCTTGGCCTCGAAGCCACCGCCGCCCTGCTCCAGCCGGGCCTTGAGGTCCCAGTAGCTGCCGCTGCGAAAGGCGCGCCGGGCCCGCTCGCGCTGCACCAGCAGCCGCACCGCCACCGATTGCACCCGACCGGCCGAGAGGCCCCAGGCCACCTTCTTCCACAGCAGGGGCGAGAGGGTGTAGCCCACCAGGCGATCGAGGATGCGCCGGGTTTCCTGGGCATGCACCAGTTCCATGTCGAGGTCGCGGGTGTCCTCGAGGGCCCGGCTGATCGCCTCCTTGGTGATCTCGTGGAACACCATCCGCTTCACCGGAACCTTGGGGTTGAGCAGCTGCAGCAGATGCCAGCTGATCGACTCGCCCTCCCGGTCTTCGTCGGTGGCCAGCAGCAGCTGGTCGGCATCCCGGAGGGCGTCCTTGAGTTCCTTCACCACCTTTTTCTTGTCCTTCGGCACCACGTAGAGGGGCTCGAAGGCGCTGGCGGTATTCACCCCCAGGTTGGCCCACTTCTCGCCCTTGTGGGCGGCTGGGATCTCGCTGGCGTTATTGGGCAGGTCGCGCACATGCCCCATGGAGGCCTCCACCCTGAAGTCCCCGGGCAGGAACTTGCGGATGGTTCGGGCCTTGGTGGGGCTCTCGACGATGACCAGGGTGTGACCCACAGACAGGTGGACGACCGCCTCCCTCTTTATCGCACCGACGGCCCAGGGCGACGAGGCCAACACGGTTACAGTCGGCCCCAACAAACCCAGGCCCCACAGCCACTGTGATGTTTCTGCCCGGCGTGGCGGTGCCCGCCCGTTTCGTCGCCGCCATTCCCGTCGGCGCCATTGACGCCAGCGAGGCCATCGGCAGCGGTGCCGGCATCCCAGGCCTGGCCCTTCAGCTGAACGCCGCAGCGATCGCCCCGGAGGCGGCGGTGCTGCTGGCCCTGCTGGCCTGCCTGCTGGTCGACCTGGCGGGCGAGCAGGCCGCCAGCCGCTGGGTGCCCCCGCTTAGCTATGCCGGCCTCGGCGCCGCCCTGCTGCTGCTCGCGCTGCAGTGGAACACGGCCGACCTGCAGCCCTCCTTTCTGGGCAGTTTTCTGGCCGACAACCTGGCCATCGCCTTCCGGTCCGTGGTGGCCGCCTCCACCCTGATCACCCTGATGCTGAGCTGGCGCTATGTGGAGCGCAGCGGCACGCCGGTTGGCGAATACGCCGCCATTCTCCTGGCCGCCACCCTGGGGGCCATGGTCCTGTGCGGTGCCACCGATCTGGTCACCATCTTCGTGTCTCTGGAAACCCTCTCGGTCGCCAGTTATCTGCTCGCGGGCTACATGAAGCGCGACGCCCGCAGCTCTGAAGCGGCCCTCAAATATCTGCTTGTGGGTTCGGCCGCGGCGGCGGTGTTCCTCTACGGCGCCTCCCTGCTGTATGGACTCACCGGTGGCTCCACCAGCCTGGACGCCGTGGCCCTGGCCCTGGAGACCAGCGCCAGCCCGATCGCCGCCCTGGCCCTGGTGTTCGTGCTGGCCACGGTGGCGTTCAAGATCGCGGCCGTGCCCTTCCACCAGTGGACGCCCGACGTCTATGAGGGCTCGCCCACGCCAGTGGTGGCCTTTCTGTCCGTGGGCTCCAAGGCCGCTGGCTTCGCCCTCGCCCTGCGCATCCTGGTGGGCTGCTTCGGCAGTTTCGACACCCAATGGAAGCTGCTGTTCACCGTGCTGGCGGTGCTGAGCATGGTGCTCGGCAACGTGGTGGCCCTGGCCCAGACCTCGATGAAGCGGATGCTGGCCTACAGCTCGATCGGCCAGGCCGGCTTCGTGATGATCGGGCTGGTGTGCGGCACCGAGGAAGGCTTCGCGGCCATGGTGCTCTACATGGCCGCCTATCTGTTCATGAATCTGGGCGCCTTTGCCTGCATCATCCTGTTCTCGCTGCGCACCGGCAGCGACCGCATCGCCGACTATGCCGGCCTGTATCAGAAGGATCCTCTGATCACCCTTGGCCTCAGCCTCTGCCTGCTGTCCCTGGGGGGAATCCCGCCGATGCTCGGCTTCTTCGCCAAGATCTACCTGTTCTTCGCCGGCTGGGCCGACGGCCAGTACCTGCTGGTGGTGGTGGGTCTGCTCACCTCGGTGGTGTCGATCTACTACTACATCTCGGTGATCAAGATGATGGTGGTGAAGGAGCCCCAGGAGGCCTCCGATGTGGTGAAGGCCTACCCGGAGATCAACTGGTCGCTGCCTGGGCTGCCTTCCCTGCGCGCCGCCCTGGTGGGCTGCGTGATCGTCACGGCAGTTGGCGGGATCCTTTCCAGCCCACTGTTCACCTGGGCCAGCCAGAGTGTGGCTGGAACCCCGATCCTGCAGGGCACCCTTGGCTGACTCGCGGCTCTCTGAATCCCGCCTGAGGGGTTCAGATTCAACTGGTTCGGATTCGGCTGGTTCAGGTTCTACTGGTTCAGGGACGAACGGTTCACGCCCATCTGAGGCGCGGCGTGAGCTGGCCATGCCGGTGGCCGAGCTGGTGGGTGTGGAGAAGGTGTACGGCAGCGGCGATGCCGAGGTACGTGCCCTCGACGGCCTCAATCTGCAGGTGAACCAGGGCGACTACCTGGCGGTGATGGGGGCCTCCGGATCGGGTAAGAGCACGGCCATGAACATCCTTGGCTGCCTCGACCGTCCCACTGCCGGCAGCTACCGGCTCAACGGCGTGCCGGTGGAAACCCTCAACGACGATCAGCTGGCCGATCTGCGCAACCGCGAGCTGGGCTTCGTGTTCCAGCAGTTTCACCTGCTGCCCCAGCTCACGGCCCTGGACAACGTGACCCTGCCGATGATCTACGCCGGGGTTCCGGCCAGCGAGCGGCGCCAGCGGGCCCGACGGGCCCTGGAGCGGGTGGGGCTGGGGCAACGCCTTCACAACAAGCCCAACCAGCTGTCCGGCGGGCAGCAGCAGCGGGTGGCGATCGCCCGGGCGATCATCAACGAGCCGGCCCTGCTGCTGGCCGATGAGCCCACCGGGGCCCTCGATTCCCACACCACCGAAGAGGTGCTGGACATCGTGGATGAGCTGCACCGCGGCGGCATCACCGTGGTGATCGTGACCCACGAGGACAACGTGGCCGCCCGGGCCGAGCAGGTGGTGCACTTCCGCGACGGCCGCATCACCGGCTGAAGGGTTCCGGATCCTCGCCCTTCTGCCTCAGCCGCCGCGCCTCAGCCCCCCAGCGGGCCGGCTTCTGAGGCGATGCTGTCAGGACGCTCGAGCCGTTGCAGCAGCTGGCCCATCATCTGGGCGATCACATCGCTGCCCAGCGGGTTGAGCAGATCAGCACCCGGCTCGAACCCGCCCGGATCCACCGCCACCCAGCCACCGTCGCTGGGCAGGCGCAGCTCGAAGTGCAGGTGCGGCCCGGTGCTCAGGCCGGTGCTGCCGACACGGCCGATCACCTCGCCCTGGCGCACGCGGTCACCCGCCTTCACATACAACTCGCTGAGGTGGGCGTAGAGGGTGCGGCGGCGGGGATTGTCGTGCTCCAGTTCCACCACCAGGCCATACCCCCCGGCCTCGCCGCTGCTCACCACCTTGCCGCCGAGCGACGCCACCACCGGGGCGCCCGTGGGCGCAGCCAGATCGATGCCGGTGTGCATCAGCCAACTCGCCAGGATCGGGTGCAGGCGATAGCCGAACCCACTGGTGTTGACCCCGGCGCCGATCAGGGGGAACAGCAGGCTGCGGTTGCCGTTGCCGGCCACCGGAGCGGGCCGGGGGGTGATCGCAAACACATCGGCCAGGCGCAGGCTGCTGCCATCGCCACCCAGCAGGGAGGCCACCGGAACGGTGAGGGGCGTGGTCATCGGGGTGGTGAACACCTCGCCCATGGCACCGCTCCAGCCGCTGCGTCCGGCCTGGAGCTGCTCACGGGCCGCGTCCAGGGCGGCGGGATCGCTGGGATCAAGGGGCCAGGACTGGTTCTCGGATCGGCCGCGCCAGCGCACCACCACACCGGTGTTGCATTCCTGCTCCGAGAGGGCGCCGCTGCGGCAGGCCTGGCGGTGGGCAGGGGCCTGCACCGGCGAGGCCATGGCACCGCTGCGGATGCGATCCCGTTCGGCCTGGGTCACCACGCCATCGCGCACCAGCTCGTCGAGGGAACGGTCGAAGCGCCGCGGCTCGGGGGTGGCCAGGCCGGCGGGATCGGGCCTCAGGGGCCTGGGCTGGGCAGGTTGGCTCAGGCGGCCGGGCTGGGGGGCCGCCGCCGGTGCGGTGGAGGCTGGCGGAGTGGCGATCGGCACCGCCGGAGCGGGCCGGGGAAGATCCGGCGGCAGGGTGATGGGGGCGGTTCCCAGGCTTGCCGCCGGTGCCGCCGCTGGCGGCTGTGCAGACCGGGACGGTTCAGGGGCCTGCTCCTGGGCCAGGGCCAGACCCAACCCCCCGACGCTGGAGAGGGCCACCAGGGAGGTCAGGCCCAGGCTCACGCGGATCGACCGCTGGAACAAAGATCTCACCATGGGGCTAATAGTAATCAGGCCCACCGGCGCAGCACCGGTCTCAGAACCGGCGCTGCAGGCGGGTGGTGAGGGGCCCCCGACGCAGCCGCAGAGCGCCATCCACCGTCAGCCCCTCCACCTGCCAGAGCGAGCCGGCATGCAGCAGGCCCTGGGGGCAGCTCTGGAGGCGGCTCTCCGCCAGGCGCCGGATGGCCTCGCCACTGCCGCCAGCGCGATCGCCATCGCCGGCCTGGTCGCGGGCCCAGGCGAGGGCCCGCAGCACGCGGCACTCCAGACGCCGGGGCCGAGCCTGGGGATGGTGGTGTCCAGCCCCACCCAGCGCCTCCGCGAGGGCGATGGCCCCGGGCGGCACGCGGTTGATGCCGTTGACGCCCACGCCCACCTGGGCCCAGCGCACGCGATCGCCGCGCAGGCGCAGGCGGGGCAGCACGCCGGCCAGCTTGCGCCCCTGCAGCAGCAGGTCGTTGGGCCACTTGATGCGGGGCTGCAGGCCGAGGGCCTCGAGCTCCAGCGCCAGCCCCACCACCACGGCCAGCCCCAGAGCGGCAGCGGGCCGCGCCGGCCAGGGCAGGGCCGCGCTCAGCCACACCCCCCCCGGGGGCGACTGCCAGGGACGCCCCCGCTGCCCATGGCCGTAGCGCTGGCGCCTGGCTACCACCGCCAGGGGAGCCTGGCCGGCGACGGGCCCGCCGCCGCGCCGCCGCAGCCAGCGTTCCAGTTCGATCTCGGTGCTGGCGCACACCGGCAGACGGCGCAGCTGCCAGGGGCCCGGGTTGGTGGCGGGCACAGCCGGAATCACCGAGCGGCCAGCCAGTGGCGGATGCGGGCGGCACCCGCTTCGAGCTCGACCTGTGGGTGCACCAGCGCCAGCCGGGCCCAGCCCTCACCCGCAGGCCCGAAGCCGTTGCCGGGGGTGAGGGCCACGCCTGTGCCCTCCAGCAGGGCGGCGCAGAAGGCCTCCGAATCGAGCCCCCGCGCCTGGGGGGGCAAGGCCAGCCAGAGATAGAGCGCCATCGAGGGGCGGCACACCGGCCAGCCGGCGGCCTCCAGGGCAGCGGCCATGGCATCGCGGCGCTCGCGGTACACCCCCCGCAGCTGCTCCGGCCACTCCGGCGCCTGCTCGATGGCCGCGATGGCGCCGGCCTGCAGCGCCAGCGACTGGTTGAAATCCACCACCCCCTTGAGCTGGCGCAGGGCGGTGATCAGCCACTCGGCGCCGATGGCGAAGGCCAGCCGGTAGCCCCCCAGGCACCAGCTCTTGGAGAGGGAGAAGAACTCGATGCCGCACTGGCGCCAGGCCGGATTGCGCAGCAAGGCCGGGGCCTCCCCCTCCAGGGCCAGGTCCACGTAGGGGTTGTCGTGGGCGAGCACGATGTCGTGGGCGAGGGCCTTCGCCACCGCCGCATCCAGCCAGGCCTGCTCACCGGTGGTGGCGGTGGGGTTGTGGGGGAAGCCCAGCACCATCAGCCGCAGGGCGTCCCACTGGGCGGCAGGCAGGCGCTCGAAATCGGGTCGCCAACCGGCGGCCGCATCGAGGGGCAGCAGCACCGGCCGCGCCGAGGCCAGGTGCAAGCCGCCCATGTGGGATGGGTAGTAAGGATCGAGCAGCAGAGCCCCATCGCCGGGGTTGAGCACCGCCAGGGGGAGGTGGGCCGTGCCCTCCTGGGACCCCACCAGCAACAGCACTTCGCGCTCGGGATCCACGGCAACGCCGAAGCGCCGCTGGGCCCAGCCGGCCACGGCCAGCCGGAACGGCAGGGTGGCGGCATGGAGGCAGTAGGCGGAGCTGGCCGGCCGCTGCAGCTGGGCGGCGATGGCCTCGAGGGCCACCACCGGCGGCTGCAGGTCGGTGGAGCCCAGCGAGAGATCGAGCAGCGCCGGCAGCCCCGAACCGGGATCGGCCGCACGGGCCCTGTAGACCGCCTTGCGGCGGTCGTTGCGGGCGAAGACGCCGCTGCCGAGCCGGCTCAGGCGGTCAGAGATGGGCATCCAGGAAGGCCTTGAGCTGGGCCTGGGCCATCGCGCCCTCGTGGCGAGCCACAGGCTCCCCCCCCTTGAACAGCACCAGGGTGGGCAGGCCCTGCACCTGCAGCCGGTCGCGGCTGGCGGGGTTGGGATCAGCCTCCAGCTTGCCCACCAACAGGCGGCCGGCATACTCAGCCGCCGCCCAGTCCATCAGGGGAGCCATCAGCCGGCAGGGACCGCACCACTGGGCCCAGACATCCACCAGGTAGGGAGTAGACGACTGCAGCACCTCGGTCTCGAAGCTGGCGTCGCTGAGCTGGGCTGCTGGCACAAGGGCGGAATCGGCGCAGCTGGATTGTATGGAGCCCCGCCGCCGTCGCCGTGACTCAGAGCTGGTCGATGGAGCGCTTGAGTTCCTGAAGCTCGGCATCCACCTCCGCCACCTGGGCGGGTTGGAGCTGGGGCACCGGGGCGTCTTCCGCCGGCAGGGCAATCGGTTCCTCGGGAACACCGGCAAGCCGGTTCTTGAGGGCCGCCAGCTCGTCGTCCACATCACTCCCCTGGAGGGCAGCGAACTGGCTTTCGAGATCGGCGCCGGCCAGTTCCGCGGCCGCCTGGCTGCGGGCCTCGAGAATCTGCACCTTCTCCTCCATGCGCTCGAAGGCGGCCATGGCGTTGTCGGTGCCCAGCCCGCTCACGGCACTCTGCAGCTGCTCCTGGGCCTTGGCCGCCTGGGCCCGGGCCTTGAGCATGTCCTTCTTGGTCTTGGCCTCGGCGATCTTGGCCTCCAGGGCCACCAGGCTCTTCTTCAGCCCCTCCACCTGAGATGACTGGGACTGCAGCTGGTTGTTGAGGGCCGTGGCCGTGTCCTGGTAGGTCTTGCGCCGCGAGAGCGCTTCGCGGGCCAGGTCCTCCTCGCTCTTTTTCAGCGCCAGCTCGGCCCGCTCATACCAGGTTTTGCTCTGGGCCTCGGCCTGCTCGGCCTGGTTCTGGATGCGCTTCTGGCTGGCGATCGCCGTGGCCACGGCCTGGCGCAGCTTCACCAGGTCGCGCTGCATGTCGTCAACCGACTGGTCGAGGATCTTGGCGGGGTCCTCCATGCTGCTGATCGCCGCGTTGGCGTTGGCGCGGAACAGGCGGCTAAGGCGGTCGAAGAAGCCCATGAAGGCGAGCGGGGCGATGCTTGAGGCTAACCACAACCGCCGCGCCGCTCCGCACGGCCCAGCCCATGGCAGAACCGACCACCCCGGGCCGCCGCAGACGCGCCAGCAGCAGCCCCGCCGCCAGCAGCCGCCGTGTCGGCAGCATCACCCTGCTGCTGCCACCCCCGCGACCGCCGGCCACCGGCCTGAACCGCTGCCTGGACACCCTGCAACAGGACTGGCAGCGGCAGGGCCACCTGGCGGCCCTGTGGCAGCGCTGGCCCGAGCTCGCCGGCCCGCAGCTGGCCCCCCATTGCCGGCCCCTGCGGCTGCAGGGCTCCCGGCTCACGGTGGGGGCAGCGCCCGGTCCCTGGCTCCAGGCCCTCCAGTACCACCGCCACCAGTTGCTGGGGGCCCTGCGGGCGGCGGGCTTTGCCCTCCGGGATCTGCGCATCGAGCAGCACCATCCCGGCCCCCTGGCCACGCCGGGGCGGGAGGAGGAGGCCCGGGTGTGGGCCCGCCATCCCAGCCGGGCCGATGTGCACGGCATGGCCAGCTGTCCCCGCTGCGGCTGCCCGGCACCGGCCGGGGAGATGGCCCGCTGGGGGCACTGCAGCTTCTGCCGCCGTCGCCAGCTCGCCGCCGAGGCCGCAGCGCCATCCCCGGGTCAGTAGCCCTCAGTAGCGCTCGGGCCTGGGATCCCGCCAGTCGGCCCGCACTCCGGCGGCCTCCAGCGCGCTGGCCCGCTGCTCCAGGCGGCGACGATCGAGGCGCCAGAGGCGGTAGATGCCGGCCTGATCAAGCAGCTCCGGATCCAGCTCACGCCAGTGCTCGCGGGCGGCGGTGTCGGCGTCGATCACCAGCAGCAGATGGGGTTGCTGCCGGGCGCTGCTGGGCACCTGGCCCTGGCGCGTCTCGCCGGCCAGCCGCTCAGCCAGGTTCACCAGCCCGGCTGCCTCGGCACCCTCGTAGATCACCACCCGCCGCCCGTAGAAGTGCAGGGAGGGCTTGAGCATGCCCACCATCGCCAGGGGTTCAGCGGCACCACTGCGTGCTGAACGCTCCACCACCACCGCCGCCAGACGCCGCACCGGCTCGCCGCGCAGCTGGTCACCCAGCTGCCACAGGGGCAGCAGCGCCAGGGGCACGAACAGCACCAGGGGCAGCTGCAGGGCCAGCAGCGCCGCCGGCGAGCCGCGCCGCCAGCCCACCAGGGCCAGGGCGGCGGCCAGGCCGAAGCAGGCCGCCGCCACCGCCAGCCGGCCGCTGGCCAGCAGGGCGGCCGGCAGCTCGGGCATCTCGGGGGTGACGATCAGGGGCACCCACAGGGGTGCGGCGGCGAAGGCCGCCGCCAGCAGCAGGGCCAGCAGCACGCAGAGCCGCCAGGCCAGCCGCGGCCGGCGCTGGGCGGCCAGGGCGATCAGCAGAGCGGCCGCCGGGATGGCCGGCAGCCAGTAGCTGGGCAGCTTGGTGGCGGCGGCGCTGAAGAACAGCAGCACCGCCAGCAGCCAGCAGGCGGCAAAGCGCTGCAACGACAGCGGCGGCGGCGGGGTCGGGCCACGCGGAGCGCGCACCAGGGCCTGCAGCAACAGCGGCGTGAGCGGCAGGCTGGCCACCACCAGCACCAGGCCGAAGAACCACCAGGGAGCCTGGTGGTCATTCACCACGCTGGTGAAGCGCTGCAGGTTGTGGTAGCCGAAGAAGCTGCGCCAGAAGGGCTCCCCCTCCACCACCAGGGCGGTGACGTACCAGGGCAGGGCCACCAGGGCGGTGAGCAGCAACCCCCGCAGGGGCCGCAGGCTGCGCCAGAGGCCACGCCAGTCGGCCTGCAGGGCGGCGAACAGCACCAGGGTGAGGCCCAGCAGCACCACCGCCACGGGGCCCTTGGTGAGCACCGCCAGCCCCAGCACCAGCCAGCCGGCCCACCAGCGGCGACCGCCGGCGGCATAGCTGTGCCAGATCAGCAGCAGGCTCAGCGCCAGCGTGCCCGTGAGCAGGGCATCGCTCACGGCGATGCGGCCCCAGAGCAACACCAGGGGCGAGAGGGCGAACGCCAGCCCGGCGCCCAGGGCGGTGAGCGACTGCTGACGCCGGCCCTGGGGCCAGCGCAGCAGGGTGACCACCAGGGCCTGCATCGCCACCACCGTGGCCAGGGCCGAGGGCAGCCGGGCGGCCCAGGTGCCCAGGGGATCCCAGTGGTTCTGAGCGGGCAGGGCGTAGATCAGCCCCATCGCCCAGTACACCAGGGGCGGTTTGTCGTAGCGCGGCAGGCCGTTGACGTGGGGAATCAGCCAGTCGCCGCTCTCGGCCATGGCCCGGGCGGAGGCAGCAAACAGGGGTGGGGTTTCATCCACCAGCCCCGAGCTGCCGAGCTGCCACAGGAACAGCAACGCCCCCAGCGCCAGGCTCACGAGCAGCACCGTGCGGGCCCGGGGCGCAGGCACAGGATCGGGGGCGGACGAGGGACCCTTCGCAGCGCGGAACCCGGCGGAGCGTGGCACGAACGACGAGGGCATGAGCCGCATCCGACCCTATCGGCGGGCCAGGGCTGATCCGTTCACGGCCTCCAGCCAGGCCTCGATGCGGGCGGCGAAGGCCTGCTGGGAGCAGTGCTGCTCCGCCCAGGTCCGGCAGCGCCGGCGCTCGATCCGGCGGGCCCGCCCCACCGCCGCCACCAGGGCCGCCACATCGTCGGGCCGGGCCAGCGCCCCGGTGTGCCCCTCCTGCACCAGCTCGGCAGGGCCGCCGCGGGCATAGGCCGCCACCGGCACCCCGCAGGCCAGGGCCTCCACCACCACGTTGCCGAAGGCTTCATTCCACTTGGGGGTGTTGAGCAGCACCGCGCAGTGGCCCAGCTCCGCCTGCAGCTGCTCGGTGGGCAGGAAGCCGCGCCACCGCAGCGTGCCGGGCGGCACCGAGGCCTCCACCCGCCGGGCGTAGGCCGGGTCCTCCTGCAGGCCCCACACCGCCAAGGGCAGACCCAGCCGGGCCGCCGCCGCCGCCGCATCCTCGAGACCCTTCTCCGGGGCGATGCGGCCGGCCCAGCCCAGCAGCTCGGCGGGCTCCGCCTGAAACCGGTAGCGGCCGAGGTCGAAGCCATTGCCCACCAGCCGCGGCGGCTGGGGAAGGTCGAAGTCGGCCGCCTGGGCGGCGGTGTGAAAAGCCAGATGCTGGGGGTGGCTGCGGGCGATCTCGGCGATCAACTCATCCATCACCGCCGCCACCGAGCCCATGCTCACCAGATGGGCCACGGGCGTGGCCGTGTGGGGCGTGAGCCAGAGGGGCAGCCAGTCGTAGGCGAGGTTGAGGATCACATCGAAGTCGGCCTGGTGGCTCAGGGCCCGGCGCCAGAGCCGCCCGAGCAGGGTGCCGGCGGGCAGTTCCACCGGAGCGCTTCGCGGCCGGTGCTGCCAGCTGGGCTGATCCATGCCGGTCTCGCCCCAGAGCGCGGCCCCGGCACAGGAGGGGGGCAGGGTGGACCCCTCGGCGGCCAGCACGGTGAGCTGGTGGCCCCGCTCCAGCAGCCCGGCCACCAGAGCCCGGGCGGTGATCTCCACGCCACCGCCCCGGCCGCTGCCCAGGGTCCCCACCGGGGTGCTCACCACCAGAAGGCGCATCAGACCCCCTCGCCGCCGGACGCCGGCACCGGCAGGGCCTGCCAGAGCACCTGGCGGCGGTTGATCAGCAGCACCGAGCCCAGGGCCAGCACCGCCCCCAGCCACTGCAGGGGCTGCAGTTGCTCGTCCAGCCAGAGCACGCCGCAGAGCAGGGCGAACACGGGCGTGAGAAAGGTGAGCGCGGTGAAACCGGTGAGGTCACCGCGGCTGGCGAACCAGAAGAACAGGCCGTAGGCCAGGGCGCTGCCGAACAGCGCGGCATAGGCCATCAGCCCCCACTGGCCGGCCGACCACTGGGGCAACCAGGCGGCACCGTGGCGCACCGGCAGCTCGGCCAGCACCAGCAGCGGCAGGCCACCGAGCAGCAGGTGCCAGCCGGTGACCACCACCGGATCGCTGTGGCGGGTGGCGTAGCGGCAGAGCACCGTGCCCACCGCCATCGCCGCGGCGGCCCCGAGCATCCACAGTTCACCGTGGCTCCAGGGGCGCACCCCGGTGGCGATCGGCCCCTCCAGCCACCAGTGGCGCAGCACCGCCGCCGGCAGGCCCAGACAGACGATCCCCAGCAACCCCAGCAGCAGCCCCAGCCAGCCCACCGGGTTGATCGCCTCGCCGAACAGGCTGCGGGCCAGCAGGGCCACCAGCAGGGGCTGGGAGTCGATCAGCACCGACCCCAGGCCCGCCCCGGTCTGCGCCAGACCGCGGGCCAGCAGCCCCTGGAACAGGCTGGCGTCCACAACGGTGAAGGCCAGCAGCCAGGGCCAGTCGCGGCGATCCACCGCCAGGGGGCGGCGCAGGAGCAGGGCCGCGAGCAGCACCACCGCCCCGGCGGGCAGCAGCCGCAGGCAGGCCACCTGCAGGGGGCTGCCGCCATCGAGCAGGGGCCGCATCGCCGCCATCGCCGTGCCCCAGAGCACGAACGGCAGCAGCATCGCCAAGGGCCGCAACAGGGAAGGCAACAGCAGAGTCGACAGAGGGCAGGGGCGTGGCCTGTTTTTAAGATCCAGCCACTCCGTCATCACAGCGCATGGCCTGGCCCTGGCGCCGCAAGACCCGCCGCACCCTGGCCCGGATCGCCATCGAGGGGCCGATCGCCGGCGGCACCCGCAAGCGCGTGCTCAAGGCCATCCGCCAGGTGGAGCAGCGGGAATGTCCCGCCCTGCTGCTGCGGATCGACAGCCCCGGCGGCACCGTGGGCGACAGCCAGGAGATTCACGCCGCCCTGCTGCGGCTGCGGGAGAAGGGCTGCCGGGTGGTGGCGAGCTTCGGCAACATCTCCGCCTCGGGCGGGGTGTACATCGGCGTGGCGGCCGAAAAGGTGGTGGCCAACCCCGGCACGATCACCGGATCGATCGGGGTGATCCTGCGCGGCAACAACCTCTCCAAGCTGCTCAAGCGCCTGGGGGTGAGCTTTGAAACCGTGAAGAGCGGCGTTTACAAGGACATCCTCTCGCCCGATCGCGCCCTCACCGCGGCGGAACGGGAGCTGCTGCAGGGTCTGATCGACTCCAGCTACGGCCAGTTCGTGGCGGCGGTGGCCGAGGGCCGCGCCCTGACGGAGAAGCAGGTGCGCGCCTTCGCCGACGGCCGCGTGTTCAGCGGTGCCCAGGCCCTGGAGCACGGCCTGGTGGACGAACTGGGCGATGAGGAGCGGGCCCGGCGCCTGGCGGCGGAGCTGGCCGGCCTCGATCCCGAGCGCTGCCGCCCCACCGAGTTCGGCACCCCGCCGAAGCGCTTCGCCGGCCTGATCCCCGGCCGCTCCAGCCTGCGCGCCCTGACCCAGGCCCTCAGCCTGGAGCTGAGCTGGAGTGGCCTGCCCCTCTGGCTCTGGCGCCCATGAGCGGCCCCCTCCAGCTGCGGGCCCTGCGCGGCGCCACCACCGCGTCAGCCAACACCTGTGAGGCCATCCACGCGGCGGTGGCGGAGCTGGTGGAAGTGCTGGCGGAGCGCAACGGTCTTGAAGGCCAGCGGGTGGTGTCGGTGACCTTCTCCGTCACCGCCGACCTCGATGCCTGCTTTCCGGCTGCCATTGCCCGACGCCGGGCTGGCTGGGAGGAGGTGGCGCTGCTCGACTGCCAGCAGATGGCGGTGGCGGGCGATCTGCCGCGCTGCATCCGTCTGTTGGCTCACGCCTGGATGGAGCCCCAGCGGCACGCCTGCCACCCCTATCTGCGTGAGGCGACCCGTCTGCGCCCCGACCGCGCCACCTAGCGGGCCGGCCACCCGCTGCTCCAGGGCCGCGGGGCCCTGCTGAGAATTGGGATCACTACTCCCCAGCCGTTCCCCCATCCCATGGGTTTTCCCTCACTGCCGTGGCCCCTGCGCCAGAGGTCGTCTCAGGCCATCCCGCCGCGCAGGCATCCGGACAGCGGCCGCCGTCGGCGTGTCCTGGCCCTGCTGGCTGCCGCCCTTGGTCTGGGGGTGGCGGGCCTGGCCGCTCCCCAGCTCGGCGCCCTGGCCCAGGGCACGCCGAGCCTGCTGGAGTTCCGCTGGGAGAACAACCCCGACTTTCGCCGGCTCTTCTTCTTTCTTTCGAGCACCGAGCGCAGCCGGCGTGCGGAGTATTTCCTGATCCTGCGGCCCCGGGATCGCAACAACGCCATCCTCAAGCTCACGATCACGATCCCCGAGCACTTCGACGCCACCATCGACACCAGCCGGGTGCGTCTGTGCACCATGCAGGAGGGCGGCATGCTGGCCCGCACCCGCTGCCTGGACACCATCCCGGCCACGATCGAGCTGAGCGAGAACAACCGGGTGCTCGACATCTTCCCCGACACCCCGGTGTCTGACGACGAGACCATCGGTGTGAACATCCGCCTGTTCAACCCCTTCAATGCCGGCATGTTCCAGTTCAACGCCCTGGCTCAGGCCCCGGGCGACGTTCCCGTGTCGGGCTACCTGGGCAGCTGGCTGATCCAGATCGACCCCTGACGCTGGCCTGATAGGTTGGCTTTCGCGAAATTTTCAGACGGGCAGAGGGGGCGATCACAGCACCATGACCAAGCGCACACTCGAAGGAACCAGCCGTAAGCGCAAGCGGGTCTCCGGCTTCCGGGTGCGCATGCGCACCCACACCGGCCGCCGTGTGATCCGCTCCCGCCGGCGCCGCGGCCGCTCCCGCCTGGCTGTCTGATCTGCCCTGTGATCCGATCCACCTGAGCGTGCGCGTCGATGGCCCTGCCCCAGCGGCATCGGCTGTGCGGCCAACGCCCCTTCAGCACGATCTACCGCAAGGGCCGTGCCTGCCACGGCCCTTTTTTGGTGCTGCGCTGGCTGCCGGCCCGGCCTGAACTGCTGCCCCCCGGCCAGCGCGAGCATCCCCCAAGCCCCTGGCGGGCCGGAGTGGTGGTGAGCACCAAGGTGCACAAGCGTGCCGTGCGACGCAACCGCCTGCGGCGCCTGCTGCACCAGCACTTGCAGGGGCTGCCGATCGCCCACCCGGACGGTCCGGTGTGGCTGCTGATCGGGCTCAAGCCCGGCAGCGCCGAGCGCGACAGCGGCCTCTTGCTGGGAGAATGCAAGCACCTTCTGCAACGGGCAGGTCTGACACCATGAACCAGCCAGGCAGCTCCGAGAGCCGGCAAGCGATTCAGGAAACGGAGTTCTATGCCGGTGGACCGGCCCGTGGGGATCTGCTGATCAACCTGCTGTTCGGGCTCACCGTGATCGGCATTCCCTTCGCCGTGGGAGCCATCGTGCGGGCTCTGTGGCTGCGCTTCCGCATCACCAGCCGTCGCATCGAGGTGAATGGCGGCTGGATGGGCCGCGACCGCAGCCAGGTGGTGTACAGCCAGATCCGGGAGGTGCGCAGCGTTCCGCGCGGGTTCGGTGCCTGGGGTGACATGGTGCTGGTACTCAATGACGGCGCCAAACTCGAGATGCGATCGCTGCCCCGCTTCCGCGAGGTCGAGGCCTACATCGAGGAGCGTCGTGCCGCCAGCACCGCCCCAGCTCGTCCGAAGGGCATGGCCGCCTGAATTCGGGGCTTCCGTACCCCCACCCCACCGCAGCGCTCAGGCACACTGAGCCACGCTGACCCCCTGCCCCCCAGCTCCCCGCGCCGTGATCGGCTACATCTCCGACAACCTGCTGATTCCGATCCTCGATTTCTTCTATGGATTGGTGCCCAGCTACGGGCTGGCGATCATCGCCCTCACGGTGGTGATCCGTCTGGCCCTGTTCCCCCTGAGCGCCGGCTCGATCCGCAACGCCCGCCGGATGCGCATCGCCCAGCCGGTGATGCAGCAGCGACAGGCTGAAATCCGCAGCAAGCATGCCAGCAATCCCAAGAAGCAGCAGGAGGAGCTCGGCAAGCTGATGAAGGAGTTCGGCAGCCCGCTGGCGGGCTGCCTGCCGTTGCTGGTGCAGATGCCCATCCTGTTCGCTCTGTTCGCCACCCTGCGCGGCTCACCGTTTGCCGACGTGCCCTACACCTTCAACCTCAAGGTGCTGCCGGCCGACCAGATCGCCACGGTGGAAACCAAGCCCTTCAACTCCGCCAGCCATTCGATCTTTCTCAGCTCCAGCAACCATGTGCCGGTGATCGGCAGCCTGGAGAGCGGCACCAAACTTGGCGTGGGTGACCGGCAGACGGTGCGCCTGCACACCAAGGAGGGTGACAGCTTCAGCTCGGTACTCGCGAAGCTGGACACCGGCAGCAGCTTCCAGCCCAGCTGGGCCGTGACCCGCGGAGAGGGGGTGGTGAGCGTGGATGCCGACGGCACCATCACCGCCCTGGCTCCCGGCGACGCCACGGTGGAAGCCAAGATCCCCGGCCTGGCAGCCCGCACCGGCTTCCTGTTCATCCAGGCCCTGGGCCAGGTGGGCTTCATGGGCGACGCCGGCGTGAACTGGGACATCGCCATCCTCGTGGCCGGCTTCGGCGCCAGCCTGTTCCTCTCCCAGATCCTCTCGGGCAAGGGCATGCCCCCCAACCCCCAGCAGGCCACGGCCAACAAGATCACTCCCGTGATGATCACGGCCATGTTCCTGTTCTTCCCGCTGCCGGCCGGCGTGTTGCTCTACATGGTGGTGGCCAACATCTTCCAGGCCCTGCAGACCTTCCTGCTTACCCGCGAAGCGCTTCCGGAGAACCTGCAGAAGATTCTCGATCAGCAGCTGGCCCAGCAGGCCGTCACCGTCACGGCCGGCGCCGCTGGCGGCGGATCCCCAGGCCGGCTGCCGTTCGAACCCAAGAGCCGTAAGTAAGGGCCATGACCGCCGCACCCGAGGGCTCCACAACGGGCGGCGCGCTGCGACCGGTGCCGATCCAGGAGCTCCGCCCCCTGGCCGAAGGGCGCGCCTGGAGCATCGCTCAGCACCTTGAAGGCCTCAGCAGCCTCACGCCGGTGCGCGGACAGGTGCGGGTCGTGCACCGCGGCAGCGTGCTGGAGGTGGAGGGTGAAGCCGAAACGATCGTCACCCTCTGCTGCGACCGCTGCCTGCAGCAGTACAACCATCCCCTGCACGTCCGCAGCCGGGAGCTGCTCTGGCTGGCGGACCCCGCCAGCGCCCACGACCAGGACGCCCTGGCAGAGGAGGGCGACGCGCTGCTGTCGATCGCCGGCGACCTACTCCTCACCGACCTCGGAGAGGGGATCGATCCCAGCGGCAGCTTCGATCCTGGGCACTGGACCTTCGAGCAGCTCAGCCTGCAACTGCCCGTGGTCAACCGCTGCGGTCCGGACTGTCCGGGTCCGGTCAGCTGGGGTCATGACCCTGCGGCAGGGGATCCCCGCTGGTCGGCTCTGGCCACTCTGCGGCCGCCCCAGGAGCCCGCAGAGTTGCCGCAGCGGCAATGAGCGCCGGCCCCTGGAGCGACCAGCTGGATCTGCTGATCCGCGCGCGCACCCCGATCCTGTGGATCCGCAGCCTCGAGGAGGAGCGGGTGGAAAACCTGCTGGCTGAAGCCGCCCAGCGGCTGGACAACCGCACCCTCCTGCGCTGGGACTTCATCGACGGCCTCAGCGGTGCCCCCAACCGCCAGGGGGAGGCGGCCCGCAACCCAATGGCAGCCCTGGCGGGCCTCGATCCCCTGCCGGCCGACCAGGGAGCGATCCTGCTGCTGCGCGACTTCCACCGCTACTGCGACGACGCCGGCATCTGCCGGCGCCTGCGCAACCTGGCCACCCTGCTGCGGCGGGCTCCCCGCACCGTGGTGATCACCGCCCCGGAGTGGCAGCTACCGCGCGAGCTCGACGACTGCGTCACGCTGCTGGAGCTGCCGCTGCCGGATGCCGCCGAGATCAGCCGGCTGCTGGGATCGATCGCCGGTGCCTGCGGCCAGCCCCTGGAGCCGGGGGTGCTGGCGGAGCTCACCGGCGCCTGCCATGGCCTCAGCGAACAGCGGGTGCGCCAGCTGGCCGCACGGGCCCTGGCCCGCCGCGGCCGCCTGAGTGAAGACGACCTGGCCGAGGTGCTGGAGGAGAAGCGCCAGGCCATCGCCAAGAGCGAACTGCTGGAGTACTGCCCCAGCGAGGCCACCCCCGCCGACATCGGCGGCCTGGACGCGCTCAAGCACTGGCTGGAGCAGCGGCACATGGCCTTCAGCCCCGAGGCCCACCGCTACGGCCTGCCCCTGCCCCGGGGCGTGTTGCTCCTGGGTCCCCAGGGCACGGGCAAATCACTCACCGCCAAGGCGGTGGCCCACAGCTGGAGCATGCCCCTGCTGCGCCTGGATGTGGGTCGGCTGTTCGCTGGGCTGGTGGGGGCCAGCGAGGCCCGCACCCGCGAGATGATCCAGCGGGCCGAGGCCATGGCTCCCTGCGTCCTCTGGATCGACGAGATCGACAAGGGCTTCGGCGGCGACTCCCGCAGCGACGGTGGCACCAGCCAGCGGGTGCTGGGCACGGTGCTCACCTGGATGGCGGAGAAAACCAGCGCCGTGTTCGTGGTGGCCACGGCCAACGCCGTGGAGCGGCTGCCCGCCGAACTGCTGCGCAAGGGGCGCTTCGACGAGATCTTCCTGCTCGATCTGCCCAGCCCCGAGGAGCGCCGCGCGATTCTCGATCTGCAGTTGCGCCGGCGCCGGCCCCAGCACCAGATCCACCTGGAGGTGCTGGTGGACCGCACCGAGGGCTTCTCCGGCGCGGAGCTGGAGCAGACGGTGATCGAGGCCATGCATCTGGCCTTTGCCGAAGACCGGGAGTTCGCCGAGGCCGATCTGGTGGCAGCGGCCAGCCAGGTGGTGCCGCTCTCGCGCACGGCCCGGGAGCAGCTGGAGCAGCTGCAGCAGTGGGCTAGCGGCGGCCGGGCCCGACCGGCCTCGACATTACGCGGTATGTCGAACTCCGACGCGGCGTAACAAGGCCGCCGCAGGCCCCGGGCCGCCTGGGGTCCCGCTCCTACGGTCGTGCCATCCGCCGGCCCTGCCGTGACCCCCACCCCCAGCCCCCGCAACCGCAGCGAGCTCTTCAACCAACTGGCGGTGGCCTGCCTCGGCGCCGGTGTGGTCACCAGCGTGGCCGTGGCCCAGGGCCAGAACCCACTCACAGCACTGGGCATCACCGTGTTCTCCGCGGTGGCGGCGGTGATGGCTGGCCAGCTGCTCTGAAGCGAAGCCGGAGCAACCAGATCGCAAACCGAACGCGATGGTGTTCGGCGATTCTGAACTGGATCAGGCTATCCATCACTGATCCCTTCTCGGCGAGACCCCATGGCCCCCAACCCACACCGTGGTCTCTCGGGCACAGCTCTGGCCATGGCCCTGCTGATCACCAGCACCAGCACGCTGCCGGTGCTGGCCGCTGCCCCCCAACAGCGCCAGCTGGCCTCGGCGCAGCCCATCCTGCTGCTGGCGGAAAAATCCGAGGACGATAAAAACGAGAAAAAGAAGAAGAAGAAGAAGAAGCAGGAAAGCCAACAAAAGCAAAACAAACAACAATCAGATCAGAAAAAATCCAAAGGCAGCACGTCTCAAACCAACAAGGTCAGCGACAAGAAACGCGAAAAGATTTACGAGCAGGGACGCCAAGACGGCCTGAAGACCGGGAAGCAGAAGGGCAAGGATAAGGGCTTCCGCGAGGCGCAACGCCAGCAATGGAAAGCCTGGAACAACAACGATTGGCGGCGACACAACAACAGCCGACGCAACATCTGGGTTACTCCAGTTCAGTACAACCGCGGCTTCTACAACAACCCATCATGGGCCCGGAATTCCAATTGGGGCAACAATCGCCCTTGGGGCGGCAACAACAACAATTGGTACAGCAATAACAACAACCCGTCCTGGAGTTGGTGGGGCGGCCAGGCCCTTGGCTGGGGGGTCAACGCCCTGACCACGGCACTGATCGTCAACAGCGCCGTGAACAACGCCATCCGCCAGCGCCAGCCCACGGTTGCGGTGCCCAACAGCAGCATGCAGCTGTACTACGGCTCGGTGGAGCCCAGCGACGACACCGACGTGACCTTTGTGGTGAACAAGAACGGAAACGCCTTCCAGATGGAGGCCGACTGCTCCGACGGACTGCTCGACGGCGAAGTTCCCATCAGCCTGGCCGAAGCGGAACTGATCAACACCGCCTGTCAGGTGGCCTTCGGCAGCATCTGAGCCAGCTTCAACGCAGATCAGCCCCCGTCAGCCCACGCCCCAGAGCGATTGCAGTGCGGCGATGTCGGTTGCCGTGAACCCCGCTCCTCCACCGGCGATCCGGTTGTAGGACATCACCGTGTCCCCGGTGTCGTAGCGGAGTGAGAAGGGCTTGCCGTTGGGATGGTCAAGGCCCAGGCCGTGGCCGATCTCATGGGTGATCGTGATGCGCTCCGAGCGGGTGAGCCGGTTGCCGCCCCTGTTCTCCCAGGCGATCTCAAACCAACCGGGGTTCAGGGTGGCCTGACCCAGCAAGCCCCGCTCACCAAAATCGCCAACGCGATAGAGATCGATCTCAGTGCGGGCTGGGCTGCGGTTCTCAACGACGCGCAATCCGGTGAGCCGATCCACCTCGGCGAAGGTGGAGCGGATGAAGCGGGCCTCGCGATTCGAGATCGCCTCGGCCCTGGTGCCATCACCGAGCCTGCGGGGTCGACCGTTGATCCAGTAGCGCACCCGCGTACCGCCGGCAAAGCGGCGCAGACTGCGGGCCCAACGGCGATCGATGATGGCCTCAAGCGGCAGTGCCATGCACACCAATCCCGGAGCCAGTCAGCGTAGGCAGTCCCCAGGAGGGGACATCGGCGAGGCCCTGCGGGCGGCCATGCCGGCCCTGGCCAACAAGACCTACTTCAACTACGGCGGCCAGGGGCCGCTGCCCACCCCCAGCCTGGAGGCGATCACAGACTGCTGGCGGCAGATCCAGGAGCTGGGACCCTTCACCGGCGAAGTGTGGCCCCTGGTGGAGCGCACCATGGCCGCCCTGCGTCAGCGCCTGGCCGGCTGGATGGGGGTTTCCCCCGCCCGGCTGGCCTTCACCGAGAACGTGACCAGCGGCTGTGTGCTGCCCCTCTGGGGGCTGCCCTGGCGGGCCGGCGATCAGCTGCTGCTCAGTGACTGCGAGCATCCCGGCGTGGTGGCAGCCTGCCGGGAACTGGCCCGGCGCCACCGGCTGGAGCTGCACGAGCTGGTGGTGCGCGACCTGGTGCAGGACCAGGAGGCCACCGATGCCGCGCTGCTGGAGCGGCTGGAGGGAGCCCTTCGCCCGCGCACCCGGCTGGTGGTGCTCTCGCATCTGCTCTGGAACACCGGCCAGCTGATGCCCATCACCCGGGTGGCTGAGCAACTGCGTGGCCATGCCAACCAGCCGTGGCTGCTGGTGGATGCGGCCCAGTGTCTGGGCTCGATCCCCGTGGCGGAGGCGGCCGCGGCGGCCGACATCTACGCCTGCACCGGCCACAAGTGGTGCTGCGGCCCCGAGGGTCTCGGGGTGGTGGCGCTCTCAGAGCGGCTGCTGGCGGAGGCCCGGCCCACCCTGATCGGCTGGCGCAGCCTCGGCCATGAGGGGTCGGCGGAGAGCGCCTTTCATGCCGACGCCCGGCGCTTCGAGGTGGCCACCTCCTGTCTGCCCCTGTTCGCGGGGCTGAACCGCTCCCTGGAGCTGCTGGAGGCCGAGGGCGAGGCCGAGCAACGGCTCGAACGGATCTGCGCCCTGGCCGGCCGGCTGTGGCGGCTGCTCGCGCATCTGCCTGGGGTGGAGCCCCTGCTGCAGGTGCCTCCACCGGCGGGGCTGGTGAGCTTCACGGTGGACGGGCCGACGCCGGAGGCTCTGGTGCAGAGCCTGGGGGCACGGCGCATCTGGCTGCGCAGCCTCGATGACCCCCACTGTGTGCGCGCCTGCAGCCACATCACCACAACCGACGGCGAGCTGGATCAGCTCGTGGCCGCGCTGGCAGAGCTGATCCCACAACCGTGATTGAACAAAAAAAGGGGCCGAAGCCCCTGCATGTGGATGGGATTGCTCCCGATTGGATGGATCAGGCCTCGTCGCTGAGCAGGTTGGTGTACACCCAGCCGGCGATCAGGGCGCCGACGATCGGCGCCACCCAGAACAGCCACAGCTGGCCCATGGCGTCGCCGCCCACCCACAGCGCCACACCGGTGCTGCGCGCGGGGTTCACCGAGGTGTTGGTGACGGGGATGCTGATCAGGTGGATCAGGGTGAGCGCCAGGCCGATGGGTACACCGGCGAAGCCGCCGGGGGCGAGCTTGTCGGTGGCGCCGAGAATCACCAGCAGGAAGAAGAAGGTGAGCACCACCTCGATCACCAGAGCAGCCCAGAAGCCATAGCCGCCGGGGGAGTTGGCACCGAAACCGTTGGTGGCCAGGGCGTTGGCCCCCTCGATCACGAAGCCGGGGCGGCCGCTGGCCACCAGCTTGATCACCCCGCCGGCAATCACGCCGCCGATCACCTGGGCCACGATGTAGGGGAGGAGTTCACCACCCTTGAAGCGTCCACCGGCCCAGAGCCCGAAGCTCACCGCCGGATTGATGTGGCAGCCGGAGATATGGCCGATGGCATACACCATCGTGAGCAGGGTGAGACCGAAGGCGAGGGAAACGCCGAGGAACCCAAGCCCCAGGGGGTTGGCAGCGGCATTGTCGTAGGGGAAGTTGGCGGCCAGAACGGCACTGCCGCAACCACCCAGAACGAGCCAGAAGGTGCCGAACAGTTCGGCGAGAAATTTCTTGCTCATGGGGACCGATTGGGCCATGGCATCAACGGATACAGCGACCGGAATTTAACCCACCACCATTACCGCGCAACGCAGCATGGGTAAACAGACACTCCCATGAACAGGGGAGCCACGGACCCCAGGCGCCGATGTCTGGCCTCAGCGGGCTCGCAGCGCCTGCTCCGCCTGCTCGCGATCATCGAAGTGGACCTTGGTGGTGCCGAGGATCTGATAGTCCTCATGGCCCTTGCCGGCGATCAGCACCAGGTCGTCGGGCGCGGCGGCGGCGATGGCGGCCGCGATGGCGGCGGCCCGGTCGCCCTCCACCTGCAGGTCGGTGCCGTCCGGGATGCCGGCCACCACGTCGTCGAGGATCCGCCCGGGGTCCTCGGTGCGGGGATTGTCGGAGGTCACCACCACCCGGTCGGCGAGGCCGGCGGCGATGGCGCCCATCTGGGGCCGCTTGCTGCGGTCGCGATCGCCGCCGCAGCCGAACACGCAGATCAGCTGCCCGTGGGTGAACGGCCTGCACGCCTGCAGGGCGTTCTGCAGGCCGTCGGGGGTGTGGGCGTAATCCACCAGCACCGCCGGCCTCCCCTCGCCGCTGCCCACCAGCACCCGCTCCATCCGCCCCGGCACCCCCCGGAAGCTGGCCAGGCCCTCGAGCAGGCTCTCCAGCGGCAGCTCCTGCTGCTGCAGCGCACCCACGGCCTGGAGCAGGTTCATGAGGTTGAAGCGGCCCACCAGGGGGGAGCGGAAGCGACCCTCCCCCAGGGGCGTGCGCAGGCGGCCGCTGACTCCCTGGCTCTCCATCACCAGCTCATCGATGAACAGCTCGGCGCCGGGATCCTGGAGTGAACTGCGCCAGCAGACCGGCCCCAGCCGCTGGGCCAGCCGGGCGCCCCAGCTGTCGTCGCTGTTCACCACCGCCCGGGGGCGACCGTCTGCGGCGAGCAGGGGCTCGGTGAACAGCAGGGCCTTGGCTTCGAAGTAGGCCTCCATCGACGGGTGGTAGTCGAGGTGGTCCTGGGTGAGGTTGGTGAACACGGCGCCGGCGAAGCGGCAGCCCGCCACCCGCTGCTGGTACAGGGCGTGGGAACTCACCTCCATCGCGGCGATGCCGGCGCCGCGATCGGCGGCCTGGGCCAGCTGCATCTGCAGCAGGTCGGCGAAGCCGGTGGTGTGCTGGGCGGTGACGCTGTGGCCGGGCCAGCGGTTCACCAGGGTGCCGAACAGAGCCGCCGGCCGGCCGCTGGCCGTAGCCAGGTGCTCGATCAGGTGGGTGGTGGTGGTTTTGCCGTTGGTGCCGGTCACGCCGATCAGGCCGAGGCGCTGGCTGGGCTGCCCCCAGAAGGCGGCGGCCAGAAGGCCGGCCCAGCGGGCCACCGGCTCCGCCACCACCAGCACGGGGTCGTGGGCTGCCGGCGGCTCAACCGCCGCCGCCGCCGGGCCGATCACCGCGGCCACGGCCCCATCGGCCAGGGCCCGGCGCCAGAAGCGGCCCCCATCCACCTGGGTACCGGGCAACCCCACAAACAGGGTGCCGGGACCCACCCGGCGCGAATCGCAGCTGAGGCGTTGCACCTGAGTGGCGTCCAGGGCGGCCGGCGCCTCCAGACCCACCTGAGCGAGAAGGGCGTGGAGCGGGCAGGTCATGACCGACCGGATGGCGATGGGCCTTTCTAGGCGCGAGGTGGCTCCACGGCGTGGCGCGCCAGCCAGTGCTGCAGCTGCGCGCCCTGCAGCCGGGGGGGCACCCGGGGGAGCTGGCGGGGTGCGCCACCCTCGCCGAACACCAGCAGCACCGGTACCTCCAGCCCGAAGCGCGCCTGCAGGGCGGGATCGTCGTCCACATCCACCACCGTGAGCGGCGGGGCCGGATCGAGGGCCCGCAGCTTCTGCTCGAGGCCCTCGCAGAGGCAGCAGTCGCGGCGGCTGTAGAGCAGCAGAGGCGGCAGCGGTGCGCCCATCACTCGGGCACCGGGTCACAGCCGCAGGGGCTGAAGGGATGGCAGCGCAGCAGGCGGCGCAGCGTCAGCCAGCCCCCGCGCCAGGGCCCGTGGCGGGCGATCGCTTCCAGGCCGTAGGCACTGCAGCTGGGGATGAAGCGGCAGCGCGGACCGAGCAGGGGCGAGATCCAGGATCGGTAGAGCTGGATCAGGCCGACCAGCACCAGAGCCACCAGCCGGCTGACGGAATTGGGCTGAGCACTGGCCAGGGTGTCCAGCCCGGGCTGCGGGGCCAGGTCCAGGGCTCGGGGGCCAACGGATAGAATGGAACGTTGGCGCTGCAACGCGAGGCCAGCGGGGCTACCACCCAGCATGGCCGATGCCCGGCGGCGTCAGCGACCCTGTCCTTTGAACCGTCTTCATGTCTCGCTACCGCGGCCCTCGCCTGAGGATCACGCGGCGCTTGGGAGACCTTCCCGGTCTCACCCGTAAGTCCGCCAAGCGGTCTTATCCCCCCGGTCAGCACGGCCAAGCCCGTCGCAAGCGCTCCGAATACGCCATCCGCCTGGAAGAGAAGCAGAAGCTTCGCTTCAACTACGGCATCTCCGAGCGGCAACTCGTCCGCTACGTGAAAAAAGCCCGTGCCCAGGGAGGTTCCAGCGGAACCAACCTGCTCAAACTGCTCGAGAATCGTCTCGACAACATCTGCTTCCGCCTCGGCTTCGGCCCCACCGTGCCCGGCGCCCGTCAGCTCGTGAACCACGGCCACGTGACCGTGAACGGCCGGCCCGTGGACATCGCCAGCTTCCAGTGCAAGGCCGGTGATGTGGTGGCCATCCGCGAGCGCAAGCAGAGCAAGAAACTGGCCGAGACCAACCTGGAGTTCCCGGGTCTGGCCAACGTGCCGCCGCACCTTGAGTTCGACAAGGCCAAGCTCAGCGCCAAGGTGATCAGCAAGTGCGAGCGCGAGTGGGTCGCCCTCGAGATCAACGAACTGCTGGTGGTGGAGTTCTACTCCCGCAAGGTCTGATCCAGCGATTTCAGCCGCCCAGCGCCCCGCCGTTATCGCGGGGCTTTTTTTTGCCAAGAATTGGGTTGCACCTGCCCCAGCAGGCCGAGGGCGATGCGGCGCAGGGCCCGGCGGCCCAGGCCCTGAAACGGGATCTCCCCGCCCAGCAGCCGCACCGCCAGCGCGGTGGAGCGGGGCTGACTGATGCCGTAGCGGTAGGTGAGGCCCGGCAGGCCGTAGAAGAGACGGGCCAGGCGCCGGGCCGCCTCGAAGTCGGAGGCCAGCAGCTCATGCACCCGGGCGGTGTGGCTGAGGGGATCGCCGGCCAGCAGTGCCTCGGCCGCCAGCCGGCCGCTGCGGATGGCGTGGAACAGCCCGTCGCCGAACAGGGGGTTGATCAGCCCGGCGGCATCGCCCACCAGCAGCACCCGACCATCGGGGCTGTGCAGGGGCTCGGGGCCATCCCAGAACGGCAGCGGGTGGGCATGGGCCCGCAGCCCCGCCAGCCTGCCCGGATCCACCCCGAGGGCAGCGGCATAGCCATCGATGGCCGCCCGCAGTCGTGGCCGCGCCCCGGGATCACGGCGGGCATCGCGGAAGCGCCCGTGGAACTCACCGGCGCCGATGTTGAGGTGATCGGCCTTGGGGAACACCCAGGCGTAGCCGCGACGCAGCACCCCGTAATCGAGATGGAGCAGGTCGGCCCGCAGCAGCGGATCACCCGGATGCCAGCGGTGGGGCACCTCCAGCTCCATCGCCAGCGCCACCCTAGGAGACGAGCGCAGGCCCACGCTGGCAGCCACCGCTCCGGAGGCCCCATCGGCGCCGATCACGTGCCGGGCCCGCAGCCGCCGCTCGATCGCGGCTCCGCCGCCCGAATCCCGCTGCAGCAGCCGCAGCTCCACGCCGGCGGCAGTGGACTCCAGGGCTGTGAAGCTGTGGCCCTCGAGCACCCGGGCCCCGGCCGCGGCGGCCCGCTGCACCAGGGCCTGATCAAAGCGGGGCCGCTGCACCATCCACAGTCCCCGCGAGCGCTCAGCCGCGGTGCCCGGCGGATCGATCGCCGCTTCCACGGCTTCGGCAAAGCCCCAGCTGTGACGCATGCACCGCACCTGGGTGTCCACCACCGCCTCCGGCACCAGATCCAGCAACTCCACCTGCACCGGCACGGGCAGGCCACCACCGCAGGGCTTGTGGCGCGGCAGGCGGCGCTTCTCCAGCAGCACCACCCGCAGACCGCCGCGGGCGGCGGTGGCGGCGGCCATGGCACCGGCCGGACCGGCGCCCACCACCGCCAGATCGACGTCAACGCCGGCGCCGGCCGTCACCATCAGCCCTCGATCAGGGTCTGCAGCGCGGCGGTGACATCCTGCTGACGCATCAGCGCCTCCCCAACCAGCACCGCGTCGGCCCCGGCGTCGAGGGCGCGGTCGAGGTCGTCGCGGCTGAACAGCCCCGATTCACTCACCAGCAGACAACCCTTGGCGCGCAGCTGCTCGCCGAAGCGGGTCATCAGCCGCTCGGTGGTGGCCAGGTCGGTGTGGAAGCTGGTGAGATCGCGGTTGTTGATGCCGATCAACTGCACCCCGTCGAGGGCCAGCACCCGCTCCATCTCCGCCGCGTCATGCACCTCCACCAGGGGTGTGAGCCCCAGGCCGCGGGCGGCCTTGAGCAGGTAGGCCAGGTCGACGTCGCTGAGAATCGCGGCGATCAGCAGGGCGGCGTCGGCACCGGCCGCCCGCGCCTGAAACAGCTGGTAGGGGCTGAGGATGAAGTCCTTGCAGAGCAGGGGGAGATCCACCACCTGGCGCACCTGCACCAGCACCTCGAACCCCCCCTGGAAAAAGGCCTTGTCGGTGAGCACCGACAGGCAGCTGGCCCCGCCGGCGGCATAGCCCCGGGCGATGGCCTCCGGATCGAAGTCGGCACGGATCACCCCCTTGCTGGGGCTGGCCTTCTTCACCTCGGCGATCACCGCGGGCTTGCGGCAGCTGGCGCGCAGGGCCGCAACGAAGTCGCGGGTGGGCGGCAGCTCGGCCACCTGGCCGCGCAGCTTGTGCAGGCTCACCCGCTCGCGGGCACTGGCCACCTCCCGGTCTTTTTCCCAGACGATCTTCTCGAGGATGTGACGGGGTTCCGCCTCCTCATGGGGAATCCCATATTCCAGATGGGCCACCCTCACCGAGGGATTGGGGGGCCTGCGGCGGATCTCCAACACGGCAGCGCGGCAGTGGTTGATGGTAGGGGCGCCAGCGGCCGCGCCAGGCCAGCCCTGGGCATCAGCCGATTGCGCTCCGCAACAGGCGATTGCGCTACCCAAGAGCCATGGCGGCCTGTTTGTAGGCCACCTCCACCACCTCGCTCAGGGTGGGATGGGTGTGCACCTCGCTGGCCAGCTGCTTCACGCTCTGGCGGCGGGCCACGGCGTTGGCGATCTCCTGGATCAGGTCGGCGGCGTGCAGACCGTAGATGTGGGCGCCGAGCACCTCGCCGCTGGCCTTGTTGAACAGCAGCTTCATCAGGCCATCGCTCTCCAGCTCCGCCAGGGCCTTGGAGTTGGCCTTGAAGTAACTGCGCACCACCCCCAGCTCAAAGCCCTCTTTGGCCGCCAGGGCCTTGGCATCGACCTCGCTCAGGCCCACCGAACTGATCTCCGGGTGGGTGAAGGTGGCCGCCGGGATCGAGCGGTAATCGATCGCTCGGGGGTGGCCGAGGATGTTGTCGATCGCCACGGTGCCCTGGGCGGCGGCGGTGTGGGCCAGCATCATCTTGCCGGTCACATCACCCACGGCCCACAGGTGCGGCACCGGCTCACCGGCCACCAGCACGCGCATGTGGTCGTCCACGGGAATGAAGCCCCGCTCCGTCTCCACCCCCACCGCCGCCAGGTTGAGCGCGGCGCTTGTGGGCACCCGACCGGTGGCCACCAGCACCGCATCCACCTCCAGGGTCTCCACCAGCTCCTTGCTGGCCATATCGGCCAGGTCGATCGTCACCGGACAGCCGGGGGTCACCTTGCGGGCCAGCACGCCGGCCCTGGCGTCGATGTCGCGCCCGTCGATGAGGTGACGGGCGGCGAGCTTGGCGATATCGGGATCGAAGGTGGGCATCACCCGATCCAGGGCCTCGATCATCGTGACCTCGCAGCCCAGGGCCGTGTACACATCGGCGAATTCGAGGCCGATGTAGCCGCTGCCGATGATCGCCAGCCAGCGGGGAAGCCACTCCAGGTTCACTGCCTCGTCGCTGGTGAACACGGTGCGGCCATCGGTCTCGATGCCGCGGGGCACAAAGGGTTCCGAGCCCGTGGCCAGGATCACGTCACGGGCTCGGTAGGTGCGCTCCACGCCGCTGCCGCTCTCGCGCACGGTCACCTGCTGATGGCCGGCCAGACGGCCGCTGCCCCGCAGGATCGTGGCGCCGGCGCGCTCCAGGCTCTTGGTGAGATTGGTGCGGATCGTGGCCACCAGCTGGTTGGCGTGGTCGGCGATCTTCTGGCGCTCGAAGCGCACCGGGGCGGCGTGGATGCCGAAGCCGGCCAGGTGCTCGGCGTCGGCCAGCTCCCGCACCCGGCCGCTGGCGGCCAGCAGAGCCTTGGAGGGCACGCAGCCGCGGTTCACGCAGGTCCCGCCCATGTCGCGCGATTCCACGATGGCCACCTTCAGCCCGTGCTCTGCAGCGTGCTTGGCCGCATCGAAGCCGCCGTAGCCCGCACCGATCACGATCACGTCGAAATCGAAGCTGTCGTGCGAAGAGGCGTCGCTCACGGGGTGGGGATCTGCTGAGCCGCATTCTCTCCCGTCGGGGGAGGGCCGCAGCGCGGCATCAGCGGCAGCGCTGCTGGCGCTGGCGCTCGAGCAGCAGCGGCGCCGCTGCCACCGCCACGTTCAGCGACTCCACGGCGGGGTCGTGGGGAATGGTCACCCGATGGCTGGCCAGCGCCAGCAGCTCCGGCGCCAGACCAGCCCCCTCGCTGCCCAGAAGCAGCACGGTGGGCCGGCACCAGTCGAGGTTCCAGTAGGGCACGGCGCCGCTGTGGGGTGGCTGGGTGGCCACCAGCTGCACCCCAGCGGCGAGCGAGCGCTCCAGCTGCTCCGCCAGCCCGGATCGGGACGTGCGCCACAGGGGCAGCGCCAGGGCGGCACCGGCTGAGGCGCGCAGCACCTTGGGCTGGTGGGGGTCGGCCCCATCGGCCAGCCACAGGGCCTCCACCCCGGCCGCCAGGGCGGTGCGCATCAGCGTGCCGAGGTTGCCGGGATCCTGGATCGTGTCGAGGGCCAGCACCAGGCCGTCGCTGCCGGCCGCCGGGGCCGCGGCCTGCGGGCCCGGCGGCAGCGGCAGGGTGAGCACCACGCCATCGGGATGGCGGGTGGTGGCCACGGCGTCGAGCACCTCCGCACCCACCGGCTGCGGCCGGCAGCCGGGAGGCAGGCGCTCGATCAGGCCGCCATGGCCCAACGTCCAGGCCTCGGTGGCCAGCAGATGCACGGGGGTCAGGCCCAGGCGCAGCACTTCCTGCAGCAGGTGGGTGCCCTCCAGCAACAACAGGCCCTGGTCCCGCCGGCCCCGCGACTCGTGCAGCCCGCGCAGCCGCTGCACCAGCGGGTTGCGGCGGCTGGTGATCAGCTCCGGGCCATCAGCAGCGGTTGGGCCGAAAGTCAGCGATCGGGGTTTTGCGATCGGGGTGTTGCGATGCGGATGGGGAGACTTGAACTCCCACGACATTGCTGCCACTAGTACCTGAAACTAGCGCGTCTACCAATTCCGCCACATCCGCGTGACCGTCGCGCTTTGCGACCGAATAAAGGTACGACATCACCCGGCAGCGCCCCGCTCTGCCCACCCCCGTGCCCGGGGCCAGTTCCCCCAGCGGATGGCTGGACGAAATACGAGTTTGTTGGCACCATGCGTCGACATTGCTGGGCAGCCCGACCCGTGACCCTCAACGCTGTCCCCGAGAAAGCCAAAGCCGCCCTCGTCACCTCGGCTACCGCTCTGCGTTCCGGGTCACACGTAGTCTCAGCCACGCAGCTGGCCTCTCCGATGGCGGCTGCGCTCACCAGCAGCGAGCCACCCCTGGACAGCGATCGTTCCTTTCTGCGCATCCGTGGTGGATATCCCCTCAGCGGTGAACTCCGCGTCAGCGGTGCCAAGAACTCGGCATTGGTGCTGATGGCCGCCTGCCTGCTCAGCCGCGATTCCATCCGGTTGCGCAATGTGCCGGCCCTCACCGACATCAACGGCATGGCAGACATGCTCGAGAGCCTCGGCGGCCGGGTTGAGCGCCATGGCGACGCCCTGGAGCTGGACGGCTCCGGCATCAATTGCTCCGCGGCTCCCTACGAGCTGGTGAACAGCCTGCGGGCCAGCTTCTTCTGCATCGGGCCCCTGCTGGCCCGCATGGGGATGGCCCGGGTTCCCCTTCCCGGTGGCTGCAAGATCGGCAGCCGTCCCGTCGAAGAGCACGTCAAGGGCCTCAAGGCCCTCGGAGCGCAGGTCACCATCGAGCACGGCGTGGTCACGGCGGCCGTGCCCGGTCCCTGTCGTCGCCTCAAGGGCGCCCGCATCGTGCTCGACTGCCCGAGCGTGGGTGCCACGGAAACCCTGATGATGGCCGCCGCTCTCGCCGACGGCGAGACGGTGATCGAGAACGCCGCCCTCGAGCCCGAGGTGGTGGATCTGGCCGACCTGCTGGTGGCCATGGGCTCCCGCATCCGTGGTGCCGGCACGCCCATCATCACCATCGCCGGCGTCGACCATCTGCATGGGGCCGACTACGCGGTGATCCCCGATCGCATCGAGGCCGGCACCTTCCTTCTGGCCGCCGCCATCACCCGCTCCAGCCTGCGGGTGGCTCCGCTGATTCCCGCCCATCTCTGTGCCGTGCTCAGCAAGCTGGAGCAGGCCGGCTGCCGGCTCGATCACGACGACGAGGGCCTGACCCTCTCGGCCGAACGGATCATCGGCGTGGATCTGCGCACCCAGCCCTTTCCCGGCTTTCCCACCGATCTGCAGGCACCGTTCATGAGCCTGCTGGCCACCGCCGAGGGCACCAGCATGGTGACCGAGGTCATCTTCGAAAACCGCTTGCAGCACGTGGCTGAGCTGCAGCGCATGGGCGCCTCCATCCGCACCCAGGGCAACACCGCCTTCGTCGAAGGTGTCGCCAGGCTCAGCGGCGCTCCGGTGCAGGGCACCGACCTGCGGGCCTCGGCCGCCATGGTGCTGGCCGGCCTGGCCGCCGAGGGCACCACGGATGTGTATGGCCTCGACTATCTCGACCGCGGCTACGCCAACCTCGAAGCCAAGCTGAACGCGGTTGGCGCTGCGATCAGCCGCTGCGACCCAACCCTGAAAGCCGGCGCCAGCGCCCTTGCCGCCTAGGCTTCCGGCATTGGGAGCGTGCCGGAATTGGTAGACGGACTCGACTCAAAATCGAGCGCCCTCGGGCATGTGGGTTCAAGTCCCACCGCTCCTATGACAACCCAGACGGCAACGGCCGCTCAGAGGTCCGCCGACGCCCCCCTGAGCGCGGTGATGGACACCTACGCCCGCTTCCCCGTGGAGCTGGCCCGGGGCAAGGGAGTGTGGCTCTGGGACACCGACGGCCGGCGCTATCTCGACTGCGTCGCCGGCATCGCCGTCTGCACCCTGGGTCACAGCGACAGGCGCCTGCGCAAGGCGCTGAACCGCCAGCTGGGGCGGCTGCAGCATGTGTCCAACCTCTACCGGATTCCGGAGCAGGAGCAGCTGGCCGCCGCGATCAGCGAGCGCAGCTGCTTCGAGCGGGTGTTCTTCTGCAATTCCGGCGCCGAGGCCAACGAGGCGGCCATCAAGCTGGCCCGCAAGCACGGCCAGCTGGTGCGCGGCATCGACGCTGGTGACGGCCGCTGCCCCCTGATCCTCACCGCCGAGGCCAGCTTCCACGGCCGCACCCTGGCCGCCGTCACGGCCACCGGTCAGCCCCGCTACCACCAGGGCTTCGAACCGATGGTGCAGGGGTTCCGCTACTTCCCCTACAACGACACCGCCGCCTTCGAGGCGCTGCTGAACGCCTGCGAGGCCGACGGCCCCCGGGTGGCGGCGGTGCTGGTGGAACCGCTGCAGGGTGAGGGAGGGGTGAACCCAGGTGATCCGGCCTTCTTTCAGCGCCTGCGCCAGCTCTGCGACCAGCACCGCATCCTGCTGATCTTCGATGAGGTGCAGATCGGCGTGGGCCGCAGCGGTCGCCTCTGGGGTTACGAGCGGCTCGGGGTGGAGCCCGACGCCTTCACCCTGGCCAAGGGGCTCGGCGGCGGCATTCCCATCGGTGCCCTGGCGGTGAAGCGGGCGGTGGACCACTTCCGCCCCGGCGACCACGCCAGCACCTTCGGCGGCAATCCCTTCGCCTGCCGCGCCGGGCTCACCGTGCTGGCCGAGATCGAGCGCCGCGATCTGCTCTCCCATGTGCAGCGCAGCGGCGAGCTGCTGCGGCAGCTGCTGGAGGAGCTGGTGACCCGCCATCCCCAGCTACTGGCCGGCCAGCGGGGCTGGGGGCTGCTGCAGGGTCTGGTGCTGCGCCCCGAGGCCCCCAGCGCCCCGCAGGTGGTGAAGGCCGCCCTGGCCGAGGGGCTGCTGCTGGTACCGGCCGGGGCCAGCGTGGTGCGCTTCGTGCCGCCACTCACGATCAAGCCGAAACATCTGCGTGAGGCCGTGCAGCGCCTGGAGCGGGCCCTGCTCAGCCTTGTCTGACGGACCGGGCCAGGGGCCCGCCGATCCCTTCGCCGACCTGATCGAGCCCTTCAGCCGCCGTGGCGTGGACCTGGGGCTGGAGCGGTTGGGGGCCGCCCTGGCGGATCTGGGCCACCCGGAGCGCCGATTCGCGGCCGTGCAGGTGGCCGGCACCAACGGCAAGGGTTCGATCTGCACCCTGGTGCACCAGGCCCTGCTAGCCGCCGGCATCCGCGCCGGGCTCTACACCTCGCCGCACCTGGTGAGCTGGACCGAGCGCATCCGCCTCGGTCCCGAGCCGATCGCCACCGACGCGCTGCGGCGGCAGCTGCAGGTGGCCGGTCCGGCCGCCCGCCGCCACCGGCTCACCCCCTTCGAGCTGGTAACGGCGGCGGCGTTCCTGGCCTTTGCCGAGAGCCGCCAGGAGCTGGTGGTGCTGGAGGTGGGGCTGGGCGGGCGGCTCGATGCCACCAGCTGCCATCCGGGCCGGGAGGTGGTGGGCTTCGCCAGCATCGATCTCGACCACGCTGAGTTTCTGGGGCCCGACGTGGCCACGATCGCCGCCGAAAAGGCGGGGGTGCTGCAGCCGGGCTGCGTGGCCGTGAGCGCCGCCCAGCGGCCCCAGGCGGCGGCGGTGTTGCACCGCAAGGCAACGGAGGTGGGGGCGGAGCTGCGCTGGCAGCCGCCGCTGGATCGCCAACGCTGGCCCCTGGGGCTGCCCGGGGCGGTGCAGGCCGACAACGGAGCCGTGGCCCTGGGCATGCTGCAGGCCCTGGCCGAACGGGGCTGGCCGATCAGCGACACGGCCATCCGCCGCGGTTTCGCCGCCGCCCGCTGGCCGGGACGGCTGCAGCCACACCACTGGCAGGGGATTCCGCTGTTGCTGGATGGAGCCCACAACCCAGCCGCAGCGCGGGCCCTGAGGGCCGAACTGGATGCCGATCCGGCCCGCTACGGGCTGCCACCGGGTCCGCGACGCTGGGTGCTCGGCATGCTCACCGCCAAGCAGGGCCCGGCGATCCTCGAGGCCCTGCTGGGGCCCGGGGATCGGGCCTGGATCGTGCCGGTGACGGGCCACAGCAGCTGGACCCTGGCCCAGCTGCGGCAGGTCATGGCCGCAGGGCCGCAGGACTTGCTGGTTGGGCAGCTGTCGGAGGCGACGGATCCGCACACCGCCATCCGCCGCGCCGCCGGCGGGGCTGGACCGCTGATCGTGGCCGGCTCGCTCTATCTCCTCGGCCAGCTGCTGGCTGACGCAGGAGCCTGAACCGGGGATCGGAGCCGAACGCGTGCGTCCTCCGCCCCAGACGGTCAGAGTGAGCATCAGCACCTGTCGCCCTTCTGTGTTCAGTTCCGCCCAGGCCCATCGCAGTCACCCCCTCGCGCGGCCCGGCGCCGCTGGCTTCTGGCCGGCGCTGACCCTGCTGCTGGGGCTCACCCTCGTGGGGCTGGCCCTGATGGGGCTGGCCCTGCTGCTGGCGCCGGCCCCGGCCCGGGCTGAGTTCTCGGGCGTAGACTACACGCTCACCAACCAGAACGAGGCCGACTTCCACGGCCAGGATCTGGCCAACACCTCCTTTGCCGGTGCCACCGGCCGCCACGCCAACTTCGCCGGCGCCAACCTGCACGGGGCGATCCTCACCCAGGCCGCCTTTCCACAGGCCAGCTTCCGCGGCGCCGATCTCAGCGGCGTGCTGATGGACAAGGTGGACTTCTCCGGCGCCGACTTCAGCGATGCCGTGCTCAGCGACGTGATCGCCGCGGGCAGCAACTTCGCCGGAGCCATCGTCACCAACGCCGACTTCAGCGAAGCCCTGATCGACCGGGCTGACCAGCTCCAGCTCTGCCGTGAGGCCGAGGGAACCAACCCCCGCACCGGCGCCGACACCAGGCTGAGCCTCAACTGCTAGCGACCTTGCTGATGTGTGGTGGCTGCGCAAGGTTGCGCACAGAGATTGTGTCCGGATCGCAGGCTGAAGAACCTTCGCATTCGGCGAGCGATGATGTCTTTGTGTTGAAACAGCATGAACAGCCAGAATAATCTGGCTCCGCGGCAATGGCGGTGATGCCACAAAGGACTTATCCTCGAGGAGTTGGATCCGTGGCCTCCTGTCGGAACGCGCTTTCCAGTTGATCGGAACAGGTCTGAATTCCTGCTCCCAAGCAGTCTCCCACCTGGGGCATGCCCATCCTAGATAACATCCTGCTCGCACTCGGCCTGGAGCTATCGCTGCTTGCACTGCGATTCGCCTGTCGCAAGCGCCGTCTGGCAGCGATCCCTCTACGGCTGCCCAGTCTGGCAATTCTGACCTGGCTGGCCATCCGCAGTCTCCCAGCGGAGTTTGTCACTCCTGAACTGCGTCCCTGGCTGGAAACAGCTCTCCTGCTGATCCGCTTCTACGCCGTCCTGGAGTTGGCGGTGTGGCTCACACTGGATCTTCCCAGTGCTTTGCCCTGGTGGCCGCGCCCAGCCAAGATTCTGCGCGATCTCGGCATGTTGATGGTCGCCTCCATGATCACTGTGGTGGTGCTTCAGGAACAGGCAAAGATCAATGTGGTGGGCCTGGTGACAACATCCGCCATCCTCACTGCCGTGATTGGCCTGGCGGCACAGGAATCTCTCAAGGACTTCTTTGCAGGCATCGTTCTGCAGATCGATTCACCATTCCAGGAAGGCGACTTCATCACTTCAGGTGACGGCATCGAAGGTTGGGTTGTTTCCCTCACGCTCATGAGCACACGCCTCCAGCATGCTCACGGGGCCTTGATTACTCTCCCCAACAGTAGACTGTGGAATACTGATACCGAGATTCTTCGCTTTGGTCCGCGCGGCCCGATCGCCAGGGAGATCCACGTGAATCTCGACATGATGCTACCGCCGGAGCGGGCAACGGAGATCTTAATCCGGGTGGCGCGCAGCAATCCGCTTGTGCTTCAAACACCTGAGCCCACGGCGTTCGTCTATGCCTACGCGGATCATGCCATCACCTATGAGTTGGAGGTGTGGCATGAGGACCCTACAGACAATGGGCTTGATATTCTGAGAGGGCAGCTTCTCGCCCAGATCTGGTATGCCCTTGAGCGCCAGGGCAGCAAGCTGCCCTACCCGGTTCGGGCACTGAAGCCAATGCGGCAGCCAGTCTCCAGCAAGGACACCGCTGGCTACGACACGCAGGCCCGCATGGATCTGCTGGCACAGAATGTTCTCTTCAGTCATCTCAGTCCTGAACAACTGCAGCAGGTTGCTCCTCTCACCCGCTGTGTTCGCTTTGCGGCTGGAGAGGCCGTGGTGATCGAAGGTGAGGAGGGCGATATTCTTTATCAATTGGTCCAGGGCCGGGTCGAGGTCATCAAGCTCCTGGAGGGAGGCATAGAGAGAAAAGTGGCCGAACTGGAGCCAGGAGCAATCTTCGGCGAAATGAGCGTCTTCCGCGGAGAACCGCGCAGTGCCACCGTTCGGGCATTGCAGGAATGCGAGCTTCTGGAGGTGGAACGCGACGATCTCAGGCCTCTCCTGGAAGGCAATCCACGCCTGGTGGAACGCCTGGCCGAACTGGTCAGTGACCGGCGGGCAAGCCTCAGCGATCTGAGTCGAGAAAAAAAAGAGGCCCAGGTGAATCAGTTGGTGCAGCAGATGCTCAAGATCTTCTCGGGTTTTACGGGTGTGGAATCATAAAGTCTCACACTGATTCAAATCAGACCCTGACTGACACTCACTGATTTACACCCACTGACTGACACTCACTGACGCAGCGCGGCACCTGTCAGCGCATTTCGCCGCTCGGGTTGCTGCCGCCTGAGCCTCACAGGCCGTGCCATGGGCTGGGGAGAGTTGCTGGCTGGGCAGACTGGAACATGGCCAGGTTGGAGATTCCCTTCAGGCAGGGTCGACGTTCGGCATCGCGTTCGCCGAACGCAATTCTCCGCAGACATTTAGCGCTCCAACCACCCCCTCAGCTTGCCGGGGTTGAGCAGCCCGGCCGGGTCATAGGCCGCCTTGGCGGCCACCTGATCGGCATCCACCACCCCCAGGCCGCCGTCCTCCACGGTGAGCACGTGGGGGTTGAACAGCGCGGCCCCCAGGGAGCGGGCCTGGTCCATCAGCTCCTGAAGCCGCTCCTGCCCCTGCCAGCGCAGCAGCGGCAGGGCCGCCAGCCGCGACACCCCCTGCTGGCGCACCGCCTCCAGATGCCAGAGCAGGTCGTCGCCCCAGCGCCCGCGCAGGGCCTCCAGGCAGGGGGCCACCGGCTCGGGCAGCAGCAGCTGCAGGTAGGTCCAGCCGTTCACCTGGGCCCGCCAGTGCAGGGTGGTGTGGTTCCAGCACAACTCCCGCATAGGCAGGCCGCGGCTGGTGCCCTGGGGGGCCTGCCACACGAGATCACCGCCCCGTTGCGCCAGCCAGGCGGGCAGGGGCTCGAGGGCGTCTGGGGCCGCCAGCAGCAGCAGGCGGTGCTCGCCGGCCGCCGCCGCCGGGCAGCCGGCCGGCCAGGGGGAGCGTGCGGCGATCGGGGCCTCCAGCAGGGTGAGGCCGTTGAGCAGCAAGGCTGTAGCCGGGAGAGCACGGGCCGCCTCCAGAGCCTGCTCCCAGCGCGTGAAGCCCACCACCAGCTGCTGCCAGGTCACGGCCTCGGTGGTGGGCAGGCGCAGGGCCGTGAGGATGCCGTTGGTGCCGTAGGCGTGGTTGAGGGGGGCGCTGGCGGCCGCATCCAGCTGGAGCAGCCGCGGCTCGGGCTCCACCGTCACCACCTCCAGGCCCAGCAGGTTGCCGGGATCGCGCAGGAATCCCCAGCGCAGCGAGCCGATGCCCCCCGATCCACCGGCGATGAAGCCGCCGATGGTGGCGCTGCGCCAGGTGCTGGGCACAAGCCTCAGGGCCCGCCCCTGGGGGGCCAGCTGCTGGTCGATGGCGGCCATCACGGCACCGGCCTCCACCTCGATCACACCACTGGCCGGCTCCAGGTGGCGCAGCCGCTGAAGGCCGGTGAGCTCGAGCACCACACCGCCGGCCAGGGGCACGCACTGGCCGTAATTGCCGGTGCCGGCACCGCGCACGGTGAGGGGAACGCCGTGGCGGGCGCAGGCTCCAGCCACCAGGCGCACCTGCTCCACGGCCCTGGCCCGCACCGCCAGCTGGGCCCGCTTGCCGCTGAAGCGCTGCACCAGCACCGGCGAGTAGTCGAAGTAGTCACGCGAGAGGCGCTCCAGGTCCCCGGCCTCGGCCGCCGTGACCAGCGCCAGCCCAGGATCCCGGCCCCGCAGCTCGCTGGCCAGGGCGTCGATCTGGGCATCGCTGGGGCAGGGCTGCATGGCGGCGGGTCGGGTCAGCCCATGCTGACGGCCGGCAGCAGGGGCGAGGGTTGCTGCAGGGCGGGCGGCGGCAGCCAGCGACCATCCCGCAGCACCAGGCGGCGGGGACTGCGGGCCAGCAGGTCGGTCCAGCTGCCGGCGGCCAGCAGCACCAGATCCGCAGGACCGCCCTCGCGCACCAGGCCGTCCCACTCCAGCCCCAGCAGCCGCGCCGGGGCGGTGGTCAACGGGGCCAGCCCCTGACGCTGGGCCGGCCAGAGGTGGCTGGTGAGCGGCACCAGGCGCAGCAGTTCGATCGGGTCGAAATCGCCACCCGGATACCAGGGGTCCTGCACGTTGTCGCCGCCCACGGCCACCAGCACCCCAGCCCGCTGCAGGCTGCGGATCGGTGCCTGCACCCGCAGCCGCGGGGTGCGCTCGGGCCGCCGGCCGAGCAGCCACAGATTGGTGAGCGGCAGCGCCACCACGGCGATCCCGAGGGCGGCCAGCTGCTCCGCCAGCCGCTCCAGCCGCCGCGTTCCCAGCAGGGCCACGCTGGCGGCATGGCTGCAGGTGATCGGCACGCCGCAGCGCCGTTCGGCGGCCACCGCCGCCACCAGGGACACGCCGCGGCCGGGCTGGTCGTCGGCCTCATCCACGTGCAGGTCCAGCCCCGTGCCGAGGCGCTCGGCCAGCCCCAGCAGGGCCCCCAGGGCGTCGCGATCGGAGCGCAGGCGCCCGTAGGGCGGCCCCAGCACACCCCCCAGCCAGCCACCGCGATCGGCCACCCAACGCGCCAGCTCCTCCCCCTCGGCGCTGCTCCAGTGGGCCAGAGGCACCAGGGCCACCAGCTGCAGCTCCACCCGGCCGGCCCAGCGCCGGCGCAGCTCCAGCAGCGCCTCCCAGCTGGGGCGGGTGGCCGGTCCGCCGCTGTCGATGTGGCTGCGGATGGCGCGCAGGCCATGGCGCCAGGCCCGCTCCAGGGCCCGCTCCCCCCGCTCCAGCACCTGCTCGGCGGTGCGCTGGTCGCTCTCGCGGCGGTTGCTGGCCATGGCCCCGGCGATGGTGCCCTCCGGGTTGGGGAAGGCGGCGGCGGTGAAGCACTTGTCGAGGTGGGCGTGGGGCTCCACCAGGGGCGTGAGGGCCAGGGGCAGCGACCCGGCGGCGGACTCGGCAGCAGCCAGGGGCCGCAGCATCGTGATCCGGCCCTGGCGCTGCTCCAGCTCGATCGCCACCAGCCCGTCGCCAGCGCCCACCGGCAGGCCGCTGAGCCGGGGATCCACAAGGGCTCGCGGCAGACGCAGGCGGAGGCGCTCGGGGGCCTCCGTCACGGCTGCTCATCGTCGAGGCTGGCCTGCACGATCACAAACCGGCCCGCCACGCCCAGCACGGTGGCGCGGAAGCGGGGCACCTGCCAGATCAGTACTTGCTGCCCGCCCACGTCACTGCGATACACACTCAACAGCCCCAGGTTCCAGCGTCGGGTCTGGCGGCTCACCAGGGCCCCGAGGGCCACGTTCTGGGCCTGCACCAGTTCGCTGCAGTTGGGCACTGCCAGGCGCAACAGGGGCGGCAGCGCGTCGCCCTCACACAGCAGACGGTCGAGCTCATCCACCAGGTGGGTGGCGGCAAAGCGCTCGTAGGCCGCCGGCGAGGGGTTGCTCGCCCCCAGCCCCGCCGCCGCCAGAGCGGCCAGCAGCAGCCCACCAAGCCAGGAACCGCGGAGGGCAGGGGCCAAGCGGGAGCAGCAGCCGGACGCATTGGTACATTGGCACCCACCACGGCGGGCGTCGCCAAGTGGTTAAGGCAGCGGCTTGTGGCGCCGCTATTCGGGGGTTCGAATCCCCTCGCTCGCCCTACTCTCAGGCCAATAAGGCCTCCAGCAGCTCCTCGCCCCCGTGGCGCACCGGATCGCTGCAGGGCAGCCCGATGAGCTCGGCGGTGGCGGCCAGCGCGGCGGCAGCGGCGGCGGCATCCAGCTGGGCGGTGTTCAGCGCCACGGCCCGAACCCGCGGACGCAAGCCGTCGGCCCGGCCGAGGGCCGCCAGGCTCTCGGCCGCCGCGATCAGCTCGTGCAGCGGGGGGATGGGCACCTGCGGCATCCCCTTGAGGTGGCGCTGACCGGCCCGATGCACCAGCAGCAGGTGGGTGGGCTGGCTGCCGCGCAGCAGCGGCAGGGTGGCGCTGGAGCCGGGATGGGCCAGCGAGCCCTGGCCCTCCACCAGCAGCAGGCCGTCGGGCCCCAGACCCTCACCCGCCTTCAGCACCGCCGCCTCCACCGCGCCGGCGGCGTAGTCGACCCGCACCGCATCGAGGGCCACACCGGCGCCGCTGATCAGGATGCCGGCCTGACCGGTGCCCACGAAGCGGGCCGCCACACCCCGCCGCCGGGCCGCGGCCTCCAGCTCCAGACAGGCGCTCATCTTGCCCACGGCCATGTCGCTGCCCACCGCCAGCAACCGCTGGCAGGGGAGGGCCGAGGCGCGGCCGCTGGCCACCTCCAGACCCGGCGGTTCGTGGCGCAGATCCCAGATCCAGGCCGGATCACGCCGCAGTGCCGCCAGTTCCGGATCGTCGCCGATGCGGCTGTGCAGCCCGCAGGCCACGCTCAGGCCGGCCGCCAGCGCCGCCGCCAGATCGGCACGCACCGCCGGCCCCAGCCGCCCGCCCGAGGGGGCCAGGCCCACCACCGCCACCTCGGGCTCGAAGGCGAGCGCCGCCGCCAGCGAGGCCACCACCGGCACGGGCCGGTCGATGCCGGTGACCTCCAGCAGCGGGCGGCCGGCGTGGGCCGGATCCACCACGGCCACGATCGGGCCGGGGCGGTAGCGCAGCAGGGCCAGACCGGTCTTGCCGGAGAGGTCGGCCAGGCCGCCGTGCAGCAGCACCACCAACCGCTGATCGGGACTCAGCATGAATCGCCCCGCCGCAGCTTCGCCTCCATCTCAGGACGCAGCATGATTCCCACGCCCGGAGCGTTGGCCGGCAGCAGCGTGTCGCCGCGCAGCTCCCCTCCGCTGAAGGGATCGTCCACCAGGTTGAGGTGGCTGTCGAGATCGGGCCAGCGCACCAGCGGCAGCAGCTGGGCGGCGGCGCCGTTGAGCAGGCCGCCGTCGGAGTAACAGCCCAGCATCACCCCCAGCCCCAGCCGGCGGGCCGTGCGCGCCATCAGCAGTGCCTCAGCCAAACCGCCGCTCTTGAGCAACTTGATGTTGATGCCGTCCACGTGGGGGGCCAGGCGCAGCAGATCCTGCAGATCCCAGCAGCTCTCATCGGCCACCAGGGGCATGGGGCACTGGGGCTTGAGGGCAGCGAAGCCGGCGAGATCGCGATGGGGATCGGCCAGCGGCGCCAGCGGCTGCTCCAGCAGCACCACCCCGGCCCGCTGCAGGGGGTCAAACATGGCGCGGGCGGCGGCCAGATCCCAGCCGCCGTTGGCATCCACCTGCAGCTCGCAGGGGGCGCCTGTGCTCTGGCGGCGGCGTTCGATCGCCACGGCCACCGCCTCCAGCAATTGGCGATCGTGGTCGATGCCGTCGGGACTGCCCAGCTTGAGCTTGATCCGGGTGGCCGGCAGCTGGGCCCACCAGCGCTCGAGCCGCGCCAGCACCGCCGCGGGCTCCCCCAGCCCGAGGGTGACGCTGGTGGCGACACAGGCCCCCGCATCCAGGCCCCAGAGCCGGTGCAGCGGCTGCCCCAGCCGCTTGCCCCACCAGTCGTGCAGCGCCAGATCCAGGCCGCAGCGGGCCGGCGGCGAGAGCTCCGCCAGCAGCGGCTCCAGGGCCTGAAGCGGTTGGGGCTGCAGCTCCTCCAGTTGCGGAAACACCGACTCCAGCTCCACCGCCACGGCGTCGGTCTCGAACCGGCGATGGCCTGTGTCCAGGCCGCCGGTCTCGCCGAAGCCGGTGATCCCCCCATGCTCCAGCTGCACGAGCAGGTGCTCCACAGCCGCAGTGGTGCCGCGGCTGATCGCCAGGGGCACGGCCTTGGTGAGGGCAAAGCGTTGCAAGCGGCAGCGCATCGGGTCGGCGGCCCCAGGCCAACGGTGTGGCCCGCTCACGCTGGCATGGATGCGGGCACCGTCCGCAGCCGTGATGGCCGAAACTGGGGCGATGACGGCCACCATCCCTGCAGCACCCGGCACCGCCCCGGGTTCAGTCCCCACCTCCGCCCCCACGCTTCCCTCAGCGGCCGGGCGCGGCAGCTACTGGATCACCACCTTCGGCTGCCAGATGAACAAGGCCGATTCCGAGCGCATGGCCGGAATCCTCGAAGCGATGGGCTACTGGCCCGGCGTCGACGAACACAGCGCCGATTTGGTGCTCTACAACACCTGCACGATCCGCGACAACGCGGAACAGAAGGTGTACAGCTATGTCGGGCGCCAGGCCCAGCGCAAGCGCAGCAACCCCCATCTCACCCTGGTGGTGGCGGGCTGCGTGGCCCAGCAGGAGGGGGAATCGCTGCTGCGGCGCGTGCCCGAGCTGGATCTGGTGATGGGGCCCCAGCACGCCAACCGCCTCGACACCCTGCTGGCCCAGGTGGAGCAGGGCCAGCAGGTGGTGGCCACCGGGGAGCACCACATCCTCGAGGACATCACCACGGCCCGCCGCGACAGCTCGGTGTGCGGCTGGGTGAATGTGATCTACGGCTGCAACGAGCGCTGCACCTACTGCGTGGTGCCCTCAGTGCGGGGCCAGGAGCAGAGCCGGCTGCCCGAGGCGATCAGGCTGGAGATGGAGGGGCTGGCGGCCCGCGGCTTCAAGGAAATCACCCTGCTGGGCCAGAACATCGACGCCTACGGCCGTGACCTGCCCGGCATCACCCCCGAGGGCCGCCGAGCCCACACCCTCACCGACCTGCTCCATCTCGTGCACGACGTGGCGGGGATCGAGCGGATCCGCTTCGCTACCAGCCACCCGCGCTACTTCACCGAGCGCCTGATCGACGCCTGCGCCGCGCTGCCCAAGCTGTGCGAGCACTTCCACATCCCCTTCCAGAGCGGCGACGACGCCGTGCTCAGGGCGATGGCCCGCGGCTACACGGTGGATCGCTACCGCCGCATCGTGGCGCGCATCCGCGAGCGCATGCCCGATGCCGCCATCAGCGCCGATGTGATCGTGGCCTTCCCGGGCGAAACCGACGCCCAGTACCGCCGCACCCTCGATCTGATCGAAGAGCTCGGCTTCGATGCGGTGAACACCGCCGCCTACTCGCCGCGGCCCAACACACCGGCGGCCGACTGGCCCGATCAACTCCCCGAAGCGGTGAAGGTGGAGCGCCTGCGGGAGCTCAATGCCCTGGTGGAAGCCAAGGCCAGGGAGCGCAGCGCCCGCTACGCCGGCCGCCTCGAGCAGATCCTGGTGGAGGGCAACAACCCCAAGGATCCGGCACAGGTGATGGGCCGCACCCGCACCAACCGGCTCACGTTCTTCCCCGGCCGGCGAAGCGATGGCACGGCGATCCTGCCGGGCGAGCTGGTGGACGTGCGGATCGGGGAGGTGCGCGCCTTCTCCCTGAGCGGCACACTGGCCTGAGTTCCAGCCCAGCGCTGTGGCGGCAGCAACCGTCTGCAGCGCCTGTGGACTGCATTTCCCAGCCCGCCGATGCCTCCTGCCGCCAGCTCCGCTGTGACCGATCCCACGCCGGTTTGCGCCGCTCCGGTTCACGTCGGCCTGGTCTTCGGCGGGGCCTCGGGCGAGCACGCCATCTCGATCCGCTCGGCCGCCACCGTGCACCGGGGGCTGCGGCAGGCAAAGAATGCCCAGCGCTACCTGGTGCACTGCTTCTACATCGACCCGGCGGGCCGCTGGTGGGGCCCGCAGCTGGCTGATGCGGTGCTGGCCCAGGGCATCCCGGCCAGCGCCGAGCAGCTTGAGCAGGCCCTTGGCCAGCCCACAGCCCCTCCGGCGGCGCCCGGCTTCCGCGGCTTTCCCGCCGGCGCCCTGGAGATGGACGTGTGGTTTCCGGTGCTGCACGGCCCCAACGGTGAGGACGGCACCATCCAGGGCCTGTTCAGCCTGATGCAGGTGCCGTTCGTGGGCTCCGGCGTGCTGGGCTCTGCGGTGGGCATGGACAAGCAGGCCATGAAGGCCGCCTTCGCCGCCGCCGGCCTGCCCCAGGTGCCCTACGCCTGCGTCCATGCCAGCGAACTTCAGGCGGAACCGGAGGGTGAACCGCTCGCCCTGCTCGATCGCCTGGAGCGGCAGCTGGGCTACCCCTGCTTCGTCAAGCCGGCCAACCTGGGCTCCTCGGTGGGCATCAGCAAGGCCACCGACCGCGCCGGACTGCTGGCGGGGCTGCACGAGGCCGCCGCCCTTGATCCCCGGATCGTGGTGGAGCAGGGCGTGACGGCCCGGGAGCTGGAGTGCGCGGTGAAGGGTGGCAGCGGCCGGCCGCTGCAGGCCTCGGTGCTGGGCGAGATCCGCTTCGACGCCGACTGGTACGACTACGAGACCAAGTACAGCGAAGGCCGCAGCCACACGCTGATCCCGGCGCCGGTGCCCGAGGCGGTTGCCCAGCGCGCCCGGGCCATGGCCATCCAGGCCTGCGCGGCGGCGAACACCCAGGGGCTGACGCGGGTGGATTTCTTCTACGACGAAGCCAGTGGTGAGCTCTGGCTGAATGAGATCAACACCCTGCCGGGTTTCACCAGCCAGAGCATGTATCCGATGCTGTGGCAGGCCAGCGGTGTTGCACTCGATGCGCTGGTGCACGAACTGGTGCAGTCGGCGGGAGAATGCCGCCATTCCCTGCTCGCCGGAGGCCTGGGGCAATGAGTCACGGACTGCTGTGGCTGCCGCTGCTGCTGGTGTTCGTGTTGCTCGTGGCCCTGGGCTGGCTGGAGCGGCGGCGGCAGCAATTGTTTCGGGAGTGGGCCGAAGGCTCCGAGCTGGCCAAGCTCGACGGCTGCGGAGCGGCACGTCTGGTGGATGGGGTGCTGAGTTGGAGCCGCTTCGAGGCCGGCCAGCTGCAGCTCGAAGACAGCTTCATGATCAAGCAGCTGGAGCTGGTGGAGCTGCTCGCCCTGGGCTCCGGTGAAGCCCCCCTCACCGAGGAGGCCCAGGGCAGCTGCCGGCTGCGCCTGGTGGGTGGCGGTGAGCAGAAGGATCTGGCCTTCGCCGATGCCGAGCGGGCCCGGCGCTGGATGGGCGAGCTGATGTCCCGCTCCCGCTGCGAGCTGTGAGCCAGGCCCGCCCCTTGCCCCCGGGAGTGGAGCGCCGGCGGGAGCTGCGCCTGCAGCGCCGCAACGAGCGCCTGCGCAACGCCTGGCAGATGCTGGTGCTGCTGGGCCTGAGCGCCGGCCTCGGCACCCTGCTTCTGCGCCAGGGCTGGACCCTGAGCAGCGCCGAGCAGGTGGAGGTGGAAGGCAGCCACCACATCGACCGCGAGCAGGTGATCAACGCCGCCGGGCTGAACTTCCCCCAGCCCCTGCTCAGCCTGGAGCCACGGCGCCTGGAGGCGGAGCTGCAGGACACCCTGCCGGTGATGGAGGTGCGGGTGAGCCGCTGGATGGCCCCGCCACGGCTGCGGGTGGAGCTGGTGGACCGGGAACCCGTGGCCCGGGCCCAGCGGCTCGGGCCCAAGGGCCTTGAGCAGGGCTACGTGGATCGCCAGGGGTACTGGATGAGTGCCCGTCAGGTGCAGGGCCTGGCGGGCGCCGCCAGCGAGGGGCCGCTGGTGCTGGGCTGGCGAGAGCACCACCGGCCCAGCCTCACCCTGATGCTGCAGGCCAGTGAGCGGCTCAGCGCCGACCTGCGCCAGATCCGCTTCGAGCCCAACGGTGCGCTCTCGGTGCAGAGCGCCCGTCTGGGCGAGGTGCACCTGGGCCCCGGCGACAACCGGCTGCCCCGCCGGCTGGAGGTGCTCAACCACCTGATCGAAACCCTGCCCCCCCATCTCCAGGGCAAGACACTGCAGGCGATCGACCTCACGGAACCGGAGCAGCCGGAACTGGCCTTGAAACAGCCGCCCAGAACGGCCGCCGCCAGCCCGTGATCAAACCCTGATCGAGCCGGAATCAGTCGCTGTAATGTGCGCACACGAGCAGCAGCCCCCCAGAAAGCCGGTAATCGTGTGAAACTTCCCCGATTCCGCCGAACAGGCGCTCGACAGCATGCACGGGCAGGTCAACGGGCAGGGGCAGTTCAACCAGACCAGCCTCGAGGTGGACGCCCCTATGGGAGCTGAACTCCCCTCCGCCAACGGAGATTCCCCCCACTCCACCGTCATGACCTCCAGCCCAGCCCAGAACCTCGGCATCGTCCCCAGCCAATCGGCTCGGATCGAGGTGATCGGCGTGGGCGGTGGCGGCAGCAATGCGGTGAACCGGATGATCGCCTCCGATCTCCAGGGTGTGGGGTATCGGGTGCTCAACACCGACGCCCAGGCCCTGCTGCAATCGGCCGCCCAGCACCGCACGCAGCTGGGCCAGATGCTCACCCGCGGCCTCGGGGCAGGGGGCAACCCGGTGATCGGCCAGAAGGCCGCCGAGGAATCCCGCAGCGAACTGCAGGAATCACTCCAGGGTGCCGATCTGGTGTTCATTGCCGCCGGCATGGGCGGCGGCACCGGCACCGGCGCGGCGCCGATTGTGGCTGAGGTGGCCAAGGAGGTGGGCGCCCTCACCGTGGGGATCGTCACCAAGCCGTTCGGCTTCGAGGGCCGCAAGCGCCAGCGCCAGGCGGAAGAGGGCATCGCCCGCCTCGCTGAGCATGTGGACACGCTGATCGTGATCCCCAACGATCGCCTGCGCGATGCCATCGCCGGAGCTCCCCTGAACGAGGCCTTCCGCGCCGCCGACGACGTGCTGCGCATGGGCGTGAAGGGCATCAGCGACATCATCGTGCGCCCCGGCCTGGTGAACGTGGACTTCGCCGATGTGCGCTCGGTGATGTCCGATGCCGGCACGGCCCTGCTGGGCATCGGTGTGGGCTCCGGCCGCAGCCGCGCCAGCGAGGCCGCCCAGGCGGCCATGACCAGCCCCCTGCTGGAGTCGGCCCGCATCGACGGCTCCACAGGGGTGGTGATCAACATCAGCGGCGGCAAGGACATGACCCTTGAAGACATGACCACCGCCTCGGAAGTGATCTACGACGTGGTGGATCCCGACGCCAACATCATCGTGGGCGCCGTTGTGGACGAACGCCTCGAAGGTGAGATCCATGTCACCGTGATTGCCACCGGTTTCGACAGCGGTGCTCCCTACCGCCATGAGCGGCCGGCGATGAGCTTCAACGACGCCAATCTGCTCGGCGGCGGCACTCCGGCTCCCCAACAGCGCGAAGACCGTGGTGCCATGATTCCGCCGTTTCTGCTCAACCGGCAGGCCCGTCAGTCAAGCGAGAGCTGAGAGGCAAGCGAGAGCTGAGCGGAACCGTTTCAAGAGGGTGACCCGGAGTCCACGCCTGCTCTGAGCATCCCGTGTGGCTGCTACCTTCCGGTCCTGACCAGGTTTGGGCGTCAAGGCCGCGTGGGTCCGAGTCGAGTCGATGCTAGCAATGCATCCTCTCTGAGCCTTCGCCGTGCCCCTGCGCCCCGCGGATCTGCTGCGTCGCAAGCAGGCCGGCCTGCCGATCACCGTGCTCACCGCCTGGGATGCCCTCTCGGCGGCGCTGGTGGCCGAGGCCGGCGCCGACGCGCTGCTGGTGGGCGACTCCCTGGCCATGGTGGTGCTCGGTCACCCCACCACCCTGCCGGTGACCCTCGAGGAGATGCTGCACCACTGCCGGGCCGCCGGGCGGGGGCTGGCCGGCAGCTGCGCGGCGGGCCAGGAGCCGCTGCTGATCTGCGACCTGCCCTTTCTCAGCTACCAGTGCAGCACCGATGAGGCCGTGGCCGCCGCCGGGCGGGTGCTCAAGGAAACGCCGGCGGCGGCGGTGAAGCTGGAGGGCGCCGAGCCGGAAACCCTGGCGGTGATCGACCGGCTGGTGCGCAGCGGCATCCCGGTGATGGGCCACATCGGCCTCACGCCCCAGTCGGTGCACCGCCTCGGCTACCGGCGCCAGGGCAACGATGAGGCCAGCCGCCAGCGCCTGATCCACGCTGCCGACGCCCTGCAGGCGGCCGGCTGCTTCGCGTTGGTGCTGGAGCACGTGCCGGCGGAACTGGGGGCTGAGCTGAGTGGCCGGCTGCAGATTCCCGTGGTGGGCATCGGCGCCGGCGACGCCTGCGACGGCCAGGTGCGGGTCACCGCCGACCTGCTGGGTCTGACGCCGCGCCAGCCCCCCTTCAGCCCGCCGCTGCTGCCGGGACGGCAGCGGGCGGTGGAGGCGCTGCGCCAATGGATCGCCGACCAGCCACGGCCAGCCGCTCTCCCCGCTGCTCCCACCAGCCCAGCACCTCCCGCAGCACCCCATTGCTGAGCGCCAGGCCGGCCGGATCGGCCAGCCGCCAGCGGCCGCCCTCCTCCAGCAGCAACCCCTCCTCCAGCCAGGGCTCCAGGCGGCGGCGCAGCTCCGCGAGGGCCTGGGCGGCCTCGGCCGCCGGCCACCCCGCCGCCGCCAGCAGGGCCGGCAGGCGCACCCCCTCGCGGCGGCGCAGGCCCACCATCAGGCGCTCATCCAGCGGCAGGCCGGGGCGGGGCGGAGCAGGGACGGCCGGGGCAGAGGGGGGCGAGGCGAGGCTGTGCTCCAGCCAGGCGGCATAGGCCTCCCGGGTGCGCGGCCGGGCCTGGCGCTCCCCCCAGGGGGCAGCGGTGGCGCCCATGCCGAAGCCCCACCAGCCGGCGCCACTCCAGTACACACGGTTGTGGCGCGAGGCGTGACCGGGCCGGGCGTAGTTGGAGATCTCGTAGTGGCCGTAGCCCGCCGCCGTGAGCTCAGCCCAGGTGAGGTCCATGAGGTCGGCGGCCAGGTCGCTGTCGGGCAGCTCCAGCTGGCCGCGCTCCAGGCGCCGGGCAAACACCGTGCCCGGCTCGATCGTGAGGTCGTACACCGAGAGGTGCGGGGCACCGGTGGCGATCGCCCGGCGCAGCTGCCGGCGCCAGCCGGCCCGGTCCTGGCCCGGCGCCGCCTGGATCAGATCCAGGCTCCAGCTGGCCAGCGCGCCGCGGCCACGGGCCTGCTCCAGCCAGCGGGCCGCCTGCTCCAGGTCTTCCCCGCGGTGGCGCCGCCCCAGGGCCGCCAGCACGGTGTCGTCAAAGCTCTGGCCACCCAGGCTGACGCGGTTGATTCCGGCGGCCAGGTAACCGGCCAGGCGGGCCTGATCGAAACTGGCCGGATCCAGCTCCAGGCTGATCTCGGCGCCGGGGGCCAGGCCGAAGCGGGCGCGCAGCGCCCCCAGAAGCTGGCCCACCTGGGCGGGGGTGAGCAGGGAGGGGGTGCCGCCGCCCAGGTACACCGTGCTCAGGGGCGGACCGGCGGGGGAGGCGGCGATCTCGCGCTGCAGCAGCCCCAGGTAGGCCGTGATCGAGCTGGCTCCTGGCGCGCCCGCCTCACCGGTGGCCCGATCACCCAGGGGCACCACCGGAAAGTCGCAGTAGAAGCAGCGCCGGTGGCAGAAGGGGATGTGCAGGTAGGCGCTGCGCGGGGGGCGGGGGCGCGGTGGTTCGGGGCGCGTTGTGTGTGCGAACACGATCAAGTGCGGTTACCCCCGCCGGCCAAGTGCCCGGGTTTCAGGCATGCTGCCTGCCTGAGCGGACGACACACCAGAGGCAGCGTCAATGGTGGACTCCCTCATTCTGATTCTGTTCCTGATCTCCGGGGCAGCGGCCGGCTGGCTGGGGGTGGACCTGCTGCCGGAAGCGCTGCTGGTGCAGGTGAACAACCCCGAGGGGCTGCGCACGGTGCTGGGCGGTTTCGGGGCGTTCTTCGGCCTGCTGGCGGGATTCTTCTTCGGGCAGCTGCGCCGCCGGCTCACCCAGCAGGTGCGCTCGATGCCCACCGACCTGCTGGTGAGCCGCGCCGTGGGCCTGATCCTGGGCCTGCTGGTGGCCAACCTGCTGCTGGCGCCGATCCTGCTGCTGCCGCTGCCCTGGGAGGTGATCTTCATCAAGCCCCTGGCGGCGGTGCTCAGCAACGTGTTCTTCGGCGTGTCGGGCTACAACCTGGCCGAGGTGCACGGCCGCACCCTGCTGCGCCTGTTCAGCCCCAGCAACGCCGAGGCCCTGCTGGTGGCCGAGGGGGTGCTGCGGCCCGCCACCGCCAAGATTCTCGACACCAGCGTGATCATCGACGGCCGCATCCGGGGTCTGCTCGATTCGGGCCTGCTGGAGGGCCAGGTGATCGTGGCCCAGTGCGTGATCGACGAACTCCAGACCCTGGCCGATTCCGGTAACGCCGAGAAGCGCGCCCGCGGCCGCCGCGGTCTCAAGCTGCTCAGCCAGCTGCGCGACAGCTACGGTCGGCGGCTGGTGGTGAACAGCACCCGCTACGACGGCAAGGGGGTGGACGACAAGCTCCAGACCCTCACCGCCGACACCGGCGGCACCCTGCTCACCGCCGACTACAACCTGGCCAAGGTGGCCGAGGTGAAGGGCCTGCAGGTGCTCAACCTCAGCGAGTTGGTGATCGCCCTGCGGCCGGAGGTGCAGCCCGGCGATGAGCTGCAGCTCAAGATCGTGCGCGACGGCAAGGAGGCCGAACAGGGCGTGGGCTACCTCGACGACGGCACCATGGTGGTGGTGGAGGGGGCCAGGGGCCGCCTCGGCGAGCGCCTCGACGTGGTGATCACCGGGGCGCTGCAGAACCCCACCGGCCGCATCGTGTTCGCCCAGCTCGAGCCCGCCCGCCATCGGAGCGAGCGGGCCTCGGGCAGGCCCCGCTAGGCTCCGTTTCAGTGCATGAGCAAGGTTCGCGGATGTCGGTGTCAGCCCCCTACTACGGCGACTCCGCCGTGATGCGCACCCCACCCCCGGATCTGCCCTCGCTGCTGCTCAAGGAGCGCATCGTCTACCTGGGCCTGCCCCTGTTCAGCGACGACGACGCCAAGCGCCAGATGGGCGTGGACGTGACCGAGCTGATCATTGCCCAACTCCTCTATCTGGAGTTCGACAACCCAGACAAACCGATCTTCTTCTACATCAACTCCACCGGCACCTCCTGGTTCACCGGTGATGCCATCGGCTTTGAAACCGAGGCCTTCGCCATCGCCGACACGATCCGCTACGTGAAGCCCCCGGTGCACACCATCTGCATCGGCCAGGCCATGGGCACCGCGGCAATGATCCTCAGCGCTGGCGCCAAGGGCCAGCGGGCCGCCCTGCCCCACGCCTCGATCGTGCTGCACCAGCCCCGCAGCGGCGCCCGCGGCAAGGCCACCGATATTCAGATCCGGGCCAAGGAGGTGCTGCACAACAAGCACACCATGCTCGAGATGCTGTCCGAGAACACCGGCAAGAGCGTGGAGCAGCTGGGCAGAGACTCCGAACGCATGACCTACCTCACCGCTGAGCAGGCCAAGGACTACGGCCTCATCGACCGCGTGCTCACCAGCCAGAAGGAGTTGCCCACTCCCGTTCCCACCGCCGCCGGCATCGGCTGACGATCGCCTGCGGCATCGCCGCCGGCCCAGCTCTCCGTTCCTCTCTTCCCCCCAAACTCTCCTCAAGCCATGCCCATCGGCACCCCCAGCGTTCCCTACCGCCTGCCCGGCAGCCAGTACGAGCGCTGGGTGGACATCTACACCCGCCTCGGTGTGGAACGCATCCTGTTTCTGGGCTCGGAGGTGAACGACAGCATCGCCAATGCACTGGTGGCTCAGATGCTGTATCTCGACTCGGATGACAACTCCAAGCCGATCTACCTCTACATCAACTCCCCAGGTGGCTCGGTGACCGCCGGCCTGGCGATCTACGACACGATCCAGTATGTGAAGAGCGACGTGGTGACGATCTGCGTGGGGCTGGCCGCCAGCATGGGCGCCTTCCTGCTCGGGGCCGGCACCAAGGGCAAGCGCCTGGCGCTCCCCCACAGCCGGATCATGATCCACCAGCCCCTGGGGGGCACCAGTCAGCGCCAGGCCAGCGACATCGAGATCGAGGCGCGCGAGATCCTGCGCATCAAGGACATGCTCAACCACAGCATGGCCGAGATGACCGGCCAGCCCTTCGAGAAGATCGAGAAGGACACCGACCGCGACTATTTCCTCAGCGCCGCCGAGGCCAAGGAGTACGGCCTGATCGACCGGGTGATCTCCCACCCCAGCGAGGCCTGAAACCGGCTGGTCAGCCCTGGGCCGGGTGGCCCTTGCGTAAGCTCCACCCTTGCTCCCCGCCCACGCCCGCGCCCGGATGGCCCAGCTCTTCTACGACTCCGACGCCGATCTCTCGCTGCTGAGCGGCAAGACGGTGGCCATCATCGGCTACGGCTCCCAGGGCCACGCCCACGCCCTGAACCTCAAGGACAGCGGCATCGACGTGGTGGTGGGCCTCTACGCCGGCAGCCGCTCGGCCGACAAGGCCCGGGCCGACGGCCTGGAGGTGCTGAGCGTGGCCGAGGCCTGCGCCAAGGCCGACTGGATCATGGTGCTGCTGCCCGATGAGGCGCAGAAGGCGGTGTACGCGGCCGAAATCGCCCCGCACCTGAGCGCCGGCAAGGTGCTGAGCTTCGCCCACGGCTTCAACATCCGCTTCGGGCTGATCCAGCCCCCCGCCGATGTGGACGTGGTGATGATCGCCCCCAAGGGGCCAGGCCACACCGTGCGCTGGGAATACCAGAACGGCCAGGGTGTGCCCTGCCTGTTCGCCGTGCAGCAGGATGCCAGCGGCAAGGCCCGTGATCTGGCCATGGCCTACGCCAAGGCCATCGGCGGCACCCGCGCCGGCATCCTCGAAACCAACTTCAAGGAGGAGACCGAAACCGACCTGTTCGGGGAACAGGCGGTGCTCTGTGGCGGCCTCAGCGAACTGGTGAAGGCCGGTTTCGAAACCCTGGTGGAGGCGGGCTACCAGCCCGAGCTGGCCTACTTCGAGTGCCTGCACGAGGTGAAGCTGATCGTGGATTTGATGGTGAAGGGCGGCCTCACCGCCATGCGCGATTCGATCTCCAACACCGCCGAATACGGCGACTACGTGAGCGGTCCGCGGCTGATCACCGCCGACACCAAAGCGGAGATGAAGCGCATCCTCGCCGACATCCAGGACGGCACCTTCGCCCGCAACTTCGTGGCCGAATGTGAGGCCGGCAAGCCGGAGATGACGAAGATCCGCGAACGCGACAGCCAGCATCCGATCGAGCAGGTGGGCACGGGCCTGCGGGCGATGTTCAGCTGGCTGAAGGCCGCCTGATCCAGCCCTTGCTGCTGGTGGCTCTAGCCTGCGGGCTCGACCGGCTCGTGGGCGATCCCCCCGGGATTCTTCACCCGGTGGTGGCCATGGGCTGGCTGATCACCCGGCTGCGGCAGCTGGCCGAGGCCTGGGCCGGCGACCGCCCCTGGGCCCTGCGACTGGCCGGCGGCGCCATCACCCTGGTGCTGGTGGCCGGCTCCGGCCTGGCGGGATGGGGTCTGGAGCGCGTGGCGCTGACAGGCTGGCCGGGCCAGGCGCTGCTGGTGGTGGCCCTGGCCAGCGCCCTGGCCGGCCGCAGCCTGGAGCAGGCGATCGAGGCCGTGCTGGAGGCGCTGCCATCACCCGTTGGGCAGCCCAGAGGCGATCAGCCCAAAGGCGGACCGGATCTGGCGGAGGCGCGGCGGCGGCTGGCCTGGATCGTGGGCCGCGACACCGACCACCTCGATGCCAGCGCCATCCTCAGGGCCCTGGCCGAGACCGCCAGTGAAAACGGTGTGGATGGCCTGTTCGCGCCCCTGTTCTGGATGCTGGTGGGAGCAGGGATCTGGAGCGCTGGCCTCTGGAGCCTGCCCGGCCCGCTGGCCCTGGCCTGGGGCTTCAAGGCCGCCAGCACGCTCGATTCGATGCTCGGCTACCGGCGCGGGCGGCTCACCTGGCTGGGCAGCGCCGGGGCCCGCCTCGACGACCTGCTGGTGTGGCTGCCCTGCCGCCTCACCGCCCTCAGCCTGCCCGCCGCCGCCGGCCAGCCCTGGCGAGGGCCGGCGCTGCTGCGGGCCGCCTGCCGTGATGGGTGGCCCGACCCGTCGCCCAACGCCGGCGTGTCCCAGGCGGCCTTCGCCCAGCTGGTGGGGGTGCAGCTGGGGGGCCTGAACCACTACGGCGGCCAGCCCCGCCCCAAACCCCTGCTGGCCGCTGGCCAGCCGGCCCCCGATCGGGCCGCGGTGGGGCGGATGCTCAGCCTCAACCGCCGCCTGCAGCTGCTCTGGCTGCTGGCCGCCGGGCTGCTGCTGGGCGCCGGCCTGCTGCTGGGCGCTGGGCCGGTTCATCACGAAAGCTCTCAGCTGATTGCTCCCTGCCGCTGAGCTGCCGAAGCTGCGTGCGCGTCTGGGGACCCATGCCGATTCGCGACCTGCTCGAAGAAGCTCTGAGCGAGCCGGAGATCGGAACCACTCCGCGGTTCCGCTGGCATGCCACGCCTGTGGGCATCGCCGCCCTCTGGAGCGCCGGCGCGGCCCCCACGTCGCCCCCCTACGAGGACGCCCTCAAGGAAGGACTGCAGGTGGGTCTCGACCTCAGCCGCGAGGAGCGGGAGTTCCACCAGCTCAGCTCCGGGCTGGTGCTGTTGTTTCACTCCTGAGCGGCCGGCAGGGAGCCGTGCACCAGCTGCCACTCGTGCAGGCTCCAGCGCACACAGCCGGCGAGGATCAGGGGATCGCTGCGCACCAGGTGGTCGGCCGTGCTCCAGTCGTCGGCCCAGAACAGCAACATGCCGCCGGCGCCATCGCCGTTGCGGCCCCGGCGGTCGGCCCAGTAGCCGCTGCGGGGGCGGTACCCCTGCCGCTCCAGCTCCGCCAGCCAGGCCAGATGGGCCGGCACCACGGCATCGAAGCGGGCCTTCTCCACAACGCCCTCCTCGATCTTCACGAACCAGGCCATCGAACAGCGCCAGGGGTGTGCCATCAGTCTGGGTGCCCGTGGGTCGCCCCGATTCGCCGCGGTGGACTGGAGAATCCCTGCAGCTGCCGGCACCTGGCATGGGACCAGCCACCCGCCGCAGCGCCCTGCTGCTCCTGGCCACGTTGGCGGCACCCCACGCCCAGGCCGCGCCCGTGATGCCAGGGCCAGATCCAGGCCCAGCCCACCTGCGCATGAGCCTGCCGGCGATCTGCGATCCGGATCACCCCAGAGCCGGGCAGGACGGCATGGGGAGCGTGCTGCGCAACCTGTTCGATGGGCTGGGGGAGTGGCAATGCGGCTGGCGCACCTCCCAGCCGCACTGGAGCGACTGGAACCTGACGCTGTGGGGTGGCGCCATGACCGACGGCAACCTCGGGCAGAGTCTGCGCCTCGAGAAGGGATGGCGCTCCGAGGGTCTGGGCGGCGTGGGAGTGCAGGGCAGGATCTGGAAGCGGGGCCGGATCGGTCTGGTTTTGGACGCCAACCTCATCGGCCACCAGGCCGTGGATGGAGCCACCACCCCGGGACAGAGCTTCGGCGAGGGCACGATCGGGCTTGGGCTGAAGCTGTACCCCAGCCGCTGGCTGTCGTTGACGGTGGTGGAGGGGCTTTCGGTGTACACCAGCCGCAGCAAGCTGCAGCGGCAGCGCGGCGGCAACGGCCGCCGGCTGGTGAACTACCTGGCCTTCGAAGCCGATGCCGCGCTCAACCGGCGGTGGTCGCTGGTGGGCCGGCTGCACCACCGCTCCGGCGTCTACGGCACGTTGGATTGCATCAAGGCCTGCGACAACAACGCCTATGTGCTGGGGCTGCGCTATCGCTTCGCCACTGCCCAGGCCGACGCAGCGCAATCCGTGGAGCCGTCAGAACAGCAGGATCTGGATCTGGATCTGGAGCAGGAGAAAGACGTGGACCAACCCGCCGAAGACGAAGCGGATTCTCTCCAGCCTGACGCCAACATTGCTGAGCAGAAGTACTCAAACGATCAAGTCACAAGCCATGACGTTGGTAGTGATCACTACAGATGACGGGCCCCCCGGCGCCCTTGGCTGGGTGAATGGCACGCCATGCCGTTCGAGCCCCATACTCCTGAGCCCGATGCTGATCCCCGATCCCGTTCTTGACGTTCCAGAAGCCAGTGCAGCCGCCGCCCTGAGCGCTGAATACCACCCCGTTCCCTGGGATTCGATGACGCCGCTGATCAGCCTGCGCGACTGCGGAGCTCCCTATCGAGGAAGGTGGGTGGTTTACAACACCGGCAACAAAGACTATTGCGCCATGCATCACCTCAAGGAGGCGAGAGCAGACACGCTCGAAACCATCGAAGAACGCATCTTCGATGGTGACTGCGAAGCCTCCAGGTTCGTGCGTCATTTGCTGCTGCATGGCTGGTCGATCTACGAGATCACCAACGCGATTGCGGCGTCCAAGGTGATCTGACCCCCCTACGAAATCAACCTGCAAGCTGAGCAGCCAAGCGCCACCTATAAACCGAAGCTATCAAGCACGGCCGCATCGCTGATCTGAGACACGACAAAATCAGCAAGACGTCCATTGGTTTTGGAATCCGGGTGAATGGTGTCAACGAATCCTGGAGACCGCAAGGACTTCCAGGCATCGATTCCATTCACAGCGAAAATTCCATTCTCGTCACTCGAATTGTATTTCTCTTCGAGTCTGGCGTTGATCGAGCCGCTGATGCGATCCGCAAAACCCCGGAATTCGTTGGCCAGGGAGCTGCCCAGCAGCGGCACACGCTTGAGCTCATTGGAGGACTGCCGGATTCGGGGGATGGCACTTAGCTTGGTGGTGCCGATCACGACAGCTTCATTGTAGAGACCGGTGATGCTGTCAAGACTCTCATCAATGTTGGCAACGACTTTGCGGGCCACCAGGTTGGCCAGGCGATTGTCGTCACCTCGGCCGGGCGTGAGCAGCACGTTCCGGATGCGAGTCTGATTGCCCTCCAGGAAGTCGAAAACATCGTTGGTGCCGCCACTGATGATCACATCGAGATCCGGGCTGGAGCGTGTGAACTGGGCCGCCTCGGCCAGAGTGGCGGCCTGGCGCTTCAGGCCGATCTGGAAGTCCTCCAACCCGGCAGTGCTGGAACCGCGTCCACCGGAGGTGGCGCCGGCATAGGCAAAATTGAACACCTGGGCATTCGGGTCGGTGTTGCGCAACCCCCGCCGCAGCGGTTCATTGGAGAGGTTGATCAGCTCAGCGGAGCTCAGGCGGGCCGGCGATTTTCGGCTGGCGGCACCGAGGCGACGCACGATCTGCTCGCCGAGCACAAAGCCATCCGACGCCTTGACATTGCCGCCGCCGTTGTAGAGCGGTTGGCGGAACGGGTGACGCTCCCCGAGAAAAGAGGCCGTGGCAGTGAGATTGCCGAAATCAAGCGTGCTGTCTCCGAGGAAGGCGAAGGCTGAGGTCACGGCAGGGGAGGCACGATCAGCCATCGTGCCGGCAGGGCTGGAGGCCCACAAGGCGGCCAGGCAAATATCTGCCCCAAGCGAATGGGGGCCGACCGGCAAGCGCTCGAGCCGATCTGGCCGGTCGGCCGATCTGGCCGAAAAACGGAGAGGGTGGGATTCGAACCCACGGAAGGTTGCCCTTCAAACGATTTCGAGTCGTTCGCTTTCGACCACTCAGCCACCTCTCCAGGTGGGTCGTGCCGGCACCTCGGGCGCCTGGCCTGGCCACTCTACGAACCGCTCAGCTCAGGCTCTGCTGCAGCGAGCCGCTGCGGCCGCTGGCACGCCAGCCGGCAGGGCCTCCATCCAGGGCCTCGCCACTGATCCACACCTGCTCGGGTCCCTCGGCGGCCAGCCAGCTGCGCTCGCGGGGGCCGGGACGAAAACCCAGCCAGAGGCCATCGGGGGGGCTTGCCGCGGCTGGCTGATCTCGCCAGGCCCAGAGGTCCTGGCGATCGGGCAACAGCAGCCAGCGCCGCCGCCCCACCTCCAGCCACAGCCCCCGACTGGCCATGGCGATGGCCTCGGCCCCGAGGCCCGGGCTCTGCAGGCGCTGGCCGGGCAGCAGCGGCGGGCTGCCGTCGGCACTGGCCAGCACCAGCCCGGAGCGCCCGTTCCAGCAATCGGGGGGATCGGGCGGCAGGGGATCGAGCAGCAGGGTCCAGTCGAAACGGGCCACACCCAGGCCCCGGGCCAGCTGGCCCGCCTGATGGCAGCTGAAGCCATCGGCCTGCAGGGCCACCAGGGCCGCACGGCCCCGGTGGCGCGCCAGCAGCAGATCGCGGTGGCCCTGGTGCACCAGCAGCAGCTGGTCGGCCTGGAGCATGGCCAGATGCAGCCCGCAGGCCAGCGCCACCAGGGCCGGCGCCAGTCGCCGCCAGCGCCGCGCCAGCCCCGGCCATTGCAGGCCCAGCAGCCCGGCGGCCAGCAGCGTGACCAGCAGCGGCGTGGGGCGCCCGAGCTGCCACTGGGCCATGGGCAGGGCCGCCACCGCGCCAACGATCGCCAGCAGCACCCCGGCCAGGGCCGCCAGGGGCGGCAGCAATAGGGCGGCCAGGGGCGGCAGCAGCAGGGTGAACAGGGCCAGCAGCATCGCCCCCAGGGTGAGCGGGGTGAGCAGCGGCGCCGCCAGCAGGTTGGCGGGTATGGCATACAGCGGCACCACGCCGAAGTGGAGCAGCTGCAGCGGCAGGGTCCACAGGCAGGCGGCCAGGGGCACGGCGGTGGCCGGGGCCAGCCAGCCGCCACACCAGGCCGGCAGCCGCAGCCGCAGGGCCCGCTCCAGGGGGCCGGCGGCCACCACCAGGGCGGCGGTGGCCACCACGCTGAGCTGAAAGCCCACCTCCACCAGCCAGCGGGGCCAGATCAGCAGCAGCAGCAGGGCGCTGGCCAGCAGGATCGCCAGCGGCCGCCCCCGCTGGCCGCACTCCAGCACCAGCACGGCGATCGCCGCCATCAGCACCGCCCGCAGCACCGAGGGCTGCAGGCCCGCCAGCAGCACGAACAGGCCCATCGCCCCGAAGGCCAGCAGCAGCCGCGGCAGGCGCGGCAGCCGCCGGGCCAGGGGCAGCACCGCCCCCAGCAGCACGCTGAGGTGGAAGCCCGAAGCGGCCAGGGCGTGGGAGAGACCCGCCGCCCGGAACAGCTCGCGCACCTCCGCCGGCAGCGGCACCACGGCACCGCCCAGCACCAGGGCCGCCAGCACCCCGCCCCGCTCCGGCCCGGCTCGCTCCATCAGGGTGTCCGCCAGACGGCGGCGCAGGTTGGCCACCGGCGTGTCGGGGCGCTCGATCACCTCGAAGCGCTCCACCTGCAGCTGGCTGGCGGCCTGGCGGCGGGCCAGCCGTTCCGCCGGCCCGGCCAGCAGGGGATGGGGAGCCGGACGGGGCCGCCGCAGCTGGCCCTCCGCCGCCAGCCGCCAGCCCTGGCGCGGGGGCGGCTGGGGGCAGGGGCTGAACTGCAGCTCGCTGCGGCCCACCGGCAGCTGCAGCAGGACGCTGCAGCCCGTGCCCGATGCGTAGGCCCGCGGATCGGCCAGCAGGTGGCCCACCAGCCGCACCGGCACCGGCCCCCGCTCGCCCTCGAGCCTGAGGGCGGGATCCCCGGCGGCGGGGGTGAGCGGCTGCAGGCACACCAGCACGGCCCGCAGCAGCACCAGGGCCAGCAGCAGCGCCCAGATCAGCCCCTTGACCCTCGGCCCCTTGACCCTCAGCCCCTCGCCGCTCAGCCCCTCACCCTGGCGCGCGCCCATCCCGGTCCAGCAACCTGGGGCTCAGGATTGCCACCCACGCAGCGACCCAGCCCCGCCCTCAGCCCCGCCCTCAGAACGGAGGCAGCCGCCGCAGCAGGTCGCAGAGCTGGGGGCTGGGCAGCTTGCGGCCCAGCAGCGGCTCCACCAGCGGCGCCAGCGGCCGCAGGCGGCAGGGCAGGCGGTTGCGCTCGCTCAGGCGCCCCAGCTGGAAGCTGCCCAGCAGCAGCACCGCCGCCAGCAGCACGCGGCGGCTCTGCTCCCGGTGCCAGGGCAGCATCACCCCGCCAGCAGCGGGAAGCCCAGGGCCTCCCGTTCGGCCAGCCAGGCCTCGGCCACCTGGCGGGCCAGGGTGCGGATGCGGCCGATGGTGGCGGTGCGCTCGGTCACGGAGATCACCCCGCGGGCCTCCAGCAGGTTGAAGGTGTGGCTGCACTTGAGCACGAAATCCAGGGCCGGCACCGGCAGCTTGCGGGCCACCAGATCGGCGGCCTCGGCCTCGTAGAGAGCAAACAGCTGCTGCAGGCGCTCGGGGTTGGAGGCCTCGAAGTTGTAGGTGCACTGAGCCTTCTCAAAGGGCAGCCAGATCTCGCCGTAGGTGCGATGGCCGTTCCAGCTCAGATCCCAGATGCTCTCCACGTCCTGCAGATACATCGCCAGGCGTTCGAGGCCGTAGGTGATCTCGATCGACACCGGCCGGCAGTCGAGGCCGCCGCACTGCTGGAAGTAGGTGAACTGGGTGACCTCCATGCCATCGAGCCACACCTCCCAGCCCACGCCCCAGGCGCCGAAGGTGGGGGATTCCCAGTTGTCCTCCACGAAGCGGATGTCGTGGTCGCGCTGGCGGATGCCTAGCGCTTCCAGCGACGCCAGGTAGGTCTCCTGGATGCCGTCAGGCGAGGGCTTGATCAGCACCTGGTATTGGAAGTAGTGCTGGGCGCGGTTGGGGTTGTCGCCGTAGCGGCCGTCGGTGGGGCGGCGGCAGGGCTCGGGGTAGGCCACCGCCCAGGGCTCGGGCCCGATCGCCCGCAGCACCGTGTGCGGACTCATCGTGCCGGCCCCCTTCTCGGTGTCGTAGGGCTGCAGGATCAGGCAGCCCTGCTCAGCCCAGAAGCGGTTCAGGGTGGCGATGATGTCCTGGAAATGCACGGGCGTCGGCCGGAATGGAGGTGCCGGGGGTGGCTGCGAGTCTGCCCCAGGGGCTCAGGCCGCCAGTTCCAGCAGGCCCATCAGGCCGCCGGCCAGGGGGCGGTGGCGGGCGTGGCTGAAGCCGGCGCCACGGGCCAGGGCCTCCTGCTCGCTGCCGGTGGGGAAGCGCTCCAGGCTCTGCTCCAGATAGGCGTAGTGCTCACCCAGGCCGGCCCGGCTGGCCACCGGCACCACCACCCGTCGCAGCAGCAGGCGCTGCAGGGCGGCGCGGCGGCGGCCGGCGGCGCTGGCGGGATCGGGGCGGTTGAAATCCAGCACCGCCGCCCGGGCGCCGGGGCGCAGCAGGCGCCGCAGCTCCGCCAGGCCGGCGGCGGGATCGGCCAGGTTGCGCAGGCCGTAGGCCATGGCGGCACCGTCGGCGCTGGCGGCGGGGAGGCCCGTGGCCAGGGCGTCGGCCTGGAGCCAGCGCAGGGGCAGCCAGCTCTGATCAGCCGCCCGTTGCCTGGCCAGCCGCAGCGGGGCGGCGGCCGCATCCACACCGAGCACCGAGCCCTCTGGCCGCACCTTCGCCGCCAGCACCAGGGCCAGGTCGCCGGTGCCACAGCAGAGATCGAGCAGCTGCTGGCCAGGGCGGGGAGCGATCCAGTGCAGGGCCTGGCGCTTCCAGAGACGGTGCAGGCCGAGGCTGAGCAGGTCGTTGAGCTGGTCGTAGCGGGGAGCGATCTGCTCGAACAGATCGGTAACCGCCGCCGGGTCACCCGGCCTGAACGTCGCCATAGCGGTTCATCAGGCCGGCATCAGGAAGCAGCAGCCCATCGGGGAGCAGCACCGCGTCGAGGCTCACGCCGGCGTCGGTGGGCAGGGGGGCAATCAGCAGTGGGCTGGGCCCGGTGAGGGTGATCACCATCACCGTGGCCAGGCCCACGGCGGAGCAGCAGACCATGCAGCCGGCAAGCATCAGCGAAAACTCCTGGCGGTCGTTGGCCGCCTGCATCAGCTGCAGGGCCCAGGCCACCAGGGCGATCACCACGGCCACCAGAAAGATGGCAACGGCGGTGGTGAAGGGGTCGTGCAGGGCGGCCAAGGAGAAGACCTGGGATGTGATCGGCTTAGACCCAATGTAACGTCGAGTAACACCAGCGGTGGCCACGAACTGGGCTCAGTCGAGGGGGCGTATCGGCAGCCCGCGGGCCAGAAGGTTGGTTTTGATCGCCTCAACGCTCAGCACTCCATCGTGCAGCAGGGAGGCCAGCAGGGCCGCCGAGGCCTGGCCTCCCTCCGGGCCGGGATCGATCGCCGCGGCGATGTGATCGATGCAGCCGGCGCCACCGGAAGCGATCACCGGCACCTCCACCGCGCCCGCCACCGCCCGGGTGAGGTCCAGGTCGTAGCCGGCCTGGGTGCCGTCGCCATCCATGGAGGTGAGCAGGATCTCCCCGGCCCCGAGGGCCACCACCCGCCGCGCCCAGTCCACGGCATCGAGGCCGGTGTTCTCGCGGCCGCCCTTCACATACACATCCCAGCCCCCGCCCTCATGGCGCCGGGCATCCACCGCCACCACGATGCACTGGCAGCCGAAGCGCTCGGCGCCCCGCGCCACCAGCTCGGGATCGCGCACCGCCGAGGAGTTGAGGCTCACCTTGTCGGCCCCGGCCCGCAGCAGGTCGGTGATGCCCTCCACGCTGCTGATGCCGCCGCCCACCGTGAAGGGGATGGTCACGGCCTCGGCGGTGCGGCGCACCAGATCCACCAGCGTGGCGCGGCCCTGGTGGCTGGCGGCGATGTCGAGGAACACCAGCTCATCGGCGCCGGAGGCGCTGTAGCGGCAGGCCAGCTCCACCGGATCGCCGGCGTCGCGCAGGCCCACGAAGTTCACGCCCTTCACCACCCGGCCATCGGCCACGTCGAGGCAGGGGATGATGCGCTTGGCGACCATGGCGGTGGTGAGCTCGGCGAGCTCCGGGAAACAGGGGGTAGGAGGAGTGCACGGGGAGTGGAACCGGCTCCCTGGCGGCGCTGGTAAGGTTGCGCCACTTTTCAGTCGCGTCGCGCGTCCGCCCATGGCCCAGGCTGCCACGGTCAACGTTGGTTCCAAGGTGCGCATCGTCCGCGTTCGCGACCGCATTCCGGCCGACCTCGTTTCCGTGCTGCAGAGCGATCCCAGCGGCACCGTGAAGGGCTTCCGCACCGTGGACGGGCAGGGCATCGGCGTGGTGGTGGACCTCACCGGTGGCCGCACCGCCTGGTTCTTCGACGACGAGATCGCCCCCGCCTGACCCCCAGCCAGCCTGCAGCCAAGGCCCTTGACCAACAGCCCCAACCCCGAAGCCAGCACAGGCTCAGCAGCACGCCAGCTGCTGGGAATGAAGGGGGCGGCCGGCAGCGACAACATCTGGAAGATCCGGCTGCAGCTGATGAAGCCGGTGACCTGGATTCCTCTGATCTGGGGTGTGGTGTGCGGCGCTGCCGCCTCCGGCAACTTCGGCTGGACCCTGCCTGAAGTGGGCGCCTCGATCGCCTGCATGCTGATGAGCGGGCCGCTGCTGGCCGGCTACACGCAAACGATCAACGACTACTACGACCGCGAGATCGACGCGATCAACGAGCCCTACAGGCCCATCCCCTCAGGGGCGATCCCCCTCTGGCAGGTGAAGACCCAGATCTGGGTGCTGCTGCTGGCCGGACTGGCGGTGGCCTGGGGCCTGGATCTCTGGGCCGGCCACAGCCGGCCGGTGCTGCTGCTGCTGGCCCTGGGGGGCTCGCTGGTGAGCTTCATCTATTCAGCACCGCCGCTCAAGCTCAAGCAGAACGGCTGGCTGGGCAACTACGCCCTGGGCGCCAGCTACATCGCCCTGCCCTGGTGGGCGGGCCAGGCCCTGTTCGGCCAGCTCACCTGGACCACCGCCCTGCTCACCCTGGCCTACTCCCTGGCGGGCCTGGGCATTGCCGTGGTGAACGACTTCAAGAGCGTGGAGGGCGACCGGGCCATGGGCCTGCAATCGCTGCCGGTGGTGTTCGGGATCGAGAAGGCCAGCTGGATCAGCGCCGGCATGATCGACATCTTTCAGCTGGCGATGGTTGGCGTGCTGATCGCGATCGGCCAGCATTTCGCCGCCGTGCTGCTGGTGCTGCTGATCGTTCCCCAGATCACCTTCCAGGACATCTGGCTGCTGCGCGATCCGGTGGCGTTCGATGTGAAGTATCAGGCCAGCGCCCAGCCTTTCCTGGTGCTGGGGATGCTGGTCACAGCCCTGGCGATCGGCCACAGCGCGCTGGTGGTCTGAGATGACCCGCACCCTGCCCACCCCGACCCGGCCCTCTGCGGCAGCGGTGGCGCGTGGACGGGGCGGCAGCCGCCGTCTGGTGGTGACGGCGGTGGCGGCCGCGGTGCTGGGGGGCGGAGTGGCGGCGGTGCAGTCCACCGTGGTGGGCAGTTTCGATTCCCTGCTGCCCGATGCCAGCGGCATCAGCAACTTCAACCGCCCCGGCACCCTCACGATCCTCTCGGCCGACGGCCAGGTGGTGCAGAAACTCGGTCCGGTGGCGCGGGAGAAGCTCAGCAGCGGCGCGGTGCCGCCCCTGGTGGAACAGGCGTTCATCGCCGCCGAGGACCGCCGCTTCTACCGCCACCGCGGCGTGGATCTGCAGGGCATCCTGCGTGCCGCCGCCCGGAACATCTCGCGGGGCTCGGTGGAGGAGGGGGCCAGCACCATCACCCAGCAGCTGGCCCGCACCGTGTTCCTGAGCCAGGACCGCACGATCACCCGCAAGCTCAAGGAAGCGGCCCTGGCCGGAAAGCTGGAACGGCAGCTGAGCAAGCGCGAGATCCTCACGGAATATCTCAACCTGGTGTACCTCGGCTCCAGCGCCTATGGCGTAGCCGATGCCGCCTGGATCTACTTCTCCAAGACGCCGGAGCAGCTCACCCTGCCGGAGGCGGCGATGATCGCCGGCCTGCCTCCGGCCCCGTCGGTGTATTCGCCGCTGGTGAATCCGGAGCTGGCCCTGCAGCGTCGCCGGATCGTGCTCAGCCGCATGCGCCAGCAGGGGTTCATCAGCACCAGCCAGCAGCTCGAGGCCGAGGGCTCCCCCCTGGGGCTGAAACCGGCCGACCCGAAGTACTGGGAGAGCCGTGCGCCCTACTTCGGCAACTGGGTGCAGCAGGAGCTGGCCACTGTGCTCAGCAACGAACAGCTGGAGGTGGGCGGACTGACGGTGCGCAGCAGCATCAATCTGGCCTGGCAGGACGAGGCCGAGAAAACCATCCGGGCCCATGCCACCGGCAGCCTGCAGGGTGCCCTGGTGGCGATCGAACCCGGCACCGGCCTGGTGCGGGCGATGGTGGGCGGCAAGGACTTCAACGAAAGCCAGTTCAACCGGGCCACCCAGGCGCTGCGCTCCCCCGGCTCCACCTTCAAGCTGTTCACCTACGCCGCGGCGCTGGAGGCGGGCCTCAAGCCCGAGGACACGGTGGATAACAAGGAGCGCTGCATCAAGGACGGCTGGCCCCCCAAAACCTTCTGCATCAAGGGCGCCAAGGCCAAGACCACCACCTCGATCAGCAACGCCATCGCCCAGTCGCTGAACGCGGCCTCGGTGGATCTGGCGGAGAAGGTGGGCTACGAGAAGGTGGTGGAGATCGCCAAGACCATGGGCATGGTGGGCGACATCGGCGAATACCCCTCCATGGTGCTGGGGGCCAACGAGCAGTACGCGCTCGACATGGCTGCCGCCTATGCCGCCATCACCAACCGGGGCGTCTTCGTGAAGCCCACTCCCTTCGAGGAGATCTACGGCCCCGATGGCGAGTTGCTCTGGAGCCGCCGGGTGGATGGGCACAAGGGCACGCGGGTGCTGCGCAGCGAGGTGGCCGATGCGCTGCAGTGGATGCTGCAGCGGGTGGTGAGCAGCGGCACCGGCAGGCCGGCGTCCCTGCCGAATCGGCCGGTGGCCGGCAAGACGGGCACCTCCGAAGGGGCCCGCGACCTCTGGTTCGTGGGATCGATCCCCCAGCTCACCACCGCCATCTGGCTGGGCTACGACGGCAACCGCAAGACCGGCAGCAGCAGCGCGGCAGCCACCTATGCCTGGAGACGGTTCATGGAGCCGATCAGCAAGACGCTGCCGGTGCAGCAGTTCCCGCCCAAGCCGGCGCTCACCGGCAGTTTCACCAAGCCCAAGGCCAAACCCAAACCCAAGCCCGCTCCCAAGCCAGACGACCAGAGCAGCCTGGAGACGGAGCGCGACACCTGGAGCCGGCCCATGAGCGAGGACGAGGAGCCCACGCCGATTCCCGAACCCAGCTGGACCCCGGAGCCGAGCCCGGAGCCGGCGGTGCGTCCGGATCCGGCACCCCGCCCCCGGCCCAGCGCCACCCCTGCACCGGCCCCGGCTCCCGCGGCCGCCCCGGCTGCCGCTCCAGCCCCGCCGCCACCGCCCCCTCCCCCACCGGCCCCGTCGGCCGCGGCACCACCGCCGCCGCCGCCACCTCCCGAGCCCTGAGCCAGGAGCCCCGAACCCTGGGCCTCAGACCCCGGGAGCCAGCAACCGGGCCAGGAAGAAGCCGTCGCCCTGCCCCTCGCCGGGCCACCACTGTTGGCGGTGCTGGTCGCTCCACTGGGGATGGGCAGCCAGGAAGGCGTCGATCAGCTCGCCGTTCTCGGCCGGGTGCACGGTGCAGGTGGCATACACCAGCACGCCCCCCGGCTTCAGCAGCGGCGCCACCCCCTCCAGCAGCCGCCGCTGCAGGGCCACCAGCTCGGCGATGGCCACCGGCTCCAGGCGCCAGCGGGCATCGGCATGGCGGGCGAGGGTGCCCAGCCCCGAGCAGGGGGCATCCACCAGCACCCGATCGAACTGCCCGCACCAGTCGGGCCGGAGGACGGCCAGCTGCGCCGCATCGGCGGCCAGGGTGTGGATGCAGGTGAGGCCCAGCCGGGCGGCGTTGCGCTCCAGCCGCTGCAGGCGCTTGGCGGAACGGTCCACGGCCCAGATCTGGCCGCGATCGCCGATCAGCTCGGCGATCTGGGTGCACTTGCCGCCGGGGGCGGCACAGGCATCCAGGAGCTGGTCGCCGGGGCGGGGATCGAGCAGGGGGGCGATGCGCTGGGCGCCGCGGTCTTGCACGCACCACTGCCCCTCGGCGTAGCCGGGCAGCCGGCGCAGATCCCCCACCCGGCCGCTGAGCGTGAGCGCCTGCTCCAAACCCGCGCCCGCCAGGGGTTCGGCCTGCACCCCCGCCGCCGCCAGCGCCGCCAGCAGCGTTTCGCGGCTGCCGCGCAGGGGGTTGACGCGCAAATCCAGGGCCGGCGGGCAGTTGCAGGCCCGACCGAAGGCCTCGGCCCCCTCCGCTGGCAGCCACTGCAGCAGCAGCGCCGCCAGCCAGGGCGGCAGGGAATGGCGCAGGGCCAGGCTGGCGGCGGGATCGCCGGGCAGCGGCAGGCCGCGCCAGGGCTCCAGCTCGGGGGTGGGCTCAGACCCGGGCTCGAGGGCCTGGCGGCAACGCAGCAACTGGCGCAGCAGGCCATTGACCACCGGCGCCAACCGGCCCAGCCCGCCGCGCTTGGCCAGCTCCACGGTGGTGCTCACCGCCGCCGAGGCCGGCACCCGCTGGCTGAACAGCAGCTGGTAGGCACCGAGGTGCAGCAGCCAGCGCAGCTTCGGTGGCTGGCGAGCCGCCGGCACCCGGCCCAGGGCATCGAGCCAGGCGTCGAGCAGCAGGCGCTGGCGGATGGCGCCATAGGCCAGCTCGGTGGCCAGGGCGCGATCGGCGGGGGAGAGCGTGCTGCGCTGGAGCTCCCGCTCCAGGGCCAGATCGGCATAGGCTCCACTGCCCACCGCCAGCAGCACCTGCCAGGCCAGCTGGCGCGGCTCCAGGCCGATGGCGGCGGGGTCAGCCTGGCCCGGGGCCAGGGGAGGGGACGGGGGTGGGGACGAAGACAGGGGGCGGCGGCTCGGGAGGCGGCACCCAGAGATAGCGCCTCAGCGGCAGCCGGCCCTCGCCGTCCACCGCGATGCCCTCGGCCAGCAGCAACTGGCGCTGGATCCAGTCGCTGCCCTCGCGGCTGGGGGTGAAGCTGATCCGCCCCTGGGCGTTCACCACCCGGTGCCAGGGCACCGGTGAGGGCAGGGCCAGGCGGCGCAGGGCCCAGCCCACCTGGCGGGCGCAGCCGTAGGCGCCGATCAGCTCGGCGATCTGGCCGTAGGTGGCCAGCCGGCCCGCCGGAACCAGGGCCACGGCGGCGTAGACGCGCTGATCAAAGCTCAAGGGCCGGGGCCGGGGGGTTCAATGGTGCCGAGCCGAACGGGACGTTGCCGCCGCTGCCATGCCCCTGCTGCCACGCCGCTACGAACGCCTGCGCAGCGTGCTGGACGGGCGCATGGGCGATCTCACGTTGCTGCTCGAGCACGTGGAGAAGCCCCACAACCTCTCGGCGATCCTGCGCAGCTGCGACGCGGTGGGGGTGCTGGAGGCCCATGCCGTGTGCCTGAAAGGGCGGCTGCTCACCTTCAACTGCACCGCCCAGGGCAGCCAGAAGTGGGTGCCGCTGCAGCTGCACGCCAGCGGCGCGGCGGCGATGGCGGAGCTCAAGCGCCAGGGCTTCCGGCTCTACGGCACCCACCTCAGCGCCGAGGCGGTGGACTACCGCCAGTGCGACTTCACAGGCCCCACCGCCCTGGTGCTGGGGGCGGAGAAGTGGGGGCTGAGCGATGAGGCGGCGGCACTGGTGGACCAGGCGGTGGTGATCCCGATGCGGGGCATGGTGCAGTCGCTGAACGTGAGCGTGGCGGCGGCCACGCTGCTGTTCGAGGCGTTGCGCCAGCGCCAGGCGGCCGGACTGGTGCCCTGCGGCGGCGAAGGGGTGCCTGCAGACCGCTACCGCCGCCAGCTGTTCGAGTGGGCCTACCCCCAGGTGGCCGCCTGGTGCCGCCAGCAGGGCCGCGACTACCCGCCGCTGGACGCCGAGGGCGCAATCGCCGAGGAGCTGCCGCGCACGCTGCGGCTGCGCTGCTGAGCTGGAGCTGCGCAGAGGCCAGGCCCTCGCCAGAGCTTGATCAGCCGTAAGCCAGTCCAGCAGTAAGACTTTGTCACACCTTCAGCGTCACCGTGTCGCCAATGGCGCGGCTGCTCACGCTAGAGTACTCGCACTCCTATTCTGATCACCTGATGGACGACGATTATCAGGACGACGATTACAAGGACGACGACTATACCTCAACTCCTCCTCCCGCCGGCACAACCTCGAGCGGCAGTGACGATGATGATGATGACGACGACGATTATCGCGGCTCCGGCAGCGATGACGACGATGATGACTACATAGGCGGCCCCTCCGGCGCGGGTTCACGCGACGATGACGACGACGATGACGACGACTATCGCGGCTCCGGCAGCGATGATGATGACTACCGCGGGGGAACGAGCTCCCTGGGGCTGGTCGATGACGACTACGCGCGTCGTCTGTTCCGGGATGATGACTACATCACCGGTCAGCGGATCCGGAAGCGTGATCTGAAAGATGACGACTACAGCTTCCTGCCCTCGTCGACCGATCGGCTGTTTGAAGGCAGTCGCCGAAGGGACACTCTAATGGGCTCAGGAAGTGGTGTGGAAGCTTTTCTGGGCCGCAGAGGTGCCGATAACTTCCTTCTCGGCAACCGCAGACGCGACTTCTACGCCGATGACAAACGTCAGGGCAGTCGTTCCAGCTATGGCGTCATCAACGACTTCTCCTTCCGTGAAGACGACACCATCTTTCTGCACGGCAGGCGTAAGAATTACAACCTTTCCAGGGTGAGGTTGGACGGCATCCGCGGCGTTGGCATCTTTCTCGAAGGGGGCAAGCGCGACACGCTGATCGGTGTGATCCAGGGGCAGGCTCCCAAAGCCTTCAACCTCTCGGATTCCTCGGTGTTCCAGTTCTTTGGTGGATAAACCATCTCCTGGGGGTGGGTCAATCCCGGCCCACCCCTGGAGAATCGCCATCACCGGTGCCAGCGGCACCGGCAAGACCACCCTGGGTCGCGCGTTGTCGCAGCGACTCTGCCTCCCGTTCATCAAGGAGGACATCGGTGAACTCCTGGCGGCCCAGGCTCAACTCAGCCGCCTGGCGGCGCGCGGGAAGCTCAGGCGCTCCCACTTTTCCGGCCATGCCGCGGTTTGTCAGGAGCACATCGAACGCCAGAACAGGCGTTTCGCTGAGCAGCCAGGTTTCATCTGTGATCGTTTCGCCGTGGACGTGCTGGCGCGGGTGTTACGCCCCCCGTTCGATCGGGTTGGGGAGGAGTGGTTTCACACCCTGCTCAAGCACACCAAGCAGCAGCTCGAGAGCATCGATCTGATTGTGGTGCCACCGCTGAGCGACTGGTCCTTTCAGCCCTCGAAGAACGACATGGGCCGGGAGCGAATCGTGGCGGTGCTGCCGAAAACCCGGATTCACAGCCTCTACTCGGGGCTCTGTGTCACTCTCGCCCCTGAGCGCACCTTGTTTCTCCCAGCCGGTGACACCCGCCACGACACCTGGATTCCCCTGATTCTCGAGGCCCTCAGCGCCACGAAAGCCAGGTCCTGAACGCCGCTGGCCGGTTCAGGGCCGAGGCAGCTGGCGCTGCTGAGGGTCACCGCGCAGGCGTGTGGAGAGCCGGCTCCAGAGGTGGGAACTGGTGGAGTTGGGCAGCCACAGGGCCATTGCCAGGGCCAGCAGTTCGAGCAGCACCTGGCGGCCGCCCAGCAGCACCACCGCCAGGGCCACCACGGCGAAGAGTTTGAGCAGCAGACACCACACGTCGTCGCCCTCGCGGCTGGCCCGCCACCAGAAGGCGGTGGCGCTGGTGAGCAACACCAGATCGAGCCACCAGGGCATGGGGCGCTGCCGCGAAGAAGGTGTCTCCCGATTGTGGCTCAGGGCAGGCAGCCGCGCAGGCGCTCCTCCAGCAGGGCGTTGAGGGTGTCGAGCTGGCGGCGGCCGCCGGGCTCGGCCGGCACGGCAATCGGCTCGGCCACCTGCAGCCGGGCATGGCGGCGGCCCAGCTGCGGCCGGGCCGGCAGGGCCCCGCCGGCGAGGCGGGCCAGGCCGTCGTGGAGCAGCAGGGCCACGTCGGCGCAGCGCTCGAAGCTGGGCGCATCCAGATAACCGGCGGAGACGGCCACGAAGGTTTCCACCAGGCGCATGTGGCGCAGCGCCAGGGCGGCCTCCGCCGCGGCCTGGTCGGCCAGGCCGCGCTGCAGGGGCGCCAGCCGGTGGCGGGGCGGCAGGTCTTCGCGGTGGATCCACTGCCAGGCCACCTCCTCGAGGCGACGGCAGCGGTCTGCGGCGGTGCCGGCGGCGCGCACGCCCAGGCGGATCTCCGCCAGCCGCAGCACCCGCTCGCGCAGGGCGTCGATGCGCCCATCACAGCCGGTCCGCTCGTCGCTGGCCTCACCGCTGGCCTCCCCACCAGCCCCGCCGCTGTCGCCAAATCGGCCGTAGAAGGCCTCCAGGGCCACCAGCAACTGCTCACCCAGGCGCAGCAGCCGCTGCCGGCAGCGCTGCGGTGTCGGCAGCGCCGCCGGGCCGGCTGGGGCAGCCAGCGGCGCCAGCCCCATCTGGGCTTCCAGCTGCCCCAGCAGCCGCTCAAGCCGCGGCCAGGGGGCGGCGGGATAGCGGTAGTGGATGCCGATCGGCACGATCCACACGGCCTCGGAGCGGCCGGCGCGGCGCAGGTCGTCGCGGCACCAGAGGGCCAGCCGGGCGCTGCCGGGCTCCAGGGGCCCGAGGCAATCCCCCAGCCCGTTGGTGGCCCCCTCCGGCGCCACGGCAAAGGGGAAGGGGCCGTTGCGCATCAGCTCACGGGCCTGGCGCAGGGCGCTCCAGTCGGGCTGGCGGCCACGCCGCAGCGACACCCCGCCCAGGGCGGAGAGCAACCAGCCCAGGGGGCGGCCGGCCCACAGGGGCATGCCGCGGTCGTAGAGGAAGTGCACCGGCTGGGGCCGCAGCGCCGGCGGCAGACCGCGCGAGAGCAGCCACAGGCCACAGAGGGGATCATCCACGGCGCTGTGGCGGAAGGCCAGCAGCAGGCGGCAGCGCCCCTGGCGGAACTGCTCCAGCAGCGCCACCAGCCCCTTGCCGTTGTGCAGCTCCAGGTGGGTGATGCCCGCCGGCAGCCAGTGCACCAGCCGCCAGCGCAGCACCAGGGGGAGCAGGGCATGCACCAGGCGCAGCACCAGCGGCCGGTAGGCGGGCCGGATCGGCGCCAGCGGCGGTTGCAGCCGATCGGTGCGGTGGCGCTCAGCCATGGGCCCGCAGCCAGGCCAGCAGGTGGGCGATCACGGCGCCGCTCTCGCGGTCGTCGAGGAGCTCATGGAGGCTGTCGTCGTAGAGCGTCAAGGTGACATCGGGCGGCTGCCGGTCCCCCTCCTGGAGGGCGAGCACGTAGCGGCGCACGGCCGCGGCGCTGATCACCCCATCGGCGCTGCTCTGCAGCACCAGCAACGGCAGGGGGAAGTGGGGGGCGGCCGCCATCAGGGCCCGGCTGCGCCGCTGCCAGGCCACGGCCAGCCGGGCCGAGCAGCGGTTGTGGCGCAGGGGATCGGCGGCGATCCGCTCGCACGCCGCCGGATCGTGGGCCGCCGCCTCCAGGCTGATGCCGGTGGCCAGGGTGATGCCCGGCCAGAGGCGGGCCAGCAGCTGCGCCAGCAGCAGCCGCAAGCGCAGCGGCCCGGTGGGCTCCACCGCCAGGGCCGGGTTGCTCACCACCACCCCGCGCAGGCGACCCGCCCGGCGCGGGGTGGCATCGAGCACGATGGCGGCGCCGAGGCTGTGGCCGAGCAGGAAGCAGGGCAGCCCCGGGGCCTCCCGCTGGGCCCGCTCCAGCAGCTGATCCACGGCGTCGCCCAGCGCCTCCCAGCTGCCCACATCGCCGCGGCGGCCGGGGGAGCGGCCGTGGCCGGGCAGATCCACGGCGCAGAGGATCAGGCCCTCGGCCGTGAGCGCCGCGGCCAGGGCCGCGAAGCTGCCCCCGTGGCTGCCGATGCCGTGCACCAGCGCCAGCACCGCCCAGGGCGCCGGGCCGGCGGCGGGAGGCCGCCAGCAGTGCAGGGCGAGGGGAGCGGTCATGGTTCAGCGGGCGGCGCGGGAGGCGCGGCTGGAACCGCTCAGCCAGCTCTCCAGCCCCTCGCCCAGAAACGACAGCCCCAGCACCAGCACGAACATCGCCAGCCCTGGATAGAGGGCGGTCCACCAGATGCCGGTGGGCAGGGCGGTGAGGGCCTGCTGGAGGTCGCCGCCCCACTCGGGGATGGTTTCCGGCAGGCCCAGGCCCAGGAACCCCAGGCCGCCGAGCACCAGCACGGCGTCGGCGGCGTTGAGGGTGAGCAGCACCGGCACCGAGGTGATCACGTTGCGGAACAGGTAGCGGCGCAGGATCCACCCCGGCCCCGCCCCGAGCGACTGGGCGGCCTCCACGTAGAGCTCGGCCTTCACCTGGGCGCTCTGGTTGCGCACCACGCGGAAGTACTGGGGGATGTACACCACGCAGAGGGCGGCGGCGGCGTTGGGCAGGCCGCGCCCAAGCAGGAAGGCCAGCACCACCGAGAGCAGCAGCACCGGCAGGGTGTAGAGGGTGTCCATCAGCAGCACCAGCAGGCGGTCGACCAAGCCGCCCAGGTAGCCGCTCGCCATGCCGAGCGGCACGCCGATCACCAGCGCCACCACCAGGGCCAGCACCACCACCTGCAGGGCCACGCCGCTGGCCGCCAATGTGCGCACGCACACGTCGCGGCCGAGGCGGTCGGTGCCGCACCAGTGGGCGGGCGAGGGGGCGGCGTAGATGGGGTTGTCGAGGCCGGCGTTGGGATCGGGCAGCACACCCAGGTGCACCAGCAGCGGCGTGAGCAGCGCCACCAGCACGTAGGCCGTCACGATGATCACGCCCCAGCGGGCCATGCGCGCCGAGAGGGTGGCGGGGGGGCGGCGCCACCAGGAGCGGGCGGGCGCTGAACCCGGGGACGGCGGACCCGGCGGCGGTGAGACGGACATCAGGCCGCAGGGAGGCTGGGGTGCCGATCCTGGCAAGGGGGCCGGACCGCAGCAACGTGACAGGACAACCACGATGATGGGCGGCGCAGCGGCGGCGGGGTGCATGGAAGCCGATGTGCGCTGGCGACAGCGGTTTTCGAACGACTGCCGGGCACTCGAGCAGCTGGAGACGTTTTTCGAGCCCCCGGATCCGAATGAGCGGGAGGAGCAGGAACTGATCAAGGCTTTCGAATCCACCTTCGAGCTGGCCTTAAACACCCTCCGCGACCTGCTCAGCAGCGAAGGGGTGGCCGATCTGATCGGCTCTCGGGACACCTTGCGGACGGCCTTCCGCGTGGGCCTGATCGAGGACCGAAACCTCACCAGCCACACCGATCACCGCGCCACCGCCCGCGAGATTGGAGCCCCCATCGCCGAGCGCTATCTGCACTGCGTTCAGGCCCTGGCAGGTGGATCTCTCGCCCCAGATCAGCTCCAGCCATGTAGACAACGTCTACAGTCAGCAGGGATTCACGCTTGCCGGCATGGCCGTACCCCCTCGTCTGAGCTGGAATCTGCGCGTCAGCACCGAGGATCAGGATCTGATCGATCGGGCGGTGGCAGCCTCCGGCAAGACCCGCACGTCGTTCGTGCTGGAGGCCGCCAGGCGAGCTGCTGTGGACACCCTGGTGGAACAGTCGTGGCTGCAGGTGGCTCCGGAACGGCTGACAGCCTTCCTCGAGTGCCTGGATGCGCCTCCCCAGCCCAATCCGCGCCTGCGCGCCACCCTGACGGCGGAGCCTCCCTGGCAGGGGTGAGTCGGCTCTGTCCCCCCGAGACCCTCGGGGATCAGCATCAGCTGGGTCTGTTCAGCTGCGGCGATGCCCAGCTCGATGGATGGCTTCGGCACAGGTCCCTGGCGAACCAGCGCAGCGGCGCCACGCGAACGTTCGTGGTCTGCCGTGAGGAGCGGCAGGTGGTGGGCTTTGTGGCCCTGGCTTCAGGGGGCGTTGAGGCCCAGCTCACGCCGGGGCGATTCCGGCGCAACATGCCCAACCCCATTCCGGTCGTGATCCTCGCCAGGCTTGGAGTGGATTGCAGCATGCAGGGCCGGGGCCTGGCGAGGGCGCTGGTGGCAGACGCCTGCCGGCGGGTGCTGCTGGCGAGCGAGCAGATCGGTGTCCGCGGTGTACTGGTGCAGGCGGCCAGCACGGAAGCCCGCAATCTCTATCTCCATCTCGGCTTTGAGCCGTCCCCGCTCGACTCGATGGTGCTGATGGTGCGGCTGGCGGATCTACAAGCCGTTCTCGCCTGAGCCTGTGGCCTGCCCCTGCTCACACCCCGTTCCAGATCAGCTCCAGCCAGCGGTCGCCCTTGAATAGGCCCTGGCCCCAGGTGGCCTCGAGATCGGCCAGGGGCCGGGCCTCGAGCACCTGGGGCAGGGTGAAGCCCTGGGTTTTGAGGGCGGCGAGCCGGCCCTGCACGGTGGCGAGCATGGCGCGGTAGGTGGCGAGTTCGCTGCGGCTGCCCACCGGGCCGTGGCCGGGGATGATGCGGGTGTCGTCGCCGGCCAGCAGCAGCACCCGGTCCACCCCGGCGATGGCGCCGGCCAGGGTGGCGCCGTGGCGGGTGTCGATGAACGGATACATGCCGTTGAACCACACGTCGGCGGCGTGGATCACATCGGCGTTGCGGAAGCGCACGATCAGATCGCCGTCGGTGTGGGCGGCGGGCAGGTGCTGGAGGTCGATGGTTTCGCCGTTGAGGCGTAGGCGCAGGTCGCGCTCGAAGGTGATCGGCGGCAGGTTGGCCGGCGCGGCCGGCGGGGTCACCAGCTCGAAGGCTTCGAGCATGGAGCCCTCCGCTAGGCGGCGGTGGGTGTTCTCGTGGGCCACGATCAGGGCACCTGTGGCCACGAAGCCGGCGTTGCCGTCGGTGTGGTCGGCGTGGAAGTGGGTGTTCACCAGCAGGCGCGGGGCGGGCACGGCGGGGGCCGCGGATGGGGCGGGCGCGGCGGCAGGGGATGCGGCTGGCTTGGCAGGCGCGGGGGGCGACGGTGGCGCGGGGGGCGACGGTGGCGACGCCGCCGCAGGAGTGGCCAGCGCGGCGATGGCGGCCCGGATCGGCTCAGCCTGGCGGGCGAAGCCGGCGTCCACCAGCAGGATGCCGTCGGGGCCGCTGAGCACGCCGATGTTGCCACCCTCGTTGGTGATCACCCCCACCGCCCCGCGCACCACCGCCGAGGTCACAGCCTTGGGATCGGCCTTGGGCTCAGCTGCGGGAGTGGGGGCTGGCTCTGCGGCGGCCTCGGCGGGAGCTCCGGGAGCGGCGGGAGTCTGCGCCCGGGCCGGCCACCAGTCGAGCAGGCCGAGCAGCAGCGCCAGCGCCAGAACCAGGGCGGCAAGACGGGGAAGGCGGGGCATGGCGGCAGGCGGCAGCAACCCCAGGATGACGCGCCGCTGGGCCTCAGGCGGTGAGGGCGTTGAGCACACCCGCCAGGGCCACCAGCCACAGGGCCACGCCGGCCAGCAAAGAGATCCCGAAGCCCGGCCCGCGCTTCTCGGGCGCCTGCAGGTAGCCGACGGCGTAGGCCACCCGGGCCCCCACCCAGATGAAGCCCAGCAGGCTGGCCCACGACTCACTGGCAAACAGGGCCGCCAGCCACAGCGAGGGCAGGAAGAACACCAGCTGCTCGAGGGTGTTCTGCTGCACCCGCAGGGCGCGCAGGAAGGGTTCGGGGCCGTCGCTGGCCGGCGGCTTGATGCCATGGCGGAAGCGGGCCCGGCCCACCAGCATCACGGTGGCCAGGTAGAGCAGCAGGGCCAGCAGCGTGACCAGCGCCGGCAGGGCCGGCACCAGCGGAGGCAGCACGGGCAGGGGGATGGGCATGGCGGATGGGCATTCAGGCCCAGCATGCCGGCAGCTGGCGGGGCAGCGGCAAGCCCAGCCACAGATGCGCATTAAAATGCGCATCTCATGCCCGTCAGGGGCCAGCAATCGCGATGCGCACCACCCTCGATCTGCCAGATCCGCTGTTCGCGAGGCTCAAGGCACGGGCGGCGCACGAACGCATCTCGCTCAAGCGGTTGCTCCACCTGTTCGTGGAACAGGGCCTGGATCAACCGTCATCCGCCAGCGCCGGACGTCGTTCCGCAGCAACACTGCCCAGGGTGGAGGGGCCACTGACGATCCCTCCCCATCAGCTCAGCAACGCCGGCCTGGCGGCCCTTCTGGAGGAATGAGCCCCGGCACCAGCGATGGCCCAGCCAGCGATCTCCCCGACCTGAACGTGTGGCTGGCGCTCACCTGCACAGGCCATGGCCATCACCAGAAGGCGGTGCGCTACTGGGAGGAGCTGGCCGCAGGCGAGGTGCGGTTCTGCACGGTCACTGCCCTCGGGCTGGTGCGTCTGCTGTCTCAGCCCAGGGTGATGGGAGAGCTGGTTCACACGCCAGCGCAGGCCGCGGCGGTGCTGAAGGAGCTGGCAGGCCAGCCCGGGGTGTCCTTCAGCGAAGCGGAAGGGCGTGCCTGGGATGTGTTTCACGCCCTGGTGCGGGAACCAGGCCTGAGTCATCGGCAGTGCACCGATGCCCATCTGGCCTCTCTGGCCATCGGCGAGGGCCTTCGGCTGGTGACCTTCGACCGGGGATTCAACCGGTTTGCTGGGCTGACCTGGCTGCAGCTGGATTGAGCCAGGAGCCCCGCGAGCCAGGCGCAGCCGTGAACAACGGAGGCCCTAGCGTTGAGGCCATGGCCACCGCCACCCTGCCCTGGATGCAACCTCGGCCGCTGCCGGCGCAGGTGGACCTGGGCCCGGGCCTGGAGCCCGCGCCGCTCACGGCCGCCCTGGGCCGGCTCTGCGCAGTGCCGGGCGTGCGGGCGGTGATGGCGTTCGGCTCCCGAGGCCGCGGCGAGGCCCACAGCGAATCCGACCTCGACCTGGCGGTGATCTGCGCCGAGCCCCGGCTTACGCCCCTGCAGAAGCGCAGCCGCTGGCGGCAGTGCCGGCAGGCGCTCGGGCTGCTGGGACGCGACGTGGACCTGGTGGTGCAGGGCCAGGCCGATGCTGAGCGGCTGGCGGGGTCGCGCTGGCACGTGATGGGCGATGTGGCGCGCGAGGGGCGGGTGCTGTATGTCGCCGGCTGAGGACGCGGCCCTGCTGCTGGCGATCGTGGGGCGCCACCTCACGACGCTGCGGCTGGCCCTGGATCCCGCCTACCCGGAGGAAGACTGGGGTTTCACCGCCCAGCAGGCGGTGGAGAAGATCCTCAAGGCCTGGATCGTGCTGGCCGACCGACAGCCTCCCCGCCGCCACGACCTTGACGAACTGGCTGAGCTGGCAGCGCTGGAGCTGGATCCGGCTCTGCGAGAGCTGCAGACCTACGCCGTGGAAGCCCGCTACGAGGAGGGGCCGTTCCCCCTCCCGGCCCCGCGGCAGGAGCTGCTGAAAGAGATCGAGCGGCTGCTGGCCGACTGCCAGGCTGCGGTGGAGGCTGAGGGCAGAGGTGGGTAGGCGCTCGATGAACCCCGAATGGGAAGCGGTGCGCGAGCTGCTCGACGACGACGTCCTCGCTTCCCTGCTGGACATCTCCACCCCCAGCCTGCGGCGATACGCGAAGGGAGAGCGTCGGTGCCCCGATCTGGTGGCAGCCAGGCTGCACTGGCTGGCCCTGGTGATCGATCAGCTGGAGGGCACTACCAACAGCTACGGCATCCGGCGCTGGTTCCAGCGTCCCCGCTGCGCCCTGGGGGGCCAGGCACCGCAGGATTGCCTCACAGGAGCCTGGGATCCCGACGACGACGCGATCCGAGCGATCTTCGAGCTGGCGCAGTCGGCCCGCATCGGCATGGTGGCCAGCTGAAGCGTGCCGGAAGGCTTGCCGCCTCTATCGCTCAATAGCGCGCGTCCTCCCTGATCTGCCTGAGCAGCGCAGCGGCATCACTGCCGTCATGAAGGGATCGCCGGATGTCCGTCAGCAGCAGCAGGTGCCGATAGAACTCGCGGGCCGCGGCATTTTTGACATGCACCAGAAGCCCCCCGGCAGCCGATCTCCAATAGCAGGCATTGGTCGCATCCTAGTCAGCAGACTAACTCAGAGGGCTGTGATGGTGCGGAGTAGGGTGTAACCCGTGTCTCGAGCCTGCTCAATTCTCGATCTTTCTTTCGAGCGTCATAGCTGATCTGCATCCTGCGCCAGAAGCCCCGTTTTAACCCTAAGTACTTACAGAGAACTGCATCAGCCTCATCGGTAATCGCACGCTTTCCTCGAAGGATCTCGCCAACCTGAGTCTGACCCAGGCCCGTGTCCTTGCAGAGCCGATAAACGCTGATGCCCATAGGCTCAAGGAATTCTTCCTTGAGAACCTCCCCAGGGCTGATCGGCTTTCGACTATCGGCATGGGCCATGTGACGAGCGGCGAGAGAGAGAAGAACTCAGCGAAGGGAGTCAATGATAGTCCACGATCTCTACATTCTCAGGACCTGAATCATTCCAACGAAAGCAGATCCTCCATTGATCGTTGATCCGGATGGAATACTGGCCTTCTCGATCACCATGCAGCTTCTCAAGACGGTTGCCCGGTGGAACCCTGAGATCGTCAAGGCAACTGGCAGCGTCAAGGATGACCAGCTTCCGTTCAGCCGCCAGAAGGATGCTGTTGAACCTGAGGGGTGAACCCCCTTTGAGGATCGAAGCCGTGTGCTTACAGCCGTAGGACTGGATCGGCACAGATGGGCGCTACTCAGAAGAGTGTACTACCGCGAGGCGAGAGTGTCGAGCTCCACCATCCCCTCCAGCGCCTCCCCCAGCGAACGCCTCGGGGTTGCCTGAGATCCAGCCCGGTTGGCCGAAGCCCACGAGCAACGGATGGAGTGGCACAGCCATGCCGCCACCGCCCACCCTGCTGATCGCGCGCGAGGTGGGCTTCGTGCTCAAGGAGGGGGCGGCGGCGGGCTGATCAGCCGGGCAGGAGCTGGATCGGACATTCGGGGCCAGGGGCAGCCGCCAGGCGACGATCGGCCGTGAGCAGAGGACAGCCGAGGGCTTCGGCCAGGGACACATAGGTGGCGTCGTAGGCGCTGAGGTTGTGGCGCAACCGCCAGATTCTCGCCAGCAAGGGACGATGGCCACTGCGCCGGATACCCATGGCCTGGAAGGCCGCCAGACAGCGCTCGACCTCGCCCTCAGCCAGGGTGCCGGCCCGGCTGAGGCGCCTGACCACCGACATCACCTCCACATCCAGGAGATGGGGCGCGTGAATCACAGCCGTGGCCAGCACCTGGCGTGCCGGGCCCTTGTGCACCAGGGCCGCCACCACAGCCGACGCATCAGCCACGATCACCGGTCCTGCCGGCCAGCCGCCAGGGCATCGGTGATGGCTGAGGTGGGCACGGGCAGGTCGGGCAGAGCGTCGAGGAGGGAGGCGTTGTCGGCACGGCGGGACGCCTCGATCAGCTCCCGCACGGCAAAGACACTCACCGGCAAGCCCGCCAGGGCGGCAAGGCGCTCCAGGCGCCGCACGGCGTCGTCGGGAACATTGCGCAGGTAGAGGGTGCGCATGGGACCGATCACCTGCTAGCAGAATGCAAGCCTAGGGCAAGCATCTCAGCACGGCTTCGGCGTCGGAGACATCAATGCTTGCCAGGTTGGCCGTGCTGGCTCCACGCACGATGTCCAACCTGATGCGCTGATCAAAGCTTACGAACCGGCCACCATGGGCTACGGCGAGTGCGAGCAGATAGCTGTCGGTGATCTGTCGAGGCCCCAGGAGCCGCTCCCAGCGGATCAAGCCGGGATCCAGCAGGCTGATCGGATCGGGCCAGAAGGCGTGGCTGGGGTGGCTGCAGGCCTCCGCAAGGCGCCTGGCCACCACGGCCACAGGTTGGTGGTTGGGATAGGCAGGCTGCGACAGGATCCGAACCACGCCGTTCTCCGTGATCGGGCAGGTGGCCCAGCCATCGTCAATCTCACGCTCCATCCAACGGCGGGCAGCGGCGTGCATCACATGCCCCGGATCCAGAAGCGCGATGATCACGTTGATGTCGAGCAGGGCCCGCATCAAACGCCTGTCTGATCACGAAGCTGGTCGATCAGGTCGTTGGTCACCAAGTCGGCGCCAGCAGCGTGGAACGGGCGAAATCCCGCGACAGGCTTCGGCTCGGCGTCCACCCCCGGATCGCTCCCGCCCGACAACGCGGATCGCAACAGCCGCGAGACCACCTTGCCGGCCGAAAGCCCCTGCCTCCTGGCCAGCTCCTTGGCCGCGGCCAGCACGTCGTCTTCGATGTCCAGCGTAGTACGCATCATAACACCGTAGCATCAACGCATCAGCCCAAGGCCGCCCTGAAGCGGAGCCTCCGGCGTGATCAGCTGCAGCCCGGGAAACGCCTGCCGGTAGCGCCGGGCGTCGCGCGTCAGCAGCAGGCAGCGTTCGATCAGGGCATGGGCGCCGATCAGAACGTCCGGCAGGATCATCCGGCGGCTGCCTCCTCTGGCGCGGTAGCTGGCATGGGCACGGGCTGCGAGAAAGGCAGCTTCTCTGGGTATCGGCCAGTAGGCGTAGAGGTGGCGGGGCAGCACCTCCTCCACCGCCTCGATCCGCTCATAGGCAAACGCCACCTCGCCGTAGATGAGCGGATTGATCGCCACCGGGCCGGCGATCAGGCAGCGCCGCAGCTGCTCGGCGCTCCAGGATTCCCACTGCGGGTCTGCGGTGATCACATCAAGCAGCACGCAGGAATCCACCATCACCGCGGCGCCGCCGGCGATGGCCATCAGGGCTCGCCGCGGCAGAGCGCCAGGATGGCCTCGGTGCTCAGGCCCGGACGGGGCCGGTGGGCCCGCAACCGCTTCAGGGCCTCCTCGCCCCGCTGCTCGGCCTGGCCCTCCGCCTTCTCCAGCACCACCTGCCCGTCCACCAGCCGGAACTGCACCTCACAGTTGGGATGGAGGCCGGCCCGCTCACGGATGGCCTGGGGAATCGTGACCTGCCCCTTGCTGGTGATTCGCATACCGATCCGTCATGGCCCAGTAAGAATCTTACAGGCGACAGCGGCGTGATCCCGAAGACAACTGCATGGTTTCAACCCCCCTCAGCGGGCGTCGCTTGATTGGAGCCGCGTGTTCCGTTTTTGGAAACCATGTTTGTGATCGAAGCGCTGCATCCCGACGGATGGCGCCCCCAGGGCAGGGCCAACCTGGAGTACTGGGCGTATCAGGAAGCGCAGACACGCTGCTGCTCCGACGGCCGCAACTACCGGATCGTCAACGAAGACAGCAACGAGATCGTCGCCCTGATCAACACCAGCAGCTGCAGAACCAACGTGCAGCCTGCTGCTGAGCGTCAGCGCAGTGCTGCGGGGGGTGCGTAGGCGCTCAACGAGGGCAAGATCGGCAGCCTGGCGGATCGCCATCAGAGTTGAGGAGCCTCCGCATCGAGGGAGCGTGAGCCAGGCATCCATCACCAGAAGCCCACAGTCGGACATCGACCTGCTGCTCACCGCAGCGTCCATAACCGGACATCCACGTGCTGAGAAGCCGCATGGAAGTCTTGATCCGTTGTGAGCAGCGTCAGGTCGTAGCGCTGGCAAAGCTGAATGAGCAGGGCATCAATGGTGCCGATCTGGACACCCCGGCGGCGGCAGGCATTGCGGATGTCGGCGGCTGCGATGTGATCCTGCTTATCGGGCTGAAGAAAAGCGAGCACGGAGAGCGCCCACCTCAGGCGCGTCCAGCTGGCCATCACGGCGAAACGCCAGGGACCACACCGACGTATCGACCAGCAGACTCACCGCTGGCGCTCACGTTCGGCCTTGTAGTCGTAGCTGGGATCCCACTCGAGCTTGCCGAAGAGCTCCGCCACCTGGCGCTGTTCCCGGCGCGCGATGAACTCCTGCAGGGCGCGGGTGACGGCGGCTTTCTTGGTGGGCTCACCGCTCACACGGAAGGCGTGATCGAGCAGGGCCTGATCGAGAGCGAGAGTCGTGGCCATGTGTGACCTCATGGTGAGGTGACTACACATTTTATGGCCTTCGCCCTCGCTGAGGGGTCAGACAAGACATGGCAGCAGTGACGTGACCCAGATCGAGTACGGCACCGAGCTGGTGAAGCGGATGGTGGGCCCTCGACGGCACGAAGCAACCGGCGCTGGCATCGATCAGATCCGCCTCACCAGCAGATTGGTGTCGAGAGCGACGGGAAGGCTCATCAGAGCTGGGCAGTCTCCGTATAGCGGGCAGGGATTGATCGGGCTGATGCTGGTTTCGCTGAAGTGGCGTGTGTTGCGGGTGGCCAGCTGTGCGCCCCGGGCCACTCAGGCGCGATGCAGGGCCAGGCTGTAGCGCGGCCAGTGGGCATCTGAGGAGACGGCCATCAGGCCCTCAAGGCGCGCCTGGGCGATCAGCAGCCGGTCGAAGGGGTCGTCGTGGATGCCGGGCAGCCGGCCCGTTTCAATCACATGGGCATCGCTGATCGGCAAGAGCGTGGCGCCGGCACTGAGACCGCCATCGCGGAAGGTGACCGGATCGAGCGGCAGCTTGCCCAGGCGATGCTTGATCGCCACCTCCCACACACTCGCCACCGACAGCACGCAGACGTGCGATGTCATCAGTTCCCGGGTATCAGCTCGCAGCCGCTGATCACCCAGCAGCCACCAGATCAGAACCTGGGTATCGAGCAACAGACGCATGAGGGGCCGATCAGGCTTCCATCAGCCGGCCCACCTCGGCCTCGGCAGCTGGGCTGAAGGCCGCGTCAATGGCAGCGGGTTCGAGCTCTGAATGGGCGGCAGCCAGGGCCCCGAAGTGCTTGAGCCCCGGGGGGGCCGCCGCGCAGGGGACCAGCCGCACCTGGGGCTCACCGTGGCTGGCGATGATCACCTCCTCGCCGGCCACAGCCGCCTTCACCAGCCGGGAAAGCTGGCTTTTGGCTTCCAGCATGTTCACCTGCATGGGCCTCCGTGGAGCACTTGGCCAAGCTAGCCAGGGCAGACCGTGATTCAGCTGACCTTCAAGGCTCGAGAACGTTGGGCCTGAGGGAGAGCTCGGCTGCCTGGCGGACCAGGGAGCGGTCGAAACTGATCAGAGCCTCGCAACCCTCGCTGCGGGCCAGGTGGAGGGCATCGGCGAAGTCCACCCCCTGCCGGTGCCACTCCAGGACGCGGCGCACCAATTCCTCCTGCTCCAGGTGCACCTGGCGGATCGCCATCAGCCCCTCGAAGGCACGAATCACCACGTCGCGCGGCAGTTTGTAGGCGCCGCGCAACACCCACTCCAACTCCAGCACCACGGTGATCGGCACAAAGCAACCGGCGCTGGCATCGATCAGATCCGCCACTTTCGCGGCCTGCTGAGGTTCGTCATTGGTGAGAAGCCTCACCAACAGATTGGTGTCGAGCGCGATGGGAAGGCTCATCTGAGCTGAGGAGCCTCCGCATAGAGAGCAGGATCCATCCGCTCAAGGGGCACGGGAGGCCCTGCATAGCCTGAGCAGCCGATCAGCTCACGGGCCGAGGAGGTTTTGCCCATCACCTGGGGGGTGAGGCGGAGCCCATCAGCCTCGATGCTCAGGGCGAGGCGATCGCCAGCCTGCAGACCGAGCAGCCTACGCAGGCGAGCCGGGATCACCAGCTGGCCCTTGGAGGACAAGGTGAGCAAGGCATCCATCGGCAGAAACCAAAGCTGACTTACCAGTGTAAGGCAAGAACCCCGGAAACAGAGGGAGGATGGCCATGCTGCGAACCTGCTGACCTCGATGCCAGGCGGTAGCGCCGGGCGTCGCGGGTGAGCAACGGGCAGCGTTCGATCAGGGCATGGGCGCCGATCAGAAAGTCCGGCAGGGTCATCAGGCGACTGCCTCCTCTGGCATGACCAGCCCGGGCGCACTCGATCGAGGAGCTGCTGGATGCGTCCATCCGCCGCTTGCGGCGCAAGCTCGAGCTGCCAGTAAGGACAAATTGCCTTACCATCGAAGGGTCGCAAGCGATCTGCCGTGCCAACCCTCACCGTGACCAGCAAGGGGCAGGTCACCCTGCGCAAGGAGCTGCTCGGGCACCTGGGCGTGAGCCCTGGTCAGAGGGTGGACGTGGAGGTGCTTCCGGGCGGCCGCATCCAGATCCAGGCGGAACGCCCCCCGGGCACGATCGAAGCCTTCATCGGGCTTCTGGCCGGCCAAACCGACCGCACAGCCACGCTGGAGGAACTCGATGCGGCCGCCGCCGAGGGCTGGGCGGGTGGCTGTGCTGGAACAGTTCAGGCCCCATGAAGATCACGGCCGACACAAATCTGCTGGTGCGGGCAGTCGTTCAGGACGACCGACACCAGGCTCGGCTGGCCGTGGATCTGCTGCGACAGGCCGAATTGATCGCCGTGCCGGTGCCGGTGCTCTGCGAATTCGTGTGGGTGCTGCGGCGGGTGTATGGATTCACGGCACAGCACTGCATCGCCGCCATCGAGGCCCTGATGTGCTCTCCTCCGGTGAGGCTCGATCGCCCCTGCGTGGAGGTGGGCCTGGCGATCCTGGCCGCCGGGGGTGACTTTGCCGATGGGGTGATCGCCCATGGGGGGCGTTGGCTCGGCGGGGAAAGGCTGGCGACCTTCGATCGCCAGGCTGCCGCTCTGCTGGAAGCGCAAGGCGAGCCAACCATGCTGCTGAACGGATCGACGCGGGGCTGATCCAGACGGTGCGCGGCGTGGGCTTCGTGCTCTAGGTGCACCTGGTGGATCGCCATCAGCCCCTCGAAGGCACGAAGGTGATGAGGCGATGGCGCCAGCGCAGCCATGCGGGTGGTAGGTAGGCGCTCAGCTGAAGGAGCCGCTGGCCTCGCCGGCCATCCCCTCCAGCGCCTCCCCCAGCGCCCGGGCCAGATCGGCACCATCAAACAGCGGCCCCGCCAGGGCCCGCCGCTGGCGCTCGGCCCGCCCGGCGCGCAGGGCCGGAAGATCGGCCGTGAGTTCGCGGGCGATCGCCGCAAAGGCTTCGGGGGTGTGGGCGATCCAGCCGGGCTCGCCGAAGCCCGCCAGCACGGCGGTGCTCATGCGGCCGGCGAAGGTGTTGCCGCGGATCGCCACCAGGGGCGTGCCCATGGCCAGCGCCTCGAAGGCGGTGGTGGCGCTGCTCCAGGGGGTGGCGTCGAGGGCCAGATCGATGCGGTTGTAGGCGGCCATGTGGTCGGCCCAGTGGGCGGCCCAGCCCTCGAAGCGCACCCGCGCGGGATCCACGCCGGCGGCTTCCAGAGCGCCGGTGATGCGCGCGCGCACCTGGGGATCGGCAGTGTGGCGGTGCTTCACCAGCAGCTGGGCCTGGGGCACCGCCCGTAGCGCCGCGGCCCAGTAGGCCAGCGTTTCGGGCCCGAGCTTGGCCACCTGGTTGCAGGAGCCGAACACCAGCGGCTCAGCGGCCGGCACTGACGCGGCTTGCGGGAGGTCGTGGGGCGGGGTGTAGGCCGCCCAGGGGCGCGGCAGCCGCCAGATGCGCTCACTGAACTGGGGCTCCAGCTCCGGCGGCAGCAGGGCCGCATCGGCGATGAACCAGTCGAGCGTGGGCAGGTGGGTGCTGGCGTGGAAGCCCACCCAGTGGCACTGCACCGGCGCCAGGCGCTCGGCCAGCAGCGGCAGGCCGCTGGCGGTGGTGAAGCCCGAGGTTTCCACGATCACCTGGTAGCCGCGCTCGCGGATCAGGGCGCGGCGCGCAGCCAGGTCGGCCTGGGGCAGCAGCAGGGCGTGGTGGGCGAGGGCCCGCAGGCTGCGGTTGCGCTCCTCCCAGCGCGGCTGGGTTTCGATCAGCTCCAGCTGGAGGCGGGTGCGGTTGTGGTGACGCAGCAACGACTCCAGGAAATGCGCCACCGGGTGATTCCCCAGCTCGGCGGTGAGGAGGCCCACCCGCAGGGGGCTGCGGGGCGTGGCCGGCAAACCGGCCGAGACCGCCGCGTCGATGCCATAGCCCAGGCTCTGCCAGTGCGCCAGGCCCACCGCTCGCCGCCGCTCCAGCCAGGCTGCCCCGGCGGTGGAGGCGGCAAACAGAAAGGCTTCGCGCAGGTGCGAATCCTGAGGTGCTTCTCCAAGCAGCGCCTCGAGCTGGCGTAGGCCACCCTCCGCATCCCCGCCCCGATGAAGCGCAAGGGCCGCCTCGATGCGAGGGCCGAGGGCGTGCGGCTCCAGCCGCGCCAGCGCCGCCTGGTGCTCCGCAGCCTCGCCGAGCCGGCCCTGCTGGTGCAGCAGGGTGGCGAGGCTGCGGTGGGCCTCCACCAGCTGCGGATCGGCGGTGAGCGCGGCCTCCAGCGCGGCGATGGCGTCGGCAGGTTGCTCCAGTTCGGCGTAAGCCAGGCCCAGCTCCAGCAGCCGCAGGGGCTGATCGGGGGCAAAGGCCAGGGCCAGGCCGGCCTGCAGCACCACCTGCTCAAAACACCCCTGTGCGGCCTGCTGGTCCCCTCGCTGGCGCTGGATCTGGCCCATGGCAATCAGAGGCCTTGCATCTGAGGGGTCGGCCTCCAGGGCCCGCTCAAACCAGGCGATGGCGTCGGCCCAGCGGCCAGCGGCCCGCAGCACCTGGCCCTGCAGGGCCGCCACCGCCGAGGCGGGCTGCTGCTGCCAGAGCCGGATCAGCAGCGCTTCCGCCCCGGCCAGATCCCCCTGGCCGAAGGCCTGCAAGGCCTGGTTGAGCATGAAAGGTGGCCACCGTCACCCCCACACTGCCCTGGCCACGGCCAACGGGAATGCCGCCAACAGGTGGGAACACCGAACTCAGTGAGAATGCAGAGATGCTCACCCCGCCCACGCTGCTGATCGTCGACGACGACCCGGAGCTGCGCCGGTTTCTACAGGGCGAGCTGGCGGCCGAGGGCTATGGCGTGGAAACGGCCCGCACGGGCCAGGAGGCGCTCACCCGCATCCGCGCTGGCGACCTGGAGCTGGTGCTGCTCGACTGGACGCTGCCGGACTTCAGCGGCCTGGAGGTGTGCCGGCGCATGCGGGCGGGTGGCATCACCACGCCGGTGCTGATGCTCACGGCCCGCGACGCGGTGAGCGAGCGGGTGAAGGCCCTCGATGCCGGCGCCGACGACTACCTCACCAAGCCGTTCTCGATCGAGGAGCTGCTGGCGCGGGTGCGGGCGCGGCTGCGGCGCAACGGCGCGGCTGGCGAAGAGGCCAGCGAGCTGCTGCAGTTCGCCGACCTCACGGTGAACACCGCCGCGCGGGAGGTGCGCAGGGGCGGGCGTGAGATCCAGCTCACCGTGCGCGAATACGCCTTGCTGCTGCAGCTGCTGCGCCAGCCCAACCGGGTGCAGGAACGGCTCAGCCTGCTGCATGCGGTGTGGGGCGAGCCGTTCGTGGGCGACGACAACCTGCTGGATGTGTACATCCGCTACCTGCGCCGCAAGCTCGAGCAGCCCGGCGAGGCCAAGCTGATTCACACCGTGCGCGGCGTGGGCTTCATGCTCAAAGACTCGGGCTCGGCACCGGAGCAGGCCGGCAACAACAGCTGAAAGTCGGCCCCGCCGCCGGGGGCGTCGGCCACCTGGGCCGATCCGCCCATGCGCTCCATCAGCAGCCGCACCATCGCCAGGCCGATGCCGCTGCCACTCACGGCAGCCAGCGGAGCAGCCGAACCGCGGAGGAACAGCGCGAAGATTCCCTCCCGCTCCTCCAGCGCCACGCCGGGGCCCCGGTCGCGCACGTGCAGCACCACCACCTCGCCCTGGCGCTCCACCGCCAGCTCCACCGGCGTGGACGGCGGGGCGTATTTGAGGGCGTTCTCCACCAGGTTGGTGAGGCACTGGCCGAGGCGGTCGGAGTCGGCCCGCACCCGCAGCTCGGCCTCAGGTTCCGGGGCCAGCAGCCGCAGCCGGCCGGCGGCCAGGGATTCCAGGCGCTCGTAGGCCGCCAGCAGCGCATCGCCGGCATCGAGAGGCGCGAGTTGCAGCTCCAGACGGTCGCCGTCGCAGCGGGCCAGATCGAGCAGGTCGCGCACCAGCCGGGTCATGCGGTTGGCCTCGCTGGTGATGGCCCGACCGGCCTGAAGCAGCGGGGCGGCCGGAGCGTCTGGCGCCGTACTCGCCAGCAGCCGCTCCAGCCGCTGGGCGTTGCCGCTGATCAGGGTGAGGGGGGTGCGCAGCTCGTGGGCCACGCCGTCGATGAAGGTGCGCTGCTGCTCGCGGCTCTCCACCAGGCGCAGCTGCTGGGCATTGAAGGCATTCGCGATCGGGCGCAGCTCCGCCGGCTGCTCGGCCACCACCACCCGCTCGGCCTGGGCGGCATCGGGGTCGGCGGCGGCAAGGGCCCGGCTGAGCACCTCCAGGGGCTCCAGCAGACCAGCGCGCAGCACCGGCCGCAGCAGGGTGCTGGTCACCAGGCTGGAGAAGCCCGCCACCGCCAGCAGCAGCCACTGGCCACGGCGCTCGGCCGCCAGGGTGGCGGTGATGTTCTGGCGCACCTCCAGCCCGCTCTGGGCACACACCAGCCAGCGCTGCTCGCCGATCCGCTCGATGCGGGGACGCAGCGGGCTGGAGGGGGAAACCCGCCGCACCTCATTGCCACCGGGCAGGCGCAGCGCTCCGCCCACGGGCAGCTCCAGACGGCCGGAATCGAGCTCCTGGCGCACCGCCGCCACCAGTTCATCGTGGGCGGCGCGGCGCTGCAGCACCTGTAGGCCCTGGTTGAGCAGCAGCAGCACGCCATAGCCAGCCAGCACCGCCAGGAAGGTGGTGCTCTGCAGGCGCTCGCGCAGGGAGCGGGGGGGGCTCATGTGCGCAGGCTATGGCTGCAGGGCTGGGGGGAGAGCATCTCAGCAACTTTTCAGCGAGCCCTTGCAACACCTGCAGGTTCAACCCATCCCCGCAGGATTAGAAAGCATCCAGTTGCACCACACAGGCAATGACCAGACTTCATGCATCGAGCCGCAAGCAGCTGTTGCTGCAGCTGCTCAACAAGCCCAGCGGTCTCCAGAGCGCTACCAGCAAGGGTTTCACCCTGATCGAACTACTGGTTGTGATCGTGATCCTCGGCGTTTTGGGCGCTGTGGGTTATCAGGCCTACGTGAATCAGATTGGGCGGGCGAATGCTGCACAAGCTCAAAATACCGCGACAGCAATTGCCAAGAATTGCGCCGCGCTGCTTGTAACGGGGGATGAAGACCAGTTTGCCGACGCCATTGCAGATATATCCGTGTCTGACGATGTAGTCGTGAATGCTCCTAATTGCGCTTTGCCTTCCCCCCACCAAGTCACCGTAGGCACTGGCCAATTTCTCCGTACATCGACGGCAACAGTCAATCTCAATGGATCTGTAACTCCTGGAGCAATTGATGAAGGTGGCGGCGGTGGCGACGGCGGTGGCGACGGCGGTGGCGACGGCGGTGGCGACGGCGGTGGCGACTGAGTAGCATTCCCGCCGGAAGTTAAACATCGCGCGCATACGTACTCCAAGCAGCCTTCGGGCTGCTTTTTTTTGGCCTCCCAATCGATCACAAGTTCTCGTCCCCGCGTCACTGGCGATGTCCGATCTCAGCCCACGGCAACATCGCCAGCTTCCCTGGCTGGAGCGGCTGCAGCTTGACCCACGCTCCCTGGCACTCATGCGCATCGCCATCGGCCTGATCGCCACGGTGAATGCCGGGGTGCGTCTCACAGCTCTGGAGTTGTTGCCATCCGCTGCCGGGGTGTTGCCGCGCAGCAGCCCGGGGCTCCATCCAGGCTGGGCATGGTCGCTGCACTTCATCAACGACAGCGTGGGCTTCCAGATCCTGTTGCTGATCGCCTACGGGCTGCTGGGGTTGGTGGTGGCCCTGGGCTGGCGCACCAGGCCCGCACTGGTGCTGCTCTTCCTCGCCACCATCTCCCTGCATCACAGCAATCCGCTGCTGAACAACACCGGCGATCAGCAGCTCGGCATCGTGTTGCTCTGGGCCTGTCTGCTGCCAGTGGCCAGCCGCTTCTCGCTTGATTCCCTGCTCTGGGCGGGCTCAAGTCCTGAACCGCTGCCTAAAAATCAAGCTGCCAGCAGGATCAACGTCGCCGAAACGGGCTATCTGATCCAGATCGCCCTGATCTACTGGGTGGCGGGCAGCCACAAAGACATCAACGGCTGGCTGATCACTGGCGATGCGGTGTGGTACGCCTTCAACATCGACTGGTTCGCCCATCCCCTGGCCGTCGCTCTACTGCAGGCGCCGGCGCTGCTGCAGTTGTTCACCCGCTCGGCCTTTCTGATCCAGTGGATCACGCCCGTGCTGATCCTGCTGCCGGTGCGTTCCCAGGCTCCGCGGCTGCTGGGCACCGGCCTGCTACTCACCATGCATATCGGCTTTCTGCCGTTCCTCAAGCTCGGACTGTTTCCCTGGATCAGCATCGCCTCCCTGCTGGCCCTGCTGCCGCCCTGCATCTGGCCCTCCACCAAACCAGCCCGATCCCCACAGGCCCAGCAAACCACGATCTTTTTCGATCAGGAGTGCCGCTTCTGCCGCGCCGCCGCCGAGATCGTGCGGGCCTTTCTGGTGATCCCCGCCGTGCCGATCTGTCCAGCCCAGCAGGATCCAGAGATCCAGGCGCTGATGACAGCCAGTAAATCCTGGGTGGTTTGCGATCGCCAGGGGGTGTTGCACACCGAGTTCATAGCCTTCATCGCGCTCTGCACCCTCTCGCCCTGGGCGCGGCCCTTCAGGCCGCTACTGGCTGCCATCGCGCCCCTCGGCAGGTGCACCTACCGCGTTGTTGCCGATCACCGCGGCCGGGCCTGGGCCACCCTGGTGTGGCTGCGGGGCTCCCGGCCGCCAGCCAGCGAATCCCCATCACCGTGGCCGACCATTGCGTTGCTGCTGCTGATGGTGGCCTCCACCCTCCAGGTGCTCTGGGCCGGAACGGGCTCAGCGCTGACTCGCATCAGCGAGCCCGCTGGCGATCTGTTTCGGGCGGCGGGCTTCCGGCAGCGCTGGCAGGTGTTCGCCCCCATGCCCCTCCGCCAGGACGGCTGGTTTGAAGTGCGCATCACGCCCTCCGATGCTCCCCAGCAACGGCGGCTGGCGCCAACCCTTGCGCCCTGGACGCGCCAAGACAACCCCTTCCAGCAGCAGGAGGTGTACCGCAACCAGCGCCAACGCAAGTTCTTCAGCAACCTGTTCGATCCAGACAACCAGCGCGCCGCTGAGGCCTACCTGGCCTACCTTTGCCGCCAGCACCGATCAGAGCTCGTCGGCAGCAGATCCGCCCCCGAGACACCGCTGGATCTGGAGCTGGTGTTCATGCAGGAAACCACCAACCCGCCACCCCAGCCGCCCGCTGCTCCCATGCCCGTGGTGAAAGCTGCGTTCAGCTGTGATGGCTAGCCCCACCTGGAACCACGGCTACTTCACGCAGGACGTGTACACCGCCGGGTTCTTCCGCGAAACGGCGCCCAGCTGGCTGGATTTCGCGGCCCTGCTGCAGGGGGCGGCGCCGCCCCGGGCCGGCGAGGGGGCGCCGTTCCGCTATCTGGATCTGGGCTGCGGCATGGGCTTTCACATCGCCCTGCTGGCGGCGCTCTATCCGGAAGGGCAGTTCGTGGGGATCGATTTCCATCCCCAGCACATCGCCCACGGCCGCGGCCTCGCCCAGCGGCTCGGCCTCAGCAATCTCCAGCTCCATGAGGCCGACCTGCTCACCCTGCAGGCCGATCCCGCCGCCCGCCGCACACTCCTGGGCCCAAACCCCTTCGCCTATGTGGTGAGCCACGGCGTGGCCACCTGGGTGGTGGAGCCGGTGCAGCAGGCGCTGCTGGCGGTGGCGTCGGCGTCGCTGGGGCCCGATGGGCTCTTCTACTGCTCCTACAACACCCATCCCGGCTGGCTCAGCCGCAGCGCCCTGCATCAGCTGATCCACCTGCAGCGCCAGCGCTCCGATCCGGCCGATCCCCAGGCGCCGATCCGCTGGGCGATCGCCACCCAGCGCGCCCTGCTCGGTGACGCCAAGGCGCCGAACACGCCCTTCGGGCGCTCGTTCCCCGGCATGGCCGGCCTGCTGGCCCAGCACGAGCGGGAAGACCCGCGCTACGTGAGCCAGGAATACGCCAACGACGGCTGGCAGCCGCTCTACGTGGCCGAGATGCACGAGCGCTGCGCCGCCCACAAGCTCAGCCCGCTCACCAGCGCCACCCTCACCGAGCTGTTCCCCGGCCTGCTGCCGGTCGAGCTGCGCCAGCTGCTGGAGCGCGAACCCAACCCCACCGTGCGCGCCACCCTGATCGACATCGCCGTGAACCAGTCGTTCCGGCGCGATGTGTTCTGCCGTGGCGTCCAGCGGCTCACGCCCGCCGAACAGCTGGAGCGGCTCAGCGCCCTGCGCTTCCGTCTGCAGTTGCCGCAACCCCTGAAGAGCTACGAATTCAGCACCAGCTACGGCACCGTGCGCGGCGACACCGCCGTGTACCGCCGCGCCGACCAGGCCCTCGCCGATGCCGATGGGCCCCTGGAGCTGGCCGCCTGGGCGGAGGCCGCCGCCATCGAGCCCCAGGAACTGGCCCAGCTGGCGGCGTTCCTGCTCACCTGGAACCGCGTGGGCCTCGACCGCGGCGAGGCCGGCGAGGCGGCAGTGGCCGGCGTGCAGGCCGCCAACCAGCGCATCGGCGAGCTGCGCGAAGCCCGCGCCCCTTACACCTGGCTGGGCGCGCCGCGCATCGGCAACGGCGTGTGGATCAGCCTCAGCGAACAGCTGCTCGCCCAGGGCCTGGCCGCCGGCCTCTCCGGCGAGCTGCTCACCACCCTGGTGCGCGGCAGCCTCCTCGGCGCCGGCGCCGTGATCCCCGGCAAGAAGGGCGAACCCCTCACCCAGGAGTCGGCCCAGCTCAAGGCCCTCCAGCAGCAGGCCACCCAGCTCGAGCAGCAGGGCCTGGGCTGGCTGCAGAGCCTGGGGGTGATGGGGGGTTGAGGCGCCAGGCGCAACCAGAATGGATCCATACTGGTGGCGCCAGTGCTGGAGCGCAGGCTGTCATGGCCAGAACCCTCACCCTCAAAAACCTGCCCGATGCCCTCCATGCCCGGCTGGCCGCTGCTGCCAGGCGACACCGGCGCAGCCTCAACAACGAGGCCATCGTGTGCCTTGAGGCAGGCCTCGGCGCTGCCCCCCTGCCCGTCGAACAGCAACTCACGGAGATCAGGGCCCTCCGCGAGAGCCTCGGCACCCACAGCTTTGATCCGGCGGAGATCGATGCCCTCAAGCGCGAGGGCCGGCCTTGATCGTGGTGGACACCAACGTGGTGGCCTATCTGCTGCTGCCCGGCCCCAGGACGCCACAGGCAGAGGCGCTCTTGCTGCACCACCCCCAGTGGGCGGCACCGCCGCTCTGGCGCAGCGAGTGGCGCAACGTGCTTGCCGCTTACCTCCGGCGCGACCATCTGCAGCTGCCTGAAGCTGTCGCGCTGATGCAACAGGCGGAGATGCTTCTCGCTGCCCATGACGCACCCGTCAACTCGGAGCATGTGCTGCAGCTGGTGAGCCACAGCCCCTGCAGCGCTTACGACTGTGAGTTCGTGGCAGCCGCCCAGCAGTTGGGGGTGCACCTGGTCACCGAAGATCGCGCGATCCTTGCGGCCTTCCCTGATCTGGCGCAGCCGTTGCCCCAGGTCGCAGCCTGATGGCAGACCTTGCATTCATTGGGATCCTCATGGCGTGAGCTGGCATGCAACCTGCCGATGCAACCCCCTCGCCGTGGCGGCTCAGGCGGACAGTTCTCCGTACCACGGAATGGATGAACTGGAAGACAGGTACTTCGGTGCCATCGAGGCCGAGCGCGTGCGCCGCGGCGAATCGAGCACCCGCAGCCTTGACGCCGTGATCGCGGACCTTGGCCTGGACGATTGAGATCTCCAGCGCAGCCGAACGGCAGCTGCACAAGCTGGACAAGACCACCGCGAAGCGACTGGCCGCATACCTGCAGCAAGTGGTGGCTGACTCGGCCGATCCACGCACGCGGGGGAAGTCACTGTCAGGGCCACTGGGAGGTCTGTGGCGTTTGAGTTGCCTTCCCTGATCTGACGCTGCCGTTGCCCCAGCCCGCACCCTGAGCCCGATCAGCCTGCCTGCAACAGCGCCACGCCCTTGGCCCCGGAGAACCGCCGGTCAAACGTGAGCACCGGCAAGGCAGCGGCGCTGGTGGCGCGGGCCAGGATCAGCTGGTCGGCCAGGTCGCCACCCTGACGGAACTGATCCAGGGAATCGATCACCGCGTCGATGTCATCGACCACCACACCACGGGTGCGCACCAGACGCTCCAGCAGCCCATGGCGGGTGGCGCGATCCAGGTCGTAGCCCCGCAGCACCCAGGCCACCTCGGCAAGCACCACATCGGGGAGGTAGACGCCGCTGGCGATCGCATCGAGGAAGGCCTTCTCTGCGACTGGTGTCTGCAGCGGATCGTCGCCGATCAGCAGCCGCACCACCACGTTGGTGTCAAGGGTCGTCACGACCGGCGGCAGCGGCGATTGCACGGTCCATGTCTTCAACGCTCATCACCCGCTCCACCCGAGGCCGGTGGCGGAAGAGGTCCTCCGGTTCGTACTTCGAGGGCACCAGCACCAGGCGGCCATGGCGATCGATCGAGGCCTGCAACCTGGCCCCGGGGGCCAGGCCGAGGGCGTCGCGCAGCTGCCGAGGGATCGTCAGCTGGCCTTTGGAGGTGAGCGTCACGGTGGCCATCTGTGCAGTGTAAGGCGGCTTGCCTTACCTGGACGATTGAGATCTCCAGCCCAGCCGAACGGCAGCTGCGCAAGCTGGATAGGCGCGGGCCAGGTGATTGCGGATCAGCACGCACGATGCCCGCATCAGACCCTTGATAGCGTGATAGCAGGCCTTGATCAGGGTGAACACAAGCGCTCAGTTCAGCCCCCACGCCTCCGCCACCTCCCGCAGGCGGCGGGCCTCCGCCGGATCAGGCCCATTGCCCATCTTTGAGCTCGCCGATGGCATAGCGGTGCAACACGCTGCTGATCAGGGTCTGATACGGCATGCCCAGCTGGAGCGCTCTGACGCGCAGAGATGCCAGATCAGCGCCGGAGAGCCGAATGTTGATCCGTTGGTCCTTCTGGCCCGTGGCATGGGCCGCCTGCCTGATCTGATCCAGCAGCTCTGGAGTGGCCACTGAACGCAGCTCGCCAAACTCCATGGCATCGAGGAGCTCACGCTCCTCAGCGTCGAGGGGATGGTTGCTTCGAGGAAGGTCGTTGGGGAGCGTCATGGCGTGTCCCGGTGGAGGTAAGCGCGGGTGGCTTTTCGGCTGGGAATGATCGTCTTGAGAAACAGATGGTCGTCGGCTTCGACGTAGGGAATCAGATAGACAGAGCCATTCACCTCGACGACGAGGATGCGCTGGTCGGGGTAGCGACCTGGATTGGGGTGTGCCAGCACATCGAGCAAGCCCCCGGTTTCGATGGCCACCACAACGGCTTCGAAACACCAGCGCGGCTGACCGGCAGCTGCGCAAGCTGGACAGGCGCGGCCCAGGTGACTGCGGATCCGCACGCACGATGCGCGGATCAGACCCTTGATAGCGTGATAGCAGGCCTTGATCGTGGCGAACACCAAGGTGGTGCTCGAGAGAACCGCCGGTCAACGCTCAGCGCCGGTCGAGCTCAGCCTGCAGGCTCTGCCAGGTGTCGGGGAAGTCGCCGCGACTCACCATGCGCGAGAAGGCGGCATAGCAGTCGCTGCGGTCACCCTCCTTGCGGGGGAAGCCGAGCCAGAGAATGAGCAGCACACGCCGGCCCTCGGCCTCGAACGGCCGGAAAAACAGGCGGTAGCGCTCGGGGAGGCCAAGACCCTTCAGGCGTCCGTAACGCCGCAGCGGGCCACGCAGGGCAAAGCGGCTGGCGTAAGGACCGGCGGCGATGTGCTCCTTGATCCCCTCCATCACCGCTGCCAGATACTTGAGACGCGTCACCTCAGCCTTCAGCTCGGCGTACTGGCGCGCGAACAGCTGGGGCTGGAAGGCGATCTCCCAGCCGTGGCGCACCAAGTGCGGGCTCATTCAGCCTCAACGTTCACGCTGGCGAGCAGTTGCTCGTCTTCGGCTGCCATGGCTTCGCTGTAGAACACCGGGCCAGATTCGGCGGCGAGCGCTTCACGGCTGAGAAAGTCGAGAAACAGCCCCAGCATCAGGCTCTCCTCCTCCCCACCCTGCTGCTCCTGGGCGGGTTCCAGCCGCAGCAGCAGGGTTGTGTCGCTGAGCACTTCCACCTGGCCTGAGGCCCCGGCGAACTGGGGGTGATCGCGATAGAAGGCGGCCGCCAGTCGCAGCCCGGAGGAGTTGCCGATCCGAGCCGGCGTGGCGCGGTAGGGGGAAGCGGGCATGGCAGCAGGCCACGAGGGCCGGACTTACGTAACGTAAGTCCAACTCTACGGCGGCTCGCTGGGCGGCGGCTCCAGCGGCGCCAGCGCCACCTGCTCCTGGCGGGTGGTCTGGCCGTCGGCCAGCTGGCGCGTGAGCTCCAGGCTGAGCAGCCCCGAAGGGCTGGGCGTCACCGTGAAGCCGGCCTCTCCCGGCAGCGCGTCGATCAGCACCCGCGACGCCGCGGTGCCGTCGCTCCATTCGCCGTCGAGCCCGTAGGCCGGGCCGCAGCGCATCAGCACGTCCCCGCGCCAGATCGAGGATGGCGCCGCGCCGCGGCTGAACAGCACCGCCACGCTCTGGCCGCTGCGGTTGCGGCCCTGGAGCTGCAGCACAAACGCCCGTCCCGCCAGGCTGCAGCCGCCCGGCAAGGGCGCCTCGCCCGACTGAAACGTCACCGCCTCGGCCCGCTGCAGCTCGCCGCGCACCAGCTCCAGGGCCCGCTCGCCCGCCTGCCGCTCCCGCAGCCAGCGGCCCAGGCGGCCCACCTGGCGCAGGTCGCCCACCAGCAACTGCAGCACCATGGCGCTCACCAGGCCCGAGAGCGCCAGCGTCACCAGCAGCTCCACCAGCGTGAAGCCGTTTTCCTGCCGGGCCCCACGGCAACACATCCGCGTCATCACGCCCTCTCGTCGCGCACGCAGTTGGCGGCGCTCACGCCACCACTGCCCTCATCGCGGCCCAGCCGCAGCACCCCCAGCGGCAGCGCCATCACCAGGCAGCGACGCAGCTCGGTGCCGGCACTGGACACCACCACGGTGCCGCCGTCGATCAGCAGCCCGTTGGCCGTGAAGCGCAGCTCCAGCGGCAGGTTGTGGCTGATCTCCAACCGGCCGCCCGCCACCTCGGCCGCCTCCAGCAATCCGCCGGAGCCGTCCACCGAGAGGCTGCGGCTGCGGCCGTGGCGGAGGGCCAGATCGCGCTCGCGCTCGATCACCATGGCCAGCTCCCGGGCCGCCACCTCCACCCGCTGGGTGGCCAACAGGCCCCAGCCCATCCAGCCGCCGATCGCCAGCAGCAGCCCCAGCACCACCACGGCCACCAGCAGCTCTTGCAGGGTGAACCCCTCAGCGGCGCGGTGGGCAGTTCGGGCGCCCGCGCGTTCACCCCGGCGCCAGCTCACGAGTCACCTCCCGCCGGAGCGCAGAGGCCATACACCGCCAGATCGAACACCCGCGTGCGGCTGTGGTCGTCGCCGATCCGCGCCGTGGCGGTGAGGGTCTGGGCGGCGGTGTCGCCCGTGAGGGTGAGGGCAACCTCCGGATCGCCCTCGGCATCGCTTTGGGCGCCGCTTTGAACGCCGTGCTCAACACACCCGTCATCGGGCACCGCAACGGAGCCATCGCGCCGCCCGGCCGCCAGGGCCTGCAGCCGCGCCTGCACCGCCAGCAGCTGTTCGTCGGCCTGGCGCTGCTGGCTCAGCAGCTGGCCGGCGTCGTGACTGGAGTGGGCGGTGCGGGCCCAGATCCCCAGCGAGCCGGTGAGCGAGCCCAGCACGATGCTGCCGGCCACCAGCACTTCCACCAGGTTCATGAGTCCGCCCCCCGCAGACCCCGCTCCTCGATGCCCACCAGCTGCGGGGGCTCCGCGATCCAGTGCACCGCGAAGGCAGCCCGCGGCGCCGGATCGCGGCCCGTGAGCTCCAGCACCAGCTCGCCACTGCCCTGGTCGGGGTTCGCCTGCTGGGAGCCGCCGCCGGGCGCATAGGCCACCAGCCGGTAGCCCTCGCCGGCCTCGATCCCAGGGCAGGGATGGGCGTCGGGCCAGGCGCTATGGGGCAACACCAGCAAGTCCGGGCACTGGCGCTGCAAGCGCCCCGCCAGCACCTGGGCGGCGCTCATCAGCTCATCTTCCGCCTGGCGGCGCTGGCGCTGCACCGCCGCCTGCAAGCGGCTCTGCAACGCCAGGGTGAGCAACAACAGGCTGCTGAGCATCAACAACAGCGCCACCAGCATCGACATCGGCAGCAGGAATCCCTCCTGCCCTGGCGACAACGAACGACGGGCCGCACCAGCCCTCCGCAACATGAAAGAGCCAGGCATCCACCCACCTCGGCAACGACCACGTCAGCGTTGCCACGGCCCACCGCAGACCCGCAACCATTCGCAACACCTGTACAGTGGCGCGTACAGGCGAAATAGGCATGGACGCCATCTCCTACACCGCGGCGCGGGCCAACCTGGCCGGGACCATGAGCCGCGTCTGCGACGACCACGAGCCGGTGGTGATCACCCGCCGCGGGGAGCCAGCGGTGGTGATGCTGTCGCTGGAGGATTTCAAGGCACTGGAAGAAACCGCCTACCTCCTGCGCAGCCCTGCAAACGCCCAGCGCCTCCTGCAATCCATCGCCGCCCTGGAGGCCGGCCGGGGTAAGGAGCGCGAGCTTTCATCAGGCGCTTCATGATGAACACAGCCCCAGCTCAGCACCAGATGTCGTGAAGCTGATCTTCTCCGAGCAGGCTTGGGAAGATGATCTCTATTGGCAGCGACATGACCGCAAGCTGCTGCAGCGCATCAACAGGCTCATCGAGGAGATTCGCCGCGATCCTTTCAGCGGGATCGGCAAACCGGAGCCGCTGCGCCATGCGCTGGCTGGATACTGGTCACGGCGCATCGATGACGAGCACCGCATCGTCTACAAACCGACTGACGAGGGCCTCCTGATTGCCCAGTTGCGCTATCACTACTGAAGCAGCCCAGTCCCGGGCCTCATCCCCCGCAGAAAGCACGCCAGCGGCAGACAGTCGATGCCGTCGACGCGCAGCGGTTCGGGGCCGAGATGCAGGAGAGCCGCCTCACTCTCGGGATAATCCTCGCGAAAGGCCTTGAGGCCCGCCAGATCACGGCGGTGCACGCGGCGACTGCGCTTCACCTCCAGGGCTACGAATGTGCCGGGGCCGTACACCACGAAATCCACCTCTCGGCCGGCGCGGGTGCGCCAGTACGACAGCGTTTCGGTGCCGCCGCGGTAGGCAATCCAGGCGCGCAGGTGCTGGGCCACCAGGCCCTCGAGGCCCATGCCCTCGATCTCGGCGGGCGCATCGAGCGGGCCAGCAGGCCGCAGCGAGCGATACACGCCGGCGTCGAAGTAGAAAAATTTGGGATGGGCCACCAGCTGACGCTGCGCCCGGCGCTGAAACGCCGGCACTCGAAAGGCCAGCAGCAGATCCTCCAGGATCTCGAGGTAGCCCTCCACCGTCTTGCGGCTGACGCTGCACTCACGCGCCACGGCCGCCAGGTTGAGCGGGGAGCCGTGGGAGAAGCTGATCGCCTCCAGGAAGCGCGCAAAGGCACCCACATCGCGCACCAACGCCTCGGCACGCACCTCCTGCTGCAGGTAGAGCGAGGCATAGGCCGCCAGGGTGCGGGCCGGATCGGCCGCCTGCACCACCAGCGGCACCAGCCCGACAGCAAGGGCCCGCTGCAGATCAAACGCCTCGCCCAGTTCGGCGGCCATGAACGGATGCAGGGAGGCCTCCACCAACCGCCCGGCCAGCAGGTTCCAGCTGCCGCGGCGCAGCTTGCGGGCGCTGGAGCCGGTGAGCACGAAGCGCAGCTCCGGCCGCTGCTCCACCAGGGCGTGCACCACATCGAGCAGGGCCGGCGCCTTCTGCACCTCGTCAATCACCACGGTGCGGCCTGAGGGTTGGGCGGCGATGCGCTCACTCAGGCGCTCGGGCCGGGCCTGGTAGAGGCGCTGGAGCTCCGGATCCAGCAGATCAAGCCAGAGGGCATCGGCCAGCCGCTGCCGCAGCCAGGTGGACTTCCCCGTGCCCCGGGGGCCGAACAGGAAGAAGCTCCCCGCTGGAGCCCGAAAAAATCGCCCGAAAACCGCCAAAAACGCTGCTGATCCGGCGACATCGCCTCCATTTTTGCATCTTTTCCGCTGCTGCCCCTGTTCAGCAGCCCCAGAAAGGCATCGATGACCTCCCGGATGAAGGCGCTGGGGCGCGCATCAGCTGATGCCGGAATTGATGTTCCCTCCGGTGGAGCACCTGCGCTCGCAGCAGCAGAGCGTGGCCAGCGAAGCGGAAATCCTGCACACCATCGACCAGCACAGGTTGATGGGGCGAGGGATCGGCTACGTGGATGCGGGCCTGATCACGTCCTGCCTGCTCAGCGGCTGCCGGCTTTGGACCCTGGTGCGCGTGTCAAGCGACACCGGCTCTTGGCCCGCGCCAGTTGCTGTAGCGTGTACATCCGCGTACATCCACAGCCCCATGGCCAGGACGCGTCTCTTCCGTAACGGCCACTCCCAGGCCGTGCGCATTCCCGCAGAGCTCGCCTATGAGTACAACAACCTCGAACTCGAGATCGAGCGCGTTGGCGATGAGATCCGCATCCGTCCAGCCGCCCGGCCGATCACTGGGGCGCTGGAGGCTCTGGCCAGCTTCTCGCCCACCTTCCTGGCAGGCGGCCGTGGGGAGCAAGACCAGCAGGAGAGGCCCACTCTGTGAGTTCAACGCCTCGTTACCTGCTCGACACCAACATCTGCATCTACCTGATGAAGCATCAGCCCCCGGAGGTGGCCGAGCGCTTCGCCCGATGCCGCGTCGGGGAGGTGCGGATCTCGGCCATCACCGCCGCGGAGCTGGAATTCGGTGTGGTGGCCTCCGGTGCGGACGAGCCGAGCAATCGGCAGGCCCTGGACCGTTTCCTGCAGGAGGTGCCGGTGGCGGCCTTCGACGCCGCTTCCGCCCGTGCCTATGGCCTGGTGCGCTGGGCGACCCGTGAACGGCGGCGGGATGCGCTCGACAAGCTGATCGCAGCCCATGCCCTTGCCCTGGGAGTCACGCTGGTGACCAACAACCCCGCAGACTTCTCCGCCTACCCCGGTCTGGCCATCGAGAACTGGGTGGCGTAGGAGCCCCTTCATCTGTGGGTGGAACACCTGAATCCGCTGGTTCATCCCTGGTTGAGCGGATTCTGATTCTGTACAGCCTGTACAGAATGACGATGGACCGAAAACAGCCTCCACGTGGGCACCAGGCAGGCATCGGGATTGGCCTGGCACACGCGCTCGAACTGATCGGCGTTGAGCCGCAGGTCCCACGGCAGCTGCAGCGGCTGCACACCCGGCGGCGAGCTCTGCGGCGAGCTTGGCGGCGCCAGCGTCATCGGCCTTTCCCGGGTGATCTTCAGGGTAGAGGTGTGTTTTTGCCCCGACTGGCGGTGCTATCACGCTAGCAAGCGCATGCAGGCGGAAAAAACACTGCGTCGCTTGGCTCAATTAGCAGACCGTCGAAATGATCGGCTATCGCCGATCTGGCCGCGCATCGCACCAGGGGCTGCGACCCTGGGCGCCGGCACGGACGCCACGCCCCGAGCCCGTCGCTATCATTGGCGCTATCAATCGGAGGTCTCATGGCCCAGGTGCTCATCCGCCAACTGGACGACCAGGTGGTGGCCGCGCTGCGGGCCCGCGCCCGCGCCCGTGGCGTCTCCCTGGAGCAGAGCCTGCGCGATCTGCTCACCGCCGCCGCTCAGGACGGCGACTCGCTTCGGGTCGACCTGGCGCGCCTGCGGGCCACCACACCGCCCGCCGGCCGCAGCCTCGATGTGGCGGCCCTGATCCGCGACGACCGCGATGGCCGCTGAACCGGCCGTCTGGGTGGTGGATGCCTCGGTGGCCTTCGGCTGGTTTGCCGCGGTGCCGGGATCGGAGCAGGCCGCCCAGCTGCTGGATGCCGGGCCTGCCGCTCTGCTGCTGGCACCGGATCTGGTGCTGGTGGAACTGCTCAACACGGCCTGGAAAAGCCTGCGGCTGGGGGCGATCACCCCCGAGCAGTTCGAGGTGCTGGCCCACCGCGCCGCCGAACCCTTTCACCAGTTGGTTCCCGCCGCGACGCTGCTGGCCCGGGCCAGCCACTGGTGCCGGGAACTCGATCACCCGGCTTCCGACTGCCTCTATGTGGCCCTGGCCGAGCGGGACCACGCCACCTTGATCACGGCCGATCAGCGCCTGCTGCGCAAGCTGAAGGACCAACGGCCGGGGCTCCCCGCCGCCATGGATCTGCTCAGACGTCCCAGATCGGGCCCAGATCCAGCACCAGGCCGCTGAACAACTCACCGCCATCGAGGCGGGTTGCGCTGTCGAGCCGCTCCGGGTTCGCTCCGGCACCGGCCCGCCAGATCTCCACCGCCCGCTCCTCGGGCAGCAACAACCAGCCCAGCTGGGCGCCATTGGCCAGGTAGGCGTCCATCTTCCGGCGCAGTGCGCTGAGGCCACGCGGCCCCTCATCAGATGCGCTGGCCAGTTCCGCCACCAGATCCGGGCAGAGGGGCGCGAAACCCCGTCGCTGCTCAGGGCTGAGGGCCTGCCAGCGCTCCAGCCGCACCAGGGTGGCATCGGGGCTGAGCACCGAGCCATCGGGAAGGCGGAAGCCGGCGGAACTGTCGAACACCCTCCAGCAACCCGATGACTTGGCAAAGGTGGTGAGCTGAAACAGCAACTCGCTGTTGCGAGCGCCGGTTTCACTGCCGGTGGGCGTCATGGCGATCAGCTGGCCATCGGCGGAGAGTTCCAGCACGGCATCGGGATTGGCCTGGCACACGCGCTCGAACTGATCGGCGTTGAGCCGCAGGTCCCAGGGCAGCTGCAGCGGCTGCAGTGCTGCTGATGGGCTTGGCGGTGCCAGCGTCACGGACATTCCCCCCAGTGCTTACCGCAGTGCTTCCAGGGTAGTGGTGTGTTTTTTGGCTCACAGGGCGGCGCTATCAAGAGAGCACACGCAAGTTGGCGCCAAAACGAATGAGTTGCTTGTGCCCAGGCAGCATCGGGCATGTCAGCTCAGAGCATCAAAGTGCTCGGCGAGGGGCTCATCGAAATCAGCCGCCACCTCGATGTCTCCCTTCATCGCACCAGGGGCTGCAACTTTCTCCACCAACCACCGCACCTCCCGCCCCAGCACCTCGGCCAGCTTCGGATTCCACTGGGGCAGCGTGTCCCACTCGGCGCGGCTGTACACGAGCAGGTCGGTGGCCAGGGGCAGGGGGGTGGTGTCCCACCGGCGCAGGCGCTCCCACACCGGCAGGTGACAGTGGCTGAGGATCAGCAGCAGGTCGAGGTCGCTGCCCACGCCGGCATCGCCGCGGCCGTAGGAGCCGAACACCCCCACCGCCTCGAGATCGGGGTTGGCGGCGGCCTGCTGCTCGGCCCAGGCGCGGGCCTGCTCAAGCACCGCCTCGGAGCTCGGCCAGCGCAGCACCGATCCAGTGGATGACATCGCTGGCATGGGCGAGGGCCTGCTCGCTCTGCAGTCTGCCGAAATGTTCGCCGGGCGTGCCCTCGGGGTAGCTATCGGGATAGCGGGTGGGGATGTAGAAGCCGTCGAGCAACCGCAGACGATCCTCCAGCCCCTCGGGGGGCGGCGGCGATGGCGGCCAATCGGCGGGTACGTCCGCCCACAGTCGGGTGAGGGTGTGGCCCCAGGCCTGGGTGCCAAGAGCGAGGTTGAGGGCCTTGAGGGCTTTCTCGGTGGCCTGGTGGGCGGCGAAACAGGCCCATTCATGGCGACCAGCCGCCATAGAGGCCTCGGCCTGCTCCAGATCCCGCAGGGCCTGTGAATACCAATCCCCCGAGCGGTCACCCACGGCCGTCACCTACTGGTTCAGCTTGAGCACCGCCATGAAGGCTTCCTGGGGCACTTCCACGCGGCCCATGGCCTTCATGCGTTTTTTGCCCTTGGCCTGTTTCTTGAGCAGTTTCTTCTTGCGGGAGATGTCGCCGCCGTAGCACTTGGCGAGCACGTCTTTGCGGATGGCGCTGATGCTCTCGGAGGCGATGATGCGGCTGCCGATCGAGGCCTGGATGGGGATCTTGAACTGCTGGCGGGGGATCAGCTCCTTCAGCTTCTCCACCAGCGATTTACCCACCGCATAGGCCTTGTCGCGGTGCACGATGGTGGTGAGCGGATCGGCCTTCTCGGCGTTGATCAGCACATCGAGGCGCACCAGCTCATTTTTGCGGTAGCCGATCAGGGAGTATTCCATCGAGGCGTAGCCCTTGGTGCGGCTCTTCATCTGATCGAAGAAGTCGGTTACCACCTCCGCCAGGGGCAGCTCGTAGTGGAGCGTGACGCGGTCGGTGGTGATGTATTTCATGTCGATGAACTCACCGCGGCGCTCCTGGCACAGCTCCATCAGGGTGCCGTTGTAGATGTTGGGGCTGTAGATCTCCAGCTTCACGTAGGGCTCCTCGATCGACTCGCGCTTCTGCGGATCCGGCAGGGTGGCGGGGTTGTCGATCATCAGGGTGCTGCCATCGAGCATGTTCACCCGATACACCACGGAGGGCGCGGTCACGATCAGATCGAGGTTGTATTCGCGCTCCAGCCGCTCCTGCACGATCTCCATGTGCAGCAGCCCCAGAAAACCGCAGCGAAACCCGAAGCCCATGGCGCTGCTGGTTTCCGGCTCGTAGCGCAGGGCGGCATCGCTGAGCTGGAGCTTGCCGAGGGCCTCGCGCAGGTCGGGGTACTGGTCGGCGTCGGTGGGGAACAGGCCGCAGAACACCATCGGCTTGGCCTCGGTGTAACCGGGCAGCGGCGCGGCCGCCGGGTTGGAGGCCAGGGTGATGGTGTCACCCACGCGGGCATCGGCCACGGCCTTGATCGAGGCCGCCAGATAGCCCACCTCACCGGCATGGAGGCTGGCTGTGGGCTGCTGATCGGGCGCCATCACGCCGATCTCATCGAGTTCGTAGGTTTTGCCGCTCACCATCAGCAGCACCTTGTCTTTGGTGCTGAGCTGGCCGCTGATCACGCGGAAATACACGATCACGCCCCGGTAGGGGTCGTAGTAGGAATCAAAGATCAGCGCCTGCAGCGGTTCGGCCATCCGATCCACGGGCGCCGGCACCCGATCCACCACCGCCTGCAGGATCTCGGGCACGCCGAGGCCGGTTTTGGCGGAGCAGGCGATCGCCTTGGAGCAATCGAGCCCGATGATCGCCTCGATCTCTTCTTTGATGCGCTCAGGATCGGCGCCGGGCAGGTCGATCTTGTTGAGCACCGGGATGATCTCGAGATCGTTCTCCAGGGCCAGATACACATTGGCGAGGGTCTGCGCCTCCACGCCCTGGCTGGCATCCACCACCAGCAGGGCGCCTTCGCAGGCCTGGAGCGAACGGCTCACCTCATAGGAGAAGTCGACATGGCCGGGGGTATCGATGAGGTTGAGCACGTAGCTCTCACCATCGGCGGCGGTGTAGTGCATGCGGGCGGCCTGGAGCTTGATGGTGATGCCGCGCTCACGTTCCAGCTCCATGTTGTCGAGGAATTGCTCCTGCATCTCCCGCACCGCCACCGTGCCGGTGTCCTGCAGCAGGCGATCGGCCAGGGTGGATTTGCCGTGGTCGATATGGGCGATGATGCAGAAATTGCGGATGCGGGAAACGGGAACGTCGGTCATGCGGCGGGTGGCAAGGCGGTGAAGGCCGAACCGTGGCCGCATCTGAGCGGTGAGGCCAGGGGCGGAGGCTCAGATGATCCTAAGGATGGAGGAGCCTGAAATCAAAACTGCCACCTAAGGTTGGTGCACCGGAAACGGGATCTGCCGCCATGGACAGCCAGGATCCCAAACCGATCGAGCAGCGCTTCATTTCACGCAGCGAGGGTGAACTGCTGCTGTTCGGCGCGGCGCAGGATCTGGCCCGGCAGAAGGGTGCGCTGAAAGACGACAACCCAGCGCTGTTCGAGCGCTCGCGGCTGGGCCGCAGCAGCTATGCACTGGTGGATGACCACGACCGGGTGATCGCCCGGATCCCGCTGGAGGCTGCACGGAAGCGCCTGAAGCAGCGCATGCGCATCTCCCGGCGGGTGCTGCGCGGGCCGCTGCGCAGGCTGCCGGCGGTGGCACGCCAGGGCGACATGGGATTCACGGTGCATCAGCTGCGGCTGATGGACGACGAACCGCGGGCGCTGGCCTGGGCGATCGGCAGCGCTGAAGACTTTCCCGATCGCGGCTCACGGCTGGAGAACGGCCTGATCACGGCGGGGCTGCTGTGCCTGTGCGTGCTGCCGGGGCTGTGGTATGTGAGCTACCGCTACAAGCAGCGGCTGGAGTACCAGGAGGCGTTGCGGGCGCTGGTGGCCCGCTGGCGGGGCAAGGGCCGGCCCAATCCGCCCGACAGCTTCTTCCGGCTTGCCGAGCAGTGAGTCAGCTGCGGGGTGCGGTTCCTATGATCGGGCTCCACGTGATGCCGAGCCGCCATGAGCACCGAAGCCACCACCACCGATCCCAGCGCCCTCACGATCGAAAACGTGGAGCGCACGCTGGATGAGCTGCGGCCTTACCTGATGGCCGACGGCGGCAATGTGGAAGTGGTGGAGATCGAAGGGCCGATCGTGAAGGTGCGGCTGCAGGGCGCCTGCGGCAGCTGCCCGAGCAGCACGATGACACTCAAGATGGGCATCGAGCGCAAGCTGCGCGAGGCGATTCCGGAGATTGATGAGGTTGTGCAGGTGCTCTGATTTCCATTCTGATGCCTGCAGTCCACCTGACGGGCAAACCGAGGACTTAATCGCCTCAAGTCTAATCGCAATCTCCAATTAGCCCTGGGTTGCTTGGATTTTCTGGATTGCAGACAAAAACACTTTTAGCATGTGCAACCACACACGCTCCAGACTCCTCCCCAAAATTACTACCAGGGAAATTCACCTGATAAACAACTTGACGACTGCTGGTTGACTGAGTGCAACCTGCCGGATCTAGAACGAGTTGCGCATTTCGCAGCACAACTCCAGTTGCATGGAGCGCACCATCACTTCCCACAGCATGCTCAAGAACTCCATTACGAAACACTCGAGGACCACATCTCTCAATATTGCCATTGCGATTAAAGTACTCGATTCCGCTGCGATTTTCATCAGAAGCATAAATACCAGCGGGCTTTGGTACATACATTGTAAAACCTTGTGTTCCAGAAGCCGTGCATTCAGGCGCAGTTTGTCCTAGCTCAATTTCATCAGATTCCGACGCCTCAATCTGAATGAGATAATTTAATCTACTTAGATTCTCTCTCACTCTCTGAGTTGCTTCAAGGCGCCTGCCCTCAAGAAGTTGTCCAATCATCACTTGGGCGGTGCCAGCAGCCAATAGTGCAGCAATAATTCCAGCCACCAATAACTCTGGGAGCGTGAATCCATGTTGGCAACCGATTCCCCAAGGCCCATGGGATTTAAGTGTTTTACGTTTCATAATGCAAACAATGGTTTTGAAGAGAAAACTGTCAAGCTCTTGTTGGTCTTGATATAGATACTAGATTGTTTGCCATTCGGCCGAGGCGTCGCTACAAGAATCACTATTGCCTCCAGATGGCCTGCCAATGTCTACAGATCCGAGCACAGGTGATATGCGAACACATCGCGAAGGTCCCCCACCACTTAAAGTAATTTTTAGTTTGAAGCCAGCGCCCGGAGTCCCGCCAGCCGTAGTGCTACCTGCAGTTTGTGTCCACAGGCCTCTAGGAGTGAAATAGATGGGAGACGTGCCTTGCTCAATCGAAAGAGCCACAGAATCGCCCTGAATGTCAGGTATTCTAATTTCTCCTCCAGGCAAGGTAGTATTTGTGCAATCTGTAGATGCCACAGCTTGACCAGCCTGACTTGAACTTTGGACGAATGTAAGCCGACAACCGCCAATGTCACGACTATTAGAATTCGAATCGACATTAGCAGCTACATTTCTTACGTTTTCAATGCCACCAGCAACCTCCAATGCGACAGACTGAACTCTCGCTCGTTGTACAAGAAAGAAGAATGCGGGAATTCCAACCGCCGCCGTGACACCAAGAATAACAACAATAACGAGCAGCTCGGGCAAGCTAAAGCCCTTGGCATGAGCAGAAAAGTGTTCTGAAATTCGCTTCATTTTCATATCTTTATAGCTAAGGGCACCATGCAGTGACGAGCGGAGACAGACGCATACGCCGAAGCTCGTCCCCGTCGGAGGAATCAACCCATAGTATTTCTACAAGATGATTTCCCGCATCGGAACCATCCACACGTGTAGCATTTTGTCTAGTAATCCCTGCGCCTGGTTGGTCTAATGAATCAATCGCTGACCTAAAGCCAAAAGTTATGTGACTGGTGGGCGTAGACGACCCACAGGATGTTTCAAAAGCGGCAACATCAGAAGCGTTAGCGGGGTCAGGGAAGTAATAAAATGATGAGTTGGGGGCAACAACTAGGCCGGACAATGTATCTGTGCAGGCCGTATTTGGATTTGCTGGAATTGACCCCGACCCGCTCCCAGGAACACAAGCTGTGTAAATCTCAGACAGCCGGCTAATCTCAGAAATATCACGATCAATCTCTCGGTTTTGCTCTACAAACAGGCCTGTTCCACGGATCGACCGCGTAGCCAAATTGAATGCAGTGATAGAACCCAAAGTGGCTACAACTAAAATCACCGCTGAAACAATCACTTCAAGTAGGGTAAAGCCCGAGCAGCAAGTCGTACCTTGCCTGGAGCAAATAACATCCAGGGAGTTTCGTATAGAAGAATTCACAAGCTTATGCGTTTCCATAGTCTCTAATCCCTAGAAGCCCGAAGCTTGAGTAAAGCTACGCGCAATAAAATCGACCAACGGGATTCCACCACCTGGCCCATCGCCATCAGCACCAGAAGAAAAGGTGAAGATTTTTGCATTACCATTAATGTATAGCTCATCGACCCAAAGTCGACCCATAAAGTTAGGAACAGCGCCTCCGCCTCCTCTTAACTCAACGCTAGCGAAGGGTGCGTAGAGATTAAATGCGACACCTGCTGCCGTACCATTTAAATCAAAACTACCGGTCCCATTGGCATAGACATTTAAAAGCCTGCGAACATCATATTCAATTCCTTCACAGCCTGTCAGAGTACAATCTTCTTTGAAGATGTCCCAGGTTACGGTGGTTCCACATGAGGCAGTTCCACTTGGTACGGCTGAGAGGTCAGTTCTGCAGTGGACACGTGATATCTCCCTGGACCCTGCGCCCCCGAGATAAAGACCTGTATAGGCTGTGTTGTACATCAGCATATTGATCTGAGCAGCAGTCGTATCGAATCTCAGCGTACTGCCTGGATTGCTCAAGACAATATTCTGAACTTGGCAATTGTATGTATGATATGGCCTGGGGGGAGAAGCCGTTAGGTCCAAATCTCTGCCAGAAACCTGGTAGCAAGGATCCGGAGGTGGAGTTATTGCTGTGGCCGGATCGACACCATCAAGACGCCTACAGTTAGTATATGTTGAGCCACTAACTTCGCAGATTCTAATGCCAGCAGGATCCGTGCCATTATTGTAGTAGGTGATGTGCCGGGTTGCATTATTGGGAATCGTAATTGTGGGATACTGCGGGCTAGGTGTTCCTGCAGGATTGGAATAAGTGGGGAAGGTAAAGTCAAAGATCGCTGGCACGAAACTGATGCCGGTGGTGGCAGGATTCCCCAGTGCCACGTTGCCATCGGCACAATCTTGAGCACCTGCATCAGGGGCTGATGAACTTCCTTCCCAGCACAAGAGTTGATTAACTTGTTGGCAACCACTCCCTAAAGTTCCATCAGCATTAAGCGTGCAGTTTTCATCATAGATTTCTTTTTGATTTTTGCTGCCGCATATTCCCGCATCAGCATCCTTACATGCATTATTGGGATTAGTGCCACCATTCATCCCGACAATGACGCCGTCATTGTCACCAATAGCAATCTCACAGGCTCGGCTGTCTCGGCCCCAGTTCACTCCCCCAATAGTATTTCTTCCAAAGGATCGTTTGCAACATTTTGGAACAACTTCAAATTCTCTGGATATGCGCGAAGTACTGCTCCTATTTCCAGGTCCAATAAATTGGCCAACTACGGTGACTCTGATCAGTGGCCGATTGACTCCAGCTTGAACGGTTGAAATATAAGAGACGTCTGAAGGCGTGTAAGGGGTTCTGTCTTCCTTAAGAAATTCGACTTCCTCGACCACATAGCTCCTGTTCGCATCAATAGTCACAACAGATCCCGATCGCAATCGTGAAATGTCTACCGAGCTTGGAGTACTGGGCCCTGCAGATATCTTGCTGCCATCGCTGTTATAGCCAGTGCAGGGATTAACCACACTCGGGTTAGTCGTGCTCCAAACAGAACTCGAATCATCGCCAGCAATAAGCATATATCGATTGGCTTCTTTGTTTAAGACTGATGCAAATTCAGCTATTCCTGCTTCAGCAACATCTCTCGCCTGGCGGTTCTGCGTTTGGAACGCCTGGCCAATGAAGCCCAATTGCCCCCTTGAGGCCAGCGCCGCCACCCCCAGCAGCAGCACAAAGGAGGCGATCAGCGCCACCGCCAGCGCGTAGCCCCGCTCCGCCAGGCTGCCGCCGCCCCGTTGGCGGGACCGCAGCATCGTCAGCCTCAGCAGCAGGGTCAGCGCCCCCGGGCCCTTGGGTGGTTGCGTCATGGCGTATCCAGGCCTTCTATCCATTGTTTCAAGCTACCGCCAACGACTGGCCGGAGCACAAACGGCAAGGGTTCATCACCAACCTCTCAGCTCAGGCTCCCGCAGGGCCCGGCTCCTACGCTGCGGGCCGTCGTTCCCGCCCCGCCGTGCTCGATCAGCGCCTGCTGCGCCAACACCCCGAGCAGATCGTGGTTCAGCTCGCCCGCCGCGGCATCGAGGTTGACCTCACTGGTTTGCAGCTGATCGCCCGCCAGGAGCGCGACCTCGAGCAGCGCCGCAGCGAGCTCCAGGCCGAGGGCAACCGCGTGGGCAAGCAGGTGGGCGAACTGATCCGCGGCGGTGCCGGCCCCTCCGGCCCCGAGGTGGCCGCGCTGCGCGAGCAGGGCAACCGCATCAAGCAGCAGGTGGCGGTGCTGGAGGAGGAGGAGAAGATCCTGGAGGAGAAGCTGCGCGAGCAGCTGCTCACCTTCCCAAACCTGCCCGCCCCCGAGGTGCCCGAGGGCGCCAGCGAGGCCGAGAACGTGGAGGTGAAGCGCTGGGGCAGCCCCCGCAGCGAAGCCGGCCTCCAGGAGCACTGGCAGATCGGCGAGCGGCTGGGCCTGTGGGAAACCGAGCGTTCGGTGCGCATCGCCCAGAGCCGCTTCATCACCCTGCTCGGCGCCGGCGCCCGCCTCGAGCGCGCCCTGATCAGCTTCATGCTCGATCAGCACACGGGGCGCGGCTACACCGAGGTGCTGCCGCCGATTCTGGTGAACACCGCCAGCCTCACCGCCTCCGGCCAGCTGCCCAAGTTCGCCGAGGAGAGCTTCCGCTGCTCAGGCGACGACCTCTGGCTCACCCCCACCGCCGAGGTGCCGCTCACCTCCCTCCACCGCGACGAGGTGCTCCCCGCCGAGCAGCTGCCCCTGCGCTACTGCGCCTACACCCCCTGCTTCCGCCGCGAGGCCGGCTCCTACGGCCGCGACACCCGCGGCCTGATCCGCCTGCACCAGTTCAACAAGGTGGAGCTCTACTGGTTCACCCGGCCTGAGGAGTCCGCCGCCGCCCACGAGCAGCTCACCCGCCACGCCGAAGCCATCCTCGAAACCCTCGAGCTGCCCTACCGCCGCATCGAGCTCTGCACCGGCGATCTGGGCTTCTCCGCCGCGCGCACCTTTGATCTGGAGGTGTGGCTCCCCGGCGCCGGCGCCTACCGCGAAATCTCCAGCTGCTCGGTGTGCGGCGACTTCCAGGCCCGCCGCGCCGCCATCCGCTTCAAGGACGCCGACACCAAGGGCACCCAGCTCGCCCACACCCTCAACGGCTCCGGCCTGGCCGTGGGCCGCACCATGGCCGCCCTGCTCGAAAACGGCCAGCAGTCCGACGGCTCCGTGCAGCTGCCCGCAGCGCTGGTGCCCTACTTCGGCGGGGACAGGATCGGCCCGGCGGGGTGAGGGGCGTTGCGGTTTGGCAATCGCAACAGCGGCACTAACGTTGGGAAGGCCACCGGATCCCCTACCTGGCTCCCGAACATGACCGGCCAGCCCAGCCCCCTGATCACCTGCACGCCAGGAGTGCGCAGCGGCAAGGCATGCGTGGCAGGAACGCGGATCGCGGTCTACGACGTTCTCGAATATCTGGCCAGTGGCATGAGCCAAGACGACCTCCTGGCCGATTTCCCCGACCTGCGCACCGAACACATCCAGGCCGTACTGCGCTACGCGGCTGAGCGCGAAAAGCGGATCAGTGGCCTTACGGTGGCCTGAGCCGCCCAGCTTCCTGATCAGGTGAAGGCAGGACGCTTGCTGTTCGATGAAAATCTCAGCCCCAGGCTGCCTACAGCACTATCCGATACATTTCCTGGTAGCACTCACGTCCGGGTCGTGGGGCTGAAAGGTGCTTCCGATCAGACGATCTGGGAGTTCGCCCTCAAGGCAGGATTCACGATCGTCACCAAAGATGACGATTTCAAAAGCCTGAGCCTGCTGCGTGGCGCTCCTCCCAAGGTGGTGTGGCTCTTGGTGGGCAACACGAGCACAGCAGAGATCCAGCAGTGTCTTCTCAGGTATTTCTCCACCATCGAGTCCTTCATTGCTGAACCGACCACCTCCCTGCTGATCCTGCGCAAGAGTTGAGCAAACAATGGATCAGCCCCAACACCTGAGCACCCAGCTGGAAGGCATGGAGCGGCTGCTGGATGCCGACACCGGAGCGATCCTGTTCCGCCACCCCACGCTGCGGGGCATCCCCGATTTGGTGCTGGAAGGCGATGGCTACACCCTGGAGTTCATTGGCCCCACACTGCTCTGCATCGACATCCGCAACCCGGCAGGGCTCGCCAGGCTGCTGGCCGAGCCGTTCAAGGCCCAGCTTCCCGTGGCGGTGTAAACGGCGATTTCCCCAACCTGTACAGGCTGTACAGATCACGGTTGGTCAAAAAACAGCCCTACCCCCCGGTGCAGCCGCGGGTCCACCGGGTGGCGCTGCACCGCAGCGGGCCCCAGCAACCAGCCCTGCTGCAAAACCTCACCCTCATCCCCACTACCCTGGTTTATGGCCGCCCGGAAGAGGAGATCGCTGCCATGGCCGGCATCACCGCCTGGCTGGCCGCCAACGCCTGAGGGGGGTGCAGCCGTTGCTTTCAGACAAGCTGTTCTTCTGGCTCTTCCAGAACCGCCCCGATCGCATCCTCACGCTGCTCGATGGCCTGCCGGCTGACGCCTGCGGCTACAGCTTCTCGGCCCCTGTTCTCAAACAGCGCGAATACCGCCTGGATGGCCTGTTCCTCCCACCGCCCAACCGCCCCGATCTGCCGGCACTGATCCTGGAAGCCCAGATGGCGCCCGACCCCGGTTTCCTCCGCCGTCTCTACGCGGAAACGGCCCGCCTGCTCCAGCAGCAGCCGACCATCACGGCCTGGCGCGTGCTGGTGATCACCCCGTCGCGCCATCTCGACTTCGGTGATCCCGGGCCCGTGGCCGAGTTTCTCGAGCGGCGGCTGCACTGGGTGGAGCTGCAACCGCAGCGCTGGCCCCAGCAGCCAGCTCAGCCAGCCATTCCCCTGTTCCAACGCCTGCTGGCGCTGCTGGTACAACCGGAAGCGCAGATCCCCACAGCGGTGCAAGGCCTGCGCCGTGAGGCCCCACTCCTGCCAACACCAGACGAGGCCGCCGACCTGCTCACCCTCATCCCCACTATCCTGATTGCAAGATTTTATGACCGCCCGGTAGAGGAGATCGCTGCCATGGCCGGCATCACCGCCGACGATTTCACCCAGAGCGTGGCCTACCGCCAGATCTTTGGCCTCGGCAAAGCTGAGGGCGAGGCCAAAGGCGAGGCCAAGGTCGCCCTTCGCCAGCTCGGCCGCCTCTGCGGCCCCCTGAGCCCCGACACCACCGCCCGGATCAAGGCGCTACCGCTGGGGAAGCTCGAATCGCTGGCCGATGCCCTGCTCGATTTCCAGGGTCCGGCCGATCTCACCGCCTGGCTGGCCGCCAACGCCTGAAGGGGCGCAGCCTCAGCCTGCACCCCGATCACCTAATCGGCCTACCGCTGAAAAGTCTTCTCTGCGTCCGCCGCTAGCGTGATATCACCTGCTGTGCAGGTCTGATGACCCTCGCCGCCAACCCCGATGCCGTGCTCCAACGCAGCGCCGACGGCCACCTGCACGCCAAGAGAACGAAACCAGCCACCACCTGGTACGACAACCAGCAGCGCCGCCGCAGCTCGCCCTTCTTTCGCCGGCTCGATCGCTCCTTCAGGTTCCGGGTGCTGATCGCTGCGGCCTGCTCCTTCGCGCTGCTCTCTGCGGTAAACCGCTTCGAGAACTGCCATACCTCCCGGCTCGAGCCCGACTGCCTCACCAGCGACTATCTCGACATCATCAGCATCGGCAACGTCGAGACGTTCAGCCTTGTGGCCGCCGCCTTCGTGTACATCTTCGAGGCGGGCAAACGCAAGGAGCGCGAGCATCACGAGATGTTCGATCTCCTGCTCGCCCAGCGCCAGGCCGGCGCCTCCAACAGCCTCGGCCGCATCCGCGCCCTCGAGGATCTCTCCGCCGCCGGGCTCTGGCAGGACGGCTTCGATCTGCAGCGCACCAACCTCGAGGGCCTGCGCATTCCCTTCAGCCGCTGGCGCGGCGCCAACTTCTCCGGCACGGTGCTCCGCCATGCCGACCTGCACGGCGTGGATCTGCAGGGCGCCGATTTCAGCGACGCCGATCTCACCGGCGCCGATCTCTCAGGGGCGGATCTCACCAGCGCCCGGTTCGCGCGGGCCCGTCTATGCCAGGCCGATCTGCGCGGCGCCCGCCTCGCCGGCGCCGACTTCCAGGACGCCGACCTCAGCGGCACCCTCGCCGACCAGCCCCTGCAGGCCAGCGGTGCTGCCGCCAGCGTTGATTCGCAGCAGTTCCGCTCAACCTGACACTGACGCTGGAGCACAACGAAGACCAACCCCACGCTCTGGCGTTGCAGCTGCACGAGATCGGGACCGGTTACTGCCGGCGACCCTCACGCAGCAGCATGGATGGCGCCAGCCCGTAGCGGCTGGCGAATCCACTGAATCGGGCCGCAGCCGAAGCGCTGCCGGAACACCAGTTGCAGGCTGCGGCGTGAATAACCACTGCGCCGCTCCAGCTGGGTGAGGTTGATCGGGGTGTGCAGATGGGCGCGAATCCACTCCAGCAGCTCCTCGAAGATCCGCTGCCGGCCACCGTTCTGCTCAGGTGTGCGGGCCGGTTGCTGCTCCAGCCCCGAACACAGCAGCACCTGCAGCGCGCCATCGGTCTCCTGTTCCGGATGATCGAGAAAGCGAATCGCTCCGTGCAGGATCTCAAGCAGGCGTTGCCGGCGCTGGTCTGCGCGGCGCACCACCCTGGCGAACGACAGCTCCTGGGTGAAGCGTCGCTCGGACACCCCCAGCCCGGCGATGGCAGCGGCGGTGTACCGATACTCCTGGCCGGGCGTGAAGAACAGCGGACAGCTGGCGTTGAGCGCCAGCTTCAGCCCGCCGGTTTCGTATTCGATGCTGCCGCCGAAGATGAAGTTGATTGAACCGAAGATCACCCACCGCACAGGTGGTGGTGCGATGCAGGAAATCGGCCTCGAATCCCGGCCGGGGCCCGAAGTCCAGCACGGCATAGTGCTGCGCCAGTTGCGCAGCCAGGGCCTGGGGAGCGGGGCCCATCAGCGTGCAGGATGGCCCCGCAAGATCGGAAGCCGCAGGCAACTTAAGACGCACCCCGATCGATGGCCATTCGTTCCTCCGCACTGGTGCTTTGACAGCCCAAACCACCGTGGCCCTGCTGGTGCCACTCACGCTCTTCACCGTGATGCTGGCCCTGGGCGTGAACCTGCCGCTGCAGGCCTTTCAGCACTGGCGCCGCCACTGGCCCCTGATCCTGCGGGCCCAGCTCGCCACCTGCCTGCTGGTGCCCCTGGTGGGCTGGCTCCTGCTCAGCCTGCCCCCTGCCCAGGCCCTCTCCATCGAGGCGCGCCATGCCATCGCCCTGATGGCCGCCTGCCCCAGCGCCCCCCTGATCCTGCGCAAGGCGGGGAAAAGCGGCGGCGATGCCTCCCTGGCCGCCCTACTCCAGGTGTGCGCCGCCGTGCTGGCGATCGTGACGCTGCCCCTGCTGGCCGACCTGAGCGGGCCGGTCTTCGCCGTGCAGGGCTGGGATCTCCTGCTTCCACGCCAGGTGGCGCTGCAGGTGGGCCAGGTGCAGCTGCTGCCGCTGCTGCTGGGCCTGGCGCTCGGCCACCTGCTGAGCGAGCGCAGGCAGGGGCTGCGGCGGGTGCTCGATCGGCTCGCCAATGGCCTGCTGGTGCTGCTGGTGCTGGCGGTGCTCGTGCGCACGGCACCGCTGCTGCTCCAGTTCTCCAGCGCCAACCTGGGGGCCATCGGCGTGATGGTGCTGCTGGTGCTGGTCAGCCTGATGCTCGGCTACGGGCTGGCCGGCGGTGAGGGCACCCAGAGCGGCCAGCGCGTCACCGTGGCGCTGGTCACCTCGATGCGCAACCCGGGGCTGGCCCTGCTGCTGGCCACCACCTATGCCCCCGAGATGCCCGCGGTGAAGCTCGGCATCATCGTCTACGTGCTGGTCACGGTGCTGGTGTCGCTGCCGGTGCTGCGCTGGCAGCGCCGCACCCTCCAGCCGCACTGACGCCACGGGCTCTGAAGTTTGCAGAACAGGCCATTGCGAAATCCCCGCAACCATGGCGCCATGGTTGCCATTCCGCCCCACGGCCATTCAGCCTGGAGGTTGCTTTGCTCCCGTTCCGGGTCTCCCAATGCCCAAAGGCAAGCCCAACATCCTCATCCTCTGGGGCGATGACATCGGCCAGAGCAACCTGAGCTGCTACAGCCATGGCCTGATGGGCTACGAAACCCCCAACATCGACCGGGTGGCCAAGGAGGGCGGCAAGTTCATCCACTACTACGCCGAACAGAGCTGCACCGCCGGCCGCGCCGCCTTCATCAGCGGCCAGAGCGTGTACCGCACCGGCCTGAGCAAGGTGGGGCTGCCAGGGGCAGAGGCGGGCTACCAGGCCGAAGATCCCACCATCGCCGACCTGCTCAAACCCCTCGGCTACCGCACCGGCCAGTTCGGCAAGAACCACTTCGGTGACCGCGACGAACACCTGCCCACCATGCACGGGTTCGACGAGTTCCTCGGCAACCTCTACCACCTCAACGCGGAAGAAGAGCCCGAGCTGCGCGACTACCCGAAGGAAGATGACCCGGAGTTTCCCAACTTCCGCAAGCGCTTCGCCCCCCGCGGCGTGCTCCATTGCTGGGCCAACGGCGATGGCACCCAGCGGATCGAGAACACCGGCCCGCTCACCCGCCAGCGGATGGAAACCGCCGACGATGAGTTCATGGCCGAAGCCAAGCGCTTCATCCGCGATGCGGTGGCCTCCGGTGAGCCCTTCTTCGTGTGGTTCAACACCACCCACATGCACTTCCGCACCTACGCCAGGCCCCAGGACGTGGGCCGCAGCGGGCGCTGGCAGTCGGAATACCACGACGTGATGATCTATCACGACGAGTGCATCGGCGAGATGCTGGATCTGCTCGATGAGCTGGGCGTCACCGACGACACGATCGTGATGTACAGCACCGACAACGGGCCGCACATGAACAGCTGGCCCGATGCCGGCATGACCCCCTTCCGCAGCGAGAAGAACAGCAACTGGGAAGGGGCCTACCGGGTGCCGGCCCTGGTGCGCTGGCCCGGCCGGATTGCGCCGGGCACCACTTTCAAGGGCATCGTCAGCCACCTCGACTGGCTGCCCACGCTGGTGGCGGCCGCCGGTGAGGACGACGTGAAGGAGAAGCTCAAAACCGGCCACCAGGTGGGTGCCAAGACCTTCAAGGTGCACCTCGACGGCTACAACATGCTCGACTACTGGACCGGCCAGAGCGACACCAGCCCGCGGCGCGAATTCTTCTACTTCTCCGACGACGGCGATCTCACCGGCCTGCGCTACGACAACTGGAAGTTTGTGTTCATGGAGCAGCGCGCCCAGGGCACCTGCCAGATCTGGGCCGAGCCCTTCACCCAGCTGCGGGTGCCGAAGATCTTCAACCTGCTCACCGACCCCTACGAGCGGGCCGACATCACCTCCAACACCTACTGGGACTGGATGTTCGATCACATCTTCCTGCTGGTGCCAGCCCAGACCTACGTGGGCCAGTTCCTGCAGACCTTCGTGGAGTTCCCGCCCCGCCAGAAGGCCGCCAGCTTCTCGGTGCAGCAGGTGCTCGACAAGATGGAGGCCACGATGGGCCAGTCGTAGGCCGATGCGGGTTCAGCATCCCGCCGGCCCGGGGCGCCCTCCGGCTCCGGGCATGGCCTGGGTGCCGGGTGGGGAGTGTGTGATCGGCTCCGATCACCACTACCCCGAGGAAGCCCCGGCCCATCTGGTCACCGTGGCGGGGTTCTGGATCGACCGCACGCCGGTCACCAACGCCCAGTTCCTCAAGTTCGTGAAGGCCACCGGCCACCGCACCCAGGCCGAGCTGCCCGCCGATCCGGCCCTCTACCCCGGGGCCGATCCCACACGCCTGCAACCGGCCTCGATCGTGTTCGTGCCCCCCGCCGGTCCGGTGGGTCAGCAGGATCACTACCGCTGGTGGCAGTACCTGAGCGGTGCCGACTGGCGCCATCCGGAAGGGCCGGGCAGTTCGATCAAGGGCCGCGACCAGCACCCGGTGGTGCACATCGCCCATGCCGATGCCCTGGCCTATGCCCACTGGTGCGGCAAGCAGCTGCCCACCGAAGTGGAGTGGGAGCGGGCCGGCTGGGGCGGGCGCGAGGGCTGCGAATTCGCCTGGGGGGATGAGCTCCACCCCGGCGGCATCCCCGTGGCCAACACCTTTCAGGGCGACTTCCCCCACCACAACAGCCGCCTTGATGGCTATGAACGCACCTCGCCGGTGGGCGCCTACCCAGCCAATGGCTACGGCCTGGTGGACATGATCGGCAACGTGTGGGAGTGGACCGACAGCTGGTATGGCCCCCATGAGCCGGATCCATCGGGGTGCTGTGCAACCGCGGCGGCCAGCATCGATCCCCGCTCCCAGCATGGGGAGCAGCCGCGCAAGGTGGTGAAGGGCGGCTCCTTTCTCTGCGCCCCCAGCTACTGCCGCCGCTACCGCCCGGCGGCGCGCCTGGCCCAGGGCATCGACACCTCCACCTGCCACATGGGCTTCCGCTGCATCGTGCGCACGGCCCCATGAAGCAGATGCTGCAGCGCAACCGCCTGCTCTCCACCCTGATCGGCGTGGCGCTGGGCTACGCCATCGTGCAACGCCTCCCCCTGGTGCCCGCCACCCTGGTGAGCGCCCTGGTGCTGGCGGCAGGGGCCGGCTTCTGCAACCAGCTGCGCCACCCGGGGTCGTGGTGGGGGGTGATCGGCCTGGCCTGCGGCGCCCTGGTGGGCACCGGCACCGTGCTGGCCGACAAGCTCAAAACCGCCGACCCGGCCGACCACGCCAGCGAGCGGGGGCTCGTGGTGCTGGCGCTGGTGGTGGCCGGCGCCATCGTGGGCCAGCTGTTCGGCAACGCGGCCAACCTCAACCCCAACCAGCAGCCACGCGATCTGATCCGCTCCGCCAGCGCCCTCACCACCGGCGTCTTCGCCGCCATCGTCACCCTCACCTACGTGCACTCCGGCCTGGATGTGGCACGCACCTTCTCCAGCCGGCTCAGCACCGCGCTCACGATTCTGGTGGTGTCGCTGGCCGCACCGGCCTGGGCCAGCCATCTCGTGCGCCTCGACAGACGCCGCAACCAGGACCAGCAGGACGGCTGAACCCCGCCGCCCTCAGAAGAAGAACTTCAGCCCCAGTTCGATGCCGTTCTGGTAGTTGCTGAAGCCACTGCTGGGATTGCGGTCATTGCGGTACTTCACCCCCAGGTAGCGCCAGGAGAGATTCAGGTTGGTGTTGTTGCCGATGGCATACCCCACACCCACCTGGGCATTGCCGGAGAGGTCCTGATCACCGCTGAGCCCGAAGCCGCCGATGTCGGCCCTGGCAAAGGCGCGCAGGCGGGGGGTGAGAAACACGCTGCCCTGCAGGCCCACCAGCGGCTGGGCCCAGGTGCGCCCGAAACTGCCTTCCCGCTCGAACATCACCCCCAGCGGCCCGGTGCCCTGCACCTGAGCGTCCACATCCAGATCGGCGGCAATCACCCGCACCCCCGCATAGGGGATGAGGCTGAAGGAGCCTTTTTCGGCCACGGCGGCCTCCGGCTCGCCGAAGCGATAGCGCACCGCCAGGTCGTAGATGCCCAGGGAACTGCTCACCTCGGCCTTGCCCGTGAGCCGGTCGCCGGGGCCGGTGCGGGCTCCACTGGCACCGAGCCGCACGTAACTGAGATCGGTGAGCAGTCCCCAGCGGTCGCGTTCCACACTGCCGCGCACATAGGTGGCCCAGTCGAGGGCGGAGAGCACATCGCCCAGATCGAGATCCACATCCGCCTCGAAGCCCCGCACCCGGGTGGTGCCGGTGGTTCTCAGCGGGGCGAAGCCATACAGCTCCACCGTGCTGCGCCAGGGGGACGGAGTGGCAGCTTCGGCCTCAAGGGTTTCCAGCTCGAGGGTTTCGGCCTCAAGCGATTCGATCTCTGCGGGTTCGGCGCGGCCGGAGGGTTGCACCAGCAGCAGCCCCCCCACAGCAACGCTCAGAAGGGGGATTCGAGTTACCAGAACACGCACGAAGGTTGTAGTCATGCAGAAGAATAGGCTGGATTTCGGGAGGTGCTGGGTCTCGGGGCTCAAACGCTGCCGAAGGCTACCTGGCAGGCCGCATTCATCAGTTCAGCCTCCCCAATGGTGTTGGGGGTGCTGCCGTTGAGGGTGCCCCGGCGACAGTCGGCCCGCATCGTGATGCGTGTTTCTCCCATGAAGGCCTCAAAATTCACCACATCCGTGCCCGCCGGTGCAATGGTGCCGTACATCAGCTCGAAGTTGCTGTTGGGAATCACGATGTAGGTCACCTGATTGTTCACGGCATCATTCACAGCGGCATTGATCACGGCAGCCGTGGTGAGGGAGGCCACACCCCAGGCCGTCGCCCGGGGGCCCCACCAGCCCCAGCTGGGGCTGGACCAGCCGCCATACCAGCCGGTGTTCCAGGGCCGGGCGTAGCCCCAGCCCGGGCGGGCCCAGCCGGGGTGGCTGTCCCAGTAGTTGCGGCCGCGGCTGTCCACCCGGTCACGGCGCACCCTGGAGCGGTCTTCCACCCGATCCGTGCGGTTTTCGATGCGGGTTGTGCGCACGTCACCGCGTTGGTCGATGCGCTCCATGCGCACATCGGAGCGCTGGCTGAGATTGTCGCTGCGCACGCTTGTCTGGCGATTGACCGTCTGGCGACTGCCGCTCGGTTGGTTGCGATTGAGGTCGCGGCTGCCACTGCCAAGGCCGCTGCCGCGTGGTTGCGCCGCCGCTCTGGGCCGCTCCAGCGACGGACCGCTGCTGCTCCTCGACTGGCTGCTCCAGCCGCCACTGGGCCTGTTGGAGCCGCTGCTGAGGCCGGGGCCAGAGCTTTGAAAGCCACTGTTGCCCCGTCTGCCGCCTCCCCCACTGCCGATGCCACCGCCGCCACGCGCCAGCAGGGCGGCGCCATGGGATGGGTTGGCTCCGGCTGCGCTGCCCCCGAGCGCCAGGGCCGGGGTGATCCAGCTGGGCAGTGCCAGCACGCCGGTGAGCAGCAGGCTGACGCGTTGTGCCGTGCGGTTCATCAGCGCAGCTCCTTGCAGCCGTCGTCGTAGCAGGTGAGGTGCACGCGCCCGCTGTCATCGAAGCGCACCTGCACCAGGTCGCGGCCGGCAGACGCATCGGGGCGGTCTTCGCGCACGCTGTTGAGGTAGTTGGCATTCACCACACACAGATCGCGTCCGTTGAAGCAGATCGTGTTGGTGGAGAAGCGTGCGGCGGCGCTGCTGAGGGGGGTCCAGGTTTTCGTGCCGGCATCCCACAGAGTCATGCGCACCGGAGCATCGCTGATACGCACGGTTTCAACGCGCCCGCCGATCACGTGGCGATAGGTGGTGCCTTCCGCAGTTTGCGTGGCCTCAACCACGCAGGGCTCGGGCTCACCACCGGCCAAGGAACAGCTGGTTTGCAGGGTGTAGAGCACTTCAGGAGCTTCAGTGCGCGCCTGGGCTGAAGGCAGCACCACACCAACGGCAAAGGCCGCGAGCATCAGGAGGATGGAGATCGACATGAATCGGCGAGCACCAAGTGTGGTCATGATCAGTGCAACCTAAGTGATGGTGAGTCCCGCAATCAGGCATCCCAACGGCAATACTTGGCCAGAAGCGAAAGGATTGCACCTGAGCGCAAATTTTTTCTGCGTTCAGAAAGCATCACAGCAGCACTCCCAGCCCGATCCGTTCAGATGATCGTGATCGACCCACTCTCAGACACCAGCGCATCGTTGATCGCCAGCCAGGTACAAAGCCCGCCTTTCAGGTCAAAGGCCACCGCCCCGAACACGCCAGTGCCGAATCGTCTCTGGCACCCCTTCTGCACGCGCGAACTGCGATTGCGGCCATCGGTCGAGGCCATCGATCCAGTCCGTCACCACAGGCCGGCGCCGCCCACCCCCCCCCCCGGGATCACACCCCCAGCCTGATCGGCTCAGAACGCAACGCCACCCGAATCGGCCCCACAATGGACGTTCTACACAACGGTCTGAATGGGTGTTCTGGCGGCTCTGGCGATCCTCGCCGGCCTGATCGTGGTGCATGAGGCGGGGCACTTCTTTGCCGCCACCTGGCAGGGCATCCGCGTGAGCAGCTTCTCGATCGGCTTCGGGCCGGTGCTGCTGCAGCGCCAGCGCCGCGGCGTGCAGTTCGCCCTGCGGGCCATTCCCCTGGGCGGCTTCGTGGCCTTCCCCGACGACGAGGCCGGCAGCACGATCCCCAAGGACGACCCCAACCTGCTCTCCAACCGGCCCCTGCCCCAGCGCGCCCTGGTGATCGCCGCCGGTGTGCTGGCCAACCTGCTGCTGGCCTGGCTGGTGCTGGTGGCCCAGAGCGCCGTGGTGGGCATTCCCGCCGGCTTCAGCGCCACCCCCGGCGTGCTTGTGAGCGGCGTGCAGAGCGGCCAGCCCGCCGCCATCGCCGGTCTCCAGCCCGGCGACCGCATCCTCAGCCTCGCCGGCGAACCCCTGGCCGGCGGCCAGACGGCCGTGATGGAGATGGTGGAGCGCATCCAGGCCTCCCCCAGCCAGTCGCTGGAGCTGGTGGCCGAGCGCAACGGCAGCCGGGTGCAGCTCCAGCTCACCCCCAGTGATCTCGATGGCACCGGCCGCGTGGGCGCCCAGCTGCAGCCTTTCGGCGAAGAGGCCTACCGGCCCGCCCGCGGCCCCCTGGAGCCGATCCGCCAGGCCAACCGCGACTTCACCACCCTGCTCAGCCGCACCGCCGGCGGCTTCTTCACCCTGATCACCCACTTCGGCGAAACCGCCGGCCAGGTGAGCGGTCCGGTGAAGATCGTGGAGATGGGCGCCTCCTTCGCCCAGCAGGGCGGCAGCAGCCTGTTCCTGTTCACCGCCCTGATCTCGATCAACCTGGCGGTGCTCAACGCCCTGCCCCTGCCCCTGCTCGATGGCGGCCAGTTCGTGCTGCTGCTGCTCGAGGGCCTGCGCGGCCGGCCCCTGCCTGAGCGCCTGCAGATGGCCTTCATGCAGTCGGGCTTCGTGTTCCTGGTGGGCCTCAGCCTGGTGCTGATCGTGCGCGACACCTCCCAGCTGCCGGCCGTGCAGCAGCTGCTCGCCCGCTGATCCCCCTGCCAGCACCATGCCGCGCCTGCCCAGCGCCCGCACCCGCGCGCCGCTGATCCTGGCGCGCCTCGGCGAGCTCTACCCCCACGCCACCTGCTCGCTCACCTGGCGCACCCCCTACGAGCTGCTGGTGGCCACCATGCTCTCGGCCCAGTGCACCGATGAACGGGTGAACCTGATCACCCCGGCCCTGTTCGCGCGCTTCCCCGATGCCACCGCCGCCGCCGCCGCAACCCCCCTTGAGGTGGAGCCCTACGTGAAATCAGCGGGCTTCTTCCGCAACAAGGCCAAGAACATCGTGGCCGCCTCCCGGCTGCTCGTGGAACGCCACGGCGGCGTTGTGCCGCGCACCATGGAGGAGTTGCTGGTGCTGCCGGGGGTGGCCCGCAAAACCGCCTCGGTGGTGCTGGCCTGGGCCTACGGCATCAACGCCGGCGTCACCGTGGACACTCACGTGAGTCGCCTGGCCCAGCGCCTGCGCCTCAGCCGCCACAGCGAGCCACGCCGCATCGAGCCCGACCTGATGAAGCTGGTGCCCCAGGCCCAGTGGCAAACCCTCTCGATCCGCCTGATCTTCCACGGCCGCGCCGTGTGCAACGCCCGCAAGCCGCTCTGCCCCTCCTGCCCGATCGCCGACCTCTGTCCCAGTCGCCCCTGAGCCAGCCGCCCCTGAGCCAGCCGCGCGCAACGGTATGGTGGATGGCTCTGCACCCTCAGGTTCCGCAGCCGCATGGCGAAGAAGTCGATGATCGCGCGCGACGTGAAGCGCAAAAAGATCGTGGAGCGGTTCGCCGCCAAGCGCGCCGCCCTGAAGGCCGCCTTTGAGGCCGCCAGCGATCCGATGCAGCGCCTGGAGATCCACCGCAAGATCCAGAACCTGCCCCGCAACAGCGCCCCCAACCGCGTGCGCAACCGTTGCTGGGCCACCGGCAAGCCCCGCGGTGTGTATCGCGACTTCGGCCTTTGCCGCAACCAGCTGCGCGAGCGCGCCCACAAGGGCGAGCTGCCCGGCGTGGTCAAGTCGTCCTGGTGATCCCGGCCGGGCCATCCCAGCCCGGCGGGACACCCCCGGATGCGAGAATCAAATCTGACAAAAAGAGATAAGCCCACGTGCAAGGACAAACTCAGTTGGTCTCCTTCGATGGTCGGGAGATCCGGCTGACCACAGGTCGATTCGCCCCTCAGGCGGGCGGATCGGTGATGGTGGAATGTGGTGATACCTCGGTTCTGGTCACCGCCACCCGCTCCAGCGGCCGCCCTGGCATTGACTTTCTTCCCCTCACCTGCGACTACGAAGAGCGGCTCTATGCCGCCGGTCGCATCCCCGGCAGCTTCTTTCGCCGCGAGGGTCGTCCCTCCGAGCGGGCGGTGCTCACCTGCCGCCTGATCGACCGGCCGATGCGGCCCCTGTTCCCGTCCTGGTTGCGCGACGACCTGCAGATCGTGGCGATGTGCCTGTCGCTCGATGAGCGGGTGCCGCCCGATGTGCTCGCCGTCACCGGCGCCTCGATGGCCACCCTGCTCGCCAGGATCCCCTTCTATGGCCCCATGGCCACCGTGCGGGTGGGCCTGCTGGGCGACGACTTCGTGCTCAACCCCAGCTTCCGCGAAATCGAGCGCAGCGAGCTCGATCTGGTGGTGGCCGGCACGCCCCAGGGCGTGGTGATGGTGGAGGCCGGTGCCAACCAACTGCCCGAGCAGGATGTGATCGAAGCCATCGACTTCGGCTACGAAGCGGTGTGCGAACTGATCAAGGCCCAGCAGTCCCTGCTCCAAGAACTCGGCATCGAGCAGGTGATCCCCGAGCCGCAGGCCGTGGATTCCACCCTGCCCGCCTACCTGGAGCAGGAGTGCTCGCCGGCGATCGGTGAGGTGCTCAAGCAGTTCGAGCTCAGCAAGGAGGAGCGCGACAGCCAGCTCGATGCCATCAAGGAACGGGTGGGCGAGGCGATCGCCGCCCTCCCCGACGACGACGCCATCCGGGCCGCCGCCGCCGGCAAGGCCCTGGGCAACGGCTTCAAGAGCCTCACCAAACAGCTGATGCGCGGCCAGATCCTCAGCGAGGGCAAGCGCGTGGATGGTCGCGGCCTCGATCAGGTGCGTCCGATCAGCGCCGCCGTGGGTGTGCTGCCCAAGCGCGTGCACGGCTCGGCCCTGTTCCAGCGCGGCCTCACCCAGGTGCTCTCCTGCGCCACCCTCGGCACCCCGAGCGACTCCCAGGAGATGGACGACCTCAACCCGTCCGGCGACAAGACCTACCTGCACCACTACAACTTCCCGCCCTTCTCCACGGGTGAAACCAAGCCGATGCGCTCCCCCGGCCGCCGCGAGGTGGGCCACGGCGCCCTGGCTGAACGCGCCCTGGTGCCCGTGCTGCCGCCGAAGGAATCCTTCCCCTACGTGCTGCGCGTGGTGTCGGAGTGCCTCAGCTCCAACGGCTCCACCTCCATGGGTTCGGTGTGCGGCAGCACCCTGGCGCTGATGGATGCCGGCGTGCCCCTCAAGGCGCCGGTGAGCGGCGCCGCCATGGGCCTGATCAAGGAGGGCGAGGAGGTGCGCATCCTGACCGACATCCAGGGCATCGAGGACTTCCTCGGTGACATGGACTTCAAGGTGGCCGGCACCGAGAAGGGCATCACCGCCCTGCAGATGGACATGAAGATCACCGGCCTGGCAGTGAGCACCGTGGCCGAGGCCGTGAACCAGGCCCGTCCGGCCCGGCTGCACATCCTCGAGAAGATGCTCGAGGCGATCGACACCCCCCGCGACACCATGTCGCCCCACGCCCCGCGTCTGCTCAGCTTCCGGATTGATCCCGAGCTAATCGGCACCGTGATCGGCCCCGGCGGCCGCACGATCAAGGGCATCACCGAGCGCACCAACACCAAGATCGACATCGAGGACGGCGGTGTGGTGACGATCGCCAGCCACGACGGCGCCGCCGCCGAAGAGGCCCAGAAGATCATCGAGGGCCTCACCCGCCGCGTCTCTGAAGGCGAGGTTTTCACCGGTGGCGTCACCCGCGTGATCCCCATCGGCGCCTTCGTGGAGATCCTCCCCGGCAAGGAGGGGATGATCCACATCTCCCAGCTCTCGGAAGCCCGCGTGGAGAAGGTGGAAGACGTGCTGAACGTGGGCGATCAGGTGACCGTGCGCGTGCGCGAAATCGACAACCGCGGCCGCATCAACCTCACCCTCCGCGGTGTGCCGCAGCCCGACACCCCGCTGCCGGTCTGAGGCGCTCAGTTCCGAACACCCAACAACTCACCACCCCCATCGCTTCTGGGTGGTGAGAACCCTTCAGCCACCTTGCTGCAAAGCTCTGGAATCGTGTCACTGAACCGCGCCTGCACGGCAACCTCGCCGGTGTTGAGGTGCAGGCAGCCCAGCCGCTGTTTCTCAGAAAATCCGTGCCACTGCACCAACTCCATGCGCAGGGCATAGATGGGATGTCGTACAGCACCCTTGAAACGACCCAGTGTTTCAGTCTTTCCACTCCAGACAACGGTGAGCAGCGTTGTGGGCTCCTCCTCTGCTGTTGCATCCTCCTCAGGTGGATCGACCATGAGCTTTGGACGCACGTCCATGCCGGCCAGGTGATAGCGATGCAATAACTGAAGTCGATTGTGCAGGCGGCGACTGATCAACAGCTCTTCACACCACTCGGCAAACACAAACAACCCGCTGCCCAGCACCAAGGCCAACACAGAGAGGCCGAAAAGTCTGGGGAACAACGGTTGATCGTTCATGCCTTGAGAGAGCCACCCCCAGCAGCGTATGCAAAACGCACCAGCTCTCTTGTATCAGGCCTCAAAGTAGTTTGCGGTGGCACAAGGCACAAGCCGGATCATCAACCGCAACAGCCACCCCGCTCACACCACAAACCCCGGATCGATCGAGGCCATCGCCGCCGCCGCCCGCTCGCACAGTTCGCTGTGGGCGGGGCCGTGGCTGGCGAGCAGGCAACCGGCCTGGCGGATGTCGCCGCTGTTGTAGGTGAGGGGCCGGCCGTCGGCGTGGCTGAAGGCGCCGCCGGCGGCCGCCAGCACCGCGTGGGGGGCGGCCATGTCCCAGTCCTTCGGGGCGCTCTTGCCCGACAGGGAGATGTAGAGGTCGGTTTCACCGCGCAGGATCGTGGCCACCTTCCCGCCCACGCTGCCGATCGCCTTGGTGTCGCCCAGCTCAAGGGCCGCCAGCAACTGCTCCAGGCGGGCGTCGCGGTGGTTGCGGCTGGCCACCAGCACCAGCTCAGCCAGCGCCCGCCGGCCGCTGAAGCGCACCGGCGTGCGCGCGCCGGCGCGGTTCTCGCACCAGGCCTGGCCCGGCTCGCCCGCCAGCGCCTCGGTGATCCCCAGCCACAGCTGCTCCATCTCCGGCAGCAGCACCACCCCCAGCACCGGCACGCCGCGATGGGCCAGGGCCAGATGGACAGCGTACTCGCCGGTGCCCTGCAGGAAGTCCTTGGTGCCATCGAGGGGATCGAGGATCCACAGCCAGTCACCCGCCAGGGGCTCCCCGGCGGTGAGCTGCTCCTTGGCGGTCTCCTCGCTCAGCAGGGTCCATTGGGCCTCCGGAAAGGCCTGGCCGAGGCCATCGAGCAGCCAGCGGTTCACCGCCAGATCGGCCGCGCTCACGGGGCCCTCACCGCCCTCATCCACGCTCAGGGCTCTGGGGAAACCGTAGGGGGGCTGCTCGCCGCGGCCATAGGCCAGCAGGATGTCGGCCGCGCCCCAGCTGAGCCGGCGCAGGTCGCTGAGCAGGGCCTCCAGGGCGATGCCGGAGGGCAACACCAGGGCGGCGGAGGGGGCGGGAGCCATCGGCAACAGACTGGGGCCTGCATTGTGCAGGAGCCCGGTGTCCCAGTTGCACGAACCGGCGCCGGGGGTGTTGTATCTGGTGGGCACGCCGATCGGCAACCTCGGCGATCTCAGCCCCCGCGCCCGCCAGGTGCTGGCCGGGGTGGATCGCATCGCCTGCGAAGACACCCGCCGCAGCGGCCTGCTGCTGCACCAGCTGGGCCTGCGCGGCCCTGCGCGCGAGCCTGGCCATGGGCAGCAGCCCGGCCAAGCCGGGCCGCGCAGGCCCAAACTGCTCAGCTTCCACCAGCACAACCAGGCCAGCCGCATCCCCGAACTGCTGGCCGCCCTGGACGCCGGCGAGGCGGTGGCGGTGATCAGCGACGCCGGCCTGCCCGGCATCTCCGATCCCGGCGAAGCCCTGGTGGCCGCCGCCCGCCAGGCCGGGCTGCAGGTGATCTGCGTGCCCGGCCCCAGCGCCGTCACCACCGCCCTGGTGAGCAGCGGCCTGCCCTGCGGGCGCTTCTGCTTCGAGGGCTTCCTGCCCGCCAAGGCCAGCCAGCGGAGGGCGCGACTGCAGGAGCTGGCGACGGAGGAGCGCACGCTGGTGCTGTTCGAGGCGCCGCACCGGCTGCTGGAGCTGCTGGAGGATCTGCTGGCGGTGCTGGGCGATCGACCGTTGCGGGTGGCGCGGGAGCTCACCAAGCGCCACGAGCAGCAGGTGGGGCCCACGGTGAGCGCGGCCCTGGAGCACTTCCGCCGGGTGCCGCCGCTGGGGGAATGCACCCTGGTGCTGGGCGGTGCCCCGCCCGCCCAGCCGCCGGCCTGGGATGGCGAGGCCCTGCGCGCTGAACTGGAGCGGTTGGTGGCCGGCGGGCTCAGCAGCCGCGATGCCGCCCGCCAGCTGGCCGAGCACAGCGGCCACAGCCGCCGCGCCCTCTATGCCCTGCTGCACCACAGCAACCAGCCGGACACGCCCTGAGCAAACAGCGGCGCCCCGGAGAGGCGAAGCCGGGGAGGCGGCAGACTCGCTCTGCCTCCCTTCACCCCGCCAGGCGCCATGCTGCTGCGCGCGCGACTGCTGCTGGCCAGCCTCGGCGGCGGGCTGCTGCTGCTGCTGATCCTCTGTCTCGGCGCCCAGAACCTCGAGCAACGCCCGCGCCTCTGGCTCGGTGGCGGCAGCACGGCACCGCTGCCCGCCGGGTTTCTGGTGGGCGTGGCCCTGGTGGTGGGCGTGATCAGCGGCGGCTGCAGCGTGGCCCTGCTGGCCCGCCGGCCGGATCAGCTGCCCGGCAGGGAGTAGATGCCGCCCTCGATCACCACCCGGCTGATGCCCTGGGCCAGCAGGTAGGGAGCGGTGCGCTCCAGCAGGCTCAGATCGGGCAGCAGGATCACCCGCTGGCTGCGGCCGCAGTGGCGCTTGGCCTGCCGCGGGTTCACGAACAGCATCAGCGCCTGGCGCTCGGCCTCCTGCTCCGGCAGCGGCCCCAGATCCGGACACTCGCCCAGGGGGGTGGGCTGCAGTTCCACGCTGCGGTCCACCAGCACATAGGCCGTTTCCGGCAGCTGGGCCTCGCTCAGGGCGCGGCACTCCACCCGCCGCTCCTCCACCGCTGCGCCCAGGTGCACCGGCACGGTGAAGAAGACCTCCTCCTCGGCGTCATCGTCATCGTCGAGGGCCTCCTCGAGATCGGCGTCGTCGCCGAAATCGTCGGCGTCGTCGATCGCCAGCACCCCGGGGCCGTCGTCATCGCTGTCACCCTCGGCCTCGGCGCGCAGCCGGGAGCGGGTGGAGCCGGTGTCCTCCGCAGCCACTGTGGGCTCCGCAGCCGCTATGGGCTCGGGCTCGGGCTCGGGCCCGGCGAGAGCAGGGGGCGGGAGCTCGGGTGCGGGCGCCGACGCTTCCGGGGCCTCCTCGATCAATGTGATGCTGCGCGGACCCCTGGGGCGTTGTTGCTTGAGCTGCTCGTACTCAGCCGGTGTCAGCGCCGCCTTCACCACCCGGCTCACGGTGTTGGGGCTGCAGGCGAACGCCGCCGCCAACTCCGTGCTGCTGGCCCCATCGCGGTAGCGCGCCACGATCTCCTGCTTTTGGTCGTCGCTAAGCCGGGTGGCTGCCATCAGCGTTGCCTGTGCGCAGCCAGTCACTCTAAGGGCCTTGCCCCGGGTGGTCCTTGGCAGAATGCCACCACAGGCTCCCTTAGCTCAGCTGGATAGAGCAGCCGCCTTCTAAGCGGCCGGTCGTTGGTTCAAGTCCAACAGGGGGCGTTGCAGACAACACCAGGGTTTTCAGCGGCCAGCACAGCTGGTGCGCTACTCCTGCCGCCCAAAATGGTGATCACGGCGCGCGGATGAGGGCCAACCCTGCCCGGCCTGTCGAGAGCTTGTCCACCACCTGGCCGGCAACGACCTCTCCAGCAACCCAGGCTGAGACGTCCAGCTGATCTGGCGTTGGTGGTCCATCGAGTGCGAACCGAGACCGCCGTGAGCATCTCGGAGCTCGAGAAGAACCCCATGGCCACGAGCCGGCCGTCTGCCCCGACTGTCAGGCATCGCATCGCAAGCCGCTCACTCAGCCTGCAGGTGGTTGCTCACATCCACCAGGGGGATCTGGGCGTGCCCCCAGTCCGTGGTGCCCAGCAGACTGGGTGCCCCCTCCCGGGGCTTGACTCCCGCACCGGCGGCGAATGCTCCATCGGTCCAGGCCAGGACAAGGTTGCCGAGCACGCCGCCACTGGGGCCGTCGCCCGGCCGCAGGTTGAAGTGGTCACCGCCGTTGGCCAGCACCAGGCGGTGACCCAGGGCGGTGGCGCCGCCCTGGGAAATCGGGTTCACGGCCTCCGGATCAGGAGGCACCACCCAGTCGTTGCTGCCGCTCACCAGCAGCACGCGCGACTGGAGCTCACGCCCCGCCCCTTCCGGAAACAGCAGGGCCAGAGGCGGGCTCACGGCCACCGCCGCGATCACCCGGCCATCGCCGAGGCTGGCCTTCTCGGCGGCGTCCAGCCAGCTGCACTGCAGCGTCCAGCTGAGGTTGCGCTCCGGATCCCTGAGGTCGTCGCAGCGCGCCTGCAGCCTGGAGCTGGTGGTGGACACCCCCGCCACCTGCAGGGCCGTGGTGGCCCCCCAGGAGTGACCGATCACCACCACCCGGTCGCTGCTCACCGAGACGCCGTCCAGCTGGCCGGCGGCGGCGCCATCGATCACCGCCGAGATGTCCTTGGGCCGGAACACCAGTTCCTCCGGTGCCGGAGGAGGCACCTGGCCGCGCAGCAGCTCCTGCTGCTGCTGTTCATCGCTGCCCGGGTGGCGGGGCAACACCACCGTGTAGCCCGCCCGGGCCAGGCGCTGGCCCCAGCCCTCGAACGACCGCGGACCGTCCCAGAGGCCATGGGAGATCAGCACCAGGCGGCCGTTGCCCCCCTCGGCCGGCCGCAGCAGCACCAGCTGCAGGGGCTCGGGGCGGTGCGCCACCACCAGGCTCTGCTCGCTGCGCCGCACCGCCGGCGCCGCAACCTCGGCCACCGCCGACACGGGCGCGGCGGGCAGGGAGGCGATCAGCGCATCGGTTCGGCGGCGCTGGGCCAGCACCTGCTCACTCACCTCGCGGATGCGGCCCAGGTTGAAGCGCACCCGATCCCCGGGAATCGCCTTGATCAGCGACAGCAGGGTGGGGGGGCCATTGGCGGAGGCGGCCTGCAGCGCCTCCTGCAGCTCGGCGCCCGTGAACTCCTGATCTGATCCCTCCACCGAGCCCAGGGAGGAAAGCACCAGCAGGGCCTGCTCCAGCAGGGGGGAGCCCACCGAGCCCTCGGCGAGCTGCACCAGCCCCACCGGCACCGGCTGGTTGAACACCTCGGCCAGCTTGGGGCCGAGCATGCCGCGGCTGGCGCGGTCGAGTTCGGCCAGATCGCTGGTGCCCTGGCGCAGCAACGCCGGGTCCTCCAGCTCCGGCACCCGTACCAGCACCTCCATATCGAGGAGGGGAAACTCGATGATCACCTCCTCGATCGCCCGGGCGGGGGCGGCCGCCAGCAGAGCGGCCCCCACCAGGCCGGAGCCCAGCACGCGGCCCAGCTGACGGCCCGACAGATCGAAGCGCCAGCTGCGGCGACTCCGGGAACGACCAGGGGAGGACATGCCAGGTTGTGGGGTGATAAGCGGACGCTAGCCGCAGCTGGCGTTTCAGCCCTGGGAGGCGCCGTCCGGGCGGGTGCCGTCGGGCCGGGTGGCAATCACCGCGAAGAAGGGATCGCCCTTGCCGCCGATCCAGCCCAGCGGCCCGGGGGCCCGGGTGTCTTCCGCGATCAGCTCAGGCCGCGGCCAGCCCTGGGCCATCAGCACCCGGGCCACGGTGGCCAGGTGGTCGCGGTCACCGGCGTCGGTCCAGATCTGCGGCGCCTTCTGGAAAAACATCCGATTGGAGAAGGCCACGATCACATGGCCCCGGGGCCGCACCACCCGGAGCAGCTCGGCGGCGATGGCCTCCGGATACTGCAGATACTGCCAGCCGGCCACGATCAGCACCGCATCCACGCTGGCGTCATTCAGGGGCAGACGCTGATCGGCATTGAGGTTCTGCCGCCAGTGGCGATCGAGGCGCGGGTTGGCCTGCAGCTCCTGGTCGTTGAGGCCGTGACCGATCACCTCCTCGTAGCTCACGTCATCCGGCAGGTGGCTCACCCAGCTGCTCATCAGATCCAGCACCACCGCACAGGGTGGGATGCGCTCGCGATACAGCGCCGTGAGCCGCGCCCGGAAGCCGGCATCGAGGTGCTGCACGAAGCGGGGCTCGGCGTAGAAGAGGGCGTCGTCGCCGGCATCGAGCTTGAACCGTTCGGAGGCGCTGAGCACCTGTTGAACCGGCTCCACCGTCTGGGCCATCAGGCCACCGCATCACGCCATCCCATCCTGGGGCACACGAGCAGGCCATCGCGGGGGGACGGGCTGGGGATCACCTGCAGCTCCAGGTTCTGCCCCGGCACCAGCTCCAGCTCCACCCCCCGTAGGAGCCCCACCGCCAGCAACCGGATCTCCAGCTCCGCCAGGGCCCTGCCCAGGCACACCCGCTCACCGCCGCCGAAGGGCAGCAGGGCCACCGGGCAGGAGCCCTCGAGGTGGCGCTGGGGCCGGAAGGTCTCCAGGTTGGCCTCCCCATGGCGGTTGTGGGCGGCCAGGGCCACCTGCACCACCCGATCGGCCGGCACCAGCACCCCATCCAGCACCAGCGGCGCCGTGGTGCGGCGGAAGAAGCCGCCCACTGGCGGGGTCAACCGCATCACCTCCATCACCACCGCATCGAGGCGCGGCGCCCGGCTGGGGTCGTAGGCCGTGGTGGCCAGCTCCGGCGCCGGCGGCCAGCTCAGCCCCGCCAGCTCCTGGCGCAGCCAGGCCTCCTCCAGCGGGTGCTGCAACAGGGCCAGCATCAGGCAGCTGAGCGAGGACGCGGTGGTTTCGTAGCCGGCGAACAGCAGCAGCAGCAGCTGCTCCACCACGTCGTCGTCGGCCAGGGGCAGGCCCACCTCATCCAGCCCGCCGGCCAGCAGATCCAGGCCGCCGGCGGCCAGCGGCTCCCCGGCCGCCGCTTGGGCCTGGGCACGGCGCAGCACCACTCCCAGCCGCTCCAGCAGCCGGGCGCGGGCCGCCAGGGCGCGGGCGAAGGGACTGCCGGGGATCGCCAGGGGGAAGGCGAACAGCCCCTTGGTCCAGATCTCGAAATCGGCGAACAGGGCCTCGCGGTCATCGCCCTCCAGGCCCAGCACCACCGTGGCGATCACCGTGAAGGCGAAGCGCCGCAGCCGCTCCGCCAGCGCCAGCGGTTCGCGGGCCTGGGCCAGCTCGGCCACCAGCTCCTCCACCAGGGCCACGATCGCCGGGCTGTAGCGGCGCAGAGCGGCGGCAGCGAAGAGCTGCCCCACCACCCGCCGCCGCGCCCGGTGGTCGGCGCCGTTGCGGTTGGCCAGGGAGCGGCTGCCGAGCAGCTCGCGCACGCTGGCGGGCCACCAGCCCCGCACGCTCTGGGGATGGGCGAGCAGGTTGGTGATCGCCCGCTCCCCGCGGATGAACACCAGCGGCTGGCCCAGCAGCCGCGTTTCGAACACGTTGCCGTGGCGCTCGAAGCGCCGTCGCGCAAAGCCCGGATCGCGGAAGAAGGCCAGGGTTTCGAGGATGCCGCTGGCGGCACCGGTGCCGGGCAGGGGACGGGGCGGGCCGGCCGTCATCGGGTGCGTCGCCCGCGCGGGCGGAGGGATCGAGGGGCTTCACCCTGGCGAGGCGGGGGATCGATCGTGACCAACGACGCCCGCCGCCGTGCCCCCGATCACCTGAGCAGGTTCGTTTGCGCCACAGGCGATCGGGGGCCGCGAATCGAGCTTCCAGGCGCTGCACAATCGGGGCCAACCCCGCAGGCCGAGCCCTTCTGGAGTCGCCGCGTTCGATCACTCTCGCCGCCCATCAGTCGCTGCTGCTGGGCCAGGATTCCCAGGTTGCCAACTGCCTGAAGCTCACGGTGCAGGAGGGCATCGGTCGGATCGCCGCCTGCTTCAGCCAGCCGGCCGGCCGCGCCTGGAGCGATGTGACCCTGGCCTTCGCCACCCGTGAGGATTCCCCCTGGCTGCGCCTGCCGGCGGCCAGCAGCTGTCTGCTGGAGGCCCAGACGCCCCTGCGCTGCGAGCTGCAGCCGCTGACGCACTGCCCGGTGAGCCACGACCTGATCGGCGACTGGCTGCTGGAACTGCACCTGGTGCGCCATCCGGTGGGAGCCGATCTGCGCCTGCGCCTGCTGCTGCAACTTCTGGTGCAGCGCTTCGGGCGCCGCACCAGCGCTGGCTACCACCTGCCCCTGGCCCTCAGCCACGCCCGGCTGGCCGAACTGATCGGCAGCACCCGCTCCACCGTGACCCGCCAGATCAGTCAGCTGCGCCAGCAAGGCCTGCTCCGGCTCGACCCCGCCGGCGACGCCCTGCTGCTGTCCCCGGAGCTGGTGGAGCAGAGCTGAACGCGGGGGCAGCGGCAGCGCAAGCCGGCCCCGCAACCTGAACAGCGCGCCTTGACCCTGCCAGGAACGCGATGGGAGGATCGGGGCAATCGCGAGCAGCGCTGCCTTGACAACCGTTCTCACCCCTGATGGCTGGTTCGGTGCCACTCGCGGCAGCTGGAATCGCCGGACCAACCGGGTGATCGATGAACGGCGTGGGGTGCGCACCGACGGCCGCGACCTGATCAACGCCCTCGACGGCGACGATGTGATCACCGGCCAGACCAACAACAGCGAGCCCGGATTCTTCAGCGATCGCGGCAACCTGCAGCTGGGCCCGGGCGACGACCTGCTGATCGGCCGCAGCCGCAACGGCATCGGCATCAACAATGAGGGCTTCATCTTCATGGGGCCTGGTGACGACCGCATCGAGGCCTCCGGCGGCGATGGGGCCATCCGCAACCGCCGCTTCATCTTCATGCAGGACGGCAACGACGTGGTGGATGTGCGTGACGGCGGCATCCGCGGCCGCGGCTTCATCGACATGGGTCAGGGCCGCGACACCTTCATCGGCTTCGGCCAGCACACCGTCTTCGGCAGCGAAAACGACCGCGACACTCTGCAGCTGCCCCGCGGCCGCTATGAGGTGAGTCGACGTGGCGGCGGCCGAAGGGGCCGGGAAGTACGGATCGAACGCAACGACGACAGGCTGCGGCTGTTCGACTTCGATGAAGTGGGTGCCATCGACAGCAGGCGGCGCGACCGCATCGAGATCGATCAGAGCGGCACCCTGGCCGTGCGACGCGACGGCACGGTGGAGTTCGTGTAAGTGGATGTCAGCTGAGATGTCAGCCGAGAGGACACCACCTGCGTGGGATCCTCCTGATCACGATCACACCTGATCGCGCAACATGTCTGTGCACACGGTGATGCACTCGCCATCATCGAGAGAGCAGGTGGTGATGCACTCGAAATAGGCCTCCACCGGATCAAAGGCGGTGTCGCCTAAAGCCTGCGCCACCCCATGAGCCTGCAGGCTTGGAGCTGGATGATCGGGGGCTTGATGATTGGGGGCTTGTTGGCTGAGCCCGTGATTAAGCTGAACATTGGGCTGTTGAACGGCCATGGCTCCTCCGGGTGTGGCTGGTGATCGTCACCGTATGCCCAGCCCTTCTGGGGCACAAGCGAGTTGAGCAGGGATACTTAAAACGGGATCAAGCTATGTAAACGTCAAGCGATATGAAGCAACTCGATGGCCAGCAGGTGCTGGAGCTGGAACGGCTGGCGCGCCGCGATGGCTCGGGGATCAGCCTTGAGCAGGTGCTGGGGCCCTGGGAGCTGCATCAGCTCTGGAGCCGGGAGCAGGCCACACCCCAGGCGCCACAGGCGGCCCTGCTGCGCCTGCTGAGGGCCAGCCTCACCATCAGCCCCAGCTCCCCAAACCCAGAAGCCCCGCTGCAGCTGGCCAACAGCGTGCGCTTCGGTTCCCTGGAGCTGCGCTTCTGCGGCTGGGGCCGGCTGGCGGGCCGGCGGCCGCTGCTGCAGTTCGGCTTCGAGCAACTGGAGCTGCGGCTGGGTCCGCGGCTGCTACTGCAGCGCTCCCTGCCCGCGGCTGAGCCCAGCCGGCAGCCGTTCTTCGCGCTGATCGCCTGCGGCAGCGATGGCCAGGGCCGCTGGCTGCTGGCCCGGGGCCGCGGCGGCGGCCTGGCCTGCTGGCGCTGCCCCTCAGCAGATGCCTCAGCAGATGCGGGGGAGCAGCTCGCCGCTCAGCGGTAGCAGCAGCCGCTCGGTGCCCAGGGCCGTGGCCAGCAGCACCCGCGCTGCGGCGCCCGCGGGCCGGGGCCGCACCGTGCCGATCCAGGCCGCCCCGGTCGGGTCCGGCAGCGCGCCCAGCACCGCCAGGGCCCGCTCCAGCTGCTCGGCCGGCAGCACCGCCAGAAAGCGCCCCTCATTGGCCAGGTGCAGGGGCTCGAAACCCAGCAGCTCGCAGGTGCGCGCCACCGGCTCGATCACCGGCAGTCGCTCCTCCTGCACGGCGAACTCCAGGCCGGAGGCCTCCGCCAGCTCCACCAGGGCGCTGGCCAGCCCGCCGCGGGTGAGATCGCGCAGGCAGTGGGGGCTGACCCCGGCCTCCAGCAGGGCCGCCACCTGGGGCCACAGCGGCGCACAGTCGCTCAGCACCGGCGGCTGCAGATCGAGCCCATGGCGGGCCGCCAGGATCGCCACGCCGTGGCGGCCCAGATCACCGCTCACCAGCAGGGCATCGCCGGGCCGGATCGCCGCCGGGGTGATGGGCTCGGCGGCCTCGATCGCGCCGATGCCGCTGGTGCTGATGAACAGGCGGTCGGCCTTGCCCCGCTCCACCACCTTCGTGTCGCCGGTCACGATGCTCAGCCCGCAGGCGCTCGCCGCCGCCGCCATCGAGGCCACCATGCGCCGCAACAGCTCCAGCGGCAGGCCCTCCTCCAGGATCAGGGCCACGCTCAGGTGCCGCGGCCGGGCACCGGCCATGGCCAGATCGTTGGCGGTGCCCACCACCGCCAGGCGGCCGATGTCGCCACCGGGAAACTCCAGCGGCTGCACCACGTAGGAGTCGCTGGTGAAGGCCAGCCGGCCCGGGGGCATGGCCAGGCTGGCGGCATCGTGCAACACCGGGGCCGGCTCGCCGTAGAGGGGCAGCAGCTCGGTGCGGATCAGCTCCTGCATCAGGCTGCCGCCGCCGCCGTGGGCCAGCTGGATCCGCTCGGTCATCGGGCTCGGGCGCTGGGCGGGCTGGGCCTGGTCGGAGAATGGCAGATCCGCAGAGCGATCCGCTGCCGATGGCGAAGGCCGCCCCCTTTCGCGCCCTGCGCACCGCCCTGGCCCCCCTGGCCCTGCTCAGCGGAGCCAAGTCGTTCCGCGACAACCCCGTGCTCGGCAGCCGGCGCCTGAACCGCCTCGGCCTGCACGTGGGCCGCATCCGCCTGGCCGACGCGATCACCGCCCAGCGGCGCTGGCGCCTGGGCCGGCGCATCACGGCCGCCGACCGGCAGCACTACGCCGAGCAGGGCTACGTGATCCGCGAGAACCTGCTGCCCCCCGAGCAGTTCGAGGCCCTGCGCCGGGAGATCTTCGGCAGCGCGTGGCCGCGGCTGGAGATGCGCCAGGGCAATGCCATCACCCGCCGGGTCCCCCTCGATCGCGCCCGTCTGCGCGGCAGCCACCCCGAGCTGGAGCGGTTGCTGGCCAGCCGCGAGATCCGCAACCTGATCCGCTACGTGGCCGGCACCGGCGCCGAGCCGATCTTCTCGCTGCAGGCGATCCTGGCCGGGCTGCCCAGGGACCGGCCCGATCCCCAGGCCAGCCTCCACGCCGACACCTTCCACTCGCTCGCCAAGGCCTGGTTCTTCCTGCACGACGTGGCCGAGGACGAGGGGCCCTTCGCCTACGTTCCCGGCTCCCACCGCATGACCCGCGAGCGGCTGGCCTGGGAGCGGCGCCAGAGCCTGGAGGCCGCCGAGCATCCGGTCACCTATCACGCCCGCGGCTCCTTCCGGGTGGGGCCGGAGGATCTGGCCGCCATGGGGCTGCCGCAGCCGCGCCGCTTCGCGGTGAAGGCCAACACCCTGGTGATCGCCGACACCCGCGGCTTCCACGGCCGCACCGCCAGCCACCACCCCACCTGCCGGGTGGAGATCTACGCGGCCCTGCGCCGCAACCCCTACCTACCCTGGAACGGCCTTGATCCCCTGGCCCTGCCCTGGGTGCGCGACCGCATCGGCAGCCTGCAGCTGGCGGCCCTGCAGCGGCTGCAGCCGCTGGGGCTGGCCAAGATGCCCTGGAAGCCGGCTGGTCAGGGCCCGATCGACGCCGGCCTGTAGCGGTGGTAGGCGGCGCAGGCCCCCTCGCTCGACACCATCGGCGCCCCCAGGGGATGGTCGGGCGTGCAGGTGCTGCCGAAGGCGGGGCAGTCGGGCGGGCTGGCCTGGCCGCGCAGGATGGCGCCGGCGATGCACACAGAGTCACGGGCTGCGCCACCCCCTCCCACAGCGCTGAAGGCGCGATCCACCCCGAAGCGTTCGCGGGCATCGAGGCGGCGGTAGGCGCCGCGCAGGGCCAGCCCGCCGCCGGCCAGCACCCCCAGGCCCCGCCAGGGCTGGTCCACCACCGCGAACACCGCCTCCATCTGGCGCTGGGCGGCGGCATTGCCCTCAGGCCGCACCACCCGCCCGTAGGCGTTCACCACCTCGGCGCTGCCGGCCTCCAGCTGGCGCACGCAGGCCAGCAGGCCGGCCATCACGTCGGCGGGCTCGAAGCCCGTCATCACCACCGGCAGCCGGTGGCGCTGCACCAGCCGGTGCAGTTCCGCCAGGCCCATCACCGTGCCCACATGGCCGGCGGCCAGAAACCCCTGCACCCGGTTGCCGGGGTCGCTCAGGATCGTGGCCATGGCCGGCACCACGCGCACGTGGGCCACCAGCAGCGACAGGTTGGGGAGCCCCAGGGCCAGGGCCTGGCGGGCGAGCAGCGCCGTGGCGGGGGCGGTGGTTTCGAAGCCCACGGCCAGAAACACCACCTGGCGCTCGGGGTGGCTGGCGGCCAGCTCCAGGGCCTGCAGCGGTGAGGTGAGCAGGCGCACGTCGCCACCGGCGGCCCGCACGCCGAGCAGATCGTCGCCGGGGTCGCTGCCCGGCACCCGCAGCATGTCGCCGTAGGAGCAGAGGATCACCTCCGGCCGCCGCGCCAGCTCCAGGGCGGCATCGATGGTGGCGGCGGGCGTCACACACACCGGACAGCCGGGCCCGTGGATCAGCTCCACCCCCGGCGGCAGCAACTGATCCAGGCCCCAGCGCACGATCGCGTGGGTCTGGCCGCCGCACACCTCCATCAGGGTCCAGGGCCGGGTGGTGATGGCAACCAGCTCGGCGGCCAGCTCGGCCACACGCGCGGCGGCAGAGGCCACCGGCCGTGGCGGGATGGTGGACGTCATGGCCGGTAGCTCTGCAGCACGCGCATGTACTGGGCGCGCTCGTATTCGCCCGGATTGGCGCAGCGCAGCTGGCTCATGCTGCCGGTGAGCTCCGCCAGGGAGCTGTAGTCGTGCTCCATCAGCCAGGTGCTGAGCTCATCCTCGATGCCGCGCAGGCGCTCGGGCCCGTGGCGCAGCAGGGCCGCCACCATCTGGGTGGCGCAGGCGCCGGCCATCAGCAGCCGCACCACGTCGGTGCCGCGCGACACACCGCCACTGGCGATCAGGTCGAGGGGCTCGCGGCCGTGCAGCAGGGCGATCCAGCGCAGCGGCAGGCGCAGGTCGTGGGGGGTGGAGAGCAGCAGGTTGGGGCGCACCTCCAGCTCCTCGATGTCGATGTCGGGCTGGTAGAAGCGGTTGAACAGCACCAGCCCGTCGGCGCCGGCCGCCCCCAGCCGCCGCACCATGGCGCGCAGGTTGGTGAAGTAGGGGCTGAGCTTCACCGCCAGGGGCAGCCGCACCTCGGCACGCACCTCGCGCACGATCTCCTCCACCTGGGTTTCGATCGCCTCGCTGCTCAGCTCCGGGTCGGTGGGCAGGTCGTAGATGTTGAGCTCCAGGGCGTGGGCGCCGGCCGCCTCGATGCGCCGCGCCGTTTCCACCCAGCGGCCGGGGTGGTTGCCGTTGAGGCTGGCGATCACCGGGATCTGCAGCCAGCGGCGGGCCTGCTCGATCAGCTGCAGGTAGAGGTCCTGGCCCTGATGCAGCACGGCGGTGTCGGGCAGGTAGCTGAGGGCCTCGCCGTAGCTCTCGGCGCCGTGGCTGGCATGCCAGTTGAGATCGAGCTGTTCCTGCTCGATCTGCTCCTCGAACAGCGAGTGCAGCACGATCGCCGAAGCCCCATGGCGCTCCAGCTCCTGCAGCTGCTCCACGTGCTCGCTGAGGGGCCAGGCGGCGCCCACCACCAGGGGGGTGCGCAGGGGCAGGCCGAGGTAGGTGGTGCTGAGGTCCACGGCGGTGTTCACGCTCATGACGCACCTCCCGGCTCGCTGCCGTCGTCGGTGCCCTGGCCGGCGAGGGCGCGGAAGGCGGCCCAGCGGCGGTCGAGCTCCACCTGGGCGGCGCGGCCCAGCTCCCGGGCCCGCTCGGGCTGGCTGTAGCGCAGCATCCGGAAGCGGTTTTCCGCGGCCATGCCCTCCTCCAGCTTGCGCCGCGGCGCCGGACTGTCCAGCTGCAGGGGGTTCTCGCCCCGCTCGGTGCGGCGCGGGTCGTAGCGGTAGAGCAGCCAGCGGCCGGTGTCCACCGCCAGCTTCTGGTGACCCATGCCCCTGGCCATGTCGATGCCGTGGGCGATGCAGTGGGAGTAGGCCAGGATCAGCGACGGCCCCGGGTAGCTCTCGGCCTCCAGGAAGGCGCGGATGGTGTGCTCGTCGCGGGCGCCCATGGCCACGCTGGCCACGTAGATGGTGCCGTAGGTCATGGCCATCAGGCCCAGGTCCTTCTTGCCGGCTGGCTTGCCGGAGGCGGCAAACTTGGCCACCGCCCCCAGCGGCGTGGCCTTGGAGGCCTGGCCGCCGGTGTTGGAGTACACCTCGGTGTCGAGCACCAGGGCGTTGACGTCGCGGCCGGCGGCGAGCACGTGGTCGAGGCCGCCGAAGCCGATGTCGTAGGCCCAGCCGTCGCCGCCCACCAGCCACACGCTCTTCTTCACCAGGGCATCGGCCAGCTCCAGCAGCCGGCGGGCCGCATCTGCGCTGCCATTCGCTGCTGTGTCGGGTGCTGCGGTGCCATCCGCCAGCACGGCATCCAGGCGCTGCTTCAGCGCCGTCACCCGCTCACGCTGCTCGGCGATGCCGGCCTCATCGCCCTGGTCGGCGTCGCGCAGGCCGTCCACCAGGGCCGGCGGCAGCTGCTCGCTCGGCAGCCAGCTCGCCAGGGCCTGCAACAGATCGAGCGCCATCTGGCGCTGCTGATCCAGCGCCACACGCATGCCGAAGCCGAACTCGGCGTTGTCCTCGAACAGCGAATTGCTCCAGGCCGGGCCCCGGCCCTCGCCGTTGGCGCTCCAGGGGGTGGTGGGCAGGTTGCCGCCGTAGATCGAGCTGCAGCCGGTGGCGTTGGCGATCAGCATGCGGTCGCCGAACAGCTGGCTGGCGAGCTTGAGGTAGGGCGTTTCGCCGCAGCCGGCGCAGGCCCCGGAGAACTCGAACAGGGGCTGCTGCAGCTGCTGCTGGCCGATCTTGTGCAGGTTGAGCCCGCCCCGCGGCGCTTCCGGCAGCTGCAGGAAGAAGTCCCAGTTGGCCCGGGCCTGCTCCCGCAGGGGCCGCTGCGGGGCCATGTTCAGCGCCTTGCGCTTCGGCTCACTGCGGTCGCGCGCCGGGCACACCTCCACGCAGAGGTCGCAGCCGGTGCAGTCCTCCGCCGCCACCTGGATGGTGAACGTCTGGCCGTCGAAGGCGTGATCGCGAGCCGGAGCGGTGCGGAAGCCCTCCGGCGCGGCCCCGAAGGCCTGGGGTTCGGCCACCTTGGCGCGGATCACGGCGTGGGGGCACACCATCACGCACTTGCCGCACTGCACGCACAGGTCGCTCTCCCACACCGGCACCTCGGCGGCGATGTTGCGCTTCTCCCAGCGGGAGGTGCCCACCGGCCAGGTGCCATCGCAGGGCAGGGCGCTCACCGGCAGCGCATCGCCGCGGCGCTCCAGCATCGGCGCGATCACATCCCGCACGAAGGCCGGCGCCTGCTCCAGCCGCTCGGCCATGGAGGGCTCGGCGGCGGCTCCAGCCACGCCGGCATCGGCAGCCGCCGCGGCCTGGCTTGCGACGGCATCGAGCTGCCGCCAGTCGAGTTCATGGAGATGGTCGAGGCTGGCGTCGAGGGCGGCCAGGTTCATGGCCACCACCGCCTCCCCCTTGCGCCCGTAGGTCTTGCGGATCGAGGCGCGGATGCGCTCGATCGCCTCCTCGCGGGGCAGCACGCCGCTGACCGCGAAGAACCCCGCCTGCATGACGGTGTTGATGCGCGAGCCCATGCCGGCGTCGCGGGCCACACCGCTGGCGTCGATCACCCACACCCGCAGCTGCTGCTCGCGGATCTGCCCGCGCAGGCTCTGCGGCAGGCGGCTCCAGCTCTCGGCGGGCGCATAGGGACTGTTGAGCAGGAACACCCCGCCGGGCTCGATGCCGGCGAGCAGGTCGAAGCGGCCCAGGAAATCCCACTGGTGGCAGGCCACGAAGGTGGGGCGCTGGATCAGGTAGGTGGAGCGGATCGGCCGGGGCCCGAAGCGCAGGTGCGACACCGTGACCGAACCGGATTTCTTCGAGTCGTAGACGAAATAGCCCTGGGCAAACAGATCAGTGCCCTCGCCGATGATCTTGATCGCCGCCTTGTTGGCCCCCACGGTGCCGTCGGAGCCCAGGCCGTAGAACACAGCGCGTACCTCGCCGCCCGTGCCAGCGCTGCCGCCCTCGCCATCACCGCCGCCGGCCAGGGGCCGCTCGGTGACGAAGCTCTCGTCCAGCGGCAGCGAGAGGTGGGTGAGGTCGTCGTCGATGCCCACGGTGAAGTGGTTGAGCACCGCCCCGCCCACCAGAGCGCCCTTGAGGTGATCGGCCACCGCCTTCACCATCGCCGGAGTGAACTCCTTGGAGGAGAGGCCGTAGCGGCCCCCCACCACCTTCGGCAGCGGCACCGCGCCGCCCCCGCCGTGCACGGCGAGCCACTGCTCGGCGATGGCGGTGAGCACATCGAGGTAGAGGGGTTCACCGCTGGCGCCGGGGTCCTTGCAGCGATCGAGCACGGCGATCGCCCGGGTGCTGGCCGGCAGGGCCTCCACCAGCAGGCGCGCGGAGAAGGGCCGGAACAGGCGCACCTTCAGCAGCCCCACCCGCTCGCCGGCGGCCTGCAGCACCTCAAGCGTTTCCTCGGCCGTTTCGCAGCCCGAGCCCATCAACACCAGCACCCGCTCGGCATCGACCGGCCCCACGTAGTCGTAGGGGCGGTAGTGGCGGCCGCTGAGCTCACCGAAGCGCTCCATCGCCTCCAGCACGTGGCCGGGCGCGTCGTCGTAGAAGCGGTTCACCGATTCCCGCGCCTGGAAATACACATCTGGGTTCTGGGCGGTGCCGCGGATCACCGGACGGTCGGGCGTGAGGGCCCGGGCCCGGTGGGCGCTGATCTCGGCCTCGGGGATCAGCTGGCGGAGCAGGTGGTCGCTGAGGGGGTGCAGCTTCTGGATCTCGTGGGAGGTGCGGAAGCCGTCGAACATGTGCAGGAACGGCAGACGGCTGCGCAGGCTGGCGCGGGTGGCGATGGCGGCGAAGTCGCCCGCCTCCTGCACCGAGGCCGAACAGAGCACGGCGCAGCCCGTGCCGCGGGTGGCCATCACGTCGCTGTGGTCGCCGAAGATCGACAGCCCCTGGGCCGCCAGGGAGCGGGCGGCCACGTGCAGCACCACCGGTGTGAGTTCCCCCGCCAGCTTGTAGAGGTTGGGGATCATCAGCAGCAGCCCCTGGCTGGCCGTGAAGGTGGTGGTGAGGGAGCCGGCCTGCAGGGCGCCATGCACGGTGCCGGCGGCCCCGGCCTCGCTCTGCAGTTCCACCACCGCGGGCACCGAGCCCCAGAGATTGGGCCGGCCCTCACTCGCCCAGGCGTCGGCCCATTCCCCCATCGCCGAGGCGGGGGTGATCGGGTAGATGGCGATCACCTCGTTGAGGCGGTAGGCCACCAGCGCCACGGCCTCGTTGCCGTCCACCGTGATCGTGGCAGTGGTGGCGGTGGCGTCAGTGCCGGGGCTGAACTGGGTGGCCGTCATCGGAGCGGGGGGCGGAGGGCTGGCTGGCTGAGCTGGGGTGCGAACGACGATCCGCCGGCCAGGGGGGGTCGTCGTCCTCGACCAGGCTCAGGGCCACCCCCACGTGCACCAGCACCCGATCGCCCACCACCGCCTCCGGCAGGCAGGCCAGGCTCACCTGCTGGCGCACGCCGCCGAAGTCCACCTCGGCGCAGCGCCAGAGGGAATCGGCCGCCGCTGCCGCCCCAGCCGCCCCATCAGCCGCTCTGGTCCCGGCTGGGGGTTGGCCGTCGCTGATCACCAGGATCACTCCGGGCGTGGCCAGACACATCGGGACCGAAAGCGGAGTGCGGGGAGCGCGGATCTGGGTGCGGATCCAAGTGCGGATCTAGGTGAGGATCTAGGTGGTGCACAGCGGGGGCTCCCGATTTCGTTATAGGCATGCGCTTCAGGGCTGCCCACAGCTGACCCAGGGCCAGCCCGCCGTCGTTACACGGCAGTTGTAAAGACCAGCAGGGCTCCAGGCCGGCGGCCCGCAGGCCGGCGATGCAGCCCTCCAGCAGCAGGGCGTTCTGGAAGCAGCCGCCGGCCAGGGCCAGCCGCCGGCAGCCGCTGGCCTCGGCCGCCCGCCGCGCCGCCGCTACCAGCGACTCCACCAGCGCGGCATGGAAACCGGCCGCCAGGGGGCCCGCCTCCTCCCCGGCGGCCCGGGCCGCCAGCAGCTGGCGCAGCAACGGCTCCCAGTTGAGCCAGCCCAGGGGCAGATCCGGGGCCGGCACCAGGGAGAGCGTGGGCAGCGGCGCCGGCTGCTTGCTCCAGCGCCGCGCCAGGCCCTCCAGCAGCAGCCCACTCTCCCCCTCGAAGCTCTGCTCCTGCACCACCCCCATCAGGGAAGCGATGGCGTCGAACAGCCGCCCCAGGGCCGAACTCAGCGGGGCGTTGCAGCCGCTGGCCACCGCCACCGCCAGCAGCCGGCAGGCGTCGGCGCTGAACGCCTGGCGGCAGGCGGCCGCACCGGGGTGATCGAGCAGCGCCGGATCGGCCGCCAGCAGCAGCCCCAGGGCAGCGCGGCGCGACTCGCGCATCGCCCGCTCACCGCCGGGCAGCGGGAAGGGCCGCAGGCAGGCCAGCCGCTGGGCAGCGGCATCGGGGCCATCGAGCAGCAGCAGCTCCCCACCCCAGAGCTGGTGTCCCGGGCCGGGGCTGTAGCCCAGACCATCGGCGGCCCACACCAGCAGGGGACCATCGAGGCCGTGCTCGGCCGCCACCGCCAGGCCATGGGCCCGGTGGTGCTGCACCAGCTGCAGGGGCAGGCCATGACGCCGCGCCAGCAACTCCCCCAGCGCCCGGCCCACGGTGCCGGGATGGGCGTCGCCCACCAGCTCCTCCAACGGCGCCTCAGCGTCGTCTGTGCCGTTAGCGAAGCGTTGCAGCAGGTCCTCCAGCCCCGCCTCCAGCGCCCGCTGCTGGCGGGCCCCGGCCAGGTCGCCCTGGTAGGGCGCCACCCAGATCCGCCCGTGCCGGGCGAGGGCCGGTGCCGCCTTGAGGTCGCCGCCCAGGGCCAGCACGGTGACATCGGCAGTCGGTGGGGCCGGCAGCTCCAGGGGCGCCGGGGCGTAGCCGCGGGCCCGGCGCAGCAGCACCGGCCGGCCGTCGATCAGCTGGGCCAGGGAGTCGTCGAGGGGGCGGGCGACGGGGCGGTTGTGCACCAGAAAGCCATCGGCGATGGCGCCCAGACGCTGGCGGGCCTCCAGGGGATCGATGCACAGCGGCTCACCGCTGGGATTGCCGCTGGTGGCCACCAACGGCCGCCCCACCGCCTCCACCAGCAGCTGGTGCAAGGGCGAGGCGGGCAGCATCACCCCCAGGGCCGCACTGCCCGGCGCCACAGCGTCGGCCATCACCGCGTCGGCAGCGGCAGCCGCAGCAGCGTGGCGGCGGCGCAGCAGCACGATCGGGGCGGCCGGCGCGCTCAGCAGCTGCCGCTCGGCCTCGCCGATCTGCACCTGGGCCTCCAGCCAGGCCGGCTCGGCCACCAGCAGGGCGAAGGGCTTGGCGGGGCGCCGCTTGCGCCGCCGGAGCCGCTCCACCGCCTGCGGCTGGGTGGCATCCACCAGCAGCTGGAATCCCCCCACCCCCTGTAGGGCCAGGATCGCGCCGCCGCGCAGCAGGCGGGCCGCCGCGGTGATCGGGTCCTCCTCCGGCTCGTCGGCACCACCGGCAGGCGCGCTGAGGTGGGCTCCATCAGCGGCGAGCAGCTGCAGGCGCGGCCCGCAGGCCGGGCAGCCGATGGTTTCGGCGTGAAAACGGCGATCGGCGGGATCCTCGAACTCCCGCCTGCAGGCAGGGCAGAGCGGAAACGCCGCCAGGGTGGTGTGGGCGCGGGCGAAGGGCTCGGCGGTGGCGATCGAATAGCGCGGGCCGCAGGCGCTGCAGCTGATGAACGGGTAGCGGTGGCGGCGGCCGCTGGGATCGGCCAGCTCGGCGCGGCAGGCGGGGCAGGGGGCCAGATCGGCCACCAGCGCCGGAGCGATCAGGCCGACGCCCAGGGGCCGGGGGGCCGCCGCGGCGATGCGCAGGCCGGCGGGCCGCCGCGGCCGGGCGGGCAACCAGCGCGGCCGCAGGGGCTCCAGGCGGGCCGGGGCCGGCAGCTCGGTGCGCAGGCCGCGCAGGAAGCGCTGCAGGGCGCGGCGCTCACCCTGCAGGTCGATGCGCACCGCACCGGCCACGTTCTCCACCTCCCCCACCAGCGCATACCGGCTGGCCAGGCGATGCACGAACGGCCGGAAGCCCACCCCCTGCACGGTGCCGCGGCAGTGCAGCAGCAAGCGGGCCTGCTCGGCCATGGGGCGGGCTCAGGCCGGGACCGGCGAAGCAAGGGCCGGCGCCACCAGGCCGGCGGCGATGGCCTCGCGCAGGGCGGCCATGCCCGCGCCCGTGCGGGCCGACACCTCCACGATCCGGGCGGCCGGCGCCACCTGGGCGATGTGGCGATGGGCGTGCTCGCGCTGAAACTCCACCGCCTCGGCCAGGTCGATCTTGTTGATCACCACCACATCGGCGCTGTGGAACATGGCCGGGTATTTGAGGGGTTTGTCCTCCCCTTCGGTGACGGCCAGCAGCACCAGCCGCAGGCTCTCGCCCAGGTCGTAGGCGGCCGGGCACACGAGGTTGCCCACGTTCTCGATCAGCAGCAGCTCCAGGGCGGCCAGATCGAGGCGATCGAGGGCGGGCTCCAGCATCGAGGCCTCCAGGTGGCAGGCCTGGCCGGTGGTGATCTGCACTGCCTCGATGCCGGCGGCGCGCAGGCGGCGGGCGTCGTTGTCGGTGGCCAGATCACCCACGATCGCCCCCAGCCGGCCGCTGCCGCTCCAGTCGCGCCCCAGCCGTTCCAGCAGGGCCGTTTTGCCCGAACCGGGGGAGGAGAGCAGGTTGAGCACTGGCAGGCCGGCCGCCGCGAAGCGCCGGCGCAGGCCGGCGGCATGGGCGTCGTTGTGGGAGAGCAGGGCCTGGCCCAGCTCCAGGCGCCGGGCGCCGGGGAGCGGCGCCTCGATCACCGGCTCGCTCTGGCCGCAGTTGCAGGTGGTGCACATCTCAGCAAGCTCCCAGCAGGGGTGTCAGCAGTGTTCCGGATCGGCCAGCTCGAGGGAGGCCAGCTGCAGCTCCCGGCCCCGCAGCAGCTGGCGGCTGATGGCGCCACAGCGGGGGCACTCGCACACTCCATCCTGGGCAGGAAACGGCGCCTGGCAACCAGCGCAGAAACATTCCGCCGCCACCGCCTCGATCGCCAGCCGCGCGCCGGCGGCGGCGGTGCCCACCATCACCACCTCGAAGGCCAGGGCGAGGGCGTCGGACTCCACCCCGGCCAGGCTGCCGATGCGCAGGGTGATGGCGGTGATCACGCCGCCGCCGTGGCGCTCGGCCTGGGCCAGCGCCTGATCGCGCACCGCTTCCATGATGCTGAGTTCATGCATCGGCGTTCAGGGAGCGGCGTTCAGGCAGCGGCGGCCGGGCTCTCCAGCCACTGTTGCAGCAGATCCCGGGCAGCAGGCAGCGAGGCCAGCAATGGCGCCGAGAGTGTGCTGCCGTGGGCGAATCCGTAGGCCGGCACCCGCAGCAACGCCGCGCTGGGGGCACGGCCATAGAGGGCAGCGGTGATCGCCAGCAGCTGGGCGGGGTCGAGGTGATGGCTGGTGCCGCTGCCGTCGCCAGCCACCTCGGGCGCTATCGGGTCGAGCCGGGGTCGGGACGGAGGAGCGTCGTCGGCCTGGCCGGGCACCAGCCAGGCATCAATGAACAGCACCCGCTGCAGCGGCGCCAGCTCGGCGGCCAGTTCGGGCGTGAGCTGATGCACGCAGCGGCCGCCCACCCGCTCGGCCAGCAGGGCACCCACGCCGTCGTCACCCCGCAGGGGGTTGCCGATGCCGATCACCAGGCATTGGGGTGGCGCTGAAGAAACGCTCAAAGCAGGCAGTGGGAAGCTGGTTTCATGGGGCTGAGGCCCGAAACCTTGGCATCCCGGCAAAGACCAGCAGAAGAACGAGGTAGACCGAGCCCGACACCTTGTCTCGGCTGGCGATGAACTCCGCGGGGGGCAACCCTTGCACCACGGTGGCCAGTGCCAATTCCGCCACAATCATCAGGCCCAAGGCCAGCACGCCTGCGAACAAGGACCGGCCCGGAGAGCCAACCTCTGGGAATTGGCGAAGGATGACTCCCGCGGCGACGTAGATGACCATCGTCATGATGGGCATCTCTGCCAGTTCCGCCCAGCGCCTGCCGATGCGTGGCACGAGAAACGGAACCCTGATCATGCCAAGAGTAAATCCCGCGCCCAGCACCATGGCGAAGTAAGCGAGGGCGGCTTGAATGGTCTTTACCAAGGCAATCCAGGACAGGTACATTGCTGACGAGCTCTTTCGTGAGACCCAATGCTTTTAACCAGCCGCTGACGAAGGAGGTCGGCTGCATTTGATTGCTAGCCGCCAAACCTCGGTCATCCAATCTCAAAAGACGCTGCACCAAAGATACGATAGAATGGCATATCAGGAAACTCTCCTGTATACATTCGGGCAGTTTCAAATGAAACTAGCATTTTATATTTCTCCGCCAATGCAACAGCAGCTTAATTGACTACCGGTGTATCTAGGAAAATCAGTTCTGACAAACGTGTTGTGGCTTTTAAGGCTAGAAAAAGGGATTCGGCTAATTCCGGATTGTCCGCAAAGAGTGGCCCAATCTTGCAACCCTTGCGGCATTTGCGTATGACACCATAGCCAGCCAGCTTGCCATTCTTCGTGATTCCCAGCGCATGGCATTCAGGCTGGCTGATCCATGCTTTGGTAAACTGAGACCTGTTTGCAGGAAAGAATTGTTGATCGTATGCATCAATGGTTTCGAAAGGTAATGTGGAAAGGCCTACAATCCCTGAGCTTTTGAGAGGGCTGCCGCCACCAGTCCCTTGGTAGCGGATGTTGCGATAGGCCAGCTTAAAACCAGACCTTTTGTAGTTTTCCTGCTGAGCCACGACACCATCAAGACCTATATTCAGGCCTTTAAGATATTTAAGCCCTGCATTCCAGATTTGAATCCCATATCCTTTGCCACGGTATTCAGGCTTGACAATGTAGAATCCGATAAAGCCAAATGAGTTACCGTATTTGATTGCGGAGATTGTGGCAATGGGTTCGCTACCAAGAAGACCAATAAGAAAACCATTTGGATCGGCTTGACAGTAACAGTCAGCATCGCGGATGCCTGGATTCCAGCCCTCCTTTGCGGCCCATTCAATCGCAATGTCTATTTCTTTTCGGTTCATTGTCTTGATTGTATAGTTTTTGTTTTGCATTAAATTTCTCCTCAGAAATCTAAGGTGATTTGGCGGCTAACGCTCGCCATCACCTGGCTGCAAGGAGTGCTTCATGAAGAAGAGAACCTCACGGCGGCGGCTCAGGTGCATGGCGGTGTTAGCTGACCAGTGCCTTTGCCTGGTGCGCTGGAGCACCACAAAGCAGGCCTTCCACACTTAAATCCTCATCAACATCTGGCCAGTGGATTCCATAGCCGGACCCAGCAATCTCCCAGTTTTCACGCTCCTGGGAAGTTGCATGCAGAAGCCTCGGGAACCAAGCCAACGGCACCGAGATAGATCGACCATCAGCTAGGTCGACGATCAGCCTGTCCTCTGTCAAGGCAACGTCAGTGACCTGCTCTCCAGGGTTAGCCATATGAACATGGGGAGGCTCGTTTGGCTCGTGACTGTAGAAGTAGACCCTGTAAGGACCGCTTCTGAGGATTGTCGGCATCCGAAATCGCACTATCACACCGACGATACCAACCACGGCCTTCCTGTGCAGCTAACGCCAATTGAACGGACCTGTATAAATCCCCCACCCATCTCTCTTCAGCTGCATAAGAGAGCAAAAACCTCAGAGCAACATGTCCAAAGCCCTTCTGGCGCAACGCTTCCTTGGTGGGCGCTTCAAAATCCAAGCTACTTATGCGGACCCGTATAAAACCTACGTGCACACACAACACCTCAGCCCTGCCGCTCAGCCTCGCAGCCGCTCCGCCACCAACCCACCCGCAGCATCGCGCAACTCGATGTGCAGCGGCATCTGGCCGGCGGCGTGGGTGCTGCAGCTCAGGCAGGGGTCGAAACAGCGGATGCCCGCCTCCACCCGGTTCAGCAGGGGCTCGGGGATCTCGGCACCATCGGCCACCGGCTCGGTGATGAACTCCCGGGCGATCTGGGCCACGGTGCGGTTCATCGCCAGGTTGTTCTGACCGGTGGCGATGATCAGGTTCACCCGGGTGATCAGGCCGTCGTCGTCCACGCAGTAGTGGTGAAACAGGGTGCCTCGCGGTGCCTCGCTCACCCCCACCGCCTCGTTGGCGTTGAGGTCGGCGCGGGCGCGGATGCGGTCGGTCATCAGGCTGTCGTCCACCACCAGCTGCTCGATCCCCTCCAGGCAGGCCACGATCTCCACCAGCCGGGCGTGGTGGAAGGCAAACGAGGAGGTCACGATCCGGCCACCGCTCTCCGCGGTGCCGCTGCGCTGGCGGAACTCGGCCAGCTCGGCATCGGCCCAGTCGCTGCCCATCGACTCGCACACGTTCAGCCGCGCCAGCGGCCCCACCCGGTAGATCCCCTCGGGATAGCCCAGGGGCTTGTAATAGGGAAACTTGAGATAACTCCAGCTCTCCACCGCCTCGCCCAGGTAGCTGGCGTAGTCGTCTTCCGAGAGGTCATCGGCCACGATCCGGCCGTCGCTGTCGATGAAGCGGATCAGGCCATCGATGCACTCCCAGCGCCCGCCCGGCCCCACCAGGCCCATGAACAGCGACGGGAAATCACCGAAGGTGCTCTGCTCCCGCTGCAGCGGCCCATCCAGCAGCTGTTTGTAGAGCTGCAGGGCCGTGGCCACCGTGGCCTTCGCCTCCGGCAGGCGCTCCAGGATCCACTCCCTGGCCTCTGCGCTCAGGGGCGTGCGCACCCCGCCGGGCACCGCCCAGGCGGAGTGGATCTTGCGGCCCCCCAGCAGTTCCAGCACCTGCTGGCCGAACTGGCGCAGGCGGATGCCGGCGCGGGCCAGATCCGGGTCGGCCGCCATCAGGCCGAACACATTGCGCCGCGCCGGATCACTCTCCCAGCCCAGCAGGAAATCAGGGCTGCTGAGGTGAAAGAACGAGAGCGCGTGGCTCTGGCAGAGCTGGGCCAGGTTGAGCAGCCGCCGCAGCTTGCGGGCCGCCGGCGGCGGCTGCACCGCCAGCAGCTTGTCGCCCGTTTTCGCCGCCGCCAGCAGGTGGCTCACCGGGCAGATGCCGCAGATGCGGGCGGTGATGCCGGCCATCTCGGTGAACGGCCGGCCCTCGCAGAAGGTTTCGAAGCCGCGATACTCCACCACGTGGAAGCGGGCATCGGCCAGCCGCCCCGCCTCATCCAGATGGAGCGTGATCTTGGCGTGACCCTCGATGCGGGTCACAGGATCGATCGTGATCGTGCGTGTCATGGGGGGGCCTCAGCCGAACTGCAACATCGCCGTGCCTTCCATCGCCGGCGTCTCGCCCCGCAGCAGCGGTTCGATGGCGGCGCGGATGCGCTCCGCCGAAGGCGGGCACCCGGGCAGGTAGAGATCCACCGGGATCACCTCGTGGAGGGGCCGCACCCGCTCCAGCAGCTCCGGCACGATGCCGGGGGCATGGGGGTGCTGGGCGCCGATATCCGCCAGTTCCAGGTAGCTCCGGTCGAGCACGCTCTGGCGGCTGCCGCCATCCACATCGGCCCAGAGGTTGCGCAGGGCCGGCACGTTGCCGGTCACGGCGCAGTCGCCGAAGGAGATCACCAGGCGGGTGCGCTGGCGCAGCTGCAGGGCCAGCTCCAGGTTGTCCACGTTGGCCACCGCCCCCTCCACCAGGCACACGTCCACCTGCTCGGGATAGGTCTTGAGGTCGCTGGCCACCGGCGAAAACACCACGTCCACGTGCTCGGCCAGCTCGAACAGCCACTCATCGAGATCGAGGAACGACATGTGGCAGCCGCTGCAGCCGGCCAGCCACACGGTGGCGAAGCGCAGTTTTTTCGAAGGGGTCGTCATCGTTGCCTCACGGGTGCTGGTGCTGTCACTGGTTCTGCCACTGGTGTTGCTCGCGGGCGCTGCGCAGCAGCTGGGGCCGCTCCCGGTTCGCCTCCTTCTCGGCGGTGGTGTCGTCCTTGCGGAAGATCGCGCCGGTGGGGCACACGTCCACACACTTGCCGCAGGAGGTGCAGGCCTGCACCTCGCCCCAGGGCTGATCGAGGCCGGCGATGATCGAGCACTCGCCGCCGCGGTTGGCCACGTCCCACACGTGGGCGCCCTCGATCTCATCGCACACCCGCACGCAGCGGGTGCAGAGGATGCAGCGGTGGTGGTCGATCGCGAAGCGGGGGTGGGAGGCGTCCACCCGGCGGTTGGGGTACTGGTAGGGGAAGCGGGAGTGGTCCATCCCCACCGCCACCGCCACGTCCTGCAGCTCGCAGTTGCCGTTGGCCACGCAGAAGGCGCACACATGGTTGCCCTCCGCGAAGAACAGCTCCACCGCCATGCGTCGGTAGTGCTGCAGCTGCGGCGTCTGGGTGAGCACCGCCATGCCCTCGCCGGCGGCGGTGGCACAGGCGGGTTGAAGATGGCCGCTGGTTTCCATCTCCACCAGGCAGAGCCGGCAGGCACCCACCGGGCTGAGGCCATCGAGATGGCAGAGGGTGGGCAGCTCCACGCCGGCGGCGCGCACCGCATCCAGCAGGGTGGCCCCCTCGGGCACCGCCACCTCCATGCCATCCACGGTGAGGGTGTGCACGCTCATCGGGTCACCTCCTGCAGAACGCAGGCATCAAGGGGTTCGCACTGGTCGGGGTCGCGGCAGGCCGCCTGATACTCCTGCCGGAAATAGCGCAGGGTGCTGAGCACGGGGTTCGGGGCCGCCTGGCCCAGGCCGCAGAGGCTGGTGGCCCCCACCATCGTGCACAGCTCCTCGAGCCGCTCCAGGTCGGCCAGGGTGGCCCGCCGCTCCACGAAGCGATCCAGCAGGTGGGCCAGCTGCACGGTGCCGGCGCGGCAGGGGACGCACTTGCCGCAGCTCTCGTTCACGCTGAAGCGCATGAAGTGGCGGGCCACCTCCGGCATGGAGGTGGTTTCGCCCATCACCACCAGGCCGCCCGACCCCATCATCGAACCCAGGGCCTTGAGGCTCTCGTAGTCCACCGGGGTGTCGAGCAGGTGGGCCGGGATGCAGCCGCCGGAGGGGCCGCCGGTCTGCACCGCCTTGACGCCGCCGTCGGGCCCATCAGCTCCGGGCACGCCGCCGCCGATGGTCTGCACCACCGTGCGCAGGGTGGTGCCCATCGGCACCTCCACCAGGCCGGTGTTGGCCACCGCCCCGGAGAGGGCGAACACCTTGGTGCCCTTGCTGCCCTCGGTGCCGATGGACGCATACCAGTCGCCGCCCTCGCGCAGGATCACCGGAATCGAGGTGAGGGTTTCCACGTTGTTGATCAGGGTGGGGGCATCCCACAGGCCCTTCTGGGCCGGGTAGGGCGGCCGCGGCCGGGGCGTGCCGCGCTGCCCCTGGATCGAGGCCAGCAGCGCCGTTTCCTCCCCGCACACGTAGGCGCCGGCGCCCACCCGCACCTCCAGGCGCAGGTTGAAGCTGCTGCCGGCGATGCCGGACCCCAGCAGCCCCTTGCCGCGGGCCTGGCGCAGGGCCAGCCGCAGGCGCTCGATCGCCAGCGGATATTCCGCCCGCACATACACATAGCCCTGCTCGGCGCCCACGGCATAGGCGGCGATCGCCATGCCCTCGATCAGCCGGTGGGGATCGCTCTCCAGCACGCTGCGGTCCATGAAGGCGCCGGGGTCGCCCTCATCGGCGTTGCACACCACGTAGCGGGGGCCGGGTGGCTGCAGGGCCACCGTGTCCCACTTCAGGCCGCTGGGATAACCGGCGCCACCGCGGCCGCGCAGGCCACTGCGCTTCACCTGGTCGCGCACCTGCTCGGGGGTGCACTCCAGCAGCACCCGCCGCAGCTGGGCATAGGTGCCGTGGGCCAGGGCGTCGTCGATCGACTCCGGGTTCACCACCCCGCAGCCCTCCAGCACCACCGGCTTCTGCAGGGCGAAGAAGGGATGGGCGGGATCGAGGCGCTGGGCGGTCGGCGCCTCCCCCAGGCCGGTGGCGGCCGCCAGCAGGGCCGGCGCCTGCTCGGGCGTGAGCTCGGCGTAGAGCTCAGTGCTGCCGGCGGAAGGCTCCTGGCCGTCCCCACCCCTGCGGTCGAGGGCCACCAGCGGGCCGCGACCGCACAGCCGCAGGCAACCCACCGGCTTGATCGTCACCGCCTCGGCGGCGCCGCCGAGCTGGTCGCGGGCGGCGAGCAGGGCCGCCTGCAGGGCCGCGGAGCCGGCGGAGCGGCAGCCGCTGGCGGCGCAGCAGCGCAATTGCAACTGGGGAGTGGCGGCCATCACGAGGCTCCGTTGGGGTCAGGATCCGCCGCGGCCGTCAGCCCCAGGGCGTCGAGGCGGGCGTCCAGGGCGGCCGGATCGTCCATCGGCAGGCGTGGTTCCAGCTGGCCGTCCACCACCAGCACCGGCGCCTGGCCGCAGGCCCCCAGGCAGCTCACGTGCTCCAGGGCCCAGGTGCCGTTGCCGGCGGGATCATCGAGCCGCAGCCCCAGGCGCCCCTCGATCCGCTCCGCCAGATCCCCGCCGCCCTTCACGAAGCAGGCGGTGCCGAGGCACACCGCACAGCGGTGGGCTGTGGGGGCCTCCAGCCGGAACAGGTGGTAAAAGCTGGCCACCCCGTGCACCCGCGAGAGGGGCAGCTTCAGCTCCCGCGCCACCTGGGCCAGGGCCCCAGGCGGCAGGTAGCCGTAGATCTCCTGCACCTGGTGCAGCACCTCGATCAGGGCGTCGGAGCGGCCACGCTGCTGGCGGATCAGCCGCGTGGTGCGCTCCACCGCCTGGGGCGGCAACGCCTCAGGCGGGCGGGGCGGCGCTGCGGGTGGGGCGGTCATCGGCTGCGGGCAGACAGACGCGGGGCGCGCGCTGGTCGCGCCGCTCACTCCTGCCTAGCCAGCGCCGGCGCGGGTGTCAGCGATTGTGGTGGAAGTGTGGCCTGGGAGCGATCGGCGATGGGTGTCACCGGCCTGGTGATCGATCCGGCCTTCCGCCTGCACGACACGGGCCCGGGCCATCCCGAGAGCCCGCGGCGGCTGGAGGCGATCGAGGCGGAACTGCAGCGCCGCGGCCTGCTGCAGCGCTGCCGGCCGATCCAGGCCCGGCCGGCGGTGGACCGCGAACTGCAGCGCTGCCACAGCGCCCGCTACCTGCAGACGGTGCGCCGCGAGGTGGCCTACGGCGCCGCCCAGCTCTCCACCGGCGACACCACCATCGGCGAGCACTCCGAAGACGTGGCCCGGCTGGCCGCCGGCGGCACCCTGGCGGCGGTGGATGCGGTGCTGGCCGGCCGCCTGGACAACGCCTTCGCCGTGGTGCGGCCGCCCGGCCACCACGCCGAGGCCGAGCGGGGGATGGGCTTCTGCCTGTTCAACAACGTGGCCCTGGCCGCCCGCCATGGCCAGGCGGTGCACGGGCTGGAGCGGGTGCTGATCATCGACTGGGACCTGCACCACGGCAACGGCACCCAGGCGATCTTCTGGAGCGACCCCAGCGTGCTCTACGCCAGCGTGCACGAGTGGGGCAACTACCCCGGCAGCGGCGCCGCCGAGGAGCGGGGCGAGGGGGCGGGGCTGGGCTTCACGCTCAACTGCCCGCTGCCCTCCTTCAGCGACGGCCAGGCCGTGCTCAGCGCCCTGGAGGCCGCCCTGGCGCCCGCCGCCGCCCGCTTCCGGCCCCAGCTGGTGCTGGTGTCGGCCGGCTTCGACGGCCACCGCAACGATCCCCTCGGCCACTTCCTGCTCGAGGACGCCGACTACACCGCCCTCACCGCGTTCTGCCTGGCCATCGCCGGCGAGCACTGCCAGGGCCGGCTGGTGTCGGTGCTGGAGGGGGGCTACGGGCTCAAGGGACTGGCCGGCGGCGCCGCCGCTCACGTGGAGGCCCTGCTGGCGGCCTGATCGCCCGGCAGCACCGCACTGCCCAGATCGATCCAGGCCTCGATCACCTCCTCGCCGGCCTTGAGCTGGAAGCCGAGTCGGCGGCACACCCGCTGCATGGCGCCGTTCCCGCGCAGGATCTCCGCCGTCACCCGCTCGATGCCCTCCTCCCGGCCGGCGCGCAGCAGCTGGCCCAGCAGGGCGGTGCCCAGGCCCTTGTGCTGGTGGGCGTCGCCGATCAGCATCGAAAACTCGGCGTCGTTGCGCTCGTGCAGGCGGCTGAGGCGCCCCACCGCCAGCAGCCGGTGCTCGCCGCTGCCGGGATCACGCCGGTCCACCACCAGAGCCAGCTCGCGCTCGTAGTCGCTGAAGCAGATGCGCACCAGCCGCTCGTGGGCGATGCGGTGGCTGAGGGAGGTGAGGTGGAAGTAGCGGGTGTACACGCTCTCCTCCGAGAGGCTGCGGTGGAAGGTCACCAGCAGGGGCTCGTCCTCCGGGCGGATGGGGCGGATCGTCACCGGCGTGCCGTCCCGCAGCCGCCAGGGCCGCACGTACTGACTGGGGTAGGGCCGGATCGCCGGCCGCGGCAGGTGGCAGGTGGCCCCCGCCACCGGCTGGATGCGGATGCGGACATCGCCGGCCAGCAGGGGGCAGCTGCGGTCGCCAGGCCGCACCAGCAGCGGATCGATGGCGATCTCGAGGATGGCGGGCTGCTCCAGCACCAGCTGGCTGAGCCGCACCAGCAGGCGCTCCAGTTCCTCCAGATCGGCCGGGGGGCCGCCGCCCAGCCCCTGCAGGGCGCCGTACACCCGGGTCTGCTCCATCAGCCGCCGCGCCAGGGTGGTGTTCAGGGGTGGCAGGCCCACGGCGCTGTCGCCATACACCTCCGCCAGGGGTCCGCCGCCTCCGAACAGAATCACCGGCCCGAACTGGCCATCGATCCTGCTGCCCAGGCACAGCTCCAGCTGCCCGGGCCAGGCCGCGGCGACCTCAGGCGTGCGCGGAGGATCCAGCGCCGGGATGCCATAGCTGGCCAGCAGCTGCCGGGCCTCCTGCCGGCTGAGCCACTCCCGGCCCTCGGCCTGGGCCCGCTCCAGCACCCGGCCGCCGGCGCCATGGTCGGCAGCCGCGGGGCCGGCGCCGCCATCGCTCTCCGGCAGCAGGGCCGGGGTTTCGTAGAGCCCGCGCAGGGTGTAGCTGAAGCGCCAGAGGGCGCCGAACAGCCGGGCAGCGGCATCGGGGTAGGGGTTGGTGGCGATGCCGGCGGCCTTGAGGATCGCCACGCCGGCGGCCACCTCATCGCCGCCCATCCAGCTGGCCAGCAGCGGTTTGCCGCTGCGCTCGGCCAGCTCCCGCAGGCGCTGGGCGGTGGTGGTGGGATCGCTCAGCGCCAGGGGCGTGAGGATCGCCAGCAGGCCATCGCTGCCGGGGTCGGCGAGGGCGATCTCCACGGCCCGCCCGTAGCGCTCCGGATCGGCGTCGCCAAGGATGTCGATCGGGTTGGCCCCGCTCCAGTGGGGCGGCATCGCGGCCTCCAGGGCGGCCAGGCTGGCGGGTGCCAGCTCGGCCAGCTGGCCGCCGCTGCGCACCAGGGCATCGGTGGCGAGCACGCCCGGGCCGCCGGCGTTGGTCACGATCGCCAGCCGCGGGCCGGCGGGGCGCCGGGGCTGGCGGGCCAGCACATCGGCCAGATCGAAGAGATCCGAGAGGCGATCCACCCGCAGCACGCCGCAACGCCGCAGGGCCGCCTCCAGCACCGCGTCGCTGCCCGCCGGTGCACCGGTGTGGATCGCCGCCGCCCGCGCCGCCTCGGCACTGCGGCCGCCACGGATCAGCACGATCGGTTTGGTGAGCGCCACCTCCCGCGCCGCCGAGAGAAAGGAGCGGGCGTCGCCGATCGTCTCCATGTGGATCACGATGCTGCGGGTGGCGGGATCGTCCCCCAGCAGCGTGATCAGATCGCCCCAGCCCACATCCAGCATCGAGCCGATCGACACGACGGCGCTGAACCCCACCCCCTGCTGGTGACTCCAGTCGAGCACCGCCGCGGCCACCGCCCGCGACTGGCTGAGGAAGCCCACATGCCCGGGCGCCGCCAGCCGCGGGGCGAAGCTGGCGTTGAGGCCGAGTCGCGGGTTCATCAGCCCCAGGCAGTTGGGACCCAGCAGGCGCATGCCGGAGCCGCGCAGGATCGCCCGCAGCCCGTTCTCCAGCGCCAGCCCCTCGGGCCCCACCTCCCGGAAGCCGGCGGAAACCACGATCACGGCCTTCACCCCCGCCGACGCGCAGGCCTCCAGCTGGGCGGGCACGGTTGCTGCCGGGGTGGCGATCAGCGCCAGGTCCACCGGCTCGGGCACCGCCGCCACGCTGGCGCAGCAGCGCACCCCAAGCACGCTGTGGTTGCTGGGGTGAACCGGATACACGGTGCCGCCGAAGGGCGAGCGGATCAGGTTCCAGAGCAGGGCGCGACCCACGCTGCCGGGCCGCTCGCTGGCCCCGATCACCGCCACGCAGGCGGGGCTGAACAGGGCCCGCAGCGGTTGCCGCTCGCTGCGCAGGATGGTGTCGATGGGATCGGCGCCGCGGGCCTCAGTGCTGGGTGGGCGGGGGGCCTCCGCATCGGTCATGGCAGGCGTCTGCGGCGGGCTGGGATGATGGCGCACCTCCGGATTTCGCCGCGATGTACACCGACTGGACCGCCGTGATCCTGCTGCTGCTCACCGCCGTGCCGCTGCTGGCGGTGGTGGCCACCGCAACCTTCTTCATCTGGCAACAGAAGAAGAAGCAGCAGCGTCGCTGAGGGACGCCGCAACCACGGGAGCGCTTCCAGCCATCTCGCGATCAGGACGCGCCAGCAGCCGCAGGGCCGCCGTGGTGGTGGCCGCCTGCATCGGCAGCATCTGGCCCTGTCCCAGGCAGTGCAGACAGGTGCGGAACCGCTGCCCATCGAGCCGCAGCACGCCGCTGCCGCCACAGCGCGGGCAGGGCTCTATCTCAAGCGGCCCGGACCGGAAATCGGGGAACGGCTGGGGGAGCGGCTGGGTGGAGGGCTGGGTGGACGGATCGGTGAGCATCGTCGAGGGTGGCCGGGAGAGCCGGGGTGAGATCGCCGGGCCAAAGCACCGGGCATCTATCACTGTGGATCTGATTCACCCCGGTGATCCCGAAGCCTTCCTTAAGGCTGCCGATGGCCACCGGCAGCCGGCGCCCCCGCCCCAGCGCGCAGACCAGAGCCCAGAGCGGCGGCCAGACGCTCCGTCGTCAGCTCCGCCAGCAGCTCCCCGGCACTGAGCCGGGATCCAGGCGCCACCAGACCGGCACTGGCGGCCAGCGCACCGATCACCGCCGGGGCGTCGAGCCCCCGCTGCCGCCAAGCCTCCAGCCCCTCGGCCCCCTCGCGCTTGCTGAGCCGCCGGCCGCTGGCGTCCTGCCACAGGGGCAGGTGCCCGTAGCGCGGCGGAGCGCAGCCCAGCACGCCGATCAGGGCCACCTGGGCGCCGGTGGAAGACCAGAGGTCGTTGCCGCGCAGCACATCGCTGATGCCGAGGCTGAGTTCATCCACCGCCGTGGCCAGGTGATACGCGAGAAAGCCGTCGGCGCGGCGCAGCACCACATCGCCCACCTGGCTGGCTCCGTCCAGCCGCCCCGGCCGGCCATGGCGCTCCTGCCAGACGATGGGGCCGCTCGGCAGCCGCAACCGCCAGCTGGGCAGCCGCCCGGCTTCCTCGCCCCAGCCCAGCGGCCGCCCGCGGCAAAAACCCGGATACACCGGCCAGCCTCCGTGGGGGGCGGACACATGGGCCAGGAGCCGCCGGCTGCAGCGACAGGGGTAGAGCAGCCCGGCGCGGCGCAGGGCCGAGAGCACCGAGCTGTAGAGGCCCCGCCGTTCGCTCTGGCGCAGCGGCAGGCCATCCCAGTGCAGCCCCAGCCAGCGCAGATCGGCCAGGATCGACTCCTCGGCACCGGGGCGGTTGCGCGGGGTGTCGAGGTCGTCGATGCGCAGCAGCCACTCCCCACCGGCCAGGCGAGCATCCAGCCAGGCCAGCAGGGCGGTGCGCAGGTTGCCGCTGTGCAACGCACCGGTGGGGGAGGGGGCGAAACGGCCCCGGTAGCCCCGCCCACGGCGCTCAGCGGCTGTGGCCAGATGGTCGCGCAGGTGCGCGGGCAGGAGCTCGGCGGGACTCAGGGCAGCTATCTCAGACGCCCTGCACCTTGTCCTTGAACATCTTGCCGGCGGTGAAGGCGGGCACCCGCTTGGCCTCGATCTTGATCTTCTCGCCGGTCTTGGGGTTGAGTCCCTGACGGGCGGAACGGTCGCGGGGCTCGAAGGAACCGAAGCCGAGGATCGACACCTTCTTGCCGTCCACCACCGAATCCATGATCGTGTCGATCAGGGCGTCCACCACCTGGGCGACGTCGGTTTTGGTGAGCTCGGTGCGGGCAGCCACCACGTTGACGAGATCTGCTTTGTTCATTTAGAGGAAAGCCTGATGAGGGGCTGTCGGGGGGAGTGTGGCAGTCGGAAACCCCGACCAGCCTGGCCTGTGGCGCGCCAATGGTATGGGCAGCACTGCCACTCCGCAACACAGAAGTCCGATGCCGCAATGGCTTTGGGCTGACCCGCTCAGGCCGTGAGCCCCGTTTGTGCCGCCGGCACCGGCAGATCCAGGGCGGCCAGCAGACCGGCACCGCCCTCCACGAGTTTCTCGCCCCGCAGGGCCCCGAGCCCGCCAGCGCAGGCGATCCAGTCCGGCGAGCCGGCCGGCAGCCACAGGCGCAGTCGCTCCAGGCTGCGGATCTGGCGGGGCCAGTGGAAGGTGCGGGCCGTGGCCAGCGGCTGCAGCCGCCCCGGCGCCACCGGCTGCAGCAACCGTCCGCAGAACAGACCATCCAGCTCGCCCACCGCCAGGTGCAGCACGCAGGAGCCGGGGGTGGGACCAGGGGTCCAGAGCAGCCGCACGCCCGGCGCCAGGCTGTGTTCCGCCGCAAAGCTGCTCACCCGCTCCACCCCCGGCAGCAGGTAGGCCTCCTGCTCCTGCACCAGCACATCCCAGCCCAGGGCCTCCTGGAAGCGGCGGCAGCGGCCATGGCCCTCGCGGCTGGTGAACACGATCGTGCCGTGGCCGCTGCGCCGGCGCAGCCAGTCGCGGTTGGCCTGGTTCCAGGCAGGACAGTCGATCAACAGATCGCCGGCCCCCAGCCCGTCGCCACCCGGCCCGTCACAACCCAGCGCCGCGGCCTCCACCAACCAGCTGCTGCCGCCGCCGGTGTCGCGGTTGGGGGCGAACAGCCACAGTCCCCGGCGCACCTGCTGGGGCGGCCGACCGGGGTCGAGGGGGACAGGTTGTAACACCGGCGGTGCGTTGTCGGTCTGATCACTAGTTTGTGTCGATACGAATCGCGTTCGTGTCCGCCCGACCCGCAGCCGACACCCAGACCATGGCCAGCCGTGCCACCGCAGAGCGACGTGTGGCTGCCGAAGGCGCCCCGCTGCACCCCGGCTCCCCCTGGCCCCTGGGGGCCAGCGTCACCCTTCGTGGCGTCAACTTCTCGGTGGTGGCCCCCCAGGCCACCCGGGTGGAGCTGCTGCTGTTCAGCCATGGTGAAGCCAGTGAGCCCCAGCGCGTGGTGGAGCTCGACCAGAGCAACCGCTCCGGTGACCACTGGCATGTGGAAGTGGAGGGTGTGGGGCTGGGCAGCTGCTACGGCTACCGGGTGTACGGGCCGCTTCAGGCCGGAGGCCACAGCTTCAACCCCTCCAAGGTGCTCCTCGACCCCTGCGCCCGCGCCATCGCCGGCTGGAGCGGCTACCGCCGCGAGGCGGCGGTGGGGGCGGTGCCCAACACCGGCTGCTGCCTCAAGGGGGTGGTCACCGAGCGCGAGCAGTTCGATTTCGACGCCGCCCCCCGCCCTCGCCACAGCTGGCAGCGCAGCGTGATCTATGAGCTGCACGTGGGCGGCTTCACCCAGGGCGCCGGCTGCCCGGTGCCGAGCGAGCGGCGGGGCACCCTGCTGGGATTGATCGACACCCTGCCCCATTTGCAGGAGCTGGGGGTCACCGCCATCGAGCTGCTGCCGGTGATGGCCTTCGATCCCGCCGACGCCCCGGCCGGCCGCCAGAACCACTGGGGCTACAGCCCGATCAGCTGGATGGCGCCGCACCAGGGTTACCTGGTGGGCGACGACCCGCTCACCGCCCGCGACCAGGTGCGCGAACTGGTGAGCGCCTGCCACCAAGCCGGCATCGAAGTGATTCTCGATGTGGTCTACAACCACACCAGCGAGGGCAACCAGCAGGGGCCCACCCTCAGCTGGCGGGGCTTAGGCGACCAGCTGTATTACCAGCAGGGCCACCACGGTGAATACCTGGACGTGAGCGGCTGCGGCAACACCATCGCCGCCAACCGCCCCCTGGTGCGGCGCCTGATCCTGGAATCGCTGCGCTGCTGGGCCGTGGAGCTGGGGGTGGATGGCTTCCGCTTCGACCTCGGCATCGCCCTCAGCCGGGGCGATCAGCTGCAGCCCCTGGACGCACCGCCGCTGTTCGAGGCCATGGAGGCCGATCCCCAACTGGCCGATCTGAAACTGATCAGCGAGCCGTGGGACTGCGGTGGGCTGTACAAGCTCGCCGACTTCCCAGCCCTGCGGGTGGCCACCTGGAACGGCCGCTTCCGCGACGACGTGCGCCGCTTCTGGAAGGGCGATCAGGGCACGGCCTGGGCCCTGGGGCTGCGGCTGAGCGGCAGCCCGGATCTCTACGAGCCGAAGCCGCCCCACCCCGGCCAGTGCATCACCTTCCTCACCGCTCACGACGGCTTCACCCTGGCCGATCTGGTGAGCTTCAACGGCAAACACAACCTGGCCAACGGCGAGGACAACCGCGACGGCGACAACCACAACAACAGCTGGAACCACGGCGTGGAGGGTCCCAGCAGCGACCATGCCGTCACCGCCCTGCGGGAGCGACAGCTGCGCAACCTGCTGGCCACCCTGCTGCTGGCCCCCGGGGTGCCAATGCTGCTGATGGGCGATGAGGTGCGCCGCAGCCAGGGTGGCAACAACAACACCTGGTGCCAGAACAACCCCCTCGGCTGGATGCACTGGCAGCCCAACGCCGACGACCTGGCCCTGCGCACCTACCTGCGGCGGCTGCTGAACCTGCGCACCACCCTCAAGCAGGTGCTCAACCCCGAGTCACCCCTGCCGGTGCGGCCCCAGCGCCGCAGCGACGACGAGCACGCGCTGTGGCGCCAGTGGCACGGCGTGGAGATCAACCGTCCCGACTGGGCGGAGTGGTCGCACACCCTGGCCTGGAGCGTGAATGAGCGGGTGCAGGGGCCGCTGCTGTGGTGCGGCCTCAACGCCTACAGCCGGGCGGTTCACTTCGAGCTGCCGGTCTGTCCCTCGGGCTGGGTGCGGGTGATCGACACCGCCCTGCCGGCTGGGGACGACCTACCCCGCCGGCCCCAGCCCTGGAAACCCACCGGTGCCCCGCTGGAAAGCCGCAGCCTGATGCTGCTGGTGGCCCAACGCCTGCTGGACGGGGTGGAGCTCTAGCGGGGGGTGTCCCAGGCCCAGTCCCTGCCCCCCTGGAGGGGCCTGCTGAAGGGGGCGCGCCACCGTGAGGCCGCTCGCCCCTGGCCCGCTGGTGTTTCGGGGCTGGGGCGGGCCTGCCGCCCTCGACCTGCTCACCGACGGCCGCAGCGCCAAGCCCGCCGAGCTGGCGGGGCCTGAGCCGGCGGCTCCCCTGGCCGAGCCGTCGGCATGTCCCCAGGAGCTGCCCGCCGAAACGCCCATGCCGGAGCACTTCATCCTGCTGCGCATCGCCCTGGAGCAGGTGGAGCTGCTCGAACTCAGCGGCCACCCCCACCAGCGCCGGCGCTGGCGGCTGGACGACAGCTGGCGCGAACAGCGGCTGAACCCCTGAGGTCGGGCGACACCGGCCTCGCCCGAGCCGTTCCACCTTTTCCACAGGAAACCTGCTTTCTCCACAACCCAGACCCGGTTTTTCCACAGGTCCGCGGGATGAGAGCCCCTTGCTGATCGCCCGAGTGAACGTTCCGCGTGGAAAACGCGCAGCGGGAGGCTGAACGGCCGGCGCCACCGGCAGTTGGACGCCATCCCTATTCGGGACTGCCCGCACTGCTTCTGCAGCTGCCCCAGCGCGGCCCGCCAGTGCCCCAACTGTCCCAAGCCAGCCCATCAACAAAAGCCCGCAAGCGGCTCTACGCCCTGATTGATGAGGTTGGGCAGTCCCATGAGCCGGTGCAGATCACCGGCAAGCGGGGCAATGCCGTGCTGCTCTCAGCAGACGACTGGCGCGCCATCCAGGAGACCCTGCATCTGGTGTCAATCCCCGGCATGCGCGAGTCGATCCTCGAAGGAATGGCCACCAACGTGAGCGAATTGAGCAGCGAACTCAGCAGCGAACCGGGCTGGTGAGCTGGACGGTTCTGTTCAGCAAGCAGGCCCAGAACGATGCCCGGAAACTGGCTTCCGCATCGCCCGCCCTCAAGCAGAAAGCCCAGACCCTGCTTGAGCTTCTGGCCACCGATCCATACCAGCAACCGCCGCCCTACGAAGCCCTGGTTGGGGACCTGCGCGGTGCCTGTTCGCGCCGCAGCAACATCCGGCAGCGCCTCGTCTACCAGGTGCTTGAGGAGGAACGGATCGTGAGGGTCTTGCGGCTCTGGAGCCACTACGAGTAGGCCACCCAGGCAACAGGAGGTATCGCCTCCTCACCCAGCGAACACGAGATCCAGCAGCGCATCCGCCTGGCCTGCGGCCGCGGGCCAGTGCGGCTGTGGCGCAACAAACACCGGCGCCCTGGAGGTCAAGACCCCAGGCGGTGCCATCAGAACCGAGCAAATGCTGCTGGCCATTCCCGTGGCCACGCAGGCTCGGACTACAGAGCCCGAGAACAGAGATTCCACTGCCGTTGGGGCCGAGCAGGCCATCGTTGGCGACACGCCTGCCGATGGAGCTGAGCCCGCCCCTGATCCAGTGTCAGCACCTCAGGCCCAGGGCTTCCTGCTGGCGATGGAGGATCAGTTCATCGCCCTGCACGGCAGCCGCAAGCGCCGCGCCGAGAAGGGTTTCCCCCGGAAGGCCGATCGCGACCGCCCCGATGAGCTCACGGTGGTGCGCTTCAAGGTGCCGCAGTTCCAGCGCCGCGACGGCTCCCGCGCCGAGGGTCCGCGCATCGTCGATGCCAGGAAGCAGCCCTGGGATGGGGCCGCCATCGGCAACGGCTCCAAGGTGATCGTCGCCTTCGACATCTACGACTGGGACGGCGAGAACGGCTGCAGCATGACCTTCCAGCCCCGCGCCGTGCAGGTGGTGGAGTTCGTGCCCTACGAGCAGGTCGATCCGAAGGCCGGCTTCCAGGAACTGGAGGGCTACTCCGCAGCAGGCAGCACCATCGCGGCCAGCGGCGGCCTAGGCGCCGAGGCCAACGGCTGGGCCCTGGGCCAGAGCGAGGGACAGGAGGAAGAAAGCGTCTCCAGCCTGTGGGCGCTCCACCGCCTGCTGCTGCTGGTGATCGCCGGGCCCGTGCCGCCACGGGTCTCAACAATGCCGGCGCCCGCGGGCACTCCCCAAACCGCTGAGCACCAGGAGCCCCGCAAGGCCGGGGCGGCGCTCAAGCTCTCGGCCCAGTGAGCGAGGCACAGCGATGGACACCCCCACACCACAACCGCAGGCCCGCCAGCGGGTCTGGATCACCACCGCTCAGGCCTGCCGTTGTGGTGTGCTGGTTCCCGGCGAGCACGACCGCCGCTGGGGCTGCACCCAGGGCCGCGGTCCCCTCCCATGGCACGCCGAGAACATCGAAGCCCCCATCACGGGCTGGAGCCGACGCCACCTGTAGATGCCGGGGTCCCATCAGGGGACCAGTGGCTGGCTGAGCTCTGTGATCAGAGCGGCATTGAGGTTGTTCTCGCAGCTCAGCCAGACGACGGCATGGATCGAGCCTCCCTCCGCCTTTGCCGCGGCCTGTTCGCAGACCCGTCGGCGACTGGCGCGCCACTGCTCCAGCAGGGCTGTGCTGCCCAGCAGGCGTTCCAGCGTGGCGTCATCCTGATTCCGGTGGCGCCACTGGCAGGCCACGATCTCCTGGGTATTGCCGTCGCAGTCGGGCCGAAAGGGAAACCGCCCCAGCTGCCGCATCGATTGGCGCAGGGTGTCATCTGCGGCCTGTGCGGGCACCGGGGCCAGCACGGTTGCCATCAACACCGGGACAAACAGCAGCAGGCGCAGCGGAGGGAAGCCAGACACCATCTGGCCAGGCAGGGCCTGAGCAGGCTTAGAACACGCCAACTCAAGGCCCTTGCGGATGCTGCAGTTGCTGCGATTATTTCGATTAGTGTTTGGGTTGCCTGCCCCCTTTTGCCCATGACCGTGGCTCTCCCCGGTTCCATTGAGCCCGTGATCCCCACAGCAGAGGCCGCAGAGGCTGCAGGAGCGAGCCTGCGCGATCTCGCTCGGTTCAGAGCCACCCATGGCCTGCGGCAGGCCAGCCTCACCCTCGATCTGGAAGGCGGCCAGCGCGCATCCGTTCCGATCCCCGCCGCAGTGCTGGAGTTGCTGCAGGGAATCCTGGTGCAGATGGCCCAGGGCAATGCAGTCACGCTGGTGCCGGTGCACGCCGAGCTCACCACCCAGCAGGCCGCTGATCTGCTGAACGTGTCGAGGCCCTTCCTGATCGAGCGGCTGGAGCAAGGGGAAATCCCCTTCCGCAAGGTCGGCACCCACCGGCGCATCCGCCTGACTGATCTGATGGCCTACAAGCACGCCATGGATCAGCAGCGTGCCGCGGTCCTCGATGAGCTGGCTGCCCAGGCCCAGGAACTGGGACTGGGCTACTGAGGTGAATCGCTTCACCGTCGTCTACGACGCTTGCGTTCTCTATCCCGCTCCACTCCGCGATCTGCTGATGCGCCTGGCGCTCAAGGATCTCTACCGGGCCCGCTGGAGCGACAAGATTCACGAGGAGTGGATCACGGCCCTACTGCGGAACCGGCCTGATCTCTCCAGAGAGCAGCTGGAGCGCACGCGCTCGCTGATGAATGCTCACGTGCGCGATGCACTGGTGGATGGCCATCAGAGCCTGATTCCAGCCCTGGAGTTGCCTGACCCGGACGACCGCCATGTTCTGGCCGCCGCCATCAAGTGCGGGGCCGATCTGATCCTCAGCTTCAACCTGGATGATTTCCCGGAGCACGCCCTGGCGAGCTATGGGATTGGCGCCTGCCATCCCGATCCGTTTCTGGTGGATCAGTTGAACCTGGATGCCGGGCGGGTCTGCACGGCGATGCGACAGCAGCGGGCCAGCCTGAAGAACCCACCCAAAACCGTCCAGGAGTACCTGGAGACCCTGGAGGGTCAGGGCTTGAGCAGGTTCTCGCAGGCCGTTCGGCATTACGCAGCTGAGCTGTGAGCTCGTGGGCCCTGGTCCAGGCGCTGTTCCGCCCTGGCGAAGGCGTCATCCACCACGTCATCCCCACACCAGCGCGGCTGTAGGCCGCCAGGTGGGTCTGCACGCTGTGGCCCATCGCCGCGGCCACCACCTTGGGTGGCAGGTCGCAGATCACATGGGCCCGGTGGGCGTAGCCGTGGCGGCAGGAGTAGGGCACGAGCTTCTCGCCTCTGGCTTCGTCGTCCCGGCGCAGCTCCTTCCAGAGGGGACGGTTCATCAGGTAGTGACCCATGTAGCCACCACCCAGACCGGGCTGCATCGGCGGCAGCTCCTGCGTCGGGAAGCGCTCCTCAAGACGCCAGCCGTCCGCCCAGTCGTCACAGGGCAGGGCCCGCAGCACCCGAGGCCAGCATCCCCCGCTCCTGCATCAGCGCTTGTTCATCAGCGTGGGGCGTTCGAGCGACACAGGCGTTGGGCTCGATGCCGTGCTGGAACTCCTCGTAGACCTCGACCACGGCATCGCGGATCTGGTCAACCTGATCGCCCTGCCACGGAATTGGGAACAGCACCTGCCGGCAGCCCCGCTGAGACAGCGCGTGAGACACGACGGCTCTGATCGTCAGCTCCCAGTCACGGGCCGCCGGCATGTGAGAGGTTCGGCGAGATGTTTCGTCTCACAGCCTGGAACGGGCAAACACGCGCTGGCGAACGCTGGCAGACTGAAAGCCAGTCACAGCAAGGGCTTTGAGCCGAAACCCCTAATTGAGAACGGAAAGCGGGCGGCGGGAATCGAACCCGCATCATCAGCTTGGAAGGCTGAGGTTTTACCACTAAACTACGCCCGCATTTTCGTCGAGATAGCGATAGCAATCAACAGAGATTGTGCTGTTGAGATCACGACGGCGGCAATCCCGGTGGGACTCCCTGGGTGACCCGGGGTCCTCCGGTCTGCTCGGCCATTATGACCGTCGCCCCAGCCGGTCTCCCGCCGCATGCCGAGTCCGGCCAGCCCCGTCACCGATGCCGCCGATCTGCGCGGGTCTGCCCGCCAGCGGCTGCTCTGGTCCTACGGCCTCGGGGATGCCGGCACGGGGATGGCCGCATCCCTGATCGGCTTCTATCTGTTCGTGTTATACACCTCGGCGGCCGGCCTGCCGGCCTGGATGGCGGGAGCCGTGCTGATGGTGGGTCGTCTGTGGGACGGGGTCAACGACCCGATCATCGGCTGGCTGAGCGACAAGACCCACACCCGCTGGGGACCGCGCCTGCCCTGGATCTTCGCCAGCGCCGTGCCCCTCGGCATCGCCCTGGCGGCGATGTGGTGGGTGCCTCCCGGCAATCAGTGGGTGAAATTTACCGTGTTCATCGTGATCTCGGCGGTGGCCCAGAGCTTCTACACGGCCGTGAACCTGCCCTACACGGCCCTGGCCGCCGAGCTCACCGGCAACGTGGCGCTGCGCACGCGGCTGAACACGGCCCGCTTCACCGGGTCGATCTCCGCCACGCTGGTGGGGGTGGTGCTGGGGGCCCTGCTGCTTCAGGACCACAGCGACGCCGCCCGCTTCCTGCAGGTGGGCATGCTCGCCGGCGTCCTCGTGACCATTTCCACCCTCGTGTGCGGCTGGGGGCTGGCGCCGGTGGCCCTGCACTGCCAGCGGCCGCAGCGGCAGGAGGGCACCACCCGGCGCCTGCTGGGCCGGGTGGGCCGCAACGGCCGTTTCCTGCGGGTGATCGGCCTCTACCTGCTGCTCTGGTGCGGCCTGCAGATCATGCAGACATCGGCACTGATCTATCTGCCGGTGGTGCTGCGCCTCCCCCAGGCCTGGAGCAACTGGATCCTGCTGCCCTTCATCGTGAGCAACCTGGTGGGCCTGTGGGTGTGGAACAACGTGAGCCAGCGCGCCGGCCGGGTGCGGGCCCTGCATCTGGGCTCCGCCCTGTGGATCAGCGGCTGCGCCCTGGCCATGGTGCTGCCGCCCATGGACACCGCCTTTGCCCCCTTCGGCTCTGTCGACAACGCCCTGCGCCTGGCGCTGATGCTGCTCACGATCGTGCTCGCCGGGCTGGGGTCGTCCACCGCCTACCTGATCCCCTGGTCCCTGCTGCCCGACGCCATCGACGCCGATTCCGAGAGGCCCGCGGGTCAGTACAGCGCCTGGATGGTGCTGGGCCAGAAGCTCTGCATCAGCCTGGCCCTGTTCGTCTTCGGCAATCTGCTGAGCCTGAGCGGCTACCAGGCAGCCCTGGTCAGCGACCAGCCCACCAGCGCCCTGGTGGCGATCCGCATGAGCATGGGGGTGATTCCGGCCACCCTGGTGACGCTGGGGCTGGTGGTGATGCGACGCTGGCCCCATCGCCCCCCGCAGCCGTCATGAAGCGCCGCTTCCGGGTCCAGCTGGCAGGGTCACGCCTGAAGCTGCCGCGCTGGGCGAAGCGCCTCGGCGCCAGCGCCATGATCGGCGGCCAGGCGGTGAGTGCCATCGCCCGCGGGCGGATCGGCTTCAACGACCTGATGCAGGAGCTGATGGAGGCCGGGCCCGCCAGTTTCCTGATCGTGCTGATCACAGCCCTGGCAACCGGCACCGTGTTCAACATTCAGGTGGTGGCGGAGCTCTCCAAGCAGGGTGCCAACGCCGCCGTGGGCGGGCTGCTGGCCCTGGGTCTGGCGCGGGAGATCGCCCCGCTGCTCACCGCCACCCTGCTCGCCGGCAAGGTGGCCACGGCCTACGCCGCCGAGCTGGGCACCATGAAGGTGACCGAGCAGATCGACGCCATCACCATGCTGCGCACCGACCCGGTGGAGTATCTGGTGGTGCCACGGGTGCTGGCGTTGGTGATCATGGCGCCGGTGCAGTGCCTGCTCTTCTTCTGGGTGGGCGTCTGGTCGGGGCAGACCAGCAGCGCCCTCCTCTACAACATCCCCCCCAGCGTGTTCTGGACATCCGTGCGCACCTGGATGCAACCGGACGATCTGCCCTCGATGCTGGTGAAGGCGCTGGTGTTCGGGCTGCAGATCGCGGTGTTGGCCTGCGGCTGGGGCCTCACCACCCGCGGCGGTCCCAAGGAGGTGGGCACCAGCACCACCGGTGCCGTGGTGATGATTCTGGTCACGGTGGCGCTGATGAACGCCGTGCTCACCTCCGTGCTCTTCGCTTGATGCTCCATGACGGTCTCTGACTCTGCTCAGCCGGTGATGCTCAGCCCCCACTACGGCGTCGCCGTGGGGGTGACGGGCCTGGGTCTGGCCTGTCTGGCCCTGCTGCCGCTGTGGTCCGGGGCGCTGTGGCTGGCCCTGGCGGTAAGCCTGCTGGGCCTGTTCCTGATGCTGCAGACGGCCCTGCTGCGGCTGGAGTTCAGCGGCAACGCCCTGCTGGTGCGGCGCGGAGGCGAGGAGCTGCGCCGCTTCCCCTACGAGGCCTGGCTGGGCTGGCGGCTGTTCTGGCCGGGGCTGCCGGTGGTGTTGTATTTCAGGGAACGGCAGAGCATTCACCTGCTGCCCGTGCTGTTCAATGCCGCCAGCCTGCGGCAACAGCTGCAGAGCCGTCTGCCCCAGCTCAACCCCGTGGCCAGCGCAGGCTCCGCCAGCCCCGATGACGCCGCCTGAACAGTCCATGTCCGACGAGCCCCTCACCCCGGCCAGCCCAGAAGCCGCCAACCCCGAAGCCGACAACGCCGTGCGCTCTGAAGCCTGGCAGGAGCTGGCCCTCCAGGAGCTGCGCCAGCGCCGGGCCGAGCTGGAGCGTGAGATCGCCGAGCTGGAGATGCGCCGCGCGGCGATCAGCAAGGAGATCGCCAGCAGCTATGCCGGCCAGACCGATGCGGTGGCCCGGCGGCTGAAGGGCTTTCAGGACTATCTGGTGGGGGCCCTGCAGGATCTGGCGGTGGCGGCCGAGCAGATCGAGCTGGTGCCCCAGCCAGTGCTGGTGCAGCCCTCACCGATCGATGCCGCGGCCCGCGAGCAGGCCGCTGCGGCAGCGGCGGACAGCACGCCGGTCGGCACGGCAGGGGGCAGCCCGTTCAGCGGCGACGCCGACCTGATCCGCAGCCGGCTGGCGGTCTTCCAGGGCCAGCCCGATTTCTACGCCGAGCCCTGGAAACTGCGCCGCACCCTGGAGGCCCCCGGGGCCACCGCCCTGGAGAGCTGGTTCCTGGAGCAGGGCGGCCGCGGCGCCCAGCCCAGCAGCGGCAGCCGCAGCCGCAACGGCCTGGTCACGGCGGCGGTGATCGCGATCCTCGGGGAGCTCTACGGCGAGCGCTTCCAGACCCTGGTGCTGGCCAGCCAGCCGGAACGGCTGGGGGAATGGCGGCGCAGCCTGCAGGACTGCCTGGGCCTGGGCCGCGAGGACTTCGGCCCCAGCAGCGGCATCGTGCTGCTGGAGCGCGCCGAAGCCCTGATTGAGCGGGCCGACCGGCTGGAGGAGCGCGGCGAACTGCCCTTCATCGTGATCGATGCGGCCGAGCCCGGGGTGGAGATCCCGATCCTGCAGTTCCCGCTCTGGCTGGCCTTCGCCCCCGCCCCCGACGAACTGATGCGGGAGGAGGAGTACTACTGACTCCGCTCACCACTCCCCTGCCCGCCTGGCACCCGCCGCCCCTGCGATGCTCCCGCCCCTCGCCCTGCCCCTGCTGTTCTCCGGCTACCTGCTCGGCTCGATCCCTGCCGGTTACCTGGCCGGCCGCTGGCTGAAGGGCATCGACATCCGTCAGCACGGCTCGGGCTCCACCGGCGCCACCAATGTGCTGCGGGTACTGGGCAAGGGGCCGGCCCTGGCGGTGTTTCTGGTGGACGTGCTCAAGGGCACGGCGGCCGTGGTGCTCGCCAAGGTGCTGCTGGCCGGGGCAGCCGGCTGGGGCACCGACAGCTGGGTGGTGGCTGCGGGCCTGGCGGCCCTGGCGGGCCACATCTGGCCAGTGTGGCTGGGCTGGCGCGGCGGCAAGGCGGTGGCCACGGCCCTGGGGATGCTGCTGGGTCTCACCTGGCCGGTGGGCCTGGCCTGCTTCGGGGTGTTTCTCACCGTGCTCAGCCTCAGCCGCATCGTGTCGCTCTCCAGCGTGGTGGCCGCCGTGGCCCTGCCGGCGCTGATGCTGGCCTGGTTCCAGGATCAGGGCCTGGGCCTACGCTGGCCCTACCTGGTGCTGGCGCTGCTCACCAGCGTGCTGGTGATCTGGCGTCACCGCAGCAACCTGGCCCGGCTGCTGGAGGGTCGCGAGCCGCGCCTGGGGGAGGCCCCTCCGCCGCGCTGAAGCGCTGCGTCAACGGCGGGCTGCTCAGTCCGGTCAGCCGGACGAAGCCAGCTGGCGGCTGCGTTCGGCGGCGGCCAGCACCGCCTCGATCAGGGCCGAGCGCAGCCCCCCCCGCTCCAGGGCGCGCAGGCCGGCGATGGTGGTGCCGGCGGGTGAACTTACCATGTCCTTGAGTTCAGCGGGATGCAGCTGCTCCTGCTCCAGCAGGGCGGCGGTGCCTGCCAGGGTGCGCTGGGCCAGGGAGCCGGCCAGGGCCCGGGGGAGACCGGCGGCCACGGCACCGTCGGCCAGGGCCTCCGTCACCAGGGCCACGAAGGCCGGCCCCGAGGAGGTGAGGGCCAGGAAGGCATCCAGCTGGGGTTCCGGCAGCTCCAGCACCTCGCCCACCTGGCCAAACAGCTGCAGCACCCAGCGGCGCTGGTCCTCGTCCACGCCCGCTCCCCAGGCCAGGCCGGTGAGGCCCTGGCGCACCAGGGCCGGGGTGTTGGGCACGGCGCGCACACAGCGCCAGGCCGGAAACAGCCGCTCCAGCCGCTCCACGGTCACCCCCGCCAGCACCGAGATCAGCAGGCCGGAGGCCTGAGGGGGAGCCGTGGCCGCCACAGCCCCCAGCTGCTGGGGCTTCACCGCCAACAGCACCACCGGCGCCGCCCAGGCGGCCTCCGCCTCGGTGCTCACCGCCAGCTGGAAACTCTGGCTCAGCCGCTCCGCCGAGGCGCTGCTGCCCACCACGGCGCGCACCCCGTCGGCGCGAATCAGACCGGCCTCGAGCAAGGGCCTCAGCAGCGCCTGGGCCATGCGCCCGAGGCCCACCACACCGAACGCGGCCGGGTGCAGCCCAGGACCATCAGCCGCAGTCGGGCCCATCGGCGGCAGGGTGAGGGGTTCTCAGAGGGCGCTGCCCTCGCGGCCCCAGGCAGGACTGGGGGCGGCCACCTGTTCGTGGGCTGGGTCGCGGCTCACCACGCTGGGGGACGCGGAGTCTTCACCACCGGCGGTGGTGACGGTGACGCAGCTGGGCGCAAACAGGAAAATGCTCTCTCCCACCCGCTCCTGGTGGCCGTCGATAGCGAAGGTGCCACCAGCCACGAAATCCACGGCCCGCTGGGCCTGGTCGGGCTCCATCATCGTGAGGTTGAGGATCACCGTCTTGCGCTCGCGCAGCGCCTGGATCGCCCGGGGCATCTCATCGAAACTGCGGGGCTCCATCACGGTGACTTCGGCGGCCGCCGTGGCAATCCCCGGCATGCCGATCACATTGGTGCCGGCGAAGGGGTCGTCGGCGCTGAAATCGCTGCTCAGGGCCAGGGCGCTGGAGCGGCTCACGCCCGCCGGGGCCGGCTCCGCCACCTCCCCGCCGTCGTAATCGAGCTCATCGTCGTAGTCGCCATCGAGGTAGTCGTCCCCAGAGACGACGGCACGCAGGCGGGAGAACAACGACACGGAGCAAACCTCGGCGGAAGCTTTCGACCTGGATAGCGTCTCACGGCCCGGATCGCAAGCCAGAAAAGCGATTCGAGGCCCGGGACCCCAGCTCAGGCGGACGGTTGGCGGGAGCCGAACAGGGCCGTGCCGATCCGCACCCAGGTGCTGCCTGCCGCAGCGGCCTGGCGCCAGTCGCCGCTCATGCCCATCGACAGCTCCGTGAGGCCCAGCTCCGCGGCCAGGGCCGCGCACTCCCGAAACAGGGCCAGCCGCTGGGGAGCCTCCAGCCCCTGTGGTGCGATCGTCATCAGGCCCACGGCGCGCAGGGGATCCAGCGCCGCCAGCTCGGCCCAGCAGGCCCTGAGCTCATCGGCCGTGAAGCCGGTCTTGGCCGGATCGGAGCGCAGCTTCACCTGGCACAACACCGCCGGGCTGAGGCCCTCCTCTCCGGCGATACGGGCCAGGCGCCTCGCCAGGCTCAGGCTGTCCAGCGAGTGGATGGTGGCGAAGTGGCGCAGCACCCCCCGGGCCTTGTTGGCCTGGAGGCGGCCGATGAAGTGCCAGTCCAGCGGCTGGAGGTCGGCCAGTGCGGCCTGCTTGGCGGCGGCCTCCTGCAGGCGGCTCTCGCCGAAGCTGCGCTGGCCGGCCGCCACCGCCTGACGCACCAGGGCCGCGGGCTGGCCCTTGCTCACCGCCAGCAGGCCCGTGCCGGCGGGCAGGCTCTGGCGCAGGGCCGCCAGCCGCTGCTCCAGGCCAGCGGCTCCCTCCACCGGCCAATCAGCTGGCGAATCAGCTGGCGGCTCAGATGAAGGTCTGGTCAAACAATTGGCGCCATTGGGAGTGGACAGCGGAGCCCTCCCGACGGGAGCGGGCCAGGTTTTGCTCGGCGAAGTGGCGCGCATCCATCAACGGCACCACCTCGAACGTGGCGCCACGGAGCTGGAGGGTCACCAGAAAGAAGATGCGCTGGGCGTAGAGGGTGGCGTAGAGATCACGCCCATCGGCCACCGGCGCCACCCGGTAGAGCATCCCGAAGGTGGGGTGGTTGAGGTAGCGCTCGGAGGTCACTAGGCCATCAACACTGGGAGGTATTTAAGTTCACCGCGTACCGCCGACGCTCCAGCGCAGCCCCAGCAGGCTGATCAGGCCCAGCAGGGCGACCAGATTGAGCCAGGGCCGCGGCGGTGCCGGCCGATGCAGCTGGTCGGGCGGTAGCCAGAGCCCACCGCGGGCCAGCAGGGCCTCGGCCCCCTGCTCTGAGCGCAGCAGCAGATTGGCGAGCAGCCGTTCCCCCACCGCCAGCACCAGCCCCAGGGACGACCGCCAGCCCAGCCGGCGCAGGTTCACCGCCCGGGTGGCCACCGAGCGCAGCAGATTCTGCAGCTCCTCCTGCACCAGGGGCAGGAAGCGCAAGGCCAACAGCAGGGTGAAGCCGAGGCGCTGCATCGGCCAGCCGAAGCGGGCCAGGGGGGCCAGCAGCCAGCTGAGGGCCCACACCAGCTCCTCCGGGCGGGTGGTGAGCAGCATCAGGTTGGCGCTGTGCACCAGGGTGAACAGCAGCGTGGAGCCGTTCAGGGCCAGCCGGGCCGAACGGCGGGTCACCACCAGGGGGCCGAGTTCCAGGAGGCCCCGTTGCAGCGGCCCCCAGCGCAGCAGTTCCCAGGCCCGGCCACTGCGCTCCGCCGGCGGGTCCAGCGGCGAGCCGGGCTGCAGCCGCACCTCCGCCGGTGGCCGCTGCAGCGGCGCCGGCGGCACCCCCCCGGCCGGCAGGAACAGGGACAGCCCCCCCACCAGCAGCGACAGGGCCAGCAGCAGGGGCAGACTGCGCCGCCACAGCCGCCAGGGCAGGCCGCTGCAGGCGGTGATCAGCAGCAGCAGGCCCACCAGGGCCAGACGCCAGAGCGGCCCGGCCAGGATCGGGGTGACCAGAAAGGCCACGGTCCAGGCCAGCTTGAGGCGCGCATCGAGACGCCGCAGCCAGCTGCCATCGCGCCGGGCGCCGGACAGAGCGGGGTCCTCGGCCGCGTACTGGCCAATCGGCAGCTGGCGCAGGAAGTCCAATCAGCGCTTCACCCGAGCCAGATCCCGCTCGGCATCGCGCTGCTGCTTGCCCCGCCAGAACAGGCGGATCGGGGTGCCCTCGAAGCCCAGACCTTCGCGGATCTGGCGCTCGATGTAGCGGCGGTAGGTGTCGCCGAACAGCTTGGGGTCGTTCACGAACAGGGTGAAGCTCGGGGGGCGGGTGGCCACCTGGGTGCCGTAGTAGAGGCGGCCGGCGCGACCACCGCGGCTGGTGGGGGGCGTGCGCCAGCTGAGGGCTTCGGTGAGCACCTCATTCACCACCGAGGTGGTCACCCGCCGGCGGTGCTGCTCCACCGCCAGCAGGGCCAGGGCGAAGACGCTCTGCACCCGCTGACCGGTGAGGGCGGAGGTGAACAGCATCCCCGCCCAGTCGAGGAAATAGAGCTTGGCGCGGAGCTCCTTTTCCATCGCCGCCATGGTGTGGGAGTCCTTCTCGATCGCGTCCCACTTGTTCACCACCACCACGCAGGCGCGGCCGTCCTCCTCGATGCGGCCGGCCAGGCGTTGATCCTGTTCCGTCACGCCATCGAGGGCATCGATCACCAGCACGCACACATCGCTGCGCTCGATTGCCTTGAAGCTGCGGTTGATGCCGAAGAACTCCGGCCCGTAGTTCACCGAGCGCTTGCGGCGGATGCCGGCGGTGTCGAGAAGCTTCCAGGTGTGGTTCTCGCGCTCCACCGTGGTGTCAATCGTGTCGCGGGTGGTGCCGCGGATCGGGCTCACGATCGCCCGCTGCTCGCCACAAATGGCATTGAGCAGGCTGGATTTGCCCACGTTGGGGCGACCGATGATCGCCAGCTGGATCGGCTCCGCGCCGGCCTCCTCTTCCGTGGCGGGCAGGTAGCCGATCACCTGGTCGAGCAGGTCGCCGGTGCCAGCGCCGTGGATCGCCGAGATCGGGTGGGGTTCGCCCAGGCCCAGCCCCCAGAACTCCGCCGCCATGGCCAGGCCCGTCTCGGGCGACTCGCACTTGTTCACCGCCAGCAGCACCGGCACGTTGTGGCCGCGCAGCCAGGTGGCGATCGCCTCGTCGGCAGCGGTGCAGCCCTGCTGGCCGTCCACGATCACCAGAGCCACCGCGGCTTCAGCCAGGGCCAGATCGGCCTGCTCGCGGATCTCCGGCAGAAACTCGCTGTCGTCGTCGAACACCAGCCCGCCGGTGTCCACCACCCGGAAGATGCGATCTCCCCAGTAGCCCTCCTGGTAGGTGCGGTCGCGGGTCATGCCCGGCTGGTCGTGCACGATCGCCTCGCGGCTGCGGCAGAGCCGATTCACCAGGGTGGATTTGCCCACGTTGGGGCGACCGATGATGGCGACGACCGGCAGGGCCACGGAAATATCTCAACGTCTGTCTTGGCTTGACCCTACAGAGGCTCAGCTGATCGGCAGATCCCCGGGATGGCCGCGCACCGGATCGGCCGGCTCGTCCAGCAGCTCCGGCAGGGGCCCGCTGTGCGGGAGGGGTTCAGCGCGCTCGGCCAGGTGGGCCAGCAGCCAGTTCACCGCCGTGGCGCGGCGGGTGCGGCGGGGATAGAGCTCACCGATGCGATAGCCGCCGAATCCCAGCTGCTCTTTGAGCAGTTGCTTGTGCTGCCTGGGGATCGAGCGGGTGAGGGCCACGCTGGCCGGCCGCTCGGCGATGAACTGGGGCTCAACCGGGAACGACTCCCGCCAGGCGGCGTCCGTGGCCGGGCCCGCACACCAGCTGCCGGAGTCGCTCTGCCCATAGCCCAGGCGAGACCAGATCAGCTCACACACAAACCGGTCGCTGGTCCGGTCGGCCAGCACCACCGCCAGCAGGGCACGGCTGAGGGGAAAGGGGCTGGGCAGGGCGGACATGGGCACTGGGGCGAGGGGGGCCTGGGCCTGAGGATGGGAGCACCATGATCGTCACCAGCACACCATCACCGCCTCTGCCCGCACTGGCGCCTGAGCTGGCGCCGGAACTGGCCGAGCCGCTCTGCCTGCCAGGCCGGGGCTGTCCGCGCAGCCTTCACAGCCGCGTGCTGCAGTCGCCCCTGGCCGGCGTGAGCGATCGCATCTTCCGCGGCCTGGTGCGGCGCTGGGCCGCCGATTCGCTGCTGTTCACCGAGATGGTGAACGCCACCAGCCTGGAGCTGGGCCACGGCCTCCAGGAGGTGGAGGAGCTTCGGCGGGAGCACGGCCCCATCGGCGTGCAGCTGTTCGATCACCGCCCGGAGGCCATGGCCGATGCGGCCCGCCGCGCCGAGGCGGCCGGCGCCTTCCTGATCGACATCAACATGGGTTGCCCGGTGAAGAAGATCGCCCGCAAGGGCGGCGGCAGCGGCCTGATCCGCGACCCCGAGCTGGCGGCCCGCATCGTCGAGACGGTGGCCGCCGCGGTGCGCATCCCGGTGACTGTGAAAACACGCCTGGGCTGGTGCGGCGGCGATCCGCAGGAGACGGCCGTGAGCTGGTGCCGCCGGCTGGAGTGCGCCGGCGCCCAGCTGCTCACCCTGCACGGCCGCACCCGCGCCCAGGGCTTCAAGGGCCACGCCAACTGGGGCGCCATCGCCGCGGTCAAGCGGGCCCTGGCGATTCCGGTGATCGCCAACGGCGACATCCACAGCCCCAGCGATGCCCACCGCTGCCTGCAACACACCGGCGCCGATGGGGTGATGGTGGGGCGCGGCACCATGGGTTCTCCCTGGCTGGTGGGCCAGATCGACGCCGCCCTCAAGGGCCGACCGATCCCGCCCACTCCCTCGCCGGCCGAGCGCCTGGAGCTGGCCGCCGAGCAGCTCCAGGCCCTGGTGGACGCCAGGGGAGATCACGGCCTGCTGATCGCCCGCAAGCACATGGGCTGGACCTGCACCGGCTTCCCCGGCGCCCCCCAGCTGCGCCACGCCCTGATGCGCGCCCCCAGCCCCGCCGAGGCGCTGGCGCTGCTGGAGCAGGCCGGAGAGCGGCTGGCGGCGGCGGCTCAGGGCAGCACCTCCGGCCAGCCCTGGCGGATTAGCAGCAGCGAGAAGTAGGGCCGCTCCTCCGCGGGCACCGCCGCGGCCGAGGTCACCAGCTGATCGGGCCAGCCCACCCGCTGGGCGAACAGGGCTCCCTCCAGCACCCCCCGCCGCTCCAGCAGCGGCCGCACCCAACGCCAGCGCTGGCCGAGCTTGAGCAGCGCCAGCACCGCGGCCTCGCCGGCGGCGCGCTCCAGGAGCGTCTCCAGCTCCACGGCGGTCTCCGGGGTGGGACGGATCAGCAGTGCCTCGCTCTGCAGCGCCAGCGGCCAGGCGATGCCGGCGGCGCCGGCCGCTGCCGCCGCCGCGCACACCGCCGGCACACCCGGCACCAGATGCAGTGGACAATGCGGATGACGCTGGCGCAGGGCCAGCAGCACATAGGAGCTGCTGGCAAACAGCGACACGTCCCCCTCGCAGAGCAGCACCACCGGCAGCCCCGCTGCCACCTCCGCCGCCAGGGCATCGGCGGCGGCATGCCAGGCGGCGATGCGCGGCGCAGCCTCCGGCACCATCGGAAACAGCAGCGGCAGCCGACGCTGCCGCTGCTCCAGCCAGGGAGCGGCGATCGCCGCCGCCATGCCCTCGGCACCCTCCCGGGCCAGCGGGTAGGCCACCACCGCCGCCGCCCGGATGGCCCGCAGGCCCGCCACGGTCAACAGCTCCGGATCCCCTGGCCCCACCCCCACCAGAGTGAGGCCGGGCGGGGCACTGCCTACGCTGATCTCAAGCGGCGCTGGGCCAACCATGAGTGTGCTCACCATCTACCGGCACCCTGCCAGCCCGGCGGGCAGCCAGCAGACTCCCTCCGATCCAGTCCTCTCCCAGGGCACTCAGCGGCCGCCGCGGCCCCTGCCGGAACTGGTCACCACCGACGCCGGGGAGATCCAGCAGCAGCTGGCGGCCCGCGGCATCCGCTTCCAGCGCTGGCCGGCCCGTGCCGCCCTGCCCGCCGGAACGGATGCCCAGCAGGTTCTCAGCGCCTACTCCGTGGAGATCGCCCGGGTGCAGCAGGAGGGGGGCTACCCCACGGTGGATGCGATCCGCCTCCACCCCGACCATCCCGATCGCCAGGCCCTGCGCCGGAAGTTCCTGGCCGAACACACCCACAGCGAAGACGAAGTGCGCTTCTTCGTGGAGGGGCGCGGCCTGTTCTGCCTGCACATCGGCGCAGAGGTGCTGCAGGTGATCTGCGAGGCGGGCGACTGGATCGCCGTGCCGGCCGGCACCCGCCACTGGTTCGACATGGGCCCGCAGCCCCGCATCTGCGCGCTGCGCTTCTTCCACAATCCCGACGGCTGGGCGGCGAACTTCAGCGGCGATCCGATCGCCGCCAGCTATCCGCTGCTCGACGAGCTGGTCGCCGCCCTCTGAGGGGTTCGCTGCGGACGACGACCTTCCAGGGGAGCCGCGCCCTTCAGCTGTGCATGCGGGGCTCAGGATGCGGAACCGTCAGCAGCGAGGCCTCCAGCGTCGCCAGCTGCTCCAGGCGCTCGCTCAGCAGCGGACGGGGCCAGCGCCGCTCACACAGCAGCCAGTACAAACCGAAATGGCGGGCCTCGCTGGCGAGCAGGTCGCCGTAGAGCTGCCGCAGCTCCGGATCGGGGGAATGGCGGGCCAGCAGGGCCATGCGCTCGTGGCTGCGGGCCTCGATCAACCCGGCCACCAGAAAGGAATCGAGCATGCGCTCGGGCTCCTGGCGCCGCACCGCCTTGCCCAGCTCACTGCCATAGGGCGGGGCGGCCAGGGGACGCAGGGTGATACCATGGCGCTGCAACAGGGCCAGCACACGCTCGAAGTGCTCCAGCTCCTCCCGCGCCAGCGGACTGAGCAGCGCCGCCAGTTCCGCGTCACGGGGATAGCGAAACATCAGCTGCAACGCCGCCCCCGCCGCCTTGCGCTCGCAATGGGCATGGTCGATCAGCACCAACTCGGGATGGGCCAGGGCCTGCTCCAGCCAGGCGGCGGAGCTGGGGGCCGCCAGCCAGCGGATGCGAGCGGCGGCGGCATCGGGCTGGACAGCGGTCACGGCCGGTTGCGCAGATGGACCACCAGGCCCTCGAGGGCCAGACCGTAGCTGGCGGCGCCGAACCCGCAGATCACCCCCACCGCTCGGTCGGCAAGGGTGGAGTGATGGCGGAAGGGCTCGCGGGCATGGGTGTTGCTCAGGTGCAGCTCCACATAGGGAATGGCCACTGCCAGCAGGGCATCACGAATGGCGATCGAGGTGTGGGTGTAGGCGGCGGCATTGATCAGGATTCCGTCTACCCGGCCACGGGCCTGCTGGATGCGGTCCACCAGGGCTCCTTCGTGATTGCTCTGAAAGCAGTCGATCCGCACCCCCAGCCCCTGGGCCCGCTGATCCAGCTCGGCATTGATCTGCTCGAGGCTGGCGGTGCCGTAGAGGCCCGGCTCCCGGCTGCCGAGAAGGTTGAGGTTGGGGCCATGGATGGCGAGCAGCTGCATGGGGGTTGGGCAGGGAGGCCGGCTGGTAAGTTCTTGGGGTGTGGTTCGGGTCGGTGCCCGAGTGGTTAATGGGGGCGGACTGTAAATCCGCTGGCTCTGCCTACGTTGGTTCAAATCCAACCCGGCCCACCTTCCACATGCCCTTGTAGCTCAGTGGTAGAGCACTCCCTTGGTAAGGGAGAGGTCACGAGTTCAAGTCTCGTCAAGGGCTTCTCTCAACACCTGGCTCTGGCGCCGCATCAGCAAGGCACCCCGGGGATCGGCACAGGGTCAACCGCGATCATCGTTTCGCCCCTTTGATTCCGGCGGCACTCCTGCCTGGTGCGGTGCCGCCGCAAACGCACTGATGACCCTGCCGGTACTCATCCCGTCCAACACGTTGATGATCTCGATCTCGGCGGCAGGTGGGATGCCGTGCCAGATGCGGCCCTAATTGCTGTCTTGAGTGCCAGCTTGAGTGTCAGCTTTGGTGCTGCCGCCCCAGGTCTTGGTTGGCCCGCCGATTACAGCGCGGGTCTTCATCTTCACCGCCATCGATACATTCATCATTGTCATCGTGGCCTGGTCCATTCATCGGCTGGCCCTGGGAAGGAGCTGAGCCCTGGGGGAGCCATCACATCACAGCGGTGCGTTTGCCAGGGTGTCCCCAGCCCGTTCCCGTCCGCGGCATGTCCATGTCCTCGCTGATCTCCATTCCGATCGAGGCCATGCGTGAGCCGGTGAGCCTCGGCCTCACGCGACCCCGGGCCTGGCGACTGGAGCAGCTGGACCGCCTCGATGCTCTGCTCAGCCGCCACCGCGAGGCGGTGCTGGAGGCCCTGGCAGCCGACCTGGGCAAACCGGCCTTGGAGGCCAGCTTCGAACTGGTGGCGGTGCAACAGGAGCTGAAGCTCACCCGCCGGCGGCTGCGGCGCTGGATGGCCCCCCGCCCGGTGCCGGTGGATCTCCCGCTCAAGCCCGGCCGCGCCTTCGAGCAGGCCGAACCCCTGGGCTGCGTGCTGATCATCGGCCCCTGGAACTATCCCTTCCAGCTCTGCCTGCACCCCCTGGTGAGCGCCCTGGCGGCCGGCAACAGCGTGGTGCTCAAGCCCTCCGAGCACGCCCCCCGCACGGCGGCCCTGATCGCCGCGGCGATCGCCGAAGCCTTTCCCCCCGAGATCGTGCAGGTGGTGTGCGGCGATGGCAGCGTCGCCGCCAGGCTGCTGGAGGAGCGCTTCGATCACATTTTCTTCACCGGTGGCGGCCGGGTTGGCCAGCTGGTGATGGCGGCCGCGGCTCGCCATCTCACCCCCGTGACCCTGGAGCTGGGCGGCAAGAGTCCCGCCATCGTGCTCGCCGATGCCGACCTGGCCGTGACGGCCCGGCGGCTGGCCTGGGGCAAGAGCATCAACGCCGGCCAGACCTGCATCGCCCCCGACCATGTGCTGGTGGAGGAGCCCCTGCGCGAGCGGCTGGTGGCCGCCCTGGCAGCGGAGCTGCAGCACTTCCACGGGCCCGACCCACTGCACAGCGAGGATCTCGGCGCCATCGTCAACCAGGCCCAGTACGACCGATTGTCCGGGCTGCTCGCCGGTGCCCGCGAGCGGGGCCAGGTGCTGCACGGTGGCCGTTGTGATCCGGAGCGTCGCCGCATCGAGCCCACCCTGCTGGCCGTGGAGTCGGCCGATGATCCCCTGATGCAGGAGGAGCTGTTCGGGCCGCTGCTGCCGATCATGAGCGTGGCCCACCTCGAGGAGGCCCTCAGCGAGGTGCGCCGGCGGCCGAAACCCCTGGCCCTCTATCTGTTCAGCAACAACCGGCAGGCCCAGCGCCGCACCCTCGACACCACCAGCTCCGGCGGCGTGTGCTTCAACGACGTGGTGATGCAGGCCGGCACCAGCCAACTGGGCTTCGGCGGGGTGGGCGACAGCGGCATGGGCCGCTACCACGGCGAGGCGGGCTTTCTCACGTTCTCCCACCTGCGCAGCGTGCTCAGGCGACCCTTCTGGCTGGATCTGCCCCTGCGCTACCCCCCCTACGCCGGCAAGCTGGCTCTGGTGCAGCGCCTGCTCGGTTAGTCCCCCGGGCCCGGCAGCCATGACGTCCAGGCCGGGATGCCCCCCGCGGCACTGGATCGCGACCGATGGGCCCCTTAACGTTCGCCCAGCGATCCGTGGAGCCCATGCGCCGCACCCTTGCCGCCCTGGCCCTGGCGATGGCCCTGCCCACCGCTGGGCTGGTGGCTCCGCCTGTGCAAGCCCAGGTGGTGGTGGTCAAGGAGGGCGACACGCTCTCGGACATCGCCGCCCGCCATGGCGTGGGCCTCACCCGCCTGATGCAGGCCAACGGCATCAGCGATGCCGACCTGGTGGTGGTGGGCCAGCGCCTCACCATCCCCGGTGGATCCGCACGGCCCGGAACCTCCGCCAGCGGTGCGGGCGGCAGTGTCACGGTGCAGACGGGCGACACGCTCTCGGACATCGCCGCCCGCCACGGCGTGGGGCTCACCCGCCTGATGCAGGCCAACGGGATCAGCGATGCCGACCTGGTGGTGGTGGGCCAACGCCTCACCATCCCCGGTGGAGCCGGCCGCAGCGCCGCTCCAGCGGCCCCCAGCCAGCAGCCCACGGCGCCCTACACGGTGAAGAGCGGCGAGACGCTTTCAGAGATTGCGGCCCGCTTCAACACCAGCACCGAGCGCCTGATCCAGCTGAACGGGATCCAGAACCCCGATCACGTCACCAGTGGGTCCCGGCTGCGCATCCCGATGCCGCCCCGGTCCACTGCTGCCCAGCCGGCCGCAACGCCCGCCAGGCTTGCACCCAACCGCAACGCCCGCGAGCATGTGGTCCAGGGTGGAGAGAGTCTCTCCGAGATTGCCGGGCGCTACGGCACCTCGGTGAGCCAGCTCGTTGCCCTCAACCGAATTGAGGATCCGGATCGCCTGCTGGCCGGCACCCGCCTGCAACTGCGGGGCACACCACCGGCCGCCCAGGCCAAACCGGCTCCCAAACCTCAGCCAGCCGCCCAGGCGACGCCCCAGCCGGCAGCGAAGGTAACACCAGAGCGCCAAGCCCAGCCCCAGCCCCAGCCCCAGCCCAAACCCGAAGCAGCGGCGACCGGCCCGGCCACGGCAACCCCAGCCCCCGCCACCGCCACGGCCCCTGTGGCCACCAGCCAACCCAAACCATCAGCCCAGTCCACACCCCAGCCAGCGGCCACGGCCGCGCAGGCACCCCGGCCCAAGCTCCAGCTCCAGGCTGAGACCAGGCCCGAAGCTCAGACCAAGCCCGAGGTGGCCGCTGCCAGCACCCCAACGCGGGCAGCAACCGCCACCGCAGACACTGCCGCCAAGGCCGCTGACACCGCTGCGACCGCCAAGGCTGCAACCACCACCGCTGCCGCCGCTACGACCGCTGCCACCGCAACCGCCGCCGCCACTGCAACCACTGCCGCCCCCTCCGCAACAACAAGCCAACGGCTCAGCCCAAGGCCCACAACCCAGCCAGCGGCGCTGCAACAGGCCAGCGCAGCCAGCAGCACGGCCAGAACCACGTCCAGCCGGATCGGAGCTGCCACTGAGGGCGTGCAGGCCTCCGCTGCCCGCTCCCCGGCCAGCCCAACAACAGCCAGCCCAACGGCGGCCACCACCACCGCAGCCCGGCCCGCCGCGGCCAGCACCGCCACCAGAGCGGGTAGCGGCAGCAGTGGCGACTGGCGTTCCTACGGCCCGCTGCAGATCGACTGGTCGAAGTGGCAGGCCATGGGCGGCAGCTATGTGGCCCCGAGCCTTCAAACAGACGGCAAGGCCCACTACCTGGCGGTGAACTGCACAGCCCGCAAGCTCAACAGAACCACCTCCTCGGGCCAGTGGAACAGCTGGGCATCCCCCGAAGCGGACTTCGAGACGAAGCTGGTGCAGGACATCTGCAGGGAGAAGGACAACTGAGGCCGCTCACGCTCAGGCCGCCCAGTGCAACGGCCAGGGCTGGCGCAGGTAGGTACGGCCCGAGGGCCGCAGATAGAGACGCTGGGCGCCGTCGTCGCTCTCACTGACCAGTTCCTCCTCCACCAGCCGCCGCGCCAGCCAGGCCCAGCGGCTCTCGTCACTGCCGCCCTCCCGGGCCAGCTCCACCACCACGCTGCGCAGGGCCCGGCCGCGCTGCTCTCCGAGCAGCTCCAGCAGCTGGGACACCTGCTCGGACCAGTCCCGCCGCGGCGCCCCGCCCAGCCGCTGGCGGCGGCAGCGATCGCAACGCCCGCAGGGCGGCACCAGCTCGCCCATCGCCAGCAGCAGGGCCTGCTCCCGGCAGCCCTCTCCCTCCGCCACCGTTTCCATCCGGCGCAGTTGCTGCTGGGCGAGCTCCAGACGCTGGCGCTCAGCGTCGATGGCCTGGCCGCCCTCAGCACCACGGCCGGCAGCACGCATGGCCCAGCCGAGGCTGGTGCGGTCGGCCGGATCAAACAGCACCAGGCAGTCGGCCGGGCCACCATCGCGGCCGGCCCGACCCGACTCCTGCAGATACCCCTCCGCGCTAGCGGGAAGATCGAGGTGCAGCACCAGGCCAACGTCGGCACGATCCACACCCATGCCAAAGGCCACCGTGGCCACCAGCACGGGCCGGGGCTGGCTCTGGAAGTGGGCCAGGGCCTGCTGACGCAGGCCGGGATCCATGCCGGCGTGATACGTGATCGCCGGCACGCCGGCCGCTTGCAGGCGTGCAGCCCACGCTTCCACCGAACGGCGGGCCCGGGCGTAGATCAGCACCGCCCCCCGAGAGCGTCCGATGGCGTCCAGCACTTCCGGCAGGGGATCGGCCGGCCTGGAGCGCATGGCGTAGTGAAGGTTGGCCCGCCGGGCCGAGCGCACCTGGATCAGGGGGCGGCGCAACTGCAGCAGCCGGATGATGTCGGCCCGCACCCGGGGAGCGGCGGTGGCGCTCAGGGCCACCAGCGGCACCCCCGGGCAGAGCTGGCGCAGCTGGCCCAGGCGCCGGTAATCGGGGCGGAAGTCATGGCCCCAGGCACTGATGCAGTGGGCCTCATCCACCGCCAGGGCCACCAGGCATCCGTCCGCGAGCAGGTCATCGAGCAGTTGGCGACTCGCCTCCGCCTGCAGGCGCTCGGGTGCCAGGTAGAGCAGCCTCAGCCGGCGCTCACGGATGCGCCGCAACAGCTGCAGGCGCTCGGCGGAGCCCAGCCCTCGGTGCAGGCAGGCCGCCGGGATGCCACGGCGCTGCAGCTGATCCACCTGGTCCTGCATCAGCGCCACCAGAGGGGAGATCACCAGCACCAGGCCCTCGCGGATCAGGGCCGGCAACTGGAAGCAGAGAGATTTGCCGGCACCCGTGGGCCACACCGCCAGGCAGTCCCGCCCCGCGAGCAGCGCCTCCACCACCGGGCGCTGGCCCGGCCGGAAACCCTCCCAGCCGAAATGGCGCTGCAGGGCTCGTTCAAGAGCATCCGGGCGAGCGGGCGATCCGGGGCTCCGATCCGTGTCCACGCTGGCCTGAGGATCCCGGGGTGGTGGCTCAGGCAACGCCAGCATTCGCCATGCGCGTGAGGATACCGATCCAGCCTTGTGGGGCGCCACCGCGCTCAGGGCAGGGGAGGCGCCTCCAGCTGATCGGGTGATTCCTCCACCAGCTGGAGCCTCAGCCGCTTGCCCCCCGCCAACTCGCCGAGGGAGACGCGCAGGGTGCTGCCGCTCAGCGACTGCAGGGCCGTGAGCAGCTCGCGCAGATGCGGTGTGCTGCTGCCGCTCTCCACCCACAGGCGCTCCTGAAGGCCGTTGAGCCGCCGCCAGCTGGTGTGCAGCTTGAGCACGGCAGACTCCAGAGCCTGGGCCTGGCCCACGGCATCGGCGAGCAGGCCGAGGGCCTCGAGCCGCTGGGCCTCCTGCAGGGCCTTCTCGAAATCCAGCCCCCCCTGCTGCAGTGCCCGCACCGCCAGGGCGGCCTCGCCCGCCTTGCTCAACCAGCGGGCCGTGTTGGTCACCTCCCGCACGCGATCGAGTTCCGGCTCCTCGCGCAGCACCTGACGCAGGTCGCGCTGCTGCTCCTCCGGCAGCTTGGCCAGCTCCTTCACCAGCGGTGCCACGGCCCTCGGCGGCAGCAGGTTTTCGGCCGTGCGCTGGCGGATCTCCTCCGGCAGCAGGGGGCTGGTGGCGGCCGTGAACTCATCGGCGAGGCGTCGCACCTGCTTGCGGGTGATCTGCTGCCCCTCGTTGGCAGCCTCGGAGATCATCAGCTGAACCTCCGGATCGGCCTCGGCGGTGTCCAGAAAGGCCCGCTTGGAGAACTGATTCACACTGTTCTCCTCCAGCACCCCGTCGGCGAGCATGCGCTCGGCCGACTCGGCCAGCTGGATCAGCGTGTAGGCGCGGGTCTTGCTGATCTCCCGCTCCCGCAGCCACTGCAGAAAGCCGGTGCCGCGTCCCTCGCCGCCGCGCTTCTCCCGATCACGCACGGCCCGCAGGATGCGGCCGCGCCAGATCTCGGTGTGCAGATCGAAGCGATCGCACACAGCCCAGGCCTGCTCCAGCCGGGCCAGAAACTCCATCGTGCTGATGGTGTCGCTGTCGGGATCAGGCAGATCGAGGCTGAGTACCGGGGCCTCGGGCGCAGGGAGAGGCAAGTGGATTGGCGGCGGCACAGGGGCCGATGCTCCCACGCAGGGCTGGGGCCATCGGCTGGGTTGGACGACGAAACGTGACGTCGCCGCCGGAGCCCCCCGCCGGCGCGGGTATCTTCCCTCTGGCAGCCCCGAATTCACCGCAGCGATGGCCATTTCCCGCGGCGACAAGGTGCGCATCAAGCGCCCCGAGTCCTACTGGTACAACGAACTCGGCACCGTGGCCTCGGTTGACACCTCCGGCATCCGCTACCCCGTGGTGGTTCGCTTCGAGAAAGTGAACTACAGCGCATACAGCGGCGTCGATGGAGGCATCAACACCAACAACTTCGCCGAGAGCGAACTCGAGAAGGCCTGAGCGCCCCCACGGCTGCCTGACCCAGGCACCAACCTCCTGCAGCCCCGGCTGGTGCGTCCCGCACCGGTCGGGGCTTTTCAGATCCGGCTCCCCTTCCGCGCCCCACTCCCCCACACCTCCCGTCCCGCCAGCGTGCCGGAACTGCCTGAAGTTGAAACCGTGCGCCGTGGGCTGCAGCGGCAGACCACAGGCTTCACCGTGGGGCGGGTGCAGGTGCTGCGCCAGCGGGCCATCGCCAGCCCTGTCGAACCCGGCGCCTTCGAGGCGGCACTCCTGCACTGCCGCCTTGCCGGCTGGCAGCGGCGGGGCAAGTATCTGCTGGGCGAACTGCTGCAGGGCGCTCAGCCGGCGGGCTGGTGGGGGGTGCACCTGCGCATGACCGGCCAGTTCCTGTGGCTCAGCGACGACCGGCCTGCCTGCAGTCACACGCGGGTGCGGATCTGGAACCGGGGGGGCGAGGAGCTGCGGTTTGTGGATACCCGCAGCTTTGGCCAGATGTGGTGGGTGCCGGTGGGGGTGCCGGTGGAGCAGGTGATCACGGGGCTGCAACGCCTGGGCCCGGAACCCTTCTCAGCAGGCTTCAACGCCAACTACCTGCGGCAACGGCTGCGGGGCTCGCGGCGGCCGATCAAGGCGGCCCTGCTCGATCAGGCCCTGGTGGCGGGTGTGGGCAATATCTATGCCGATGAGGCGCTGTTCGCCGCCGGGATCCGGCCCCACACCGCCAGCGGCACGGTGGGCCTGGCCAGGCTGGAGCGCCTGCGCCAGGCGCTGGTGGAGGTGCTGGACACCAGCATCGGCGCCGGCGGCACCACCTTCAGCGATTTCCGCGATCTCACCGGCACCAACGGCAACTACGGGGGGCAGGCGCTGGTGTACAGGCGTGGCGGCCAACCGTGCCGCACGTGCGGCACCAGCATCCGGCGCGAGAAGCTGGGAGGGCGCAGCAGCCACTGGTGCCCCCGCTGCCAGCATTGAACAGCCAGCGAACCATGGACAGCTTGACCACCACCGGCCCGCAGCAGCGGCAGTTGGCTGCTGAGCTGAGCGCCGCGATGACCGCCATCCATAGCCGCGGCTGGTGCGATGGCACCGGCGGCAATTTCAGCTGTGTGCTGCAGCGTTCTCCACTCAAGCTGCTGATGGCCCCCAGTGGGGTGCACAAGGGCTGCGTGGGGCCGGAGGATCTGATCGTGGTGGATGGCAACGCCGCAGTGGTGCGCGGACGGGGGCGTGCCAGCGCCGAAACCCTTCTTCACCTGGCGATCGTGATCGAAACCGGCGCCGGGGCTGTGCTTCACACCCATTCCCAGGCGGGAACGCTGCTCTCCCAACAGGTGGCGCCCAGACCGGGAGTGGCCGGCCAGCTGCGCCTGAGGGATCTGGAGATGCTCAAAGGATTGGAGGGCATCACCAGCCACACCTGCGCAGTGAATGTGCCGGTGCTGGCCAACGATCAGGATCTACGGCGCCTCTCTGCGGAGGCCATCCCACACCTGGGCACGGCCCCCCATGGTTTGTTGATTGCCGGCCATGGGCTCTATGCCTGGGGGGCCAGCCTGGCCATAGCCCGACGCCATCTGGAGATTCACGAATTCCTGCTGGAGCAGTCCTGGCGACAACTGCTCATGACGGCTCTGAAGCACTGAACTGCTGTACTGGTGTACTGGTGTACTGCTGAACCACCATGCCCAACCCTGACGCCACAGCCCGCGAACAAGCTCAGCAGCCGCTCAACGTGGCACCGATCACCTGCACGGGCGTTGAGCTGCTCCTGCTCGACATTGAGGGCACCACGTGTCCGGTGACCTTCGTGAGCGACACGCTGTTCCCCTATGCCGCCGAAGCCATGGAGGGGTTTCTGCAACGGGAAGCACCACGCCGGGCAGAGGTGAGGGAGCTGCTGAATGCCGTGGAACAATCCTGGCTGAGCGACAGCGACCCAGCAGCGACAGCACTGAGAAAGGGCTCGCCCACTGACGTGGCGGCTTACCTGCGGCAGCTCATTCAACGAGACAGCAAGCTGCCAGCCCTGAAAGAACTACAGGGGCTTGTGTGGCGTGCTGGTTACGCCAACGCGGCACTGGTGGCACCACTGTTCGCCGACGTGGCCGAGGCGCTCCGGCGCTGGAAAGCAGCGGGGCTGGGACTGGCCGTGTATTCATCGGGATCAACAGCAGCCCAGCAACTGCTGTACAGCCACAGCAACGCAGGAGACCTCAGCACAATATTCTCCCACTGGTTCGATACCCGTATGGGGCCCAAACATCAGAGCGAGAGCTACGCAGCAATCGCCACCAGGATGGAGCTCGAACCAAAGAACATTCTATTCATCAGCGACTCAACGGCGGAATGCCGTGCCGCTCAAGTCGCCGGAATGCAGGTGCTGTTCAGCAGCCGGAGCGGCAATCCAAACCGCGAATCAGAAGGCTTTACAACCATCTCTAACTTTGGCCAGCTGATCATCGGTCCATGATCTCTGCCGCGTGGCATCGAAATCGCCGGAGGAGGAAAGGGGAGACTTAAAACCTGTGTAGGGATTGGAAGGGTGTGGTTCCTGGCATCGACCTAGTCTCTCAGGGGGCTACCCCCCAAATACCGTCGGCGCTGCAGCGTTTCACGGCCGAGTTCGAGATGGATCGGCGTGG
>NZ_JAGQCU010000010.1 GCF_024346355.1 Cyanobium sp. ATX 6A2
GCCACCGACGCCGGCGGCGAGATCGCGGCCCTCCGGCAGCTCCTGGATCGCGTCGAACTGGACGGTCTGTTGGTGCAGGCGGACGCGCTGCATGCGAACCGCGGTTTTTTCTCTACCTCGAGCAGCGTGGAGCCGACTTCCTGATTGCCGTCAAACACAGTCGCCGCAGGGGATTTCAAGTGATCAGCGACCGGCTCACGTACGGCCGCCGGGTGCCATTCCAGGCCAGCAAGCGTGAGCGCAAGCGCGGGCGCGACCTCACCTGGACGCTGCGGGGCATGCCGGCTCCGCCGTGGGTGGTGGAGAACTGGCCAGGCAGCGCCACGATCCTGGCGGTGCGCTGCAAGGGCGTCCGTGAGGGAAAGCCCGTCGATGAGATCCGTTACTACGTCTTTGCTGAGCGCACCTCTCGGTGCGACACGGGTTTGCGCACCACAGCCAAGGCCCTGCTGCAGCACGTCCGCGACCGCTGGTCGATCGAAAACTCCTGGCACTGGCCCCGCGACACCCAGCTCAGGGAGGACGCCCACCGCTACCGCGAGAGCAACGGCGTACAGATCATGGCCACGCTCAGAAGCCTGGCCATGAACGCCCTGCGTCTCGATGGCTTCTGGTCGATCACCGAGGGCTTGGCTGCCCTGTCCCATGACATCAGGGGACTTCTGGCATTGCTTGGTTGGCGAGAACCAGCCCAGTCACTGAGTTCTGCTTGACTTCTAATGAGCCCTGGTGGGTATGGCGTTTGCAGATGCCTTAGCGCTGCCATTGCAGCATCATTTCGGCTCAGACCGCTTCTTGACTGGTACGTTCTTGCCGCCCCTGAGGGCACCTGGTTGTGAGCTTGCCCTGATTTTTGACTTCTTCTACAAAAAGATAGCACAATAATTATTCCGCCCTGTGTTACTAATATCAGCTTTTGAAGGCCATGGGTCTTTTCCCCAATGGCGCGCTTTCTTTGTACGGTGGTAGGGACAGGCAACTGCGTCTTTCTGATTGCCAGCCTTCATTCTTATTGATTCCGCCCCATTGCCTGTCCAGGTTCTCAGTGAAAATCCAATCTCCAATTATTTGATTGAATATAGTAGAAAAAAACGCGCTCCAGAGCGTGGCCAATGAAGCGCCCGCAGAACTCATTTCCTCCAGCTTGTCTTTCGGCATAATCTATGTTCCCGAGCTTCTCATAAAATGCTCTAATCGTCTTATTTGTGGCCGCAAACATTGATCCTGCTGCGAATGGCCAGGAGTAGTCGACTACCTCTTGGCCGGACAACGGTGCGTAATCTAGAGTCGTGTAGCCTCCAGAACTGGGATGATGATTTGGATCAAGTCTCTGAAGATTCTGCCGTATGAAGTCATCTACTATCACTGCTGGTTTTGCCTCAGAACTAGCTTGGCACTGAAACTGCTCTGACGAATTGGACCAGGCTATTGGATGCCCTGTTTTTCCACTCTTTACTGATATGCCATCTTCTACCCGCCAAAACAAGTTAGTTGTTTCGGGCATTGCAATTCCTAGTCTACGAATGTATTCGTTAATCAGTTCAGGATTGGCGCCAAATCCACACCTCGATACCCACCTACTCGCCATTCCGACGTGTTCATGCTTGGCTGCTGACCTTAATGTGCGGCTGATCGCTTGATAAGAGCCGCAAATCGGCTGCAATGCTTCGTCAATCCATGCTAGGCCTCCATCAATGCCGAGGTTAGCTGACTTCTTGGTCTGTAGCTTGAAGGTTACTCCATCTTCATCGAATAGTCCCTGCTCGTATGCCCAATGGAACGAAGACCAGTCTTCGCCGTAGTTTGGGACATCGTAAGCGCTGTGTATGACCGCTCCGGTATACAGGGAACTCAGGAAATCACTCATCACAGAGCCTAAAATCTCTGAATTCGAATTTAGCACGTAAACTTTTCCGCCGAGTCGTGCAATGCTCCGAAGATAGGGGAAGAGCCTGCATAAAACGTCGTAATGATAGCAGTGGACTATGGCTTGGAATGGCTTTCTGAGATGGCCTGCATCTTCTCCTTCGTTGAGGATGGCAAACCTACGGTCAAGGAGCTTGGATGTCTGATTGAAGTGTCGCCACTCCGTAATGCCATGTTGCACAAAATGGTAGGTTGTATCCAGAGGTGACAGGGTTCGGATGTCTCTGTTTCTCGATCGGTAAGCTCGCCAGTCAAATGCGCTCACGATTAAATCCAGGTATTCTCCATATATGCTTGGGAGATTCTTGGCTACGTACTCGTTCGCACAGGAGTAATTGCCGTTTGCTTTTCCTGAGGCCAGGTAGTCTTCTAAGGGGTCTTGGTACTCATGTCCGTCTGGCGATAGATAGCTCTCACGGTAGAACTCGGGATCAAACACGAAGCCAGCGTTGGACATTGAACTTGTTGTGAGTTTCATTGTGTACGTGTGTGCATCTAATCGTGCCAGCCTGGCCCAGGTGTTTATCTGCGCATGAATATCGATCTGCCACCACTAGTCTGTACTTTTTAGCCTTTAACTTGGTGATTGCAATCTGCAATCTGTGCTCCAGCCGATTCTCGAGGACTCCAGTTTTCACAGAGGTTTGGCAACCATGGTGCATGCTTGAGTAGCGGATGTCTCTCCTAACGCAGTGAGACTCTTGAAGTCCTTGGTTCCAGCCTACAATGCTGGCAGGCCGATGGGTTCGCTATTCCTCTCCCAGATCTGTGGAGTTCGCTCCAGCAATCCCCAAGCAAGTGATTCTAGGGGTTGCTCGGGGTAAAATAGCTCAACATCCATCCGGTAGCGTTCAAATGCTTTCTGGATCAAATGGTCGGTGTTGAAGTGGTCGCGCAGATCCATATCCCCAGATCGGCGCACGTTCTTGCTGGGAAGTCTCCCCAGGGCAGGCATGCCCAGCTGGCGCAGGCGTCGTCGCAGAGCCTTCCAGTGATCGTCCATGACTTCTAGTTTTCCGATAAAAGCAGGTACGACCACGTCATTGCAGCACAAAATCGTACTCTGTGGTAGTAGGTGTACATCGAGATCTTTATCTTCTGTGCTGCACACTACATCCAGAAATCTCTCAAATGGCATGTGCCGCTCAAGTCCCATGGTCACCATCCCAGAGGGCAGTATGTCGATCTCCATGATCTTGTTGTTGTAGGCTGACACCAGCCGGTCAAACGGGTTGCGAACAAAGCTGAAGCACATGTGCGTGCTGCGGTAGCCGAGAGCTTTTTCAGCATCGACCATTGTGGTTTCATCGTGAGTCCCACGGCGCCAGAATACATCGGCTGTTGAGCGCAAGCCCTCTTCTGGTGGTTGATGAAGCAAGCGGGTGAGCGCTGCCTTCACCGATGAGTTGGCCACCTTGGGTACACGTCCGTAAATTAGTGGCACGTTCTTGAACAGGATGAAGTGTTCGCGCAAATTGTGCTTTGAGGTCGTCAAACCCATCATGCCGCAACCTTGATGTGCTGCTGCTGGGCTGGCTGGGCCAGCTGGTGGTTCTCCAGCCGCTCGAGCGCCAGCCAGGCACCTTCTCCGTTGTTCTTGTGGCCCTGCCAGATCTCGGGGATGAACGAGGCCCGCGGCGCCAGGCTGCCCAGCAGCCGGAACACGCTGGCCCAGTCCACCTCGCCCTCATCGATCTGCAGGCCCTCCCCATCCACGCCCGCGGCATCGGCCAGATGCAAGTGGGCGGTGAAGGGAAGGATGCGCTCCAGAAACAGGGAGAAGGGGGCGTGCAGATGGTTGCAGGCGAGCTTGGAATGGGACACATCCAGGCACACCCGCATGGCCTGGCTGCGGCAGAAGGTTTCGATCGTGTCGGCATCCACGAACAGGTTGTGGAAGCGCTGGCCGCCGAAGTGCCAGGGGAAGGGCGGCATGGTCTGGGGAATGATCTCCACCCCGTCGCAGCGCAGCTCCGCCAGGCTCTGCACCAGGCGCTCCAGCAGTGCCTCCCGCTCCCGTGGATCGAGGTGGCGCTGACTGGAGAAGCCACCCACGTTGGTCACCAGCAGCACCGGCTCCGGACAGTCGAAACGGCCGCGCAGGCGGGCTGAAAGGTCGATCACCCGCTGCAGCTCTGCCACCGAGTGGCGGCGGTAGCTGTGATCGCGGCTGCAGAGATCGAGGGTGTGGTCACCGGCGAACAGCTCCGGGGCATGCACCACTAGGCCCATGGGCACATGGGGGGGGAGCACCGCGTCGATGTCCACCTCCACATCCTTGTAGCTGAGGTGGATCTCCACCAGGTCGAGGTTGCTGGCGCCTGAGAAGTGCTGCAGATCGTGGTAGCGCACCGGCACCCCGAAGCGCTGCGCGAAGCGGTAGGAACGGGGCTGGGCGGCTGGCTGATCCAGATCCGAGGCGAAGAAGCACTCCCCCTCCCGCTTGGCGTTGCTCAGCACCTTGCCCAGCAGGTCGTTGAGCCGGTAGGGCTGCAGTCCTTGGCCTGGGCTCTGGATGCGCACCATCTCGCGGGTCACGGGCACACCGGCGGGGATCGGGCAGGCGGCCATCAGGCTCTTGGCCAGCACCTCCCGGTTCATCAGCTCCCCCTGGCTGAGGCTGCGGGCCGCCTCCGAGCCCAGCGATTCCTCCACGGCCCGGATGCCGGCCACCATGGCGCTGAACTCTTCGGGAAGCAGGCTCACCTTGTGGTCGTTGCCCTCCATCGCCCGGTCGAGGGTGATGTGCTTCTCCACCACGGCGGCGCCGAGGGCCACGGCGGCGATCGGCACCGCAAAGCCCCGTTCGTGGCCCGAGTAGCCCACCGGTGCCTCGGCCAGCTCCGCCAGCCGCTGCAGATAGCGCAGATTCACGTCTTTGAACGGGGTGGGATAGGTGGAGTTGCAGTGCAGCAGCACGAAGGCGGCGCCCTGCCTGCGCAGATGGCGGATGCCGGAGCCGATCTCCTGTTCGGTGGCCATGCCGGTGGAGGCGATCAGCGGTTTGCCGGTGGCGGCAATGGCGCTGAGGAGGTCGTGGTTGGTGAAGTCGGCTGAGGCCACCTTGAACCCCGCCATGCCCCAGCGATCGAGCTTCTCCAGGCTGGTCTCGTCCCAGGGGGTGCACAGCGGGATCAGGCCCAGTCCAAGGACGTGATCGAAGCATTGGTAGAGCTCGTCGTCGCTGAGCTGGAAGCGCTCCAGCAGATCCAGCGTGTACTGGGTGCCCAGGTCCGACGCCATGTCGTTGCTGTCGCCGGCGTTGGCGTAGAGGCGCCCCATGTCGCGCATCTGAAACTTGGCGCAGTCGGCGCCGGCCTCGGCGGCGGCATCGATGAGCCTCAGGGCCAGCTCCAGGCTGCCGTTGTGGTTGTTGCCGATCTCGGCGATCACGAAGGCGGCAGCGCCATCGCCGATCGCCCGGCCAGCCAGCTGCAGCTGGCGTCGAGCAGCGCGGGCTACCGCCACCACCCGCCCGTGGTCGTCGAGCAGCGGGATCACCTGGATCTTCTGGGAGAAGAGCTCGGCCAGGTCGCTACCGGCTGTGCCTTCGGGGGCGGCGATGCAGTGGGGGTTCATGGCGGCGGTCACCGGCCGGCCCAGATCGATCACATCGCTGCCGCCGATCCAGCGCCGGAAGTCACCGTCGCTGAGCACCCCCTGCAGGATGCCCGCTTCCGACACCACGAAGATCAGCCGGGATTTGTTCGCCGTGATCTTGTTGAGGGCGGAGAGGATCGAGTCTTCGGCGAAGACAACGAACTGGGTGAAATTGCGCTCGATCTGCACCGCCTGCACCAAGTCTCCGCCTGCCTCTTGTTGAGGACTCGAATCTAGGCCCGAAAGCCGGGGGTCACCAGCAGGGCCAGCCGGCGCGCGATCGGGTTGGCGAGGCGCATGGCCGCCAGGCGCCGGGCGATGTTGCGGTGATCGGGCCGCTGCAGCTGGGCGATCTCCTGCAGCCGCACGGCCTCCTCCCAGTCGCGGCGGCGCAGGGCCGCCTCCGCCGCTCGCCGCAATTGGTTGGTGGCCAGCTCGGAGGCATTGATCACGTAGCCCGGATGCTGCAGCTTCGGCTCGGGCCGCTCGGCCTTACCCGCAACCTGCTCGAGGGCTTCGAGCAGGTTGTCGGGGGAGAAGCGCCGGTGGTATCCCACCCACTCCAGCCAATCGGGGTCGGGGCCCGGGCCTGCGGTCAGGCTGTCGAGGTCGGCGGCCTGCTCGAAGCGGCGCAGCAGGCCGGAGCCGGCGAAAAAGGGGGTGCCTAGATCCTGGCGCAGCCCGAAATCGGCCATCACCACGGGCCTGCAGCCCAGGTCGAGGGCGTCGAAGACGGCAGTGGACGACACCGTGGCCAGCAGGCGGCAATCGCGCAGCAGCTCCGCCAGCGGCAAGTAGCTCAGCTTCAGGTTGACGGGCGGGCTGCCGAGGGTCTCTGTCAGGGTCTGGCTGATGTGGGTGGCCACGGCGTGGAAGGTGTTTTCGTGCGGTGCCACCCGAGGCTTGATCAGCACCTCCCAGTCGGGAGAGCGGCGGGCCAGAGCCGCCAGGATGCGCACCATCCGGCGGCGCTCGGCCCCATCGGCCGGCATCACCACCTGCTCGGCGAATACCAGCCGGTTGAGGCGCTCCCCAGCCGGCTCCACCGCCCGCTGGCGGTTCAGGCCTGTAAGCACACAGCGTTGGCCGGCGAAGGGCGTATGGCGCAGCATCAGCTCCATCCGGGCCTGATCGCGGGGGCCGTTGAGGCAGATCAGGTCGTAGCCCAGCCGCCAGGCGATCGCCTCCTCGAAGCGCTCCAGCACCACCCCGTTGAAGCCGCAGAACAGGGCGCGTGGTGGCAGGCCCAGCTGGCGGCGGCTGGCGAGGTACACGTTGCGGAATTCCGCCAGCTTGCTGCCGGTGAGATACACCCCGATGGCATCGAACTGATCCAGGCGGCGATCACGCAGCAGTTGCTTCAGCGACTGGCGCCACAGTGGACCAATCCGCTCCAGCGCCTCCAGCACCGCGGCGGGGGTGCCCTCCCGAGGCACCGCGTTCACGGTGACGGCCACCCTGCCCGCCTCGGCGCCTTGGGCCAGGGCCTGAGCGGCCAGCAGCTGGCTATCGCTGTCGGCCACCAGCAGCAGCTTCAGGGTCATCGGGCCAGGGCCTCCAACTGGCGCTTCAGCCGCCAGGGCCCATCGGCGATCGCCCAGCCCAGATCCGCCAGCCAGCCGGGATTGGCCGGGGGGGCCGCGAGCAGGTGGTCGAGCGGCTGACAGTCCGCCAGCCGGCGCATCAGTCCGGAGCCGAAGAACAGGGGTCCGTCGAACTCGGTGCGGATGCCGTAGTCGCCCAGCACCGCCGTGGGCTTGCCCCAGACCATGGCGCTGAGCAGCCAGGGAGAGCTGATTCCCAGGCAGGCCCAGGCCTGCATCAGGCTCAAGGGCAGGTCCTCGTGATCACCCAGCTGCAAATTGGCGGGCCGGCTCTCATCCTGCCGATGATGCCAGGCGAGGGTCGTCTCCTCCCACAGCTCCGGATCGCTGGGCAGCGAATAGTCGGGCTGCAGGCGCACGGTCCAGCCTGGGGAGGCCAGGGCCAGATCCTGCAGGCGTCGATAGAGCAGAGCCTTCTCCCGAGCACTGGCTGGGAGGTCCCGCTGCTCCAGCACCAGCACCTGCGGCTGCTCACTCAGGGCCAGGCCGATCGGTTCGCTGGGCACTGTCCACAGGCCGATGGCGACGTTGGCCTGATCGGCGTGGGTCGTGCCACGGATCAGCCATCCCAGCTCCTCCACCTGGGCCGACCCGTGCAGGCAGATCAGGTCGTAGCCCAGTCGTGGCAGCAGGTCGGCGCTGAGGGCGTCGCCCACCAGGGGCAGCAGCGGTCCGCTGAACAGGGGCCGCGGCGCGCGGCCGCGCAGGCGGGCCGCCTGGCGGTGGGCAGCCAGGAACGGTTGCAGAGTGTCGGCTTCGAGGAACACGCCCGCCCCGTCCAGGTGATCCATCAGCTCGCTCACCGCGGCGGCGAGGGGCTCCAGCACCAGGGCACGAGCCGGGGGATCGGCAGGCCTGGGGAAGTGGGGAAACCGGGACGGCGGGCCCGGCGCTGTGATCAGGGTCACCTCGACCCCGGCCTGCCTCAGCTGCCTGGCCAGACGCAGGCAGGCCCGCAGGGCCGCCGCCGAGTCGCTGATCAGGGCCAGTTTCATCGGCCCTTGAGCAGCCGTTCCATGCCCCACAGGCCCACCAGCTGCTGGCGGATCCGGCGCAGCAGATCCCGGCCGCGATGGCTGGCGCCCTGGCGGGAGCTGGCCCCGGCCGAACTCAGCATCCGCCGGCCCCCCCGGGCCAGGGCATAGCCCTGCCAGGCCTCACTGCCCCAGCCCGGGGGGCCCGGCCGGGCCTGGCTTGTGGGCAATGGTGGCTGCTCGAGCCTGGCGGCCAGGGTTGTCACGAAGCGGGCGGCTCCCTCGCGGCAGAGGCCGTGGCTGTGCAGCCAGTCGGGGTCGTGGCGGAGGGTGAAGGGGTCGCGCACGATGGCGTCGAAGCTGGCCAGGGCCCCGGATCCGAGGAAGTAGTGGTTGCCAAGGGTCTCGTTCACCCCCAGGTCGGCCACGATGCGGGTGCTCACCCCCAGGGCCATGGCCTCCATGGCAGCCGTGGACGAGACGGTGATGGCACAGGCACAGCGCTGCAGCAGGGTCAGGCTGGGCTTGTGGCTGATGCGCAGGTTGCTGAGCTTGCGGCTCATCTTGGCCACCCGGCGGGTCATTTCCCCGTGGTGCCGGTGCAGGGTGGCCTCCACGCTGGAGGTCCGGGGCTTGAAGATCACCGGGTGGTCCGGCCAGGCCCGGGCCAGATCCGCCAGCCGGCGGCAGAGATACCGGCGCTGGATCGGGTTGTCGGGCACCGAGGGCTGCTCGAAGAACACGATCGCTCCCTGCTCCGGCGCTTGCGGCCGGGGTTGCAGCGACCAGAGGATCGGCAGGCCCGTCAACAGGGCATTGCCGCCATCGATGCCGAGGTCGTGGCATCCGCGCCGATAGAGCTCAAGGTCCACCTCGGCGTTCAGGCAGAGCAGATCCACCCCCGAGCGGTCCATCATCCCCTCGAGCTGGTGGCGGAAGAGGATGCCGGGGTAGGCGCTCACCAGCACCGGCCGGCGCGGCTCCCCCGCCCACTCCGCCTGCAGCAGAAGCAGGGTCTCGCGGGTCCGGCGTCCGTCGAGGCCCAGCACCAGGCCATCGAGCCCGGCCAGCTCGCCCCGCAAACTGCGCAGCTCACCCCAGAGGTGCTGGCGCACCTCGGTGCGGGGGCCGATGCGGCGGATTTCCAGCACCTGGCGGCGGGACAGCTTGCGGCCCGGCAGCTCCATCAGGTGCAGGGTGGTCTGGGCCCCTTCGCGCCGCGCCACGTGCAGAAGGTTCATGGCCGTCTTGCCGAACGAATCGAAGCAGGCCAGGGCTGCGATGTGTTGTCCCTGCAGGGCGCTCAAGGGCTGATCTCCAGGCTGGATGAGCCTTCTGCCTGGTCGAGCAGGGGAGCCAGCTGCCGGCACAGGGCCAAGTCTGCTGGCGTATCGATCTCCACCGCCGGGGCGTCGATCGGCACCGGCAGGGTGGGCGCCACGAAGCGGGTGCCCTGCGCCAGGAAGGGCAGCGTGCGGATGGCGTAGATCGCCCCGGTTTCCAGATAGGTGGGAGCGAGATCCTGGCGGCGTGCCCTGGGTCGGCTCGGATCGTGGTTCACCCCCACGCCATGGCCCCCGCCGTCGAGGCCCCAGAGAAAGCCGTGCCAGGGCGTCACGCTGAAGGCCATGGCGGCCTCACTGGCCTGCAGGCGCATCACCACGGCATCGATGTGCTCCGGCCGGGTGAAGGGTGAGGTGCACTGCAGAAACGCAAACAGCTCCGGCAACGGCCCTCGCTCCGCCAGGGTCTGCAAGGCGTGCAGCAGGGCCTGTTCCGAAGAGGCCCCATCCCCGGCCAGATCGGTGGGCCGCCGCATCCAGCCGGCCCCTTCCCGTTCGGCCAGGGCTCCGATGGCCGCGTCGTCACTGCTCACCCACACGGGGCCGAGGCTGGCGGCCGCCCCGGCGGCCCGCACGCTCCGGGCCAGCAGGGGCACGTTGCCGACCTGGCGCAGATTCTTCCCCGGCACCCCCTTTGAGCCACCCCGGGCCGGGATCAAGGCCAGGGGTGGCAGGGTGGGATCAATGGTGAAACCGGATCCGGGGGCCCTCATGGCTGCTCCGGCACGGCTGGCCGCAGCCGACCATTGGCCCCGAGCGGGTACCAGCCCAGGGAATTCTTGGGCTGGGCTGCCGGCTGCACCACCACAGGGTCGGTGTTGGCGCCGGTGGCGCGGAGACGCTGACGCTCCACGGCCAGCACCACCCGCCGCACCCGACCCACCGGCATGCCGATCTCCTCGGAGACCGCCGCGCAGAGCTGGTCGATGGAGCTGTCCATGAAGCCGTCTGTCCGCCCTGGGGAGCATCCCCGGCAGCGCTGGGGCTGAACGTAGCAGCCACGCCGCGACCGGTAGCCTGAGCCGCGCTCCCGCCAGGCGCCCTCCTGCAGGCATCTCACCGCCCTTGGCCTCTCCTCTCCCAGCGGCCCGCCTGGGGCTGCCGGCTGCCGGCATGCTGCGCCACCGCACCCTGGCCGCGCTGCTGGCCGATCACCGGCTGGTGACGGGGGCGGCCCGCTGCGCCGGCGCCGAGCTCGATGCCCTGCTGGCCTGGGGACGCAAGCCCAGCGCCCGCCTGGCCGAGCGGCTGGCGCGCCGGCGCCGGTTGGCCCTCTGGCGCTGTGAGGATGCCTTTCTGCGCTCCCTCGAGCTGGGTCCCGACAGTGCTCCGCTGGGCCTGGTGCTTGATGACGCCGGCATCTACTACGACGCCGGGCGCCCCTGCCGCCTGGAGCGCCTGATCGCCGCTCCCCACACGCAGCCGCAGCTGCAGCGGGCTGAGGCCATCCGCCGGCTCTGGTGCGAGCAGCGGGTGAGCAAGTACAACGGCAGTCGCGAGGCGCCGGCGCCGGCGGAGCCGTTCGTGCTGGTGGTCGATCAGACCGCGGGAGACCTCTCGATCGGCCTCGGCGGGGCCACGGCGGCCAGCTTCGAGACCATGCTCGCCACCGCGCTGAGCGACCATCCCGGCCGGCTGGTGGTCGTCAAGACCCACCCGGATGTGGTGCGCGGCCGCAAGCGCGGCCATTTCCAGGCCCGGCAGCTGCAGCACCCCCTGATCCGGCTCGAGGCCAGTGGCGGCCATCCCGCGGCCCTGCTGGAGCGGGCCGCGGCGGTGTACGTCGTCACCTCCCAGCTGGGCTTCGAGGCCCTGCTCTGGGAGCGGCCGGTGCACTGCTTTGGCATGCCCTTCTATGCCGGCTGGGGGCTCACCCGGGATCGCGCTCCCGTGCCCGAGCGCCGCCAGCCGCGTCAGCTGGGTGATCTGATCCACGCGGCCCTGGTGGACTACGCCGTCTACGTCGACCCCCACCGCCACCAGCGCTGTGCGCTGGAGGAGCTGATCACGGCCATCGGTCTGCAGCGGAGGCTGCGGGGCCAGATGCCCGAGCGCATTGAGGCCTTCGGCTTCACCCCCTGGAAACAGCGGGTGCTGCGACGCTTCCTGGCCGGCAGCCGGCTGCGCTTCAAGTTCCAGTGGCAGGGTGCGGGCCACCGCGCCCAGGCGCTGGCGGTGTGGGGGCGGCGGGCCCGTCCGCAGCTGCTGGAGGCGGCCGGCCGCCGCGCGCTGCCGCTGCTGCATGCCGAGGATGGATTTCTGCGCTCGGTGGGGCTGGGGGCCGACCTCATCGACCCGATTTCCTGGGTGATCGACCGGCGCGGCATCTACTACGACGCCAGTGCCCCCAGTGACCTGGAGCACCGGCTGGCCACCGGCAACTGGGATGGACCCCAGCTGCTGCGGGCGCGGCGGTTGCGACGGCGGCTGGTGGAGGAGGCGATCACCAAATACAACCTGCGGTCGGCCAGCTGGCGGCGACCTGCCGGGATCCGACGGCTGGTGCTGGTGGTGGGCCAGGTGGAAGCGGATGCCTCGATCCGGCTGGGCGCTCCCGGCGTGCGCACCAACCTCGGCCTGCTGCAGGCGGTGCGGGCCGCCGAGCCCTCGGCCTACCTGCTCTACAAGCCCCATCCCGATGTGGTGGCGGGCCTGTGCAGCCCGGGATCCAGGGAGGCAACGGCCCAGGATTGGTGTGACGAAGTGGTGCTGGATGCCTCGATCCAGCAACTGTTCACCCAGGTCGATGCCCTGCATGTGATCACGTCCATCGCCGGCTTCGAGGCCCTGCTGCGGGAGCTGGAGGTGCACACCTGGGGGCTTCCCTTCTACGCCGGCTGGGGCCTGAGCCACGACCGCCTGAGCTGCGACCGCCGCGGCCGCCGCCTCAGCCTGGATGCCCTGGTGCATGCCGCCCTGATCGACTACCCGCGCTACGTGAGCCGCCACAGCGGTCTGTTCATCGAGCCGGAGCAGGCGATCGAGGAGCTGCTGGCCTGGCGCTCGGCGCCGCCCATGCCCCTGAGCTTGCGCCAGCGCATCTTCCGGCACTGGGGTCGGCTGCGGCGGCGTTGAGCGTCTTGCCTGGGGTGGCAAAGTTGGCCCAGGCATTGCCCCGCAGGACACCGCGTTGACCACAGAACGGGCCCCCGCTCCGGCTCCGGTGCAGTTGGTTCAGGTGCAGATCGACGGGCCGGTTCTGCTGCTGATGGGGCCGATCGGGCTGTTCTTCGCCCGCTTCTGCCGCTACCTGCGCGGCTGTGGCATTCCTGTCACCAAGGTGAGCTTTCCCCTGCATGAGTTCGGCTTCCCTCGGGAGGTGCGCGTGCCCTTCGATGGCCCGATGGAGGACTGGCGACCGTTTCTGCGGCAGCAGATCAGCGAGCGCGGAATCCGCCACATCTTCATGTATGGCGACTTCATCATTCCCCACCGCATCGCCATCGAGGAGGCGCGCAGTGCCGGCATCGAGGCCTGGGTGTTCGAGCTGGGTTACATCCGTCCCAACTACGTGACCCTGGAGCGCGAGCGGGTGAATGCCCGCTCCAACCTCAACCAGCCCGTGGCGTTCTACCGCCAGCTGCCGCCGGTGGATGCCCTCCCCCAGGGCCGGCTGGATCCGGGCTGGCGCTGGCGCAAGCTGTGGAAGGCCCCCACCTTCTTCCAGCACGCCCTCACCCGCTATCCGATCATCGAGGGCGAGCACAAGCTGCAACCCTCACCGCGCTTTCTCTGGTGTCAGTTGCGCGGCAGCTGGCGCTACTGGCTCTATCGCTGGCAGGAACGGGGCCTCAAGCAGCGCCTGCTGGAGCACCTCTCTTTTTTCCTGGTGGTGTTGCAGGTGTCGAGCGACTCCCAGGTGCAACTGGGGTCGCCCTACCGGGGAATGCACGACTTCATCGAAGCCGTGATCGTGTCCTTCGCCCGCCATGCCCATGCTTCCGATCACCTGGCCTTCAAGCATCACCCCCGTGACCGGGGCTACAACCATTACGGCCGGCTGATCCAGCTGCTGGCCCGTCGCCATGGGCTCGAGGGGCGGGTGCACTACTTCCACGACGGCGCCCTGAGTCGATTCCTGCGCACCTGCCGCGGTGTGGTGACCGTGAACAGCACCGTGGGTCTGCAGGCCCTGTACCACGCTGTGCCCACCAAGGTCATGGGCCAGACCTTCTACAACCTTCCCGGACTCACCGATCAGCAGCCCCTCGATCAGTTCTGGCGCGAGCCCCACACCAGCGATCGGCCGCTCTTCTACCGCTTCTACGACCACCTGGTGACCACCACCCAGGTGAACGGCAATTTCGACGGCGACTTCCCCTTCCGCAGCACCTTCCCGATCGGACCGGAGGCCCGCCGGCTGTTGCCGCGGCCGCGGCTGCCCGCCCCCGGCCAACCGGCCGGCTCCAATCCCCTGCTGCTGCCCCTGCGGGTGTTGTCCCGCCTGTTCTGGGGGGTTTCCTACTTCGTGGTCTACGGCCTGCAGCTGCTGGCTCTGGGCCTGGGCCGGCGCCGGCTGGCCGCCCGGTTGCTCGTGGCGACCGCTCAGGTGGGCCTGCGGGCCCTGGGCATCAGCGTGGTGGTGGATGACAGCCACCCCAGCGAACCGGAGGGGATCCCCCTGGTGCACATCTGGAACCACGAGAACCCCGCCGATGTGCTGGTGGTGCAGGGTGTGCTCCGGCTGCCCAGCATCACCACGGCCAGCCTGCACCTGAGCCGGATCATGCCCTGGTTCTCCGCCTCCGCGGCCAATGCCGGCCATGGCCTGATGGACCATCGCGACGGCCGCTCACGTACCTCGGCCCTCTACCGGGCCTCGCGTACCCTGGCGGAGCGCGGTGAGGTGATGCTGGCTCCCAACGGCTCCCTGCTGACCCCCATCCGTGAGCGGGTCTCCGCCAGCGCCCTGCTGCTGGCCCGCAAACATGGCGCCCTGATCGTGCCCTGGACGTTCAGCTACCACGGCCTGAGCACCTCCGGGCGGGACCTCTACCGGCCCCTGGGCCTCCTGCTCGCCAGGCTCAGCGCCCCCCTGGCCACCATCCACTGCCGCCGCGGGCGGTCCCGGGATCTGGCGCTGGCGGAGAACCATGGCGATCGCGAGGCCTTCGTGCAGGCCGTTCAGGCCCACTACGCTGCCGCTGCGCTCAGGCCGCCAGCACCACGCTGATGTTGTGGCCGCCGAAGCCGAAGGCGTTCTTGAGGGCGTAGCGCTCCCCGGAGTCGGCCCCGCCCGCCAGGCTGAGGGGACCGTCCTGCACCACCGCCAGCTCGATGGCGGGATCGAGGGGGTCGGCATTCACAGAGCGGGGCACCAGGCCCTGACGCAGGGCCTGGAGGGCCAGGATCGTCTCCACGGCACCGGCGGCCCCGAGCAGGTGGCCAAGCTGGCCCTTGGGGGCGGTGACCGGCAGGTCCCGGGCGCGGGAGCCCAGGGTGCGCGCCAGGGCCCGGGCTTCCGCCAGATCGCCCACTGGTGTGCCGGTGGCATGGGCCTGCACGAAGCTGAGCGCATCCACGCCCAGGTCGGCCCGCCTGAGGGCGTCGGCCATGGCGGCACTGGCCCGCAGCCCCTCCGGTTCCGGCGCCACGATGTGGTGGCCGTCGCTGCTGCTGCCGCAGGCCAGCAGCCAGCCCAGGGGCCTGGGCCCTCCGGCCTTCAGGTCGCCGTGCCGCTGCAGCACCAGCGCCCCCGCCCCCTCCGAGAGCACGAAGCCGTCGCGGTCGCGGCCGTAGGGCCGGGATGCCTGATCCGGGTGTTGATTGCGACAGGAGAGGGCCCGCATGGCCGCAAAGCCCACCAGCCCCAGCCGATTCACGGGCGCTTCGCTGCCGCCGGCGATCACCACGTCGGCGCGGTCGTCGTTGAGCAGCATCTGGGCCAGCAGCAGCGCTTCGGCGCCGGAGGCGCAGGCCGACACCGGGGTATGGGCGCCGCCGTGGAGGCCCAGATCAATGGCGATCTGCCCGGCGGCGGCATTGGGGATCAGCATCGGCACGGTGAGGGGATTCACCCGGTTGGGCCCGGCCTCCAGCAGGTTGCAGTGCTGCCGCTCCAGGGTGGCCAGGCCGCCGATGCCGGTGCCGATCACCACCGCCACCCTGGCCGGCTCAACGCCCGCCAGGTGGGGCCGGGCCTGGCTCCAGGCCTGGCGGGCCGCCAGCAGGCCCAACTGGGAGCAACGGTCCAGGCGCCGGCGTTGCAGGGATTCGAGCTCGCCGGCGATATCCACGCTGACGCAGCCGGCGATGCGGGCGGGCAGATCGCTGGCCCAGGGCTGGTGGAGGGCCGTGATACCGCTGCGGCCTTCGAGGGTGGCGGTCCAGGTGCCGTCGGCATCGCCCGCCAGGGGTGTGATCGCCCCCCAGCCGGTCACGGCGATCCGCTCAGTTGCTCGGGCCATCATCGCGCTCCAGCGATTCCAGGTGTCGCTGGACATCGCCGACGGTGCGGAAGCGCAGCAGGTCCTCTTCGCGGATCTTGATGCCGAGGCACTCGTCGGCCTCGATCAGGATTTCGTAGAAGCCCAGGGAATCGATGCCGATGTCCTCGATCAGGCGGGCATCAGGGGTGATCTGCTCGGGATCGGCACCGGAGATGCGCTGCAGGATCTCGATCAGGCGGCCTTGCACGTTCTTCCCGCCAGGGGTGGGGGAAGCGGCTCCGCTGCTGTCGTTGTCGGGGCCTGCCTGCATCAAGTCCCTCGGCCCCGCCCTGATCGGATGGCAACGTACCAGTTCGCTGGCATCGGCTCATCCCCCCCGATACCAGCTGAAGGTCCGGTAGATCGGGAGATGGTCGAAGGCGATGAAGTGCTCCAGCCTGCGGGCTGGAATCCGCCGCAGATCGGCGGCCATCAGGATCTCGGTGATCTGGTTGAAGTCCCGGGCCAGAGAGAGGTTGCGAACCCGGGCCTCCATCAGATTGATGTACTGGCGCAGCAGAACCGGCAGCCGGAAGCTGGGATCGAGCCGGTTGCGGATGTCCTGTTCCAGTTCCTGGATGGTGGCCACTGGCGCGGGCCGGGAGTCCGGTTGGAGGTGGTCGAGCGGATGCCGGGGTTGGGGATGGGGCGAAGAGGGATCCAGGAAGGGAGGGCGCAGCAGCGTGCCCAGAAACTCCCGGTTCACCACATCGTCATAGGCGAAGTGGTTGTAGGACACCAGGCCGTGGATGGAGCTGTAGCCCGCGCCCACGGCCACCTGTAGGCCACCGCGGAACAGCAGCATGAGCGTGTGGGGCTGGCGCTGAAAGCGGGGAGCCAGCGCCACGCGGCCGATTTCCAGATGGTTGCCACGGCTCGCCAGATCGGCCTTGATGCCGGGATACACATGCTCCAGATAGGACTGCCCTCCCCCCGGTAGGGAGGCGGAGCCAGGATGGGAGTGGCGATCTTCTGCGCGGGCGGGCACGAACTGCAGGCGCGCTGAGCCTGCCAGCTCGCCGCTGCTGGCCTCCACCATCAGGAAGTGGTCGTAATGGGGGTCCCTGCTGTCCAGGTCTCTGCTGTTGCCGGAGCCTGAGAGCTGCTGGCGGTAGGTGAGCTCACGCAGCTCTCCCACGGGTTCGCTGTAGGGCCCAAAGCGCTGTCCGGGCAGCAGGTAAAGATCCAGCCCCTGGGAGCACAGCAAGCGGAAGGGAGCCAGGTCCGCTTGGATCCGATCAGGGGGAAAAGCGATCGCGGCGGAGAGATTCAACGGATTTCCGTCGGTCGTCTTCACGGTGTGGTGTGGATGCGGGAAGATTAGCCCGGCCTTCCGCCGCGCCTCCTGGCGCCATTGCGGCCGGTCCTGGTTCTTTGTGCTGACAGGCCCAGTGTCATCTGCCCGACTCAATACTGCAGGTCGCAGGGCCGGCCGCGCCCTTCGCCAGCGGGCCGTCTCTTTGCTGCTCACCCCGGTGCCGCTGCTGGCGATGCAGACTGGCCTGTCCGCCACAGCCCCGCCCCGCTCTCTGGCCCAGGCGGGCATGGAACGGGAGGCCTTCCCGCTTCCAGAGGTCGATGGCCGTGAAGGCCAGCCCGCCCTGCGGGATCGGGCACCTTCAAGTAACCGCATGCCGGGGAGCAGGGTTCCTGCGCCACTGCTGCACGGTCGGTCGGCGGAGGCCGTGCCGGCTCCCGCCATCGCCACCGATCCGGGCATCGGCACTTTCCGCTACCGCCTCGGCCCGGGAGATCGTCTGCGCATGTCGGTGTTCATGGTGGAGGGCTACGCCGCCGATGTGGAGGTTCTCGCCGACGGTACGGTCAACCTGCCGCGCCTTGGCTCCGTTCCCGTCTGGGGGCTGACGCTCGACGAGGCGCGTCAGCGCATCACTGAGGGCTACGACCGCTTTCTGCGCAACCCCCTCGTGTACCTCGACCTGCTGGCCCCCCGCCCGGTGCGTGTGACTCTGCTGGGGGAGGTGCAGAAGCCCGGCTTCTACACCCTCACCCAGGGTGGGCAGGCGGCCACCCTGGCGGCGGCCGGACCGGCCGCCAGCGGCACCACGATCGCCACGGCCGGCTGGCCCACCCTGGTGGATGCGGTGCAACGGGCGGGCGGCATCACGGCGGTGGCGGATCTGGCCGATGTGGTCCTCACCCGCCCCAGCCCCGTGCCCGGGGGGGGGCGTTCGGTGGAGTATCGCTTTGACTATCAGCAATTGCTGATGAACAACCGCCGCACCGTCAACCCCCTCCTCTACGACGGGGACATGGTGCGGGTGGCCAGGGCGGAGGTGCCCAAGCCCAGCGACGTGCTGATCCGCACCGCCGCCTCCAACTTCGCCCCCGACACCATCGGCGTGACCGTGGTGGGCGAGGTGCGCGTGCCCGGCCTGAAGCAGGTGCGCTCCAACAGCCCCCTGGCCGCGGCGGTGATCGCCGCCGGCGACGTGGATCCGAGCCGGGCCAATGCCCGCGAGATCCGCCTGATCCGGGTGCAGCCCACCGGCGAGGTGGAGGTGCGCACCATTGCCTTCGACCCCTCCGCTGCCCTCGATTCACCGGCCAACCCCTCGTTGCACAACGGCGACATGGTGGTGGTGCCCCGCAATGGCTGGACCCGCTTCAACGACTTTCTCCTCCAGGCCGTCACGCCCTTCGGGCCTGTGCTGAACGCCGCCTCGCTCTACCGCATCTTTGATAACTGAGGGAGAGCCGGGGATTCAGCCCGCTCAGATCTCCAGCCGCTCCCAGATCACCGCGAGGTTGGCCTGGTGCAGGTCGGTGCTGAAGCACGCCTCCAGCTGAGCGGGGCTGAGCTGGCCGCTCACCTCGGCATCGGCCTCGAGGTTGGCGCGGAAGTTGCCGCCCTCGGTGTTCCAGGCGCTGTGGGCGTGGCGCTGCACAATCCGGTAGGCGTCTTCGCGGCTGATGCCGCTCTCCACCAGGGCCAGCAGCACCCGCTGGCTGAACACCACGCCGCCATACACATTCAGGTTGCGGGCCATGTTCTCGGGATACACCCCCAGGCCCTGGATCACAGCGGTCATCTCCCGCAGCATGAAGTGCAGCGTGGCGGAGCAGTCGGGCAGCATCATGCGCTCCACCGAGCTGTGGCTGATGTCGCGCTCGTGCCAGAGGGCGCAGTTTTCCAGGGCGGCCACCACGTAGCTGCGCAGCACCCGGGCCAGGCCGCTGATGCGTTCGCTGCGGATCGGGTTGCGCTTGTGGGGCATGGCCGAGCTGCCCTTCTGGCCCTTGGCGAAGTTCTCCTCCACCTCCAGCACATCGGTGCGCTGCAAGTTGCGGATCTCGGTGGAGAAGCGCTCCAGGGCCGCCCCCACGAGCGCCAGGGTCTGCACGTATTCGGCGTGGCGGTCCCGGGCGATCACCTGGGTGCTGGCGGTGTCGGGCACCAGGCCCAGCTTGGCGCAGGCGATCGCCTCCACCTGGGGATCGGTGTTGGCGTAGGTGCCCATGGCACCGGAGATCTGGCCCACGCTCACCAGGGTTTCCAGGCGCTCCAGCCGCTCGCGGTTGCGCTCCACCTCCGCCAGCCAGCCGGCCACTTTGAAGCCGAAGGTGATCGGTTCGCCGTGGATGGCATGGCTGCGGCCGATCATCACAGTGGTCTTGTGCTCCCGCGCCAGGGTGCGGATGGCCTCGGCCAGCCGGTCGAGCTCGCTGCGCAGCAGCCGCACCGACGCCTTCATCTGCAGGGCCAGGCCGGTGTCGAGCACATCCGAACTGGTCATGCCCACGTGGATGTGGCGCCCGGCATCCCCCACGTGCTCGTTGACGTTGGTGAGGAAGGCGATCACGTCGTGGCGCACCTCCGCCTCGATCTCGAGGATGCGCTCCACCGAGAAGCGGGCCTTCTCCTTGATGGTGGCCACGGCCTCGGCCGGCACTCTGCCCAGCTCACAGTTGGCCTCGGTGGCGGCGATCTCCACATCCAGCCAGCTCTGGAACTTGGCCTCTTCGCTCCAGAGGTTGCCCATTTCGGGCAGGGTGTAGCGCTCGATCACTGCCGCAGGGGGCGTCCACGCCCGCCATCACAGCCACCCAATGTATGGCTGCGGGCAGGAAGGGCAGGGCTGCAGGCAGGCAGGGGCGGCGAACGCCGGGTTCAGGCGGCGGTGGTGAGCTGGCGGTGGGACACCTCCCACTGCACTGCACTCCCCCAGGCCTGCTGCCGTACCCAGCAGCGACCTCCGCGGCAGCGGATCAGCTCGAAGGGCGGCAGATCCCTGGGTTGGTTGCGCAGTTTCACGAAGCTGCCGGGCTGGAGCAGGTCCAGCACCGTGGCGCTGCTCCGGCAGGCGGGCAGGCCGCTGATAGGGGGAGAGGAGCTGACCGGGGGAGAGGAGCTGGCAGGGCGCGGGGCCATGACGGCAAGGCTGGGCTGCCGCCATCTTCCCGCGAACTACCGGACAACCCGGAGCCTGCGGGAAATCTGTTTCGTTTCGATTGTGGTTTGATCACACGATCTCCACCGGCCCGTCCCCCGGCGCCATGGCCCCCAGCCCCCGCAAGCAACGCCTGGATCTGGAGCTGGTCGCCAGGGGGCTGGCCACCAGCCGACAGCAGGCCCAGCAGCTGATCCGGGCCGGCAGGGTGCGCAGTGGTGATCGGCTGCTCGACAAGCCCGGCACCGATGTGCCCTCCGATCTGCCCCTGCAGGTGCGCCAGCCACCGCGCTTCGTCTCCCGCGGCGGCGAGAAGCTGGAGGCTGCGCTGCAGGCGTTCGCTCTGCCGGTGTGGGGCCGGGTGTGCCTCGATGGCGGCATCTCCACGGGTGGCTTCAGCGACTGCCTGCTTCAGCACGGGGCGGCCAGAATTTATGGCGTCGATGTGGGCTACGGCCAGACGGCCTGGAGCCTGCGCACTGACGCGCGCGTCGTGCTGCGGGAGCGCACCAACCTGCGCCACCTCACCCCGGCCGAGCTCTACGCCCCGAACGATCCGCGGCCGGATCTGGCCGTGGCCGATGTGTCCTTCATCTCCCTGGCCCTGGTGCTGCCCGCCCTGCTGGGGCTGCTCCAGCCCGCAACCACTGAAGCCGGGGTGGATCTGGTGGTGCTGGTGAAGCCCCAGTTCGAGGTGGGCAGGGCCCGCGTGGGAAAGGGAGGCGTGGTGCGTGACCCCGCGGCCCATGGCGATGCGATCGCCGGGGTGATCGGCGCTGCGGCCCAGCTCGGGTTGCGGCCTGCGGGGCTGATCGCCTCGCCGATCACCGGCCCGGCTGGGAACCACGAGTACCTGCTGTGGCTGCGCTCCCTGGAGCAGGATCTGGCAGGCCCCATGGGGGGAGGCGCGCCTCCCCCAGACTCCGAGGCGATCGAGCGGCTGGTGGCATCCACCCTGGCAGGGCCCTGAGGGGCCTGGACTCCGCCAGGACAACAGGCACTCAGATGGCGCCGCTGTCGCGATCGCCCGTGCGGATGCGGATCACCGCGTCGATCGTGTTCACGAAGATCTTGCCGTCGCCGATCTCGCCGGTGCGGGCTGCGCCCTGGATGGCTTCCACCACGGTGTCCACCTTGTCGTCATCTACGACGATCTCCAGTTTCAGCTTCTGCAGGAACTCCACGGTGAACTCCGAGCCGCGGTAGCGCTCCACCTGGCCCTTCTGCCGGCCGAAGCCGCGAACCTCGCTCACGGTCATGCCCACGATGCCCGCATTCACCAGCGCGATCTTGACGTCTTCAAGCTTGAAGGGACGAATGATGGCCTCGACTTTTTTCATGGAAGCAGCTGGGCTGGGGTGGATGGGCTCGGGACAGAGTCTCTCAGAAGGTTCCGGCCGCGGGCCGGAACGGCGACCATCAGACCTGAGCTGATCGGGGGTTGTCGTAGCGGTTGCTACGGCTGTCCGGGACCCTCCATAGGATCGCCATCAACGCCGGCCTGCCGCCATGTCCTCCCCCGATCAGACCCGCACTCCCCGCTATGGGGAGCGGGCGATCGCCGAAGCCGAATTGATCTGCTTTGACAACCCCCGGCCAGGCCGCAGCTACGAGATCGCCATTACCCTGCCTGAGTTCACCTGCCTGTGTCCCTTTTCTGGCTATCCAGATTTCGCCAGCCTCAAGCTTCTCTATCAGCCCGGTCCCCGGGTCATGGAGCTCAAGGCAATCAAGCTGTACGTGAACAGCTATCGCAACCGCGCCATCTCCCACGAGGAGGCCGCCAACCGCATCCTCGACGACTTTGTGGCCGCCTGTGAGCCGCAGTGGATGCAGCTGGAGGCCGACTTCAACCCCCGAGGCAATGTGCACACCGTGGTGCGGGTCAGTCACGGCCAGCGTCAACCCTGCTGAGCAGCAGCGGCAGCTCGGTGGCGAAGGCGGTGAGATTGCGGTTGCACAGCCCGGCCACGTGCAGCCGGCCGCTGGCGGGGGTGTCTTCGGCGATCGCCCAGAGCTGGCGGGTGGCCAGCAGGCTCAGGGCTCCCCCCACCATGGCGATGGCAAAGCCCGAATACACCAGCGGCACCCCGGGGTCGCGCTTGAGCAGGATGCCGCTGGCCGGCAACACCCCTGAGACCCGCAGCGGCAGGGCATTCACCTCCAAGGGCTCGCCACCCACAGCCAGCGAGCCGATCAGGCGACCATCGGCGCCGTAGACGTCCACGGGTCCCTGCTCGCTGCTCAGGCTCAGCAGCACCGGATCACTGCCGTCGGGACGGGTGGGCAGCACCAGGCCCCACACCTGCTCACCGAGCTGCGGAAAGGTCTGCAGCGGCAGCTGCAGCACCGGGCTGCGGCCCAGCTGCACGCTGATGGCCGCCAGGCTCCAGTCGGCCTGGTAAAAGGTGACCCCGTGGAAGCGCAGGGGGTGGTTGACGCTGATCTCCGCCTGGCGCAGGAGAGACGGATCACCGGTTTCGGAGTTGTCCAGCAGCCGCAGCTGGGAGCGAAACTGCTCCGGCCGGCCGGCCGGGTCCCGCTCCACGTTGAAGGCGTCCAGGGCCAGCATGAACTGGCTGTGGCCGCGGCTGTCGATCAGGTCGAGGCTGCGGCCGGGGGCGAGAAACTGCTCTGCCCGCTGCCCTCCCAGCACCCCCCAGGCGGCACCCACCAGCAGCACCACCAGCCCGGCGTGCACCAGCAGCGGCCCCACGCGACCCAGCACTCCCCGGCGGGCCGCCAGGCGGTCGGAGTGGCGCTGCACCTGCCAGCCCCGCTGGCGCAGCAGCAGCTCCAGGCGGGACAGGCAGGCGCCGGCGTCCTCGGCCGGCAGCGACTGGGCCACGCTCAGCTTGCTGAGCTGACGCGGGGAGCGGTAATCGATCCAGCGCAGCGCCGCCTGCAGGGCGGGCCACTGTCGCCGCCAGCTGCACAGCACCAGCGCCAGCCCCAGCCAGGCCAGCAACCCCAGAAACCAGGTGCTCGAATACACGTGATCGAGCTGCAGGTCCAGCAGCCGATCGGCGTTCAGCAGCCCCAGCCAGGGTTGGTCGTCGTAGAGCTGGTGGTAGAGGCCTTCCGGTTCCTTCTGGGGGATGGCCGTGCCCACCCCGCTGGCGATGGCGATCACCACCAGCAGGCCGATGGCCACCCGCAGATCAGAGATCCAGGCCGCCAGTCGGATGAAAGACCTGGAAGCGGAGGGGGTCGAGCTCATGGCTGTTGGCGTTTGCGGAGCCGATTCACGACCAGCTGGCCACCAGGGTTAGGACGCCCGTGCCCACCAGCACCGCCCCACTGATGGGCGGCACCCACTGCCCTGCCTGACGCAGGCTCAGCAGGTTGGGCAGGCTGGCGGCGGCGGTGCCGGCCAGCAGCAGTGGCACCACCTGGCCAGCTCCGAAGCAGGTGAGCAGCAGCATGCCCGCCAGGGGCCTGCCGGTCTGGGCCATCCAGCCCAGCAGCACCGCCAGCACCGGCGTTGTGCAGGGCGTGGCCGCCAGGCCGAAGGCCAGGCCGGCCGCCAGGGGTGCCAGAGGCGCCGGCACCCGCTGGCGCCAGCGCTCGGGATCCGGTCCGGCCGGCAGGGGCAGCCGCAGCAATCCCAGCAGGTTCAGCCCCATCACCAGGGCCAGCACCGCCACCAGGGTGGGGATCAACCCGGGGATCTGGCCGTAGAGGCGGCCGAGCAGCCCGCTGGCCAGTCCCAGCAGCACCAGGGAGCCCACGATCCCGCCCGCGAAACAGAGGCTGCGTAGCCAGGGGGTGGTGGCCGGGCTGAGGACGCTGTTGTCGCCGCACTCGCCTTCTGCACCCCCGAAGCCGGCCAGGTAGGCCAGGGTCACCGGCAGCAGCGACAGCGAGCAGGGCCCGAGGCTGGTGAGCAGACCACCCCCGAACACCAGGGCCAGGGTTCCCGGACCCGGTGCGGTGAGCGATCGTTGCAGCAGGGATTCGCTGTGCTGGGCCAGATCGCTCAGTAACAGGGACCAGTCGGAGAGTGCCAGCCCGATTGTGCTCATGTCCTCACCCTATCGGGCTGAAGCAGGCCGGCGCCGCCGGCTGGCGCGGCTGATGGGCGCCAGCCCGCCGGATTCCAGGGCGCAACGGATCAGCAGGCCGCAGATGAGCAGGCTGGCCATCAGCGAGTTGCCGCCGTAGCTGATCATCGGCAACGGCAGCCCTGTGGTGGGCATGGCGCCACTGGCCACGGCGATGTTGAGGATCGACTGGCCCACCAGCAGGGTGGTGCAGCCCATGGCCACCAGCCGCTGCTGATTGCTGCGGCAGCTCAGGGCCACCCTCAGTCCCATGAACCCGAACAGCAGCAGGAACAGCAACAGCACCAGCGATCCCACGTAGCCGAACTCCTCGGCAAACACCGCAAAGATGAAGTCGGTGCTCTGGATCGGCAGATACTGCAGTTTCTGGGTGGAGAGGCCGAAGCCTTCGCCGAACAGCCCCCCGGAGCCGATGGCCAGCAGGCTCTGCACCAGCTGGTAGCCATCACCCTGGGCATCGCGCCAGGGATTCAGGAACGACACCACCCGCAGCCGCTGATAGGTGTTGAGCAAGATGCTCGCCGCTCCCAGCATTCCACCGGCCGTGGCGGCTCCCAGCAGCAGGGGCAGCCCCACCCCTGCGGCCAGGGCCATCAGCCAGAGGAGCAGCCCGGTGAGGGCGGCAGTGCTGAGGTTGGGCTGCTTGAGGATCATCAGGATCAACACCCCGAACACTCCCAGCCAGAGCAGCTTCTGGTCGAGGCCGATGCGCCGCCAGTGGGCGAACAGAGCGGCACCCTGCAGCACCACGAAGGGTTTCACGAGCTCAGAGGGCTGCAGCTGTAGCGGCCCGAGCACCAGCCAGCGGCTGGCCCCATTCACCGTGCTCCCCACCACCAGGGTGGCAGCCACCAGCATGCAACCCACCAGCAGTGCCAAGGGCGCCAGATGCAGCCAGCGGCGCAGAGGAATGCGCACGCCAAGCAGGAGCAGCCCCCAGCTCGCCACCATCCAGATCAGCTGGCGCTTCAGGTAGAAGGCGCCGTCGCCCATCTCCCGTTCGGCCACCCACCAGCTGGCTGAGGCGAGCACCAGCAGCCCGAGCACGCACCACACGCCCACCAGGCCGATCAGCAGTCGGGCTTCGCTGGGCCAGGCCTCCCAGGGCCAGGGCAGCACAGCCCGCATCGAAGCCGCAAACCGGCCCTCGTTCGAAGGCCTCGGCGGGGCTTTCCGATCCGTGGGGCGCAGAACAGTGATGCTCAAGGTGCCGTTCGCCGAGGGGCAGGAATGGGCCCCTATTCAGCCGCGCCAGGGGTGGGCTTGTCGAGTCCCGCCGCGGCATTGTCCGCGGGCTGATCACGAAAAAGCCCGGCCATGGGCCGGGCTGAGGGCAGTTGATGCGGGCAGGGTTGAACCGGTTAGGTCGTCCGGGCTCAGTTGCCCACGTTCACCTGGGGGCGCCCGGTGACCAGTTCCACCTTGAGGATCTTGCCGCCCTGTTTCATGATCCGCTGCTGTTCAGCGAACCAGCTGTCGTAGGGAACCCACTTCGTGAAGAAGGTGTTCTGCAACTCCCGCTGAGTGCGGGTTTTCTCCGGAGAGGGAATGCAGGCTGTGATCTTGAACAGGCGCATGGGGAGGATCCGTGGGTGAGGCTGAGGCCGGATCAGTTGCCCAGGCCGGAGCAGATGTAGTCGAAATACACCGCCATTTCACGGCCGGCATCGGGACCCACCAGGGATGCAGTGACCTCCTTCATGGCCTGGATCGACTGCACGGTGGCACCGATGGGCACACCCAGGGAGTTGTAGGTCTCCTTGAGGCCGTTGAGGACGCGCTCATCGAGGATCGAGGTGTCACCCGCGAGCATGGCGTAGGTGGCGTAGCGCAGGTAGTAGTCGAGGTCGCGGATGCAGGCGGCGTAGCGACGGGTGGTGTACATGTTGCCGCCCGGACGGGTGATGTCCGAATACAGCAGCGACTTGGCCACGGCTTCCTTGATGATGGCCGAGGCGTTGGCGCTGATGGTGGCAGCAGCCCGAACCCGCAGCTCACCGCTGGCGAAGTACTGCTCCAGCCGGCCCATGGCGGAGCCGTCCAGGTACAGCCCCTGAACGTCGGCCTGATTGATGACGTTGGTGATGGCGTCTTGCATGAATCCTGCAGTGGGGGCGGAGGGGATGGGGTGTGGGTGCGACCTCAGGAGAGGGCGCCGACGATGTAGTCGAAGTAGAAACCGGCTTCTTCAGCGTCGGCACCGGTGAGCAGCCCCATGGCGGCGTTCTTCATTTCCCGGACCGCCTCGGCCATGGCATCGAGGGGGGTACCCAGGGCGCGGTACATCTCCTTGGCGCCGATCACGCCGATCTCCTCGATGGGAGTGACGTCGCCGGCCACGACTCCGTAGGTGACCAGGCGCAGGTAGTAATCCATGTCGCGCAGGCAGGTGGCGGTCATCTCCTCGCCATAGGCATTGCCGCCGGGGGAGATGACGTCGGGACGACGCTGGAACAGCGCGGCGCCAGCGCTCTTGACGATGCGCTCACGGCTCTCGCTCAGCACCTGGGCGACGCGTACCCGGCGCTGGCCAGCGGCCACAAAGGATTTGATCTGGTCGAGTTCGCCAGGGCTGAGATAGCGGGCTTCAGCGTCCGCGTTGATGATCGAGTTGGAGACGATGCTCATGCAGTTCTGCCTCGAAACAAGCGGTCGCCTTAACGGAGACCGGTATCCGGTGAGTGATTGGGTGTGACCGACTCGCGTCGATCGCCCAAGCATTCTGCGCCAGCGCCCCGACCCCCTCTCGCCGCCGGTAACAGTTCTTCACGGCTACAGTTTTCGCTAGATCCCTTGCGGCGCAGTCAGTTTCGGCTGCATCGCTGATCTCCTCCGCAACTCCCGCAAGTTAACCATTGGGTGCTTTTGATTGCGCCGGATCGCTATGCAATTTTGATGCAAAAAAATGCGCCCGCCGATTAGCGGGCGCCTGTGTCTCCGCGCTTGCGCGGACGATTCAGATCGCGCCCTTGGGAGAGGGCGTGAGGCCGGCGTTGCCGCCATAGAGGGCGGCCGTGCGATTCACTGTGACCAGAGGCACGCCATCACTGGTGGCGAGGCCGCGCACGTAGGGCACCGTGTCCTGTCCGAAGGCGGCGGCGTAGTCGGCGCCGTTGAGCAGATCCTCAATCGCCGCCGCCAATCCGCGGCTGGTGCGCAGGGCCAGGAAGCGACTCGATTCAGCCGGTTGGGCAGCCCTGCCCAGCAGGGCGAGGTGGGCGGCGGCCGCCGTGCGCAGGGGGGCCAGGCGGTTCAGCCGTTGCTGGAATAGATCGCTTGCGGCCACCACGGCAACGAATTCAGCCACGGTGAGTTGGCCGTTGCGGAACTGGGACTCGCTGTCGCTGAGCCGCTCGGCAGCCAGCGGCACCCGGTTGAGCAATTGCCGGTAGACCGCCTCAATGGCTGTCTGGATGTCGGTTTCGCTGGTGGTGCGGCCGAGCTGGATCGGTTGGCCCAGGCTCTGGCGCCGTCCGAAGCCCTGGGGCTGCCCCGGCCGCAGCGCCTGCGCCATGGCCGCTCCCGGTTGCCGGGCCGGAGTGGCTGCCAGGTTGGAGCCAATCGCTTTTGTCCAGCCCCCAACCGTGGAGGGACCTGCGGGGGTTGGCCTGAAACCGCTTCCCCCGGGGGTGCGTCAGAACCCTGTCCCATCCTCGGCGCGCCAGCGGCGACTGGGCAGGGGGCTGGTGCGGATGCTGCCGGGACCGCTGCTCCTGGTGGGGGTTGTGGCAGCTGGAGTTTCGCCGCCGGCGACCTTGGCGCTCCACACACCCCGCACCACGGTGCGTTGATCGGGAAGGTTGCGCCGCGTGATGTCGCCGGTGGTGCGCAGGCGCTGGTCGGCCCGGATTTCGGGGCGCTGACGCCCCACCGGATCGGAGTAGCGGCTGGCATCGAAGCCCTGGTTGAGGCCGGGTACCTGACGCGCATTGCGGTCGGCCGGCGTGATGAAGCGCTCGAAGGGGACCGTGTCTTCGCCGAAGCAGTCGTTGTAGTCCTGGCTGTCCAGCATCCGGTCGACGACGCCGTAGAAGCCCTTGCGGGCGGCGGTGTCGAAGTAGGCGTCGATCTCCCAGCGCCCGAAGGTGGGTCGGCCGAGCAGGCGACGGTGCATCACCTCGATCGCCTTGGTGATGTACAGGGCACTCCAGTAGCGACGGCGGAAGGCCTTGCTGCGAGCCACCTGCCGCACGAATTCCCGCAGGCTGATGTCGCCGTTCTCGAGCTTGATCTCTTCCACCTTGTTGCGCTCGCCGGCGTAGCCGGAGGTGCCCAGCACCTGCACATACACCGCGTTGATCACGGCCTGGGTGCTGCTCTCGGTGTTGCGCACGCTGGGCTGGCCGCCTCGCCGGGGCACGGAACTGCCACCGGTGGCGATCTGCCGCAGCCGCACCACGCGGGGCCCGACCCTGCGGGGGGTGGCCTGGCGGAACTGGGGGCTGTCCATCTGGCCGGGCTGGGCCAGGCCGTTGCCGATCAGGATCCGCCGAGAGTCGTAGCTGAACGGCGCCGGCCGCGTGGCCACCATGGCCGTGGAGGAGGGGAAGATGGCGCCGTAGGTGAGGGCGAGGGGATCGTTGCCGCCGCCGTAGGCGTGCTGGTCGGCCAATGGCTGGCGATAGGACGCGTACAGCGTCACGTACTGGGGCGCCCCCTCAAAGGGAGCGCTGAAGCGGAACAACTTGCGGTTGCTGCCCCAGCCGGCACTCTCCTGGGCCTCCTCGCCGAGGTCGCGCAGGAAGGGCACGGTTTCCTCGCCGAACACCCGGGCGTATTCCATGGAGTTCAACAGGGAGTCCACCAGGCCCGGCAGTCCCTGGGCGCTGACGATGTCGAAGTAGCGCGTGAATTCCTCGCGGGAGCTGATTCCCCGCCCGAGAAAGTGGCGGAAGGCCAGCTCAACGGCGCGGCTGTTGGAGAAGCGGCCATAGAACTGCCTCTGATACTCCTTGCTGCGGCCCAGGGCGCGGATGAACTCGCGCATGGAGATCTGGCCCTGGCGCACCTGGGTGGCTTCCACCGGGCACACCTCCAGGCTGTAACCCTTGACGATGTCGCGTTCGAACACCTGCCGGTAGGCGGCACGCATCACCTCAGCCTTCTGGGCCCCGCTCATGGCTGGCCGCATGTTGAACCGCTGGGCCTTGCCCTGGGCTCCGAGGGCATAGGTGGCCGGCAGCTGCAGGCCCTGATTCACCGGGCTGCCGAGCCGCTGGCGCGCTGAGGGCGTGGGCACTGCCAGCTCGGCGATCAGCACGTTGAAGTACTGGATCACCAGAGCGCGCGTCTCTGGCTCGTCCTTGAACAGGCCGGCGGCAGCTGCGCGCATTTCCTGCAGGGCCACATTGGTGGCGGCCAGGGAGCAGGCTTTCTCCAGCACGTCCCGCAGGCCGCGGGTGTTCACCGCCAGGATGCTGGGGTCGCCGGCCACCAGCGCGTAGCTCACATAGCGCAGGAACCAGGCCAGGTCGCGGATCGACTTCTTCATCCGCGCCGTGCCGTACCGGCCCACGGCGATGGGGCTGAACCCCGGGGGCAGGATCACGCGCACGTCGGCGTCGCCACCGGCACCATCCAGCAGCCGGCGGATCAGGTTCCCCCGGCCCTCACTGGTGGTCGCCTCGCCCACGAATGTCTGCACGGAGCGGCGGAAGGCCACCTGGTCGGCAGCCAGAGGGGTGGCCTCGGCGGCGGTGGCCGGAGTCAGCGGCGCATCGAGATAGGAGAGCGGTGTGCCGCCGGCGAAGATGCGGTTGGCGGCCTTGGCCACGATGGCTTCGGCGTTGGCCGTGATCCGCCGGGCTGCTTCCACGCGCCGCTGACCGCTCTGGAAAAAGGTGATCAGGCTGTCCAGTTCCCCCCCGTCGGGGAAGCGATCCGCCTGCTCGGCCTGACGGACGCTGGACAGCGGCAGTGTGTCGTAGCGCTGGGGAGCAACCCTGGTGCTGCCGCTGCTGGCGGTCACGGTCATGGACGAGAGCGAACAGGGCTGGGTCAACCTACGGCTGCCTCCTCGGGGCCCTGGGAGCCCATGAACAAATATTTGCAGCGTTGGCGCGGCCGGCGTGAAATGCTCCCTGCAGTGATCCCACAGCCGTGTCAGCCAGTGATGCCGCCACCCCGGTGGTGAGCGCCTTCTACGACCGCTTCCCCTATCCGGCCGACCCCCTGCAGGACGGGCCGCCTCCGGGGTACAACTGGCGCTGGTGCGTGGACAGCGTCAGGTCGTTCTGTGCCGGGGTGCTGCCGCCGCTCCCGGAGGACGGACCTCGCCCCTGGCGGATCCTCGATGCCGGCTGCGGCACGGGGGTGAGCACCGACTACCTCTGCCATCTCAACCCAGGCGCCACGGTGCTGGCGGTGGACATCAGCGGCGGGGCCCTCGAGGTGGCGCGCGAACGCAGCCGTCGCTCCGCGGCCGCTGACCAGGTGGCCCAGCTGCGGATCGAGCAGCGCAGCCTGCTGGATCTGGCCGCGGAGGGTCCCTTCGACTACATCAATTCCGTGGGGGTCCTGCACCACCTGCACGAACCGCAGGCCGGGTTGCGGGCCCTCGCCGATCGGCTGGCGCCCGGGGGGCTCCTGCATCTGTTCCTGTATGCCGACGGGGGGCGCTGGGAGATCCATCGCATCCAGCGCAGCCTCAGCCGTCTGGGGGTGGGCTGCGATCAGGAGGGGCTGCGTCTCGGCCGGCAGCTGTTCAGCGAGCTGCCGGACAGCAACCGTCTGCGCCGTCACCACGAGCAGCGCTGGGCCCTGGACACCGCGGCGGACGCCAATTTCGCCGACATGTATCTGCATCCCCAGGAGAGCAGTTACAACCTCAGGCGGCTGATGGCCTTCGTGGCCACTGTCGATCTGGAGTTTGCCGGCTTCTCCAATCCCCAGGTGTGGGACCCGGCCCGCCTGTTGAGCGGCGAATTGCTCGAGCGGGCCCTGGAGCTGCCGGAGCTGGAGCGCTGGAGCCTGGTGGAGGACCTCGATCCCGACATCAGCCACTTCGAGTTCTTTCTCACCAAGGGGCCGCTGCGCCGTCAGTGCTGGGATGACGATGCCGTGCTGCTGGCCGCCCGCGGCGAGCGCAACCGCTGCCTCTGGGGCTGGCCCTCCACGGCTCTGCTGGGCCCCGACCTCATGCCCCTGACCCTCGACGAGCGGGATCTGGAGCTGGTGCGGGCCGCTGAAGCGGCTCCGCGGTGCCCATTGGGGGAGCTGCCGTTGCTGCTGGAGCCAGGCGAGCGCTGCCGGCGGGCGCGAAAGCTGGTGGAGGTGGGGGTGCTGCAACTGGTGGCTTAATGCTGCGTGATAAGTTGCGCGAGCTTCCGCGCCCGGCGCTTGCAGGCCTCCACCGCCGCCACTACTGACGCCGCCACCCCTGACGCCATTGGCATCCCTGCCAATGACACCGACTGCATCAATCCTGATGCCATCGGTGATCTGGTGGCGGGCAAAGGGTCCGCCATGGCCGCGGGCGATGCATTGGACGACTACGCCAGGCTGCAACGACGGCTGCTGCTGGCCACGCTCCTGGTGACTCTGGTGGCTTCAGTGATCTGCTGGTTGCTGTTCGGCCCCCTGGCTGCCCGCAGCCTGTTTCTGGGCGGCTCTTGTGGTCTGCTCTATCTGCGCCTGCTGGCGCGGAGTGTGGGCAGGATCGGTCCTGAGTCACGCTCACTCGGTCGTTTTCAGATCCTGGTGCCCGCCCTTCTTGTGGTGGCCGCAGCAAAGCTTCCCGGCATCGCAATCCTGCCGGCTCTGGCTGGCTTCGTGCTCTACAAACCGGCCCTGCTGCTGCAGGCCTTCATCGCTCCCTGAACCAACCGCTTCCCATGGTTCCCATGCCCCTCACGCTTCCTTTCGCCGAACTGGAGGTGGGTCAGCAGCTGTACTGGCAGCTCGGCAATCTCCGTGTCCACGGCCAGGTGTTCCTGAGCTCCTGGGTGGTGATCGGCGCCCTGTTGACCCTAGTGGTGCTGGGTAGCCGCAAGATGCAACGCGAACCCCGCGGTTTGCAGAACCTGCTGGAGTACCTGTGGACCTACATCCGTGATCTGGCCCGTGAGCAGATTGGCGAAAAGGCCTACCGCGACTGGCTTCCTTTCATCGGCACCCTCTTTCTGTTCATCTTTGTCTGCAACTGGGGTGGTGCACTGATCCCGTGGAAGATCATTGAACTTCCTAACGGCGAGCTCGGTGCGCCCACGGCTGATATCAACACCACAGTGGCGATGGCCCTGTTGGTGTCCCTCTCCTATTTCTATGCCGGCCTGAGCCGCAAGGGCCTGCGCTACTTCGAGTACTACGTGGAGCCCACGCCGATTATGCTCCCGTTCAAGATCATTGAAGACTTCACGAAGCCTCTCTCCCTCTCTTTCCGTCTCTTCGGAAACATCCTCGCCGATGAACTGGTGGTAGCCGTGCTGGCCTTTCTGGTGCCGCTTTTTGTTCCTCTTCCGGCGATGTTCCTGGGTCTGTTCACCAGTGCGATCCAGGCCCTCATCTTCGCCACCCTTGCGGCCAACTACATCGGTGAGGCGGTGCACGAGGAGTCACACTGACCGCCCCCCTCGCCGGCCACCTCTGACCGTCACGATCCCGGTCGGACCGTCTGGCAAACTCAAAGCGCGCAGGTCCGGTTGCAACCGGGCCCACTCCCCGAGGGGAGTGTCCCGGCCGCGCTTCAGCCCATCCCGCGCCCCTGCGCTCTCCTATCCCTTTTCCACCAATGAGTGATCTGACCTCCGCCGCTTCCGTTCTGGCCGCCGCCCTGGCCGTGGGTCTCGCCGCCATCGGTCCTGGCATCGGCCAGGGCACCGCAGCCGGTCAGGCTGTTGAGGGCATCGCCCGCCAGCCTGAAGCTGAAGGCAAGATCCGCGGCACCCTGCTGCTCTCCCTGGCCTTCATGGAAGCTCTCACCATCTACGGCCTTGTGGTGGCTCTGGTGCTGCTGTTCGCCAATCCCTTCGTCGGTTGATCACTCACCCCGGGGGCGGCCAAGTCCGCTCCCTCTGTGACTGCTCATCATTCATCCCGGCGCTCCCTTCCCCATGACCAGCTGGCTTCTGCTCGCCACCGCTGATGCCGCTACCGGCGCAGCGGCTGGCGCCTCGGAGGGTGGTCTTTTCGACCTTGACGCCACCCTGCCGCTGATGGCGGTGCAAGTGGTTCTCCTCACCTTCATTCTCAATGCCCTGTTCTTCCGCCCTGTCGGTCGAGCTGTGGAGGAGCGTGAGGGCTACATCGCCACCAGCAAGGCTGACGCCAAGCAGAAGCTGGCTCAGGCCGAACGGCTTGCCTCTGACCTCAGCGAGCAGCTGCGCGAAGCCCGTCAGGCAGCCCAGGGCCTGATCGTGCAGGCCGAACAGGAGTCCGACCAGCTCTACCGCGAAGCGCTGGCCGCCGCCCAGGCCGAGTCGATTGCCGTGCGTGAGCAGGCTCGCAGCCTGATTGAAGCGGAAAAGAGCACAGCTCTTGCCGCGCTCCGTGAGGATGCCGATCGTCTTGGCAGCCTCATCGTCGACCGCCTGCTTGCAGCCTGATGAGCGTATTCATCGTGTCCCCCATCCTGTTCGCCAACCAGGGTGGCTTCGGCCTCAATCTCAACCTCTTTGAGACCAACCTGATCAACCTGGTCATTGTGATCGGCGTTCTGGTCTGGTTCCTCAAAGGATTCCTGGGCGGCATCCTGGAGCGCCGCCGGCAGGCCATCCTGGCCGAGCTGGGCGACGCCGAGCAACGGCTGCAGGCCGCTACCACCGCCCTCGCCCAGGCCCAGCAGGACCTGGCGGCCGCCCAGCAGAAGGCGGATCAGATCCGTCTGGATGGCCAGGCCCGTGCCCAGGCGGTGCGCTCCGACAGTGAGCAGCGCACGATCGAGGAGATGGCCCGGATGAGGGAGGATGCCAGTGCCGACCTCCAGGCTGAGGCCTCCCGCGTCACCGCTCTGCTGCGCCGCGAAGCTGCCCGCCAGGCTATCGAGAAGGCCCTCAGCACCCTGCCCGGCAAGCTCGACGAGGCAGCTCAGGGTCGTCTGATCGACCAGTCCATCCAGACGTTGGGTAACTCCTGATGCCTCTGCTCAACACGATCGCCACCCCCTACGCCGAGGCCCTGCTGCAGGTCACCGAAGCCCGCAACGAAACAGACACCGTGGCCCAGCAGGCCAGGGACCTCCTGGCGATCTGGGAGATCACCCCCCAGTTGCGAGCGGCCATGGCTTCACCGGTGCTCGAACCGGAGGCCAAGAAAAAGGCTCTGATGGCCCTGTTTGCCGAGCAGCTCACTCCCTCCCTTCAGAATCTGCTCAAGCTGCTGGCCGATCGGCAGCGCACTGCCGTGATTGAGCCAGTGCTCCACCGCTTCCTGGAGCTCTACAGGCAGTTGCGCCACATCACCCTGGCCCGTGTCACCTCCGCCACCCCCCTGAGTGAGGACCAGCAGCGTGCCCTCCACGAGAGGGTTCGCGCGATAGCCGGAAGCAAGTCTGTGGAATTCGACCTCTGCGTCGATCCATCCCTGATCGGCGGCTTCATCGTCAGTATGGGTTCCGAGGTCATCGATGCCAGCCTGTCCGGCCAGGTCAGGCGTCTGGGTCTGGCCCTGGCCAAGGTCAGCTAGTCCAGGACGGCCGCCCCGGCGGCTCCGATTCCCACCCGCCCACTCCTTCTCCACCACTTTTCCGACGCCGCTTCCCGCCGCAACTTTCCGCCATGGTTTCCATCCGTCCCGACGAGATCAGCGCCATCCTCAAGCAGCAAATTGAGGACTACGACAAGTCGATCTCTGTCAGCAACGTCGGCACCGTGCTGCAGATCGGTGACGGCATCGCCCGTGTCTACGGCCTGCAGCAGGTGATGGCCGGAGAATTGGTGGAGTTCGAGGATGGCACCGAAGGCATTGCCCTCAACCTTGAGGATGACAACGTCGGTGTGGTGCTGATGGGGGAAGGCCTCGGCATTCAGGAAGGCAGCACGGTCAAGGCCACCGGCAAGATCGCTTCGGTGCCGGTGGGTGACGCCATGCTGGGCCGGGTGGTCAACTCCCTCGGTCAGCCCATTGACGGCAAGGGTGAGATCGCCTCCAGTGAAACTCGGCTGATCGAGTCGATGGCCCCTGGCATCATCCAGCGCAAGTCGGTGCATGAGCCCATGCAGACCGGCATCACGGCCATCGACGCCATGATCCCCATTGGCCGCGGCCAGCGGGAATTGATCATCGGCGACCGCCAGACGGGCAAGACCGCCATCGCCATCGACACGATCATCAACCAGAAGGGTGAGGACGTTGTCTGCGTCTACGTCGCCGTGGGTCAGAAGTCGGCCTCGGTGGCCAACGTGGTGGACGTGCTGCGTGAGAAGGGAGCCCTCGACTACACCATCGTGGTGGCGGCCAGCGCCTCCGAACCGGCGGCCCTGCAGTTCCTGGCTCCCTACACCGGAGCGGCTCTGGCGGAGTCGTTCATGTACAGGGGCAAGGCAACTCTGGTCATCTACGACGACCTCACCAAGCAGGCCCAGGCCTACCGCCAGATGTCCCTGCTGCTCCGGCGTCCGCCCGGCCGTGAGGCCTATCCCGGCGACGTGTTCTACCTCCACAGCCGCTTGCTGGAGCGGGCCGCCAAGCTCAGCGACGCCATGGGCAAGGGCTCGATGACCGCCCTGCCGATCATCGAGACCCAGGCCGGTGACGTTTCCGCCTACATCCCCACCAATGTGATCTCGATCACCGACGGACAGGTGTTCCTCAGCTCCGACCTGTTCAACTCCGGCTTGCGACCCGCCATCAACGTGGGCATCTCGGTGAGCCGGGTGGGCGGTGCGGCCCAGACCAAGGCCATCAAGAAGATCGCCGGCACCCTCAAGCTGGAGCTGGCCCAGTTCGACGAACTGGCGGCTTTTTCCCAGTTTGCCTCCGACCTGGATGCCTCGACCCAGGCCCAGCTGGCCCGTGGCAAGCGGTTGCGGGAGATCCTCAAGCAGCCCCAGTTCAGTCCCCTGAACCTCGCTGAGCAGGTTGCTGTTGTCTACGCCGGTGTGAAGGGCCTGATTGACGAGGTTCCCGTCGAGTCCGTTACCCAGTTCTGCCGTGAGCTGCGTGATTACATCAAGACCAACAAGGCTGACTTCATCGCCAAGGTGATGGCCGAGAAGGTGCTCAGTGAGGAGACTGAGGCCATGCTCAAAGAGGCCATCAAGGAAGTGAAGTCAACCATGCTCGCCACCGCCTGAGGGAGCCAAACCGATGGCCAATCTCAAGGAAATCCGTGACCGCATCAGTTCGGTCAAGAACACCCGCAAAATCACCGAGGCCATGCGTCTCGTTGCCGCTGCCAAGGTGCGCCGCGCCCAGGAGCAGGTGTTGCGCAGCCGACCGTTTGCCGATCGTCTGGCGCGTGTGCTCGAGAACCTGCAGTCCCGCATTGGCTTTGCCGATGCGGATGTCCCCCTGCTCACCGATCGACCCGTGGAGTGCATCACTCTGCTGGCGGTCACCGGCGACCGCGGATTGTGCGGTGGTTACAACGCCAACATCATCAAGCGCACCGAACAGCGCCATGCCGAACTCACCGGCCAGGGCTTCAAGGTTGACCTCGTGCTGATCGGTCGCAAGGCCATCACCTACTTCCAGAACCGTGCCGATACCTATTCGGTGCGTGCCACTTTCACCGGTCTCGAGCAGGTACCCAATGCTGAAGAAGCGGGTGCGATTGCCAACGAAGTTCTGGCTGAGTTTCTCTCGAGATCCTGTGATCGGGTGGAGCTGATTTTTACCAAGTTCATCAACCTGGTGAGTTCCCAGCCGGTCATCCAGACCCTGCTGCCCCTCGACCCTCAGGGCATCGCAACCCCGGAGGATGAGATTTTCCGTCTCACCACCCGCGAGGGTCGTCTGGTGGTTGAACCGGGTACGGAGCCCAATCCTGTGCCCAGCCTGCCCTCGGACATCGTCTTCGAGCAGAGCCCGGAACAGCTGCTGGATGCGTTGCTGCCGCTCTATGTGCAGAATCAGCTTCTGCGCTCGCTTCAGGAAGCCGCGGCGTCAGAGCTGGCCAGCCGCATGACGGCCATGAACAACGCCAGCGACAACGCCAAGTCGTTGGCCAAGAGCCTCACCCTCGACTACAACAAAGCTCGCCAGGCGGCCATCACCCAGGAGATCCTGGAAGTGGTGGGCGGGTCCACCGCGACGGTCTGACCCTCTGCCCCTGCGCAGCACGGCACGGCCAGCTCAAGTCGAGTCCCAGGGTCTTCCATGGGACATGCGGTGTTTGTGCTGTCAGTGTCGGCCTCCAGGAGCTGCCTGCCCAGTCCGGGCAGGTTGCGACCCTGCTTCGTCTGGGCCATCAGCATCAGCCCCCTACCGGTTGCCGCGCTGGGATGCTTGAGCGCACTGCCCCACCGGGAGTCGGTCCGTGTTCCTGCCCCTGCCCTCCCCGGGAGCGCTGACGATCGAGCCCCTGTTCCCCGTGGCGCTGGGGCAGGTGCAGCTCCATCCTGATCCCCTCGAACTCGCCGGCCAGCTGCAGGCCCTGCTTGCTCTGCGCGGTGAGGCTGAGTCCAATCCGGATCCCGGCTGCGCCTGGACCGGTGATCTGAACGGGGTATGGCAGCTGCACCACCATGCCACGTTCAGTCCGTTGATCGCCGAGCTCACGAATCATGTGCGCAGCTATCTCGACCAGCTCGGTTTCGATCCCCGGAAGCTGACCCTGCACCTGCAGCGTTGCTGGCCGGTGCTGAGCGAACCGACTCAGGTGGTGGGCCGCCACCATCATCCCAATGCCCACCTCAGTGCGATCTACTACCTCAGCGGCGATGGCAGCGGCCGCTCAGGCTGCCTGCGCCTGTGGCCGCTCCGCCAGGTCAATGAGTTGGTGGCTGGCCTCGGTGTCGGCCATGGCGGGCCGCTGACCCCCACGCCCTGGACCCGGCCCTGGCTGGATGTGGCTCCCCGCACGGGGCTGCTGGTGGTGTTCCCGTCCTGCATCGACCACGCCGTGCTTCCCAACGACGACCCCGATGCGCTGCGCTGCTCACTGAGCCTCGACTTCGTGCTCACCGCTCCGCCCATGGGCGAGGGACAAGCCTCGCCGGAATATCTCGCTCCCCACCCCAGCCACTGGCTGGCGATCCCTGAGGATGGATACCCGCCGGCCTGAAGCCGCCCGGCACAGCCCTGAACCCACCGATAACGATCCATGAGTGCCAGCTTCACCGTCGTGGCCACGCTCGGCGGCACCACCCACACGTTTCCCTGCCGCGACGACCAGACGGTGCTGGCGGCTGCTGAGGAGGCCGGAGTGCCCTTGCCCAGCTCCTGTTGCTCGGGGGTGTGCACCACTTGCGCGGCCCTGCTCAGCGAGGGAACGGTGCACCAGCCCGATGCCATGGGTGTGAAGGCGGAGCTTCAGCAACAGGGCTATGCCCTGCTGTGTGTGGCCTATCCGCGCAGTGATCTGAAGCTCCAGGGGGGCATGGAGGATGCCCTCTACGAGATCCAGTTCGGTCAGTTCCAGAAATGAGCCAGCTCCAGTGAGCAGCTCCACGGCAGTGCTGCTTCGCCCCCTGGCGTTGCAGCTGAGGCGTGGGCCTGGGGCGCTGAGACCCCAGATCCATGCTCTGCTGGCAGCCCACGGGGAGCCCCTGCGCTGGGCGATCACCGCCGCCGAGGGTGATGTGCTCTTCCTCGAGGCGGTGGTGCTGGTTCCTGCCCCAGCGGCAGGGCGGTCGCCCGGGCGATGACGGCCCTCCCCCCGCCTGCCGAGGGCTGCCCCCTCCCCACCCTGATGGTGGTGCCCTCCGGTGTGGGCTGTGCCACCGGCGGCTATGCCGGCGACGCCCTGCCCGCGGCGCGCCTGCTGGCCGCCGCCAGCGGTTGTCTGATCACCCATCCCAACGTCATCAACGGTGCGGCGCTCTACTGGAGCGATCCCCGTGTCCTCTACGTGGAGGGTTGGGCCCTGGGCCGTTTTGCGGCAGGGCACCTGGCCCTGCGGCCGGTGCGCAGCCGCCGCGTGGGCCTCCTCCTTGATGCCGGCATCGAGGAGGAGCTGCGGCTGCGCCACCTGCAGGTGGCTGATGGCTGCCGCGCCACCCTCGGTCTTGAGATCGGTCCGGTGCTGACCACGGATGTGCCTCTGGGCGTGGGTGTGGAACTGGGGCCCAGTGGTGCCAGCTGGGGCACCCTGGCGCGGCCCGATGCCCTGCTGCGGGCCGGTGAACAGCTGCGCGACGCCGGCGCCACGGCGATTGCAGTGGTGGCCCGCTTCCCCGAGGATCCGCACAGTGAAGCGCTGGCCGCCTACCGCAGCGGGGCGGGTGTGGACGCGCTGGCAGGGGCCGAGGCGGTGATCAGCCACCTGCTCAGCCGTCACCTGCTGCTGCCCTGCGCCCACGCCCCAGCCCTGCGGCCGCTGCCGCTGCAGCGCGGCCTCGATCCCCGCGCTGCGGGCGAGGAGCTGGGCACCACCTTCCTGCCCTGCGTGCTGGTGGGCCTCAGCCGGGCGCCCGATCTGCTGCCCCTGTCCGGCGCGGGCCCGGCAGTCGCGGCTGCCGGGCCCCTGCTCCACAGCCAGCAGCTCGGGGCGGTGGTGGCTCCGGCGGGTGCCCTCGGGGGAGAGGCGGTGCTGGCCTGCGTGGAGCGGGGGGTGCCCTTGATCGCCGTGGACAATCCCTGCCTGCTTCAGGTCAGCGCCCAGGCCCTGGCCCTGGAGGACGCCGGCGCCACGGTGCTGTCCGCGGTCGGCTACGCCGAGGCCGCTGGGCTGGTGCTGGCGTTGAGGGAGGGAATCGCTCCGGCGGCCCTGCGCCGCCCGATCGAACCGCTGGATGGGTGAGCCCCCGGGTGGCAGGCCTCAGGCCCGGTGGTAGGGGCTGCCCTGCAGGATCGCCTGGGCTCGGTAGAGCTGCTCCACCAGCAGCAGGCGCGCCAGTTCGTGGGGAAAGGTCATCGGCGAGAGGCTGAGTGTCCAGCTGGCGCGGGCCTTCAGCTCCGCTGCCAGGCCATCGGCGCCACCGATGGCGAAGGCCAGCCGTGTGGAGCCTCCCTGGCTCAGGCGATCGGCGAAGGCCAGCGAACCCAGTTCGCCGCCCTCCTCGGCCAGTGCCACCAGCTGCTCATCGGAGCGCAGCTCGGCTGCGATCGCGGCAGCTTCCCTGGCCGGGGTGGAGTCGCGGATCTCCACGATCGACAGGCCCGGCAGCCGCCGGCCGTAGAGCTCCAGCCCCTCGCGGATCCAGCCCTTGCGCACCCTGCCCACGGCCAGGATGCGGATGCGGGCGGGGTTCAGCATCGTCTCTGGACCCAGCCGAGCTCAGCGCAGGCAGGCCATCGGATGGCGGGTGGCCACTCCAAGAGCCCGGGCGACCCCGGGGTGGCACACCGCCCCGGCGGCGGTGTTGAGGCCGGAGAGCAATTCGGGCCGATCGGTGACCGCCTCCGCCAGCCCCCGGCCCGCCATCACGAGGATGTAAGGGAGGGTGACGCTCACCAATGCTTCGGTGGAGGTGAAGGGCACTGCGCCGGGCATGTTGCCCACCGCGTAGTGCAGCACCCCATGGAGCGTGTGCACCGGATCGGTGTGGGTGGTTTCGCGGCTGGTGGCGATGCAGCCCCCCTGGTCGATGGCCACATCCACAATTACCGAACCGGGTTTCATGCGCTCCACCAGGGATTCCTCCACCAGGGTTGGGGCCCGGCCGCCTGGGGTGAGCACCGCGCCGATCACCAGATCGGCCGCCGGCACCAGCCGCTCCACCAGGCTGCGGCTACTCACCAGGCTCACCAACCGGCCGCGGCGCTCGGCCTCCCGCTCGCGCAGGCGCTGGGGGGAGCGGTCCAGCAGGAACACCTCCGCGTCCATGGCGGCGGCGATCCGGGCGGCGTTCCAGCCCACGGTGCCAGCACCGAGCACCACCACCCGCGCCGGCCGCACGCCGGTGCAGCCTCCGATCAGCACCCCGCGGCCGCCGTGGGGGCGCTCGAGCAGATGGGCCCCCACCTGGGCCGCCAGGCGGCCGGCGATCTCGCTCATCGGTGCCAGCAGGGGCAGGCTGCCGTCCTCGAGTTGCACCGTCTCGTAGGCCACGGCAGTGGTGCCGGCCTCCAGCAGGGCCCGGCCCACATCGGGATAGGCCGCCAGGTGCAGGTAGGTGAACAGCACCAGATCGGAACGCAGGTAGGTGAACTCCTCGGGCTGGGGCTCCTTCACTTTCACCACGAGATGGGCGGCCCAGGCTTCCTCGCGGGTCACCAGCCGGGCTCCGGCCTCGGCGAAGTCCTGGTCGTCGATGCCGGCCCCCAGGCCGGCGCCGCCCTGCACCCGTACCTCCATGCCCTGGCCCACCAGCTCCCTCACCCCGTCAGGGGTGAGGGCCACGCGGCGCTCGTCACGCTTGATTTCCGTGGGCACGCCGATGCTGGCCATCGGGGCGGAAAGGGAGGGCGATGCGGCCATCAAGCCAGAACAGGGGCTCCCAAGCCTGGCTCAGACGGCGGCGATCGGCATGCGCCAGCCGCTGCCGAAGGCCTGGCTGCTCACCTTGAGTACCGGCGCCGCCTGCCGGCGCTTGAACTCGGCCCGCTGCAGCAGGGCCATCACCCGCTGGGCTAGCTGGGGGTCGGTGCCCTCAGCCGCCAGTTGCTCAGGGCTGTGGCGATGCTCCACCAGTGCCTTCAGCACCGGATCGAGCAGGGCATAGTCCGGCAGGGAGTCGCTGTCGCGCTGGTTGGGCTGCAGTTCGGCGCTGGGGGGTTTGAGCCGGATGGCGGCACCGATCAGCTCCCCCTCCCGGGGCAGGCCCAGCGCTTGTCGGCAGACCTGGGAGGCGGGGCTGTCCAGCCAGGCGCAGAGCCGGAACACGGTGGTTTTGTAGAGGTCGCCGATCACGGACAGGCCCCCGTTCATATCGCCGTAAAGGGTGCAGTAGCCCACCGCCAGCTCCGACTTGTTGCCGGTGGAGAGCAGCAACCGGCCCTGCTGGTTAGCCATCGCCATCAGCAGGGTGCCGCGGATGCGTGACTGCAGGTTCTCGGCCGTCAGGCCCTCGGGCGGCTGGCTCAGGGCGGGGGTGAGGGCAGTGTCGAACCCGACCATCAGGGCGCTGATCGGCACGGTGCGGGTGGCCAGGCCGAGGCGCCGGGCCAGGGCCTCGGCGTCGTGGATCGAGCCGGCTGAGCTCCAGGGGGAGGGCATCAGCAGGGCCAGCAGCTGATCGGCGCCCAGGGCGGCCGTGGCGATCACGGCCACCAGGGCCGAGTCGATGCCGCCGCTGAGGCCCAGCAGGGCCCGCCGGAAGCCGCACTTGCGGGCGTAGTCACGCACCCCCAGCACCAGGGCCAGCAGCAGCTGCTCCAGCGGTTGGGGGGGTGATGGTGCCGCCTGGTGGGGGAGGCTCGGCCCCTGGGCCAACGCGCCAGCCTCACTGGGCAGCGGCCACACCAGCAGGGCTTCGGCGCAGCAGGGCAGCCTGGCCACCACGGCGCCGTTGCCATCCACCACGAAACTGGCACCGTCGAACACCAGCTCGTCGTTGCCACCCACCTGGTTCACATACACCACCGGGCAGTTCAGGCGCTGGGCCGCTCGAACGGCCAGCTCCTGCCGCAGCGCCAGCTTGCCCTGGCCGAAGGGCGACGCCGAGTGGTTCACGAGCACGTCGAGGCGCTGGCTCTGCAGGGCCGCCAGCGGATCGGGGCCCGCCAGTCGGTGGCCCAGCAGTTCCTCCTCGACCCAAAGGTCCTCACAGATGGTGAGCCCCAGGCGCAGGCTGCGGCCGCCCCAGGTCAGCTCCAGCACCGCCGGGGTCGAGGCGGGGCGGAAGTAGCGCCGCTCGTCGAAGACGTCGTAGCTGGGCAACAGCTGCTTGCGGGCCACCACCCGCCACTGACCCCCCTGCACCAGGGCGATGGCGTTGTGCAGGTTGGGCAGCTGGGCATCGCCGCTGGGCTCGGCCATGCCCACCAGCACTCCCAGATCGGGGCAGTCCCGAGCCAGATCGGAGGCCAGTCTGTCCAGGGCCCTGTCCTGCTGCTGCAGGCGGGCCGGCAGCAGCAGCAGGTCGCGGGGGGGGTAACCCCACAGGGAGAGCTCAGGCGTGAGCACCAGGCTGGCCCCCTCGGTGTGGGCCTGCCGGCAGCTGTTGAAGATGCGCTCGCCGTTACCGACCAGGTCCCCCACCACCGGGTTGAGCTGGGCCAGAGCAAGGCGCATCGGTGCGGAGCGGGGGAGCAGGGGCGGGTGGTCAGGGGCGGGCGGTGAGGCCATAAAGATTGTGCTGGAGCAGCAACGGCCAGGCGGCCGCCGCCACCTGATCCGGGGCTGGTTGACGGCGTGCCTGGCTGCTGGTGGTGGGCGGAATCCGCAATGGCAGCTCCTCCACCACGCCCCCCAGGTTGCGCAGCGCCTCCAGCTGTGGTTCGCCGAGGGGCCAGCCTGCCCGTGGCACCACTGCCAGGCGGCAGAGCTGCAGCACCGCGGTGGCCTGTTTCCAGCGGGGGATCTGGCCGGCCAGATCGCTGCCCACCACGAACACCAGCTCCGTTGCCGGCCAGCGCCGCGCCGCCCGTTGCAGGGTGGTGATCGCCCAGGGACTGCTGAGCTCCTGGACCAGCTCCAGCCGCGGATCGGCGATCGCCGCCACCACCGCGGCCAGCAGCGCCGCGCGCCGCGCGAGGGGGGCGCCGTGATCTTTCACCGGGTTGTCGCTGGCCCAGGTGGCCACCCTGGGATAGAGGTCGAGCAGCCCCTCCAGCAGCGCCTGGTGCCCGCGGGTGGGGGGATCGGCGCTGGTGCCCAGCAGGGCGACGGTGGAGATGCTTCTCACGGCAGCAGCGCCTGCAGTGGGGCCTGGGTGCGGCCGTTGCCGTCGCCCGCGGCACGGCCAGCCAGCCACTGCCGCACCAGCGGGTCGCTGGCCATGAGCCGGCGTCGTAGGGCCCCGGGCTGGCCACCACGTTCGCCCCGCCGCAGCAGTTCCCGTGCCGCCAGCCGTCCGGTGCGGCGGGTGGTGTGCACGGCCAGGGCGGCCTGGGCGAGGGCCACCGGCGCTGCCGGGGCCAGGCTGAGGCCACCGGTCAGGGGGGCCGCCAGCAGCAGCAGTTGACGCAGGGCGCCCAGCACCAGCTGGATGCCGATCTGGGCGCCGCCGATGAGAGCGTTCTGGTGGGAGAGCTGGCTGAGCAGCTCCCGGGCCGCCTTTCCGTCCATCGGCAGGCCGTAGAGCTGGCAGAGCTGGGCCACCAGCGCGGCATCGCAGGCCAGGCCGCCGGCCAGATCCAGCAGCAGCAGGGGATTGGCGGCCAAGCCCGTGGCCTTGAGGGCCGCGTACCGGCCGATCAGTCCCTGGGCCGCTTGGCGCCCGCGCCCCAGCCGGCCCTGATGCAGCTGCCGCTGGAGCGATTCGGCGGCGCCGAGGCTGTTGAGGGCCAGGAGCAGCTCCCCCTGGTCCTCGAGCAGTGCCATCAGCTGGCGGCGCAGGGGCTCCACCTGGGGGGGCTCCGGGTCGCTGCGCACCTTGCCGTCGGGCCGCAGCCGGGCCCGGCGGGGAGCGGCCGCCACCGCCAGCAGCGGCAAGGCTCCAGCCGCCGCTGGCAGCACGGCCCGCAACCGCCCCTGAATGCTGGCCTCCAGCGCCCGGCACTGCTCGCCGGACCAGCAGTCGCTGCGGTTGAGCACGAGCAGCAGTGGTTGACCGCTCAGGAGCAGGGTCACGATGGCCTGCTGATCAATGCCGGTGAGGTCGCCATCCAGCACCATCAGCACCAGATCCACCCCGCGGGCCACCCGGGCCGCCAGCCGCGCCCGGCCGGGCGCGGCGATCTCATCGATCCCCGGGGTATCCACCAGTTCCACCAGCTCCAGGCCGGCCACCGCCACTCCCCAGCTGGCCGCCTGCTGGCGGCGGGTGCAGCCATGGGCCACATCGGTGGCGAACACCGGCGCACCGAGCAGGGCATTGAGCAGACTCGACTTCCCCACCCCCACGCGGCCGAACACCGCCACCCGCAGGTGGCGCCGCTCGAGGCGCTCCAGCTGGCGATCGAGCACCGCCAGGGCGCCCCCCAGCAGGCTCTGTTCGCGGCCGTTGAGGCGCAGTTCCCGGCGCCATTGCCGCAGCAGCAGCCGGCAGCGCTCGCTGGTCGGAGGAGCTGGCTGATGCGCTGGCTGATGCGGCGGCGGCGGCAGTAGCGGCGGCGGCGGCGGCTCCTGCGAGGCCCGGCCTGGGTTGGTGCGGCTGGCCATCAGTCGGCCTCCTGTTCGGCGGGCTGTGGGGGCCGCCACCAGCCGGCCAGCATGGCCAGCACCGCCTCAGCGCCGATCACGCCTACGAAGCCGCCGAACTCATCCACCACCACCCGCACCCCGCCGCTGTTGCGCCGGAAGCCCGTGAGCAGGCGATCGGCGCGGATCATCTCCGGCACGTATTCCACCGGTTCGCTCAGGTCCGCCGGCGTCCGCTGACCCTGGCCCTCGAGCAGGGCGGTGAGCAGCCGTTCGCGGCTCACCACACCCACGATCTCATCCACCTCGTCGCCGAGCACCACCCACCAGGGGTCGGGATTGGCGAGCAGCTGGGGTCTGGCCAGCTCCAGGCGCTCAGCCGCAGCCAGGGTCGGCGCGGCCACCCTCGGGGTCATCAGATCCCTGGCGGTGAGGTCGTTGAGCTGGAACACCTTGGCGATCATGGCCGCCTCATCCGCCTCGATCTGGCCCTTCTGCGACCCCAGCCTGGCCAGCAGGCGGATCTCGTTCTCGTCGGTGCTCAGTTCGCTCTCGGCGGTGATCGCCGGCAGTAGCCGTTCCAGCAGCACGACAAGGGGACGCATCAGCATGGCCAGCAGGTGAAGCGGCGGGGCGCTGGCCAGGGCCACCGGTAGCGACAGGCGGCTGCCCAGGGCCTTGGGCAGGATTTCCCCCAGCAGGATCACCAGCACGGTGAGCCCGATCGAGAACAGGGGCAGGGCCAGGCCTTCAATCCCGCGGCGCTGGAACACCTGGGCCGCGAAGGCGCCCAGCATCAGGCTGCCGAAGATGTTGAAGCCATTGTTGGCAATCACCAGTACCGCCAGGGTGCGGCCCAGGCGTTGACGCAGCTGCCCCAGCCGAAGCGCCCCCTTCACCGGCCGGGCACGCCCCGCCAGTTCGTGGACGCGCACCGGATTGACGGTGAGCAGAGCCGCCTCCACGCCAGAGCAGAGGGCCGAGCCGACCAGCACGATCAGCACCAGCAGGGCCAGGACCAACAGGTCGTTCATGGGGTGGTGGGGCCCTGGGCCATCACACCATTTAATCGGTGGTGGCGAGGATTGTTCCAAACTGGCTGTCAGATCAGCTCTGAGAGGGGTGCCGTTGACGTCGATTCACGCCCAGCGTCGCCAGCGCTTCCTGGAGCGGCTGGGGGGGGTGGCGGCGGTGATTCCCGCGGCGCCCCAGGTGACCCACCACGCTGACTGCGAATACCCGTTCCGCCAGAACAGCGATTTCTGGTACCTCACCGGTTTCGATGAGCCCGATGCCGTGGCGCTGCTGCTGCCGCATCGCCCGCCGGGGGAGCGCTTTGTGCTGTTCGTGCATCCGCGCGAAGCCAGCGCCGAGGTGTGGACCGGTTTCCGCTGGGGCAGTGAAGGGGCCGTGGAGCAGTTCGGGGCCGACCTCGCCCATCCCCTCAGCGAGCTGGCCGAGCGGCTGGCCGACTACCTGAGCGGTGCGGAGGGCATCGCGTTCCGCATCGGCAAACACCCCCAGGTGGAGCCCCTGGTGCTCTCGGCCTGGGCCCGGCAGCTGGACCGGGCACCGCGCACCGGTGTGGCGGCCCTTGGGCTGGTGGCCCCCTGCCCGATGCTGCACGCGCTGAGGCTGCGCAAGCAGCCCGAGGAGCTGGAGCGGATGCGGGAGGCCTGCCGGATCTCAGCTGAGGCCCATGAACGGGCCCGGGAGGTGGTGCGACCAGGCCTCAATGAACGGCAGGTGCAGGCGGTGATCGAGCAACATTTTCTGGAGCAGGGTGCCCGCGGCCCGGCCTACGGCTCGATTGTCGCCGGGGGCGACAACGCCTGTGTGCTGCACTACACGGCCAACAACGCCCTGCTGCGCGACGGCGATCTGCTGCTGATCGATGCCGGCTGTTCGCTGGGCGATTACTACAACGGCGACATCACGCGCACCTTCCCGGTGAATGGCCGCTTCTCAGCGGAGCAGCGGCAGCTCTACGAGCTGGTGCTCGCGGCGCAGGAGGCGGCGGTGGCAACCGTGGCCCCGGGGCAGACGGCCGAAGCCGTGCATGCCACCGCCGTGCGGGTGCTGGTGGAGGGTCTGGTGGAGCTCGGCCTGCTCAGCGGTGAGGTGGACGGCATCATTGAGCGCGGCGCCTACCGGCACCTCTACATGCACCGCACCGGCCACTGGCTCGGGCTCGACGTGCACGACGTGGGGGCCTACCGGCTGGGCGAGCACCCCCAGGAGCTGGAGCCGGGCATCGTGCTCACGGTGGAACCGGGGCTGTACGTGAGTGATCGCCTGCCGGTGCCGGAGGATCAGCCCGCCATCGACGAGCGCTGGAAGGGCATCGGCATCCGCATCGAGGACGACGTGGCCGTAACCGAGCATGGCCATGAACTGCTCACCGCCGCCGCTCTCAAGGCTCCAGCAGCGATGCAGCGCGACTAGGCCACCAGGCCAGCTCGATGCCGCTGGCTCAGGCCGTTGCCAGCAGCTGCTCGAGCTCTCCCAGGGCCGCATCACTGGTTGTGATCACGGCATCGGCGCCGGCGCTCTGGAGGCTGCGCTCGTAGCGGCGGCGGGCCTCGGGCTGGTGGTGCAGATGGGGGGGGGCGACGGCCAGGCTGAAGAAGCGCTGGCTCGGATAGAGGCGACGGGCGTTCTGAACCGTGAGCACATCGGCGACCGTGTCGCCCAGGTAGGCCACCGGGGGTGCCAGCGCACCCGGTTCGCCCCCCAGCATCCTGGCCAGCCGCATCAGGCCGGTGGGATCGGGCTTGTCCGGGGCGTCGCCCATGGCCACCAGCGGCGGGTCGCTCAGGCCCAGGCGCTGCTCGAGCACGTAGCGCGCGGATGCGGGTTCAGCCCCGCTCACAAACCCCCAGGCGATGCCTGCCGCGCTCAGGCTCTCAAAGCAGGAGCGGTCGATCAGCAGGGCCTCGTCGCCGATGAATCCGCGCCACTGGGCCGGCTCACCGTCGGGGTCGCCACCGAAGTAGAAGCCGCTGAACACCGTCACCAGGGCGCTGAACGCCGGCAGGGGATCGAGGCCATGACGGCGCAGCAACTCCAGGCTCGCCTCCCAGTCGTTGTTCCAGCGGCCCTCCCCCTTGAGGGCGTCGATGCAGGTGGCATCCGGGCGCCAGCCGCCGTAGTGGTGCACCGTTTCGGCCAGGGCGCGGCGGTAGCTGGCCGCCACATCGCGCACCACCCCGTCGATGTCAAACAGCAGCACGGCCCTCGGTGCTGATTCGGGCAGCGGCAGGGCGAGAGCAGGGGGCTGGTGGGCTCGCGACTGGGGGGTGTGCGGCAGGGGCCTGGGCAAAGCGGCTGGTAGGTTAGTTCTTTGATTCTCTGTCTTGATCGCAGACCCCATGACAGCCACCGAGAGCGCCGCCAGCGCTGCCGTGAGCGAGGCGCCCGAAGTGGCTTCCGCCACTGAAGCTCTCCCCAGGGAAGCCTCCCCTGCTGAGAGCGCCACCGAGGGCCGTCCGGTGCTGCGCTCCGGCAGTTCAGCCCTGGCTACTGCCACGATTGATGCCGACGGGGTTCCCTCCGGCTACACCCCGAAGGCCGATGAGGGCCGTTTCCTGCTGAAGATCCTCTGGCTGCCAGACAACGTCGCCTTGGCGGTGGACCAGATCGTGGGTGGCGGGCCAAGCCCCCTGAGTGCCTATTTCTTCTGGCCCCGCGAGGATGCCTGGGAAACCCTGAAGTCGGAGCTGGAGGCCAAGAGCTGGATCACAGACAACGAGCGTGTGGAGATCCTCAACCAGGCCACTGAAGTGATCAACTACTGGCAGGAGGAGGGCAAGGGCAAAAGCCTCGATGAGGCCAAGGTCCGCTTCCCCGATGTCACTTTCTGCGGCACCGCTTGAGCCGTCGTTGCACCACCGCCTGATGGTGTCAGTTGTTGCCGCGCCCCAGCTGGGGCGCTTTTTCATGCCTCCAGCTGCTCAGGCCAGCGGCAGCTGTTCCGGCCAGTATTCATCCCCGGCCAGTATTCATCCATCCAGCAAAAAACCCATCCCGGTGGGGATGGGTTAAGTGGCTCAGGCTGGATGGCTCAGTTGGCCTTGCTGGCCTGCAGCCAAGCGCGGGTGCGGGCCAGATCCTGAGCGGCCTTGATCTTTTCCGTGCTGGGAGACTGGCCTTCGTAGGCCTTGGCGGCCTGCTGGGCGGTCTCGAAGGCGGCTTGCGCCGCGGCGGCATCGATCATGCTGCCCAGTTCGGCGCCGTTCACCAGCACGGTTACGTCGTCGGCTTCAACTTCGGCGAAACCGCCCAACAGGGCAATGGAGACCCATTCACCGCCGGCCCTGAGGCGCATCACCCCGGTTTTCAGGGCGGTGAGCAAGGTGATGTGGCCAGGCAAAATACCCATCTGGCCGGTGGTGCAAGGCAGGATCACCTCATCGGCGCTGCCGTCGAAAACGCTCTGGTCAGGGGCCAGTACGCGCAAGGTCAAGGTCATGGCTTGTGCTCCTCAGGACAATGGCAAGGGACTCAACCCTTGGACTCAGCAAGCAGCTTTTCGGCCTTGGCCTTGACATCATCGATGCTGCCAACCAGGTAGAAGGCCGCCTCAGGCAGTGCGTCGAGTTCACCGGCCAGGATCATGTTGAAGCCGCGGATGGTTTCCTCAAGCTTCACGTATTTACCGGACATTCCAGTGAACACCTCGGCCACGAAGAAGGGCTGGGAGAGGAACTTTTCGATCTTGCGAGCCCGATCCACCGTCCGGCGGTCATCTTCCGAGAGTTCATCAAGGCCCAGGATGGCAATAATGTCCTGCAGTTCTTTGTAGCGCTGCAGGGTGCTCTGCACGGCGCGGGCTGTGCGGTAGTGCTCGTCTCCCACCACGTTGGGCTGCAGCATGGTGCTGGTGGAGTCGAGGGGATCCACAGCTGGGTAAATGCCCTTGGAAGCCAGGCCGCGGCTGAGCACGGTGGTGGCGTCCAAGTGGGCGAAGGTGGTGGCCGGAGCCGGGTCGGTGAGGTCGTCCGCCGGAACGTAGACCGCCTGGATCGAGGTGATGGAACCCTCAAGGGTGGAGGTGATGCGCTCCTGAAGGGTGCCGACATCAGTACCCAGGGTGGGCTGGTAACCCACAGCGGAGGGCATGCGTCCCAGGAGGGCGCTCACCTCGGAGCCGGCCTGCACAAAGCGGAAGATGTTGTCGATGAACAGCAGCACGTCCTGCTTGTTCACATCGCGGAAATGTTCGGCCATGGTGAGGGCCGAGAGGCCCACCCGCATACGGGCGCCAGGGGGCTCATTCATCTGCCCGAAGCAGAGTGCCACCTTCGACTTGGAAAGGTCGTCGGCGTTGATCACGCCGGAATCCTTGAATTCCTCATAGAGGTCATTGCCCTCCCGAGTGCGCTCACCTACGCCACCAAACACCGAGACACCGCCGTGCTCTTTGGCGATGTTGTTGATCAGTTCCTGGATGAGCACGGTTTTGCCCACTCCGGCACCCCCGAAGAGGCCAACCTTGCCGCCCTGGCGATAGGGAGCGAGCAGGTCGATCACCTTGATGCCCGTCTCGAAGACCTTGGGCTTGGTTTCCAGCTCGGTGAGCTTGGGAGCTTCGCGGTGAATGGGCGCCATGGAGGTGGTGTTCACCGGACCCTGCTCATCCACCGGCTCGCCGAGCACGTTGAAGATGCGGCCCAGGGTGGCTTCGCCGACCGGCACCATGATCGGAGATCCGGTGTCGAGGGCTTCCATGCCCCGCACCAGGCCGTCGGTGCTGCTCATGGCAACGGCTCTCACCCGATGGTCCCCGAGCAGCTGTTGCACCTCCGCGGTCAGGGCCACCTCCTGACCCGCGGGGTTCTGGCCCAAGACGCGCAGGGCGTTGTAGATCCTGGGCAGCTTGCCGGCGGGGAACTCAACGTCGATCACCGGCCCGATCACCTGCCGGATGATGCCTTTGGTGCCCGTGGTGGTGCCGGTGGCAGTCGCAGCCATAGAACAAGGAGAGGTGGTAGGTGCCTTACGGGAGAGGGCGGTATCGCGCTGTCTCACCGTTGATAAGCGGGGTTACCTTACCACCGAGCCCTCCCACCTCTGGTCCCGTCGCAGTCGCCAGGGGAGCGCTCTGGGCTGATGCCGGGGCGAGGTTCGGTCACCCGCACAGCGCCCTGCTGGTGCCGGGAAGGGCTGGCCGCATAGGTTGGCACTCGTGGTGGTCGAGTGCCAGACCTGGGCATCCGTCCAGGCTTGGCCCTGATCGCTGCAATGGCGTCCGTGACGCCATGTCGTTGCTGTCGCACTTATCCATGGCTGCTGTTTCTCTCAGCGTCTCCACTGTCAAACCCCTTGGAGATCGCGTTTTCATCAAGGTTTCCGAGTCTGAAGAAAAAACTGCCGGTGGCATCCTGCTGCCCGACACCGCCAAGGAAAAGCCCCAGGTGGGTGAAGTGGTCCAGGTGGGCCCCGGCAAGCGCAACGATGACGGCTCCCGCCAGGCCCCCGAAGTGGGTGTGGGTGACAAGGTTCTCTACAGCAAGTACGCCGGTACCGACGTCAAGCTGGGCGCCGATGAGTATGTGCTGCTGTCCGAAAAGGACATCCTTGCTGTTGTCAGCTGAGCTCAGGTGCCCTGTGGTCAGCTGAGCTGACTACAAGCGTCTGATGCTGAGCATCCAAGTTTCATTCAAACTCGTCCTTCTCTACCCTGCCTTCCATGGCCAAACGAATTATTTACAACGAGCAGGCTCGTCGCGCCCTCGAAAAGGGTATCGACATCCTGGCTGAGGCCGTTGCCGTCACCCTCGGTCCGAAGGGTCGCAACGTGGTGCTCGAGAAGAAGTTCGGTGCTCCCCAGATCATCAACGATGGCGTCACCATCGCTAAGGAGATCGAACTGGAGGACCACATCGAGAACACCGGCGTGGCCCTGATCCGTCAGGCCGCCTCCAAGACCAACGACGCCGCCGGTGATGGCACCACCACGGCCACCGTGCTGGCCCACGCCATGGTGAAGGCCGGTCTGCGCAACGTGGCTGCCGGTGCCAATGCCATCACCCTCAAGAAGGGCATCGACAAGGCCGCTGACTTCCTCGTCAAGAAGATCGAGGAGCACGCCACCCCGATCAGTGACAGCAATGCCATCGCTCAGGTGGGCACCATCTCCGCCGGCAACGACGAAGAGGTGGGTCGCATGATCGCCGACGCCATGGACAAGGTCGGCAAGGAGGGCGTGATCTCCCTCGAGGAAGGCAAGTCGATGACCACCGAGCTGGAGGTCACCGAGGGCATGCGCTTCGACAAGGGCTACATCTCGCCCTACTTCGCCACCGACACCGAGCGCATGGAGGCGGTGCTGGATGATCCCTACATCCTGCTCACCGACAAGAAGATCGGCCTCGTGCAAGATCTGGTGCCTGTGCTCGAGCAGATTGCCCGCACCGGCAAGCCCCTGCTGATCATCGCCGAGGATATCGAGAAGGAAGCTCTCGCCACCCTGGTGGTGAACCGCCTGCGCGGTGTTCTCAATGTGGCTGCTGTCAAGGCTCCCGGCTTCGGCGATCGCCGCAAGGCCATGCTTGAGGACATCGCCGTTCTCACCAATGGTCAGCTGATCACCGAGGACGCCGGCCTCAAGCTCGAGAACGCCAAGATCGAGATGCTGGGCACCGCCCGCCGCATCACGATCACCAAGGACACCACCACCATCGTTGCCGAGGGCAACGAGGCTGCTGTCAAGGCCCGCTGCGAGCAGATCCGCAAGCAGATGGACGAAACCGACTCCTCCTATGACAAGGAGAAACTTCAGGAGCGTCTGGCCAAGCTGAGCGGTGGCGTGGCTGTGGTGAAGGTGGGTGCCGCCACCGAAACCGAGATGAAGGACAAGAAACTGCGTCTCGAGGACGCCATCAATGCCACCAAAGCGGCGGTGGAGGAGGGCATTGTGCCCGGCGGTGGCACCACCCTGGCCCACCTGGCTCCAGCTCTGGAGGAGTGGGCTGCGGCCAATCTCTCCGGTGAGGAACTGATCGGCGCCACGATCGTGGCCTCCGCCCTCACCGCTCCCCTCAAGCGCATCGCTGAGAACGCCGGTGTCAATGGCTCGGTTGTGGCAGAGCACGTCAAGAACAAGTCCTTCAACGAGGGCTATAACGCTGCCACCGGCGAGTATGTCGACATGCTGGCAGCCGGTATCGTCGATCCTGCCAAGGTGACCCGTTCCGGTCTGCAGAATGCGGCCTCCATTGCCGGCATGGTGCTCACCACCGAGTGCATCGTGGCCGACCTGCCCGAGAAGAAGGAAGCAGCTCCCGCCGGCGGCGGCGGCATGGGTGGCGACTTCGACTACTGATCGGCGACAACCCTGACCATTTCGTCAGATCAAGGGAGGGCTTCGGCCCTCCTTTTTCATGGTCATGCGCGTTTCATGCGCGCTTATGGCGGTTTCTAATCGGGCTCAAAGATGAGCGCCACGCCGTTGTTGCAGTAGCGCTTGCCGCTGGGGGGCGGTCCATCGTTGAACACGTGTCCCTGATGTCCGCCGCAGCGGCTGCAGTGGTATTCGGTGCGCGGAACGATCAGCTTGAAATCCCGTTTGCTGCTGATCGCCTGCGGCAGGGCGGCGAAAAAACTAGGCCAGCCAGTGCCGCTGTCGTATTTCGCCTCGGAGCTGAACAGGGGCAGCTCGCAGCCGGCGCAGCGATAGGTGCCCGGTCGCTTTTCGGCGTTGAGGGCGCTGGAGAAGGGACGTTCCGTGCCCTCCCGGCGCAGCACGGCGTAGCTCTCTGGGCTGAGGCGCTCGCGCCATTGGCTGTCACTGAGTTGCCAGGCCGGATCGTTGGCAGGGCTGGCGGCATCAGCCGTGGTGGCACGACCCAGCAGGGCGGCCAGGACCGGCGCCAGGGAGCCCAGGCCCAGCACGGCGAGGAGGCTGCGGCGGTTGATCATGACCTGATCAACCCAGCCAGCCGGCGCTGAGTACCACCGCCAGGGACAGGAACACCAGCAGCAGCGTCCAGGTGATGCGATTGAGGGTCTGTTCAGCACTGCGGGCGCTGGTGAACATCGAGCCGCCGCTGGCGGCCAGACCACCCATGCCATCGCCCTTGGGGCTGTGCAGCAGCACCGTGATGATCAGCAGCACGGCAGATCCCACCCAGATCCAGGTGAGGATGCTGGTCAGCATGGCGAGTCCTGATCGTCAGGTCGCAGCCTAGACGCCCAGAACCTGGGGTAAGCGGTTGGGAACCGCATTGACATCGGCCGGACTCACCAGCGATACCCCGCTCATGGTGGGAGGCTTGGGCAGAGTCAGGATCTCCAGGAGGGTCGGGGCGATGTCGGCCAGGCCGCCGTGCTCGCGCAGCTGGATGTCATTGCCATGGCCTGGCAGCTTGCGCGTCTCGCCCTCCACCAGGATCACAGGCACCGGATTGGTGGTGTGGGCAGTCCACGGACGGCCGTCGGCTGCCTGCATCACCTCAGCGTTGCCGTGATCGGCGGTGATCAGCATGGTGCCACCCATGCGGCCGGTGGCATCCAACAGCCGGCCTACACAGCGATCCACGGTGCTGATGGCGGTGGTGGCGGCGTCCATCTTGCCGGTGTGCCCCACCATGTCCGGGTTGGCGTAGTTGATCACGACCAAGGCATAGATGCCCTTCTCAATGGCGGCGATGCAGCTGTCGGTGAGCTGTTCAGCTGACATCTCCGGGGCCTGATCGTAGGTGGCCACCCGCGGTGACGGCACCAGGTGACGATCCTCACCGGGAAACGCCTGCTCGATCCCCCCGTTCATGAAGTAGGTGACATGGGGGTATTTCTCGGTTTCGGCGGTGCGGAACTGGCGCAGCCCCGCCTCGGACACCACCTGACCGAGCAGTCCCTCGAGGGATTCGGGCGGGAAGGCCACCGCCACCGGTAGGCCCTTCTCGTACTGGGTGAAGGTGACCACCGCCAGATCACTGATCGGCGTCCGGGCGAAGCCGCTGAATTCCGGCAGCACCAGGGCACGGATCAACTGCCGAACCCGGTCGGGACGGAAGTTGAAGCACACCAGTCCGTCCCCGGGCTTCACCTCCCCCTCGGCCAGTCGCACCGGCTCCAGAAATTCATCCCCCACCTCCCCCCTGTAGGAGGCCTCGATGACCTCCAGCGCACTCAGGGATGAGACCGGCTCGGCTTCCGTGAGCAGCCGGAAGGCCTTCTCGGTGCGATCCCAGCGGGTGTCGCGGTCCATGGCCCAGTAGCGGCCGCAGACGGTGGCGATGCGGCCAACGCCTGCCGCCTCGATCTGCTGCTCCACCTGGGCCAGGAAGCGTGGCGCGCTGTTCGGCGCCGTGTCGCGGCCGTCGGTGATCACATGCACGCAGACATCGCTGAGGCCACGGCCGGCCGCCCAGCGCAGCAACCCGCCCAGGTGGTCGATGTGGCTGTGCACTCCCCCGTCGGAGCAGAGCCCGAGCAGGTGCAGGCTGCCGCCGCTGCTGAGCAGCTGGTGGGCCAGGGCATCGAGGGCAGGGTTGGTGGCCAGGGAGCCATCGCGCACGGCCTTGCTGATCCGCACCAGCTCCTGGCGGATGACGCGGCCACTGCCGATGGTGAGGTGCCCCACCTCGGAATTGCCCATCTGGTCGTCGGGCAGACCCACCGCCGCCCCGCTGGCTTCGATCAGGGTGTGGGGGTAGGCATGCCAGAGGGCATCCATCACCGGTGTGTCGGCGGCGCGGATGGCGTTGTGGTCGTCACCCTGGCGGTATCCCCAACCATCGAGGATGGTGAGCACAACCGGGGCCACCGGTACTTGGGACCCGGAGCCGTTCCTGGTGGTTGCGGTGGATGTCGTGCTGGCGGTGCCGGCTGAATCCTGAGCGGGGGAAGCTGACATCTGGGACGAACCTGAATTCACCGAACGACTTGCACCCGACGCTTTCATGCACAGGTTCACGCACAGGCAATCAAGATTGCTGATGCACGTGTACAAAACCCAACCTACAGCCCGAAAGTTGCGGGCCCCTTCCGGATCTCCCCTCCCGTCAGGTTTTGGTCACATCGCCGCGGTCCCTAGGATCCCCTGAATCGCGGCGGCCCGATGGAGCGCCTGGAAATCCTGTCCAGGACCGACCTCTCCCGCACGCTGGACCGGTTGGCCACCCAGGTTCTCGAACAGGTCGTTGACAGCCGTCGCCTGGTGTTACTCGGCATTCCCACCCGCGGGGTGGCCCTGGCCAAGGTGCTCGGCGTGCGTCTGGCCGAGCTCTGTGGCCATGCGGTCGAGCAGGGCAGCCTCGACCCCACCTTCCACCGCGATGATCTCGATCGCATCGGCACCCGGCTGGTGCAGGCCACCGACCTGCCGGTCGATCTCGACGGCCGCCATGTGCTGCTGGTGGATGATGTGATCTTCACGGGGCGCACGGTCAGGGCCGCCCTCGATGCGCTCCAGGCCTGGGGCCGGCCGCGGCGGGTGAGCCTGCTAGTGATGGTGGATCGGGGGCACCGGGAGCTGCCCATCCAGCCGGATTTCTGCGGTCGCGTCCTGCCCACCAGCCGCCAGGAAACCATCCAGCTCTGCCTCATGGGCGTGGACGGTGAGGAGGGGGTCTATCTGCTGCGGCCCTGAGACCACGACCCTGCCTTCAGGCCTGCTCCAGTTCGTCGGCCCGGAAGTGAGCGCGGAATTTCCCGAACGCCACCACCACCGGAAGGCTGGGACTGATCTGGCGGCCCTTCCAGTTGTTGAGCACCGACAGCACTTCACCCTGCTGCCCCTGCAGGTCGAAGGCCTCACCCCGGTGCTGGGGGTGGTGATACACCACCACGCTGTTGCAGACCTTGACCTGATCTCCTGGCTGCATGGCCTCTCCCGGATTTGCGGCCAATCCTGTCACGCAGCCTGTCAGCGCTGGCAGGCCGATTCCGGACCCAGCTCCACCACCCGACCCCCCAGGGCCTCGCAGCCCTTGTTGAAGGCCGCCCAGTCATCCATCCCCTCGGCAATCAGCCGGCTCACCTCCGCCTCGAGGCGCTCGATGGGCACGCTGTGGCGCAGCTCCCCATGGCTGTCGCGTTGCCGTTCCTGCTCGCTCAGCCGGTTGAGGTTGCTCTTCACCTGGGCGCGCACCGCTTCCCCCTGCTGCTGCCACCAGGGATGGTCCAGCCGGTTGAGGGCGTCGAGGGCTTCCCACCAGCGCTGTTCCTCCACCAGGCGCCGCGAGCGCTCCAGGCCCTGACGGTTCCGTTCCCAGATCTGGCGGAGCTGATCCCCGAGGGCGGAGCGATCCGGGCGGCGGTGCTCGCCCATCGGCTCAAGCCGGGCCAGGCTGCCGTCCAGATCACCGGCCTGGAAGAGCTCAAGGGCCTGGCGTTTGAGGGTCTGCTGCCAGTCGTCGAGCAGGCTGCGATCCTCGGGGGTGCCGATCTCGGAGTTCACCAGCTGCAGCTGCAGCTGCAGCGCCTCGGCCCAGCGCTGCTGCTCCCACAGCTGGGCGGCCCTGCGGCGCCGGCATTCCCCCTGGGCGCCCGGGGCCCGATCGCCCAGCCAGCGCAGGGCTTGCAACTGCTCGCCGTAGCGCAGACAGGCGTCGAGATCCCCCCGGGCAGCGGCCTGCTCAAGCCGCTGGGGCAGCTGCCGCTCCCACCAGTAGACGGACCCGAGGCCGACAGCCACCAAACCCAGGGTGAGGCCCAGCCAGAGTCGAGGCAGCCTGTGGTGGCGCAGGGCCAAAGCGAAAGCGCGCGATCTCCCATTGTTATGGGAGGCAGGGCGGGATTGGCGGCCGGCGGGTGCGGCCCCGGTGTCGTCCACTGCCGCAGCCTGCTGCCAGCACGGCCCTCAGCGCACCACTCCCAGCCTGACCGGTCCGCGCTGTTCGCCGCTGAGCAGGTCGGTGGTGTCTACCAGCAACTGGCCGTCGGCGTCGATCCTGAAGCGCAGCCGCAGGCGATCCTGCCCCCGCTCCCCGGCAGGGCTGAGCGGCAGGGCTGTGGGCCTCTGGTCCCAGGGCTGTACCCCGGCGGCACCGGCGCCCCGGCTGCGCAGCACCGGCAGGCCGGCTTCAAACACCACTTCACGGCGCTGCTCGTCGAGGGGCTCACCCAGCACCAGCTCCAACTCCTGCTGCCCGTCGCGGCTGCAGGCCAGCACCAGATCCAGGGGTTGATCAGTCGGCCAGCTCTGCCCGGCCATGAACAGGGGATGCCAGTGGTGGCGACCGCTGCGCTGCTCCCAGCAGCGCAGCGACACCCCCCGCGAAAGCACATCCTTCACCTGGACGCCAGGGGTGAGCGCCAGTGCGCCGAGGGCCACGGCCTCCACCGGCCGCTGGTTAAGGATCGGCACGTCCGCGCAGCGCTGGCGGATCCAGTCGCGGATGGCCGGCAGCTGGCTCGTGCCGCCCACCGGCAGCACGGCCGTGACGCGCTCCAGGGCAAGGCCGGCGCGGCGGCCCGCTGCCAGCACCTCGGCGAGCAGGGCGTCGAGGTGCTCGATCAGGCCGCGCTCCCGGAGCAGGGCTTCCAGGCCGGCCTGGCCCAGCCGCAGTTCGCGCGGCTGGGCCAGGGGCGGACTCCACAGCACCAGGGCCTCGCTCTGCTCGCTGAGCTGGCACTTCAGCCGTTCGCTGGCGTCCAGCAACGAGCCGCTGATCGCTTGATCGGGGCAGAGCAGATCGGCGATCCAGCGGTCGATGTCGCGCCCGCCCAGGGCCACCCCGGCCTTGCCGATCACCCGGGCGCAGCGCAACTGCTGGCAGCTGTCGTTGAGGTTGCGGCCGGCGAAGCGCAGCAGTTGGGCGATCGGTGCCGCCCGGCCTTCGCCCCCATCCAGCTGCACCAGCGACAGGTCGATGGTGCCGCCCCCCAGATCCACCACCAGCACGGTGCTGCCGGCGGGCAGGCCGGCACCGATCGCCGCCGCGGTGGGTTCATCCACCAGGGCCAGGTCCTGCACCTCCAGGTTGCGGCACGCCTCAAGCAGCCACTGGCGATAGCCCCGGTAGGCCTCGATCGGGGCGGTGAGCACCAGCCGCCGGGGTTCCAGCCCGGGCGGCAGGGCCTGCCAGAGATGCTGCAGGAGCAGGCTGCCGGCCCGTTCCGCCGACACGCTGCCGGCTCCGGCGGATACCGGTGTGGCGGCGATGCGCCGCTTGAAGTCGCGCTGCAGCCGGGGGTCGTCGTGGTGGGCCAGGCCGGCCTCCAGCACCTGCCTGCCGATCAGCGGCCGGGCCTGCCCGGCATGGCTGAGCCACAGCAGCGAGGGCACCACCACGGGAGCGGCCAGGCTGTAAGGGGGCAAGGCAAGCAGTTCGGCAGCGCCACCGGGGGGCTGGTGTGCCACCACGGTGGTGGTGCTGCCCAGGTCGATGGCCACGGTGCCCTGCATCAGGGACTTCTAGCGACCTTCCACTAGGTTGGGGGCTGTGGCTGCGGACGGATGCAAACCGGACTCGAGGTGAATTCCAAGGACCTGGCCCAGAGGGCCGAGAGCCTGATCCGCCATTCCAGCAACCGCTACCTCACCACCGTGCGCATCGCCTTCCGGGCCAAGCAGCGCCGCTTCGACGATTTTGACGGCCTGCTGGACGACTCGATGATCAAGCCCGTGCAGCGGGCCATCATCGAACTCAGCGACGAGCAGGACCAGCCCGCCCTGCTGCCCGGCTGAGCTTGCAGGTTCAGGAGGGTCCGGGCTGGAGGCTGTGCCTGGATCCCGGCCGCGGCTCCTTCCCGGTGCTGATCGGCGGCGACGGCTGGGCGCTTGAGCTTCAGGCCGAGGAGGCCCGGGCCCTTGGAGAGGGGTGTTGCGAGCTGGCAAACGAACTGGCGGCCCTGGCGGACCGCCTGATGCCAGAGGAGCGGCTGACCCTGGAGCTTGAGCGGGGCCCGCTGTGGCTGGAGCTGGAGGGACACCCTCAGGCATGGCGGCTGCGGTTTGTGCTCACGCCTGGACCAGCGGCCCGGGGAGTGGAGGCGGGCTGGAGCGCGGCCGCCTCCCAGGCCGTGGTGGCGGCTCTGTGCCAGGTCCTGGAGCTCAGCTCCACGCCGCCGTCTTGGCCGTAAGCCGGTGCAGGGCGCTGTAGTCGAGGCCATCGATCGCGCTGCCCTCGGCAGCGCTCAGCAGCTCAGCCAGCCCCCGCAGGCCGCGGGTGTCCAGGCCCCGTTGCCGCGCTGCCGCCAGAAACAGCAGCAGATCCTTGCGCAGGTGAGCCGTGGGGAAGTTGGGCTGGTCGTAGTTGTCTGCCAGCAGGCGTGGCAGCTTCTTGTCGAAGGTGGGGGCGTAGAGGGCGCTGCCCCGCAGCAGCTCCATGAAGTGCTCCACCTCCACGCCGCTGGACTGCACCAGATGCAGCGACAGGCTGAAGGCGTGGGTGAGGCTGGCGATCAGCTGATTGAGGGCCAGCTTGGTCTCCAGCGCGGCACCCAGCGGTCCCAGCAGCCGCGGCTCGGGGTCGAGTCGCTTCAGCAATGGCAGGGCCTGCTCGAACAGGGCCGCGGGACCAGCGGCCATCACCTGCAGACTGCCGCTCAGGGCTTCCGGGCGGCTGCCCAGCACCGGTACCTCCAGGTAGTCGCCGCCCGCCGCGCCGATCACTGTGCCGAGCTCGCGGCTCTCGGCTGGGGCGATGGTGCCCATCTGCAGCACCCGCTGGTCCTGCAGGTCGCAGCGCTGCAGCACCGAGCGCGTTGCGGCTCCATCACTGAGCACCGTGATCACCCAGTCGCAGCCCTCCAGGGCCTGCTGCGGCTCACGGCAGCCGATGGCACCGAGGGCCGCCAGCGCCCCCAACCGCTCAGGGCTGCGATTCCAGGCCTGCACGCCCAGTCCCTGCTCCAGCAGCCGCTGGCCGATGGCGGCCCCGAGCAGCCCGGTTCCCAGCAGTGCAACGGTCACGGTGCCGGCCATGGAAGACGCCCTCGGGCGACCAGCATGCAGCACCCGCGCCGCTGAGAATGGGCCCTCCGCTGGCCGCTGATCAGCAGTGCTGATCACTCCCGGCCCGGTCCCGATCCCCCCGCCGGGACCATGTCTTTCCCCAGGTTTTCCGCAGGCTGATGGCACAGCCCTCGTGCAGCGCCATGGTGCTGGGGAATACGACCCGGCCGGCCGCCTCACCCTTGACAGCGTGCGCCGAGCCCCCGGCTCTTGGTCTGGATGCCGCGGGTCTTCGGGAGATCTCTGCCATGCACTGGGATCTCAGCCTGGGAGCGGCTGCGGCTGCGGCACGGGCTCGGATTTGACGGCCGCGGGGGCGTTCGGGATTCTTGGGCCCATCTCGCGGGAACAGGCATGGAATCAGAGGCCACGACAGAGGCCACGATCAGCGGTTCCGGCTGCGGCTGCGGCGCTCAGCACGGCCAGCCTTCGGCTGGCGAGCGCGAAACGGACTCCCCGGGCGAGCTGATGGTGAGCCTGCGGGCCGAGGTGCCTGAGGCCCTGCTGGTGTCGATGCGCCTGTTCATCGACCAGCATCCCAACTGGGACCAGTACCGCCTGTTCCAGGCCGCTGTCGCCGGTTTCCTCGTGCAGAACGGGGTGCAGAGTCGGGATGTGACCCGCTGTTATCTGGCCAATCTGTTCCCCTCTCAGGGGCGCTTCCGCTGCGGTTGAACCGGTTGCGGCTGGGCCTGGAGCCGCCGCGGCGGCTGCGCCGGGAACAGCTGGCGATAGGCCGCCACCAGGATGCAGGCCGCCACCGGCAGAGACGCAGCCAGGCCCACCACCAGCAGCAGAAAGCCCGAGAGCAGCACCAGCCCCAGCAGCAGCGTCAGCCCCAGGGCCTGCAGCCAGTGGGGATCGATCGCCGCCCGGCCGCGGCGGAACGCCTCCATGGGCCCATGGCCCCCCAGCACGCTCAGGGGCAGGCTGAGCACTTGATCGGTGACCACGTAGACCACGGCGGCCGCCCCTGCCAGCAACGGCAGCGCCAGCAGCAGGGGCTGCAGCAGGGCCAGCAACCAGGCGCTGGCCTGGGCCAGGCGGAAGATCACGGCCAGCACCAGCAGCACCAGGGCCAGGGTGCCTCCAGCCCGCATCAGTGCCCGGCCGTCCAGCCGCAACAGATCCCGCAGCCGCGGCCGCTGCCGCTCCAGAGCGGTGTTCGCCCCGCGCAGCAGTCCCACCACCAGCCACAGGTTGCTCAGCAGGTAGGCGAGCCAGGCGAGCACCAGAAACCCCCGCGCCAGTGGATCGGTCTGGCCGTAGACATTCACAATCCGCTCGCCGCTCAACCGGATCGCCAGCTGGCAGAGCACGTTCAAGCCGCCCACCACCAGGGTGAATGGGATCAAGGTGGAGCTCCCGCGGCGGAAGCCATCCCAGCCCTCTTCCAGGGCGCGGCGGATGGCGATCGGCGGGGGTGTAGGCGCGGTGCCCCGCATCAACTCTCCAGCAGGCTCAGGATCCGCTGGGCGCTGCTGTCCGCGACCGGGAGAATCGAGAGGCGGTTGCCGCGTCGCACCACCCCCAGCTGCTCAGGGCTGAAGGTCTGCCGGAGTGTCTCCAGCGACAGCAGTGTGGGGAACTGACGCAAAAAGCCCAGGCGCACGCAGTCCCAGCGGGGATTGTCCCGGGCGGAGGCCGGGTCGTGATAGCGGGAGTGGGGATCGAACTGGGTGGGATCGACAAGACCCGTTTCCAGCACCTCCATCAGACCCACGATCCCAGGTGGTTTGGAGTTGGAGTGATAGAAGAAGGCTTGATCGCCCACCGCCATGCTGCGCATGAAGTTGCGCGCCTGGTAGTTGCGGATGCCGTCCCAGAGGGTGGTTCGCTCCGCTTTGAGGTGCTCGATGCCGTACACATCCGGCTCGCTTTTCATCAGCCAGTAGGCCATTGTTCGAGCCCGTTCCGTTCAAAGGATGCTACGAACCGCTGCGGTTCTCGCCCGGCGGGGAGGGCTGGATCAGAGCTTTTCCACCAGTTGGCGGAAGTGCTCCCCCCGCGCCTCGAAATCGGGATACTGGTCAAAGCTGGCGCAGGCCGGCGAGAGCAGCACCGCCGAGCAGCCCAGCTCGCATGCCAGCTGGGCTGCCAGGGGCACCGCCTGCTCCAGCCCACCGCAGGTTTCTGTGCGGCCGTTGTAGCCGTGTTCCCGCAGCAGGCCCCGAAAGGTCTTCTGGGCGTCCCCGAAGAGCACCACAGCACGGGCTGAGTGACGCAGGGCCCGCACCCAGGGCTGGACCTCACCGATCTTGGCCTGGCCGCCGGCAAGAACCACCAGTGGCCCGTCCAGGGCCTTGAGGGCCACCTCGGCGGCGTCGTAGTTGGTGGCCTTGCTGTCGTTGAAAAAGCGCACCTGCTGCCAGGTGCGGATGTGCTCGAGGCGGTGGGGAACGCCGGGGAAGCGGCGCAGGGCAGCCTCCATGGAGGGTCCGTCAAGACCTGCCTCCAAACCCGCTGCCACCGCCAGCAACATGTTCTGACGGTTGTGGGAGCCCGGCATCGCCAGGGCATCGGCGGCCATCAGATCGCAGCGGTCGTCCCCCTGCGCGTGCCACACCCGCCCCGCTTCGATCCACAGGGCCGGCGCGATGCCCGGTGCCAGCTCCCGCCACGGCCCCGCTGTCACCCACAGCGCCCGATCCCAGCTCGTCGCCCTGGAGCTCAGATCGGGATCATCGGCATTGAGCACGCGCACCGCACTGCGCTCCAGCAGCCGGCGCTTGATGCTGCGGTAGTGATCCAGCGTGCCGTGCCGCTCCAGGTGGTCGGGGGTCAGGGTGGTCCAGATCCCCACCCGCGGAGCCACAGCCTCGCAGGCCTCGATCTGGTAGCTGCTCAGCTCCACCACCAGCCAGTCCGGAAGTCCCTGGTCATCGTGCCGCCGCTCCAGGACGGTTTCGGCCGCGGAGCGCCCCACATTGCCGGCCATCGCCGCATCCCTGCCGGCGCTCTGCAGCAGGTGGTGAACCAGATGGGTGACGGTGGTTTTGCCGTTGGTGCCGGTGATGCCGATCCAGGGCACGGGGCGACTGGCGTGCCAGGCGGGCTCCACTTCCCCCTGAACGGTGATGCCCCTGGCGCGGAGGGTTTCGAACACCGGATGATCCCAGCGGATGCCGGGACTCACCACCACCCGCTTGAGGTCGGGGCCCAACGCCAGGATGGCGTCGGCATCGAGGCCCTGGTTGAGCAGAACATGGATGCCCTGTCGGCCCAGATCAGTGGCCTGCCGTTCCAGCTCTTCAGTGGCGCGACGTTCCAGCAGCACCACCCGCTCACCGAGGGACTGCAGCAACCGGGCGGCACCGATGCCAGAACGACCCATGCCGATCACCACCGCCAGAGGTGATGCCGTGGCCTGTAACGCCGAGGCCTGGAAGGCGGTGGTCTGAAATGCGGTGGTGGAAGCCTCGTGAGCGGGGGTGCCGGCAGGGGAAGAATCTCGAGTGCCGGCCATGGCTGATCAGAAACTTCCTGAAAGGAAAAGTGGGCGATACTGGAATCGAACCAGTGACTCCTACCGTGTCAAGGTAGTGCTCTACCTCTGAGCTAATCGCCCGCGCTCATGGCCCATGAACATGGGCCCTTGTATTGAAACCTGCGACATGGTGGTTTCAGGGCTGAACTGGGCTGCTTCTTGTGATGAACCCCGGGGGATCATCGGCAACAGAGCCTGGCTGTTGGACCAGGTACCCGGTCAGGTGTCGTCCATGAGCTGGCCAAAAACTAGCAGCCCACCAGGCCCCGGATTCTGCCCCCAGCGTTTGCAGCCCTCAGTGGCGTGCGCAGCCCTCAGTGGCGTTCCAGCTCGATCCTCCAGCGCTGGCGCTTGGTGGGCTGGACGGTGAGCACAGCCAGTTCCCCGCGGCCGCTCATCTGCACCCGATCGCCAGGTGCCAGCTCCCGGCTTGATCGGGTGATCACCCCCCAGTTCACGCGGACCTGGCCGCTGCGGATCAACTCGGCCATGCGCGTGCGCGATACCCCGAAGCCGGCGGAGGCCACGGCATCAAGACGGCAGGAGGCCTCAACGCTGTGCCATCGCCGCGGCTGCCGGCGGGCCGGAAACTGCAGCGTGTCGATTCCCCGGGCCTGCAGCTGCACCTCCACGCTGCGCACCCGGCCCTGGCGGCCATCGAGGCTCTGGGCCGCTGCGCTGCTCAGCACCCCCTGACCGCCCCGATCGCCGCGCATCCACAGATCGCCGATCGTCTCCGGCGCCGTGCCCAGGCTGAGCAGGGCCTGGCGCAGGTCGGCGGGTTCGGCTGGATCGAACAGAAAATTGCCGCTGATCTCGAGCCCGGCCAGATCCGCCGCTGGCGCCTGCTGCTCGAGCTCGCTCTGCCGCCGCTGCAGCAGCAGGCACTGCCGTTCCGCCCCCGGGAAGCCGCCGTCGCCATGAACCTCCAGGTCGGCCAGGGGCTCCAGGCGCTGCAGGGCCTCTTCGCGCACCGCGGGATCGAGAAACCCCGTCCAGCAGGGCTCCCAGGTGTGCAGGGCCGTGTCGGCCGCATCGAGCACAGTGCCGAGGACGGCGGGATGGTGGCTGCCCTCAAGCAGCTCCCCGCGGGGCAGCATCAGCTGTCACCCAGGCGCACCACCGCCTGCGGACGGGCCTGCTGGAGGGTGATCCAAGGCATGTCGGCGCCGGCGGCGGTTTCCACCAGCAGCAGCCAGCTGCCCTCCTCCACGCGGTTGCGCAGGCTGCGTATGCGGTCGTCCTGCTCGGAGCGCACGCTGGCGGCGGCGGCGAAGCTGCCCATCCAGCCCGATCCCAGGCCCAGCAGGCCGCCGATCAGGTGGGAGCCCCAGTCGCCGGCGAAGGCGAACGTGTTGAGATCGGTGATGAACGTGAAGGTGAAACCGGCGAAGAAGCCGAAGGGGATCAGCCAGCGGGCCATGGAGCGCTGCCGGCGTCGCCGACCTGCCGCCGGGTTGAGGCGTTCCACCTCTTCCATGGCTGTTTCACCAGCGCCCACCGCGATCAGCTGGGCCGGGGGAGGCTGCAGGGCAGCGAGCTGATCGCGCACCTGATGCAGACGCTTCAGGTCGTCGACGACCACCACCACACTCGTCAAAACCGCAGCCCCCGTTCGAGCGCTAATGAACTGATTCTGCTTGCTGCGGTCACCGGGCTGCCGCCCAGGCCCCTCACTACACTGCACCCCCGGCCGAACATCACCCGCCGGGTATGACCAAGGTTCTCGTTTCGGATCCCATTGACCAGGCGGGGATCGACATCCTCTCCCAGGTGGCCACGGTGGATGTGCGCACCGGCCTGTCGGCCGATGAGCTGCGCTCGATCGTGGGTGACTATGAGGCCCTGATGATCCGCTCCGGCACCACGGTGACCGCCGAGATCATCGAGGCCGCAACCAAACTCCGGATCATCGGTCGGGCCGGTGTGGGCGTCGACAACGTCGATGTGCCCGCCGCCACCCGGCGCGGCGTGCTGGTGGTGAATTCCCCCGAGGGCAACACGATCGCCGCCGCCGAGCACGCCCTGGCCCTGATGCTGTCGCTCTCGCGTCATGTGCCCCACGCCCACGCCAGCACCATGGCCGGCGGCTGGGACCGCAAGACCTACGTGGGCAACGAGCTGTACAAGAAGAAGCTCGGGGTTGTCGGTCTGGGCAAGATCGGCTCCCACGTGGCCCGGGTCGCCAAGGCCATGGGCATGGAGCTGCTCGCCTACGACCCCTTCGTCTCCGAGGAACGGGCCCAGAGCATGCAGGTGAAGCTGCTGCCCCTGGCCGAGCTGTTCGCCCAGGCCGACTACGTCTCCCTGCACCTGCCGCGCACGCCCGACACCGAGAACCTGGTGAACGCCGAGTTGCTGCGCACCATGAAGCCAACGGCGCGCCTGGTGAACTGCGCCCGTGGCGGGATTGTGGATGAGGCGGCCCTGGCCGAGGCGGTGGAGGCCGGCGTGATCGCCGGCGCCGCCCTCGACGTGTATGCCAAGGAGCCCTTGGTGGCCGATTCGCCCCTGCGCGCGGTGAAGGAGCGCCTGGTGCTCACCCCGCACCTGGGAGCCAGCACCGCCGAGGCCCAGGAAAATGTGGCCATCGACGTGGCCGAGCAGATCCGCGACGTGCTGCTGGGGCAGCCGGCCCGCAGCGCCGTGAATATCCCTGGCCTCAATGCCGAGGTGATGGAGCAGCTCAGACCCCACCTGCAGCTGGCCGAAACCCTGGGCCAGCTGCTCAGCCAGCTGGCCGGTGGCCAGATCAGCGAGCTGGAGGTGCGCCTGCAGGGCGAGTTCGCCGCCCACCCCGCCCAGCCGCTGGTGGTGGCCGTGCTCAAGGGTGTGCTCTCCACCGCTCTGGGCGACGCCATCAACTACGTGAACGCCAGCCTCGAGGCCAAAGACCGAGGCATTCACGTGCTGGAGGTGAAGGATGAAGCCGCCCGCGACTACGCCGGTGGTTCCCTGGAGCTCCGCTCCCGCAGCAGCAAGGGCAACCACAGCGTCAGTGGCGCGGTGTTGGGCGACGGCGACCTGCGCGTCACGGCCATTGACGAGTTCCCTGTGTCCGTGAGCCCCAGCCGGCACATGCTGTTCACCCGCCACCGCGATATGCCCGGGATCATCGGCCGCATCGGCTCGGTGCTCGGTGAGCACAACGTCAACATCGCCTCGATGCAGGTGGGGCGCCGGATCGTGCGGGGCGATGCCGTGATGGCGCTCAGCCTCGACGATCCGATCCCCGCCAGCCTGCTGGAGAGCATCCACCGGATCGATGGCATTCAGGAGGCCCACCCCGTGACCCTGGTCTGACCTCTGCTGCCCCGTCGGGCCATCGCCATGCCTCAGACCTGGTGGCGTCTGCAGATGCCCTGCCCTCCGGAGCTGGAGGAATCCCTGCTCTGGAAACTCGACTGCCTGGGAATTCCCCGCCTGGCCGTTCGCCACCGTCCCGAGCACCCCGACCAGCGGCAGCTGCTGGCCTGGCTGCCCGCTGCCGACTGGCCCGCGCCGGAGCGGCAGCGGCTGGAGGCGGCCCTGGCTCCACTGGCTGAGCCCTTCGCCCTCACCGTGCCGCCGATCAGCTGGGAGCAGGAGGACGATGAGGACTGGAGCCGGAGCTGGAAGCAGCACTGGCGGCCCGATCCGGTGGGCGAGCGGCTGCTGATTCTTCCCAGCTGGCTTCAGGTGCCTCCCGATTGCGCCCAGCGGTTGGTGATCCGCATGGATCCCGGCAGCGCCTTCGGCACCGGCAGCCATCCCACCACCCGCCTCTGTCTTGAGGCGCTGGAGGCGCTGGCCGCCAGGGGCCCCAGTGACCAGCGCCCGACCCCTGGCCTGGATGGCCTGCGGGTGGCGGATCTGGGCAGCGGCAGCGGCATCCTCGGCCTTGCCGCCCTGTTGCTGGGAGCCACCTCCGTGGCTGCGGTGGACAGTGACCCCCTTGCGGTGCGGGCCACGGCCGAGAACGCCGCTGCCTGCGGCCTGCAGCAGCGGCTGCGGGTGCGACAGGGCTCGGTGGAGTCGCTGGCGGAGCTGCTGGAGCAGCGCCCGGCCGACCTGCTGCTCTGCAACATCCTGGCCCCGGTGATCGAGGCCCTCTGCCCCGCCTTCGATGCCGTGCTCGCCCCCGGGGGGGTGGGGTTGCTCAGCGGGCTGCTGGTGTCGCAGGAGCCGCGTCTGCGCCGGGCTCTGGCGGCGCAGGGATGGGCCGCTGCCCTCACGGCCCGCCAGAGCGACTGGGGGTTGCTGACGATCCGGCGGGCCTGAAGCGATGCACGATCAACGGGCCGGAGTGTTACATAAGGCACGCTGATAGGTAATCTGGCTTTGATTGGGCTTCCCCGGGCCAGCCCCCGAAAAAGACAGGAACGGCAGCTGCCCGATGTATGAAGGGCTGGTCCTACAGGCCCGGCTGCCCGGGTGCCTGTGAGCCCCAATCCCTTCCATGGCTTCCTATAAGGTCACCCTCATCAACGAGAGCGAGGGCCTCAACAAGACCATCGAGGTTCCCGACGACCAGTACATCCTCGACGCCGCTGAAGAGCAGGGCATCGACCTCCCGTACTCCTGCCGTGCCGGTGCCTGCAGCACCTGCGCCGGCAAGCTCACCGCCGGAACCGTTGACCAGTCCGACCAGAGCTTCCTCGACGACGACCAGATCGAGGCTGGCTTTGTGCTCACCTGCGTCGCTTACCCCACCAGCGACTGCACCATCACCACCCACGCCGAGGAAGAGCTCTACTGAGCTTCATGGGTTGAATCCGGCCCGTCCTCCCGCCACCCTTCGGGGTGGCTTTTTCATGTCTGCCCTGTTCTCTCTCGCCCGCGCCTCCGAGCAGCTGCTGCCGCCCGGTTCCCAGCACACCAGTGTCGGCGGCCAGTACAGCTACCGGGTTCTGGGGCCCTGCTGCCGGCTGTTCGATCGTGAGGAGCTGCCCTGGCCCTGCTGCCGCCTGGCCTGGCGCAGCAAGGAACCCAGCTGGCGACGCGTCGGTCGTCGCTTCGTGGCTGACCTGGCCGCCCGCCGCTGCCCCTCCTACGCCGTGGAACTGCTGCTGCCCGGTGCCAGGCCCACGCGCACGGTGGTCACCTTGTTCCCGGTGCGGCTGCGGCCTGCCCTCCAGGAGTGGTGGTACAGCAAGCAGCCCGGTTCCATGGATCCCGCCAACGTCTCACCCCCCGAGGAGGAGGAGGGGGCAGTGGATCAGCCGATCGCGTCCCATGAAAAAACCGGCACCTGAGGCACCGGTCAAGGCATCACTGGATCCAGATCACTGGGTTCAGAAGTAGATCTTGCCGCCACCCCACTGCTGGCCCTGCACCTTGGGCGCTGTGAGGATGAAGCCGGCCATCAGGCGCAGATCGTCGTCGTCGAGGTCACGCATCTTCACGAAGATGTCGCTGCTGCGGATGCTGGGGTGCACATCGGCGATGGAGTACTCACCGTCGTAGCTGGTGGGGTCCTTCATGTAGTCCACCAGGGCATCCACGTTGTCCCGCGACGGGGTGGCCAGGGCCAGGGTTTGCGGATCCAGCCCCACATTCTGGTTGGTCTTGGTGATGCCGCCGGCGTGGCACTCGCCGCAGCTGGTGTTGAACTGTCTGCGGCCGGCCTTGATGTCCTGCTCGGTGAAGGTCACGGTGCTGCCATCGGGGCTGGCGGGCACGGTGAGCTGGTCGGAGGTCCACTGGGCGGCCAGGGCCTGCCCGCTGAAGCCCACGCAGAGCAGCAACACCAGGGGCAGGGCCACCAGGGTGCGCAGCGTTGCGCGCAGGGCCCGGTGGAGGATGAAGGTGGCGAAGGCCGGAGGGGTCGAGGCCATGGGGAGAAGCCGGAGGGTTGGCGGTGACAACCGCGTCGCAGATCTTGTATCACGGGGGCCGGGGGCTCCGCTCCGGATTCGGGAGAACTGTTGCAGGCTCAGGCGCCTGGGACTTCCATCGCTGCCGGTTCAGGGGCTGAGCGCCGCTTCAGGCGCGGTCGGTGTGGCCGCCGGCTCCGGCTCCTCCGGCAGCACATCGATGCTCAGAAAGTCCCGGGCCAGCACGGTGTCCGGAAAGATCGACCGTGCCTCAGCCAGCAGGTCGTCGGGGCTGACGGCGTTGCCGGGCATGTAGCGGGGGCTGAGGTGGGTGAGGGCCAGCTGCTTCACCCCCGCGGCCAGGGCCGTCTGGGCCGCCATGGTGGTGGTGGAGTGCTGGCGGGCGAAGGCCAGTTCGGCCTCGGCGTGGGCGAAGGTGCTCTCGTGGATCAGCAGATCGGCTCCCTCCGCCAGCACCACCGCCGCCTCACAGAACACCGTGTCCGTGCAGTACACCACGCTGGCGCCGGGGCGCTCCGGCCCGCACAGGCTGGCGCCGTTGATGATGCGGCCGTCCTCCAGGGTGACGCTGACCCCCTGCTTCAAGTGGGCGTAGATCGGGCCGGGGGGAATGCCCAGCTGCCTGGCCTTGGCCACATCGAAGCGCCCCGGCCGGGGCTTCTGGTCCACCCGATAGGCGAAGGCGGGTACCCGGTGGGTCAGCGGCGTGCAGCGCACGCTGATGTCCTCCAGCTCCAGCAGTGCCGTGCCGCTGGCGGCCGCCTGCCCCACCCGGTGGTGCCGCAGGGGGTAGCTGATGCGGGTGGAGCTGGTGTGCAGCACCCCCTCAAGGAAATCGCGCAGCCGGTCGGGGCCGTAGAGGTCGATGCCCGGGCAGGTGCCCGCCAGGCCGAGACTGGCCAGCAGGCCCGGCAGCCCGAACACGTGGTCCCCGTGCATGTGCGTCACGAAGATCCGCCGCAGCTGACTCACCCGCAGGTCGCTGCGCAGGAATTGATGCTGGGTTCCCTCGCCGCAGTCGAACAGCCACAGCTCGGCGCGCTGGGGCAGACGCAGGGCCACGGCGGAAACATTGCGGCCCCGGGTGGGAACCCCGGAACTCGTGCCGAGAAACGTGACCTGCACGGGGGGATGGCCTCTGGCGCATGTTGCCACGACGGCCACAATGGGCGACCGAGTTGAACGTTCGCCGTGTCGCTGTCCCTGCGCCCCTGGACACCGGTGCTTGCCCTGGTGGCCGTTTCCGCTCCGGCTGCGGTCTCCGGCGATACCGCCCTCCAGGCCCGCCCCGCTGAGCCCGAAGTGCGGGTGCTGCTGGCTGAAGGCCCGAGCCTCTCGCTGATCTCCCTTGGCCAGCCGCTGCGGATCCAGCCCGGCGGTGTGCAGCTTCCCGCCGGCACCACCGCCACCGTGTCAGTGCAGGGTGGCAGCGTGCGCTTGCTGTTCCCGGGGGCCACGGGCGGCGCAGCCCCCGCCAGCGCCCAGCTGCCTGCGTCCTCGGCCTACTGGCTGGAGCCTGTTCCCGGCAGCCGCCCCGAAAGCGCCGGCGCCTTCCAGCTGCAGCAGCGCCGCTACCGGGGGCGTCTGCGTCTGCTGACCACCGGCGGCAAGTTGCAGGCGATCAACCACGTGCCGCTCGAGACCTATCTGCCCAGCGTGGTGGGCAGTGAGATGCCCGCCAGCTGGCCCCAGCAGGCCCTGCGCGCCCAGGCGGTGGCCGCCCGTACCTACGCGCTGCGCCAACTCAAGCCCGCCGCTGCCTACGACCTCAAGGCCACCGTGAGCAGCCAGGTGTACAAGGGCCTCGAGGCGGAGACCGCCTCCACCCGGGAGGCCGTGGCCAGCACCCGCGGCCAGGTGCTGATGTTCGGCTCCAACCTCGCCAACACGGTGTTTCACAGCAGCAGCGGCGGCCTCACCGAAAACAGCGGTGACATCTGGCAGCAGCAGCTCCCTTACCTGGTGAGCGTGCCCGATTTCGACCACGACAGTCCGGTGCACCAATGGCAGGAGCTGCTGCCGGCGGACCGTCTGCGTCAGGCCTTCACGGAAACCGGCGGGGTGTACAGCATTGATGTGCTGTCCACCACAGCCACGGGGAGGGTGCGGCAGGCCCGGGTGGTGGGTCCCAGCGGCAGCCTGCTGGTCACCGGCCCTCAGCTGCGCTCACGGCTGGGGTTGCGCAGCACCCAGGTGCGCTTCCAGGTGCTCACTCCGGCGCCTAGCACTGCTGAGTCACCCCAGTTGCCGCCGCCGCCGCCGGCCCTCCCCACCGTTCGCCTGGCCATGGCGGGCAGTGGTGCCGCCGCCGGCTCCTTGGGGTCTGGCAGTACGCGCCGCGTGCCCCAGCCGTCGCCCCAGCCCGCGCTGCTGGCCGTGGGCCGCGGCTTCGGCCACGGCGTGGGCATGAGCCAGTGGGGCGCCCTGGCCATGGCCCGCCGGGGCGAGAGCCATGAGCGCATCCTCAGCCACTACTACCGGGGCACGGTGCTGCGGCCCTACGGTCTGCGCTGAACCAGCCTGCGCTGAGCCTGTTTGAGCGCCGTCACCCCCCCGCGCCTGGCCCTCACCGTCCTGGAGAGCAGGGAGGCCGTGGCCAGCCATGTGGCTAGGCAGCTGCTCGCCGATCGTCTGGGGCCCGAGCCGCGTCCCCTCGGCCTGGCCACTGGCACCACGATGGAGCCGGTGTATGCAGCCCTGCTGGAGGCCGAGCGTGAGCTGCTGGACGGCCACCGCCAGCACCTGCGCCGCCACTGGCGCAGCTACAACCTCGATGAGTACGTGGGTCTGGGCAGTGGTGATCCAGGCTCCTTCGCCGCCTTCATGCACAGCTGCCTGACGGGGCCGCTGGGGCTGGATCCCGCCAGCGTGAGGCTGCCCGACGGCCAGGCGGCCGACCCGCAGGCCGAGGCCGGGCGCTACGCCGCCGAGATCCGTGCCGCCGGCGGGATCGGCCTGCAGCTGCTCGGGCTGGGCTTGAACGGCCACGTGGGCTTCAACGAGCCGCCCTGCGCCGCCACCAGCTGCTGCCGGCCCGTGCAGCTCAGCGCCTCAACCCGCCGGCACAACGCCGCCGCCTTCGCCGGCGACCCCGCCGCGGTGCCCGAGTGGGCCATCACCCTGGGCCTGGAGGAGATCCTGGCGGCCCGCCGCATCCTGCTGGTCGTCACCGGAGCCGGCAAGGCGGATGTGTTGGGTCGCCTGCTGTGCCAGCGGCCCTCCCCGGAGCTCCCGGCCAGCTGGCTGCAACGGCACCCGGCGGTGCGTGTGATCGCCGATCGGGCCGCCCTCAGCGGCGCGACCAGCGGCCCCTGAACCACCTGAACCACCTAGGCCGCTGGCTCAGGCCATCAGCTCGTCCAGCAGTGTGGCGTCGGCTTCCAGGTTGGTGGTGACGGCACGGACGTCATCAAGCTCCTCGAGGGCATCGAGCATGCGCAGGCAGCCCCGCAGCTGCTCGGGATCGCTGAGCGGGCAGCTCAACTGGGGGATCCAGCGGTGTTCCCAGCTGGTCACGCTCAGCCCCCGGGCGCGCAGGCCGTCCTGCAGGGCCTCCAGCTGGGCAAAGGGCGCGAACACCTCGGCGGCCTCGCCCTGGCCCGCCGTGCCGCTCTCCACCCCCAGCTCGTAGCCCAGAACGGCCACGCCGGCCTCGCTCTCGAGGCTCAGGAGGATCTCCAGCAGTCTGTCCTCATCGAGGCCGGGGAGCTGCACACAGGCCACGCTGCGCTGCTCGAACAGGTAGCCCACGCAGCCCGTCTCGCCGAGGTTGCCCCCGTGCTTGCCAAAGGCCAGCCGCAGGTCAGCGGCGCTGCGGTTGCGGTTGTCGGTGAATGCCTCCACCAGCACGGCCACCCCGCCGGGCCCGTAGCCCTCGTAGCGCACGGCCTCAAAGGCGTCGGCCCCATCGGTCAGCTGGCCGCAGCCCTTGGCGATCGCCCGTTCGATGTTGGCGTTGGGGACACCGGCAGCCCTGGCCTTCTCGATCGCCGTGCGCAGCTGGAAATTGCCCGCCGGATCGGCCCCGCCCCGGGCTGCCACCATGATCTCCCGGCCCAGACGGGTGAACAGTGCTCCCCGCTTGGCATCCACCACCGCCTTGGTGCGCTTGATCTGGGCCCATTTGCTGTGGCCGGCCATGGCGGAATGGGGCGGGAGAGAGCGACGATCGGCATCACCCGGCCGCCTCGAGCACCAGCTTCGGCTGCAGCTGGCCGTCGGCGGTGGCCCGGGCCATGCCCGCCAGATTGCCATCCGGGGTCACCACCACCACGGCCTGACCCTCGCTGGCCGCCGCCGCGATCGAGGGCTCAACGGCCAGCCGACGACCGCAGCGCCAGCCGCTGAGCTGCTCGGGGTTGAGCTGTTGCCGGGGCAGGTGGGCCAGTGCCGAGAGGGGCTCCAGCAGGGCAGGGGGCGGACCCTGCTCGAGGGCCTCCAGGGGCACCGCCTGCTCCAGGGTGAAGCCCAGGGCGGCGCTGCGCCGCAGGCTGGCCAGGGTGCCACCGCAGCCCAGCACGGCGCCGAGATCACGAGCCAGGGAGCGGATGTAGGTGCCTGCCGAGCAGGCCACCTCCAACTCGAGCCGGTCGCTGGCGGGGTCCCAGCTCAGCAGCTTCAGCCGTTGGATCAGCACGGGCCGCGCCGCCAGGATCAGCGTTTCGCCCCGCCGCACACGCTGGTAGGCGCGCTCGCCGTTCACATGCACTGCCGACACCTGCGGCGGCACCTGCTCGATTGCCCCCCGGAACCGCTCCAGGGCCGCATTCAGTTCGGCCGCGTTCAGGGCTGGCACGGCACGCCGCTCCAGCACCTCCCCCTGCAGATCGTCGCTGCTGGTGGTGAGGCCGAGCTGCACCGCCCCCCGGTAGGTCTTGTCGCCGCTCAGATAGGGCAGCAGCCGGGTGGCGGGCCCCACGGCGATCGGCAGCACGCCGGTGACCGCCGGATCCAGCGTGCCGCCGTGCCCCACCTGGCGAAGGCCGTAGGCCCGCCGCACCCGGCTCACGCAGGCGTGGGAGCTGAGCCCGGCCGGTTTGTCGAGCACCAGGAAGCCCCAGGGCTGGTCAGCCATCGCCACCCACGTCAGCCTGGTCCATCCCATGCTCCGCCGCCATGACCCTGCAGCAGCGCCGCGAGCTGGTGTTTCTGGTGCTGGCCGGAATCTTTCTGGGCACGATGGGGATGCTCAACATCCTCGGCCTCACCCGCTTTCTGCAGCTGGGCACGATCGGCTCCTGGCCGATCGTGGTGGCGGTGGGGGCCCTGCCCTATCCGGTCACCTTCCTGTGTACCGACCTGATCAGTGAGATCTGGGGGGAACGGCGGGCCAGCCAGTTGGTGTGGGTGGGGCTGGCCCTGAACGGCTGGATCGTGTTGATCCTCTGGCTGGGAGGGGCGCTGCCGGGGCTGAGCGGGGCCCCTGAGGCCACCTTCTTCGAGGTGAGACGGTTGGCCTTCGCTGCCGTGGGGGCCTCGATGGTGGCCTACATGGCCGCCCAGTTCACCGATGTACGCCTGTTTCACTTCTGGAAGCGCGTCAGCGATGGCAAGGCCCTGTGGCTGCGCAATAACGGCTCCACGCTGGTGAGCCAGCTGGTGGACACCAGTGCCGTGGTGCTGATCAGCCATTACGGCAACCACCTGCTGCCGCTGCGGGCGGAGGCGCCGGTGCTGCCCCAGCTGGCCAGCTACATCGCCAGCGGCTACCTGTTCAAGGCCCTGGCAGCCCTGGTGGACACCCTGCCCTTTTATCTGCTGGTGGGCTGGCTGCGCCGCTGGCTGGAGGTGCCGGGAGCCGGGGCGGAGCTCGGTGATGCGTAACTTGGCCGGGTCGGCAGCAGAGCGGCGGTGACGGAACAGGTGCAGCAGGATCTCAGCAGCGTGCTCGGCGTGGCAGGGTTTCTGCGCGATGGATTCGCTCTCAGGCAGCAGCTTGCCGATCACCTGGCGCTGACCCCTGAGGAGCTGGAGCGGCGTCTGCCCCACAGCACCGCCGAGCTGGCAGCCCTGCATCCCGGTGGCTTCGATCCGGATCAGGCAGGCCGCTTCTACGAGGAAACGGTGGGCACCGCCCATCTGCTGGAGCTGGCCGCCTGGCACCTGGACAGTGCCGACTACATCGCCGACACCCTGCGCCTGCAGGAGCGCTTTGCCCGCGGCCAGGTGCTCGACTTCGGCGGTGGCATCGGCAGCCATGCCCTGGCTGCCGCCGGCCTGGAGGCGGTGGAGCGGGTGTGGTTCGTGGATCTCAATCCCCACAACCGCAGCTTCGTGGCTGAGCGGGCCCAGCGGCTGGGCCTGGCCGGCAAGCTGCGCTGCGTGCGCGATCTCGACGATCCCAGCCTGCCCGCACGGTTCGACACCGTGGTGTGCCTCGATGTGCTGGAACATCTCAGTGACCCAGCGGCTCAGCTGGAGCTGTTCGCAGGGCGGATGGAGCGCCAGGCTGCCGCCCTGCTCAACTGGTATTTCTTCAAGGGACACCAAGGCGAGTATCCCTTCCACATCGATGATCCGGTGCTGGTGGAGCGCTTTTTCCGCACCCTCCAGAGTCGCTTTCTGGAGGTGTTCCACCCGCTGCTGATCACCACCCGGGCCTACCGGTTGGTCTGACGAGTTGCCTGACGAGTGGCCTGACCGGCATGGGCCTGCAAACCCGAGGGCCTCAGCCCGCGGCCACGTTGATGCGCTTGCGGTTGCGCAGGTTGCGCTTGATCGAGTCGAAATTCACTACCCCATCCACCAGGGCGAACAGGGTGTCGTCGGAACCGCGGCCCACGTTGCTGCCTGGCAGCACCGAAGTGCCGCGCTGGCGGATCAGGATCGAGCCGGCGGAAACGGCTTCGCCGCCGTAGCGCTTGACGCCGAGACGCTTGGAATTGGAGTCGCGGCCGTTGCGGGTGGAGCCGGTGCCTTTCTTGTGGGCCATCGGGAGCTGAGATTCAGGTGCTGGGGAGATTGTGGCGTGCCGCCCGGATCGATCAGGCCACGACCTGGCCATTCAGGGAGATGGACTGAACCATCACCCGGGTGAGTTCCTGGCGGTGTCCTGCCTTGCGGCGGGTTTTCTTCTTGGGCCGCATCTTGTACACGATCACCTTCGACCCGCGGCGGTGGGCCATCACCCTCAGCTCCACACTGGCTCCCTCGACGTAGGGCTGCCCCAAGGTGGGGGTGCTGCCGTCGTTCACCAGCAACACCGTGTTGAGGGTGATGGTGCTGTCCACATCCGCTGGCAGCCGGTCGAGGTCGTAGTAGCGGTTGGGCTGGAGCCAGAACTGCTGACCGGAGGCCTCAACAATCGCGTAGGGGGCGGTGGCGCTGGGCGGTGTGGCGCTGGGAGCAGTTGCAGTGGCCGTGGAGGCGCTGGAACTGGCCGGAGAGGGCGACTGGGTCATGACGGCGGGGCGTGGCCAGGCTGGAAAACGGCGCTGGGTCGCTGAAGCGTGGCGAGGCCTCGCTCAAGGTCTCCTGCGCCGCCGCCATTGCGGCCTGGCGCACGGCGATCAACACAAACGACAATTCTCCCCCCGAGGCCCTCACTTCGTCAATATGGGCGGCACTGCGGGGCGGTTCTGGTGCCGTGGATCGAAGGCCATGTCCAGTTCGCCCCTCACCGTTGTTTCGATCCTCCACGACCCGGCAGTGCAGGCCGACGTGGACCGCTGGCTGGCTGGCCAGCAGCGCTACCGTCTGGTGCGCTGTGATCCAGGCCGAGATCCGCTGACGGCGCTGCAGGAGCACGGCGAGGCCATCGATGCCCTGCTGCTGGAAAGCGGACGCCTTGATCCTGACCAGGCCCAAGCGCTCAGGGAGCGCGGTCTGCTGCTGCCGGCGGTGGTGATCGGGCCGAGTGCCACCGGGACAGTGGACTTGCACGAGGCCGAGGTGCACCTGCCGGCCGACCAGCTTGAGCAGCTCAGTTACAGCCTCGATGCGGCTGTCTCCCGGTTCCTGATGCGCAGTGGGGGCGAGCAGCCGCTGGCTGAGTCGGCGCCTGGGGATCTTGGTCTGTCGGAGCGCTGGCGCCTGGCCGATCGCCTCCAGGGGCGGCTGGGCCTGGCCGGGGTGTTCTTCAAGCGCGATTCCAGCCGTTTTCTGCGCCATCTACCCCCTCAGGACGCCGCCGAGCTGGTGGGCTCCTTGCAGCGCACCTACCGCGACCTCCTGCTCCACTACTTCAGGGATCCGGCAGCGGCCAACCAGGCCCTGGAAAGCTTTGTGAACACTGCCTTCTTCAGCGACCTGCCGATTACGAAGACCATCGAGATCCACATGAATCTGATCGATGCCTTTGGCAAGCAACTTAAGCTTGAGGGGCACAGAGGTGACTTCCTTCAGGACTATCGCCTGGCTCTGCTCGATGTTCTCGCCCACCTCTGCGAACTCTATCGACGCGCCATTCCCCCCGATCCGGTAGTGGACAGGACGCCATCGGAAGTATCCCGTTCAGACCGCTGAGATCCCGAGTTCTATTCATGTCAGCACGCAAGACCTACATTCTCAAGCTCTATGTTGCTGGAAATACGCCCAGCTCCATGCGCGCGCTGAAAACCCTGCGCAATATCCTGGAAGTGGAATTTCGTGGCGTGTATGCGCTCAAGGTGATTGACGTGCTCAAGAATCCTCAGCTGGCCGAGGAGGACAAGATTTTGGCCACACCAACCCTGGCCAAGATTCTGCCGCCACCGGTACGCCGCATCATTGGCGATCTCAGCGACCGTGAGCGGGTGCTGATCGGTCTCGATCTCCTCTATGACGAGCTCAGCGACGATGGCCTCTTTGATGATGATTCGCAGGGGTTGTTCCCTGACAGTCCCCCCGCGTCGTCTGACGGCGCTTAGCACCATCCCTTTTCGCGCCTGGCCTTGCCAATTTCCTCCCGCCACGATCCGCTGTCTTTGATCAGCTCTTTTTGATGTCCGACTTGACTTCCCCCTCCACGCCCGTGCCCTTGGTGCAAAAGCTGCCCACGGGGATTGAAGGCTTTGATGATGTCTGCCACGGTGGCCTGCCGATCGGCCGCTCCACGCTGGTGTCGGGAACCTCTGGAACAGGCAAGACGATTCTCTCGCTTAATTTTCTTTACAACGGCATCGTGCACTACAACGAGCCGGGAATCTTTGTCACATTTGAGGAGTCACCGCGCGATATTATTCGCAATGCTTCCAGCTTCGGCTGGAATATTCAGGAGATGGTGGATCAGAATAAGCTTTTTATCCTCGATGCGTCACCTGATCCTGAGGGTCAGTACGTGGCTGGAAGTTTTGATCTGTCTGGGCTGATTGAGCGTATCAGCTACGCGATCCGCAAGTACAAAGCGCGTCGTGTTGCCATCGACTCGATGACGGCCGTGTTTCAGCAGTACGACGCCATCTCTGTGGTGAGGCGGGAGATTTTCCGCTTGATTGCCAGGCTCAAGTCGATCGGCGTCACCACAGTGATGACCACAGAACGCGAATTGGAGTACGGCCCGGTGGCGCGCTATGGGGTCGAGGAATTTGTATCAGACAACGTCGTGATTCTGCGCAATGTGCTGGAGGGTGAACGCCGCCGTCGCACTGTGGAAATCCTTAAATTGCGCGGCACTACCCACATGAAGGGTGAATTTCCCTTCACCCTTGGCAGCCATGGCATGAGTGTGTTCCCCCTGGGGGCAATGCGGCTCACCCAGCGCAGCTCAAACGTGCGGCTCAGTTCTGGGGTACCGAAGCTCGACGCCATGTGCGGCGGCGGATTCTTCAAGGATTCCATCATCCTGGCCACTGGTGCCACGGGCACGGGCAAGACGTTGCTGGTTTCGAAATTTGTGGAAGATGCCTGTTCCCACAAAGAGCGGGCCATCCTCTTCGCCTATGAGGAGTCTCGAGCTCAGCTGCTGCGCAACGCCACCAGCTGGGGCATTGATTTCGAGCAGATGGAGCGGGATGGAATGCTGAAAATTATTTGTGCCTATCCCGAATCCACAGGCCTTGAAGACCATCTGCAGATCATCAAAACTGAGATTGCTCAATTCAAGCCGTCCCGAATGGCTATCGACTCACTCAGTGCCCTGGCTCGCGGCGTCAGTCGCAATGCCTTTCGGCAGTTTGTGATAGGTATTACTGGCTATGCGAAGCAGGAGGAGATTGCCGGTTTCTTCACAAATACGTCAGAGGAATTCATGGGTAGTCACTCCATTACTGATGCTCATATCTCCACGATCACAGACACCATTCTCCTGCTGCAATATGTGGAAATCCGTGGTGAGATGGCGCGGGCTCTGAACGTGTTCAAGATGCGCGGCTCCTGGCATGACAAGGGCATCCGCGAGTTTGTGATTACCGGGAAGGGACCGGAAATCAAGGATTCGTTCTCCAATTTCGAGCGCATTATCTCCGGTGTTCCCCACCGTGTCAGTGGCGATGAGCGCAGTGAACTGGCGCGCATCGTGCAAGGTGTGGCGGACACCGGCGAATCGCGCTGAGGCCTTCAGTCCTGCACGGCCACCACCGCATCTGAGGTTCGCTGCTGACGGTCAGCTGCCAGCTGCAACTCCTCGTTGTCGCTGTCTTCGAGCGGCAGATCGAACCAGAAGGTGGTGCCCACCCCCAGCTCGCTGGCCATGGCGATTCGTGCGCCGTGCTTGTCGAGGATGCCGCGCACGATCGAGAGGCCCAGCCCCGTGCCTGCCTCGGTGTGCACGGCATTTTCCACCCGGTAGAAGCGCTCGAAGATGCGCTCCTGATCCCTAGCTGCGATGCCGCTGCCGGTGTCGGCGATCTCCAGCCTCAGCCGTGGCAGGGGGGAGTGAAAGTCGCAGGTTGGCCCGGCGTGTTCCGGCAGCGCCTCGCTGGGCAGGGCACAGAGGTCGGGCCAGGGATAGGCGCGCAGCATCAGTGCTCCGCCCTTGGCTGAGAACTTCAGGGCATTGCCCACCAGGTTGTCGAGCACTTGCAGAAGCAGATCCCAGTTGCCCAGCACCCGCGGCAGCTGGGAGTCGGCCTCGAAGTGCAGGCTCACACCTTTCTCTTCCGCATTCAGCCGGTAGGTGCGCAGGGTCTGCTCGATGGCGGTCGACAGTTCAAGGGGTTCAAAACTCCATTGGCGATCGGATTCCAGCCGCGACAGATCGAGAACGTCGTTCACCAGCCGCGTCAGCCGATCGGTCTCGGCATTGGCGATGCCGAGAAACTCCCGCTTCTCTTCCTCGCTCAGCTGGTCTCCCAGATCGTGGAGGGTTTCCACGTAGCTCTTGATGTTGAACAGGGGGGTGCGCAGTTCGTGGGACACATTGGAGATGAACCGGCTCTGGGCGGCATTCAGTTCCACTTCCCGGGTGAGGTCCTGCACCGTCATGGCGATGCCCTTGAGGGTTTCTCCGCTCGCATCCCGCACTGACTGAAGGACGATGCGCAGGGTGCGGGGCGGCTCTCCCAGGCTGCAGCGCAGATCGGTGCTGTCGAGGCCGCCGCCCCTGACGATGTCGAGGGCGTCCTGGAGGTCCATGGCCAGCCGCTCGGGCAGTTCCTGGATGAGGGAATTGGCTTCGAGGTTGCGCCCCTCCCAGCGGAACAGGCGACGGGCCGTGGGGTTGGCCAGCACGATCGCCCCTTCGGCATCCAGCAGCACGGCCCCGTCGGCCATGGTGGCAATCAACGACTGCTGCTTCACCTGGGCGGCCCGCAGCTCCTCGATGTTGGCGGCCTTGTACTCCTCCAGCTGGGTGGCCATGGTGTTGAAGCCCTCCAGCAATTCCCCCAGCTCTCCCCCCACCGGCAGGGCGATGCGGGTTTCGAAATTGCCGCCGGCGATCTGGCGCACCCCCCGCAGCAGCTCTTTCACCGGCTGCGTGATCGTGAGGGCGTTGAACACCGAGCCGAGGATCACCAGCACCCAGATCGAGATGAACACCGCCACCGTCACTTCACGGGTGAGGGCGGCGCTGGCCAGCAGGGTTTCATTGGGGTTGATGCCCAGCGCCAGCACTCCCAGGTAGGTGCCATCGCTCACCATCGGCACAAACACGTCGGTGACCTGTCCGTCCGGGCTCAGGTGCTGGCGCACCAACGGGTTGTCGGGCCGCTTCTGGATGTCGGCGGGGAGCTCCAGCCGGCGGCTGAGCAGCAGTTCACTGCTGCCGTTGTTGGAGCCGATCGGGATCCCGAGATAGATCACCCCTTCGGGATCAGCAAAGAAGATGTAACGCAGGCTGCGGCTGGAGCGCCAGAAGCGATCGGCCACTGAGGCCAGTTCGCGGTCGTTCCCCTCGGCCACCAGGGGGGTGACGTTCGCCGAGAGCAGCAGGCCCAGATCACGGGCGTAGCGGGTGTCGCTCATGCGTGCATCCCGCTGGATGCCATTGAGGGCCAGGAAAGTGATGCCCGTCATCAGCAGGCTCACCACCAGGGTGGCCACCGCCAGCAGCTTGGTCTGCAGGCTGAATTCCGCCCACCAGCGCGCCACGACCTGCCGCCAGGTGCGCTGCGCCTCGGGCCCGGCGGCCGTCATCGGCTGCGCACCTGGTGGCCGATGTCGCGCCGGTAGGTCATGCCGGCGAAGTGCACCTGCTCCAGCCCTGCGTAGGCCCTGGCGAAAGCGGTGTCGAAGTCATCGGCCTGGGCCACCAAGGCCAGTACTCGCCCTCCGCTGGTGCGGCAGACGCCCTCGCTGTCGCGGCTGCTCCCGGCATGAAACAGCTGCAGATGCTCGTTGGGCTGCAGCGTGCTGTGGATTGCATCGCCCTGACGCACAGCCGCAGGGTAGCCCTCGGCGGCGGCGATCACGCAGGCGCTGCAGAGCGGGGCGATCGAAAGCCGCGGGCCCGCGGCCAGCTGCCCGCGGGCACAGGCCAGCAGCACTGAGGCCAGCTCCGGGCCCAGCAGGGGCATCAGCGTCTCGCATTCCGGATCGCCGAAGCGGCAGTTGAACTCGATCACGCTGGGTCCCTCGGCGGTGAGCATCAGGCCGGCGTAGATCACCCCGCGATAGTCGATGCCCCGGCGGCGCAGGGCCGCCAGTGTCGGCTCCAGCACCTGGCACCGCACCTGCTCCAATCCCTCCGCATCGAGCAGCGGCGCCGGCGCGTAGGCCCCCATGCCGCCGGTGTTCGGACCCGTATCCCCCTCGCCGATGCGCTTGTGATCCTGCGCCGGCGGCAGCAGCACCAGATCGCGGCCGTCGCTCAGGGCGAAGACGGACACCTCCGGTCCCTCAGTGCGTTCCTCGAGCACCAATGAGGCCTCCGCGCCGAAGCGGCCCGCGAAGATCTCGCCGATGGCGGCCCTGGCCTCGTCCATGGTTTCGGCCACGGTCACCCCCTTGCCTGCGGCCAGTCCGTCGGCCTTCACCACCAGTGGGCGTCCCTCGCTTTCCAGCACCGCCAGGGCCTGTTCCTCGCTGCCGGCCCACCAGTACCCCGCGGTGGGCACGCCCGCCTCCTGCATCAGTGCTTTGGCCCAGCGTTTGCTCGCTTCCAGCCGGGCGCCGTCGGCGCCGGGGCCGAACACCGACAGGCCGGCGGCACGCAGCTGATCGGCCAGGCCGGTGGCCAGCGGGGCTTCCGGTCCCACCACCACCAGCTCGATCTGGTGGTGGTGGCAGGCGTCCACCAGGGCGTCAGCGTCGGTTTCGGCGATCGCCAACGGCTGGCAGCCAGGGAGTGCCTCGGTTCCGCCGTTGCCGGGGGCTACCCACACCCCTTCAACGCCGTGGCTGCGGGTCAGGGCCCAGGCCAGCGCATTTTCCCTGCCGCCTCCACCCACCACCAGGATGCGGGCTGGGTGAGGTGATGCCTCTGGAGCCATGCGTGAAACGCTGTGGAACAACGGTTGGGCAGGTTCCCCTAGCTTGGCCGGCGCAGATGACCTCCGCCGGATGGGTCGCCATGTTCCATCTTCTCTCCGACCCGGCAGCTGGTTCTCTGGTGGCTGCCGCTTCGGCCCTGCGCGGCTGGCGGCCCTGCTGATTCCCCTGCAGATCGGCCTCACCACTGTCGCTGCCCCCGCGCTCGCTGCACCCGTTGCCATCGCCGAGGACGACCCGGTGCAGGCCTGCAGGCTGCTGCGCCGCCAGGGCGACGGGCCCGGCCTGGGCGCGCAGCAGCAGGGGCTGATCGACGCGTTGGAGCCTGCGCCCTCTCTTGAGGACGTGCTGCTGAGCGCCGAGCAGCTGATCGCCTGTGCAGCCCCCCAGGCGGCCCTGACTGTGCTGGCCAGGGTCAGTCCCGCTGCCGGCGAGAGCCGCCGCCGCTGGCTGGTGATGCAGTGGCGGGCCGCCCAGGCCGGTCTGCACCACAACCTGGCCGCGCAGGCGCTCACCCTGCTGGCCCAGGGTGAACCGCAGCGGCTCGAGGAGCTGTTTCTGCCTCTCGGCCTGCCGGCCCAGAACGACCGGCCCGACACCCGCTCCGCCCTGGATCTGTTGGCCGATCACCTCGAGAGCCTGGGGCAGCGCCACCAGGCCGCCAAGGTGCTGTTGGCCAGCAGCAGCCCGGGGGCCGCCAGCGCCGCCCGCTGGGGCCGTGCGGTGGCCCTGGCGGACACCATGCCCCTGCGTGAGCAGGACGAGATCCTCGAGCTGGCCCTGGAGCAGGCTGCCGCCGCGGGAGCCTGGGGGCTGGTGGCGGCCCTGCTGGATCAGCAGCTGGCGGCCGGTGTCAGCGATCCGGCCTCCCGACAGGCCCTCGACCGACGGCTGCGGCTGGGGGAGCGGATCGACGATGCCTACGGAGAATGGCTGCAGCGCCGCCAGTTGAGCGGGCCGGATCACGACAGCCGCAACGAGGAGCTGGAGCGGCTGTTGCGCTCGCCGCGGCAGCCGGGGGGCCATCTCCCGCCGGCTCCCCCAACCCCATCTCCATCCCTGGGCCCCAGCCCGGCCCCGGCCCCAGATTCCTCCCTCACTCCGCAGCCATGACCGCCTTTCAGCTCGGCCCCCTGCTCCACGAAGGCAAGGCCAAGCGGGTCCATGCCACCGACCGCAGCGACCTGGTTGCCGTGGAATACAAGGACGACGCCACGGCCTTCAATGCGCTCAAGAAGGCCAGCCTGCCGGGCAAAGGAACCCTCAACTGCCAGATTTCCGCCCTGCTGTTTGAGCATCTGGCCGGCCTGGGTATCCCCACCCACTACATGGGCCTGGGTGAGAGCGCCAACTGGATGCTGGTGCGGCCGGTGCGGGTGATTCCGCTGGAGGTGGTGATCCGCAACCTGGCCGCCGGTTCGCTCTGCCGCGAGCTGCCGCTACCCCCCGGCACGCCGCTCGACCCCCCCCTCTGCGACCTCTATTACAAGGACGATGCCTACGGCGATCCCCTGCTCACCGAGGCCAGGCTGGAGCGGCTCCAGCTGGTGACTCCGGAGCAGCGCCTCCAGATCGAGGCCCTGGCCCGCCGCGTGAATGACGAACTGCGGCGGCTGTTCGACTCGGTGGGCCTGTTGTTGGTGGATTTCAAGATCGAGCTGGGCTTCACCGGCGCCGGGGAGCTGCTGCTGGCCGATGAGATCAGCCCGGATACATGCCGCCTATGGGATCAGGCCGTGGCTGACAGCCAGGACCGCATCCTCGACAAGGACCGTTTCCGCCAGGACCTCGGCGGTGTTGTGGAAGCCTATGGGCAGGTTCTCAAACGGCTCCAGCAGGCCTGTCCCGAACCCACCGTCTACCGGTAACGTGCCGCGATTGCGGCTCCGCCGCCCCGAGACCCCCCGCACCCATGGCCGGCACGTTGGCTTTGAAGGCAGCCCTGACCCTGCTGGGCCTGGGCTACCTCGCCGCCGGCCCTGCGTTCGCGCAGCAGGATTCCGGTTCCACCCCACCGGGTTCAGCTCCCCCTGTTTCCGAGCAGGTCGACACCCCCTTTTTGAGTCCTGGCGGGCAGCGGCCTGACGGGACTGGCTCCGACCAGGGTGGCGAACAGCCCGTCGCCGACCCTGCCCCCGAGGCTCGGGTGCTGATTGCTGAGGTGGTGGTGGAGGGCCTCGACGGCCACCCCGAGGCCGAGCGTCTCGAGATCGCCGCCTACGAGTCGATGCGCACGATCCCGGGCAGTCGCGTCTCCCGCCCCGAGCTGGAGGCCGATCTGGCCGCGATCTACGCCACCGGCTGGTTTGCCGATGTGCGCATCCAGCCCGTGGATGGTCCACTGGGGGTGAGCCTGGTGGTCACGGTGGTCCCCAACCCCGTTCTCAGCCGCGTCACCGTCCAGCCAGCCGGTGAAATCGCGCTCAGCGAGGAGGTGATCGCTGAGACCTTCGCCTCCGACTTCGGCAGGACGCTCAACCTCAACACCCTGCAGACCCGCATGCAGGCCCTCCAGGCCTGGTACACCGACCAGGGCTTTTCCCTGGCCAGGGTCACCGGCCCGTCGCGGGTCAGTCCCGGAGGCGTGGTGGAGCTGCTGGTGCGGGAGGGCACCGTGGATGGGGTGGAGGTGCAGTTCATCAACAGCGAGGGTGAGCCCACCGATGAGCAGGGACAGCCGATCCGGGGCAAGACCCAGCCCTGGGTGGTCACCCGCGAGGTGTCGCTGGAGCCTGGCTCGGTGTTCAACCGCCGTCAGCTCGAGGACGACATCCGCCGTCTCTACGGCACCGGGCTGTTCAGTGATGTGCGGGTCACGCTGCGGCCAGTGGCTGGCCAGCCTGGAAATGTGGTGGTGGTGCTGGGCATCGTCGAGCAATCCACCGGCTCGCTCTCCGGCGGCGTGGGCTTCAGCCAGAGTCAGGGGGTGTTCGGTCAGATCTCGCTTCAGGAGAGCAATCTCCTGGGCCGGGCCTGGGACCTGGGCACCAACTTCTCCTACGGCCAGTTCGGCGGCCTGGGCGACCTCACCTTCTTCGATCCCTGGATCAAGGGTGACAAGCACCGCACCTCGTTCCGGGCGCGGGCATTCTTCAGCCGCGAGATCCCCCAGATCTTCCAGAGTCGCAACAGCACCTTCAGGAATGGGTCCCAGAGGATCAAAGGCGCCGACTTCGAGGTGGTGACCAACGACCCCCTCGACATCGGCGGCGGCGATCAGCTGGTGCGCACCAATTTCGACAACGTCGCCATCCAGCGCGTCGGAGCCAGCGTGCAGTTTGTGCGACCTCTCAATGGCGGTGATCCCTTTGCGAAGGCCCCCTGGAACCTGATCCTCGCCTTCGGCGGTCAGGAGGTGACGCCAATGAACTTCGCCGGTAGCAAGTACTCCCAGGCTGTTGTGGGGGCCACCAAGTCACCGGATGTGGTACCCAGCCGCCAGGTGATCTGTATCGCCTACAACTGCGCCTCCGAAAACCAGCTCCTCAGTTTCCGCATCGGCACCACATACAACAGCCTGGATGATTCCCGCAATCCAACCACCGGCAACTTCCTCAGCCTGAGCACGGAGCAGTTCCTCTCGGTGGGCAACGATTCGCCTACCTTCAACCGCATCCGCGGCAGTATCAGCCACTTCATCCCGGTCAACTGGCTGAAGATCTACAAGGGGTGCCGGCCCGGGCCGGGCGAGCCCGAAGACTGCGCTCAGGCCCTGGGGTTCCAGCTCTCGGGCGGCACCCTGATCGGCAATGACATTCCTCCCTATGAGGCCTTCTGCCTCGGCGGCGGTAACTCCGTGCGCGGCTATTTCGACTGTGACCTCGGCGTGGGCAAGAGCTTCGCCGAGTTCACGGTGGAATACCGCTTCCCCCTGTTCAGCATCGTCAGCGGCTCGGTGTTCTTCGACGCCGGCACCACCTTCGGCACCCAGTCCGATATCCCCGGCAATCCCGGCGGCTTGCTGGGCAAGAGCGGTGAGGGCTTCTCGCCTGGCATCGGCCTGATCGTCACCACCCCGGTCGGGCCGCTGCGCCTCGAGGTGGCCAGCGAGGACTTCACCGATGAGTGGCGCTTCAACCTGGGTGTGGGCTGGAAATTCTAGTGACAGCCTGGCCAGCCAACTATGCCGGTGACCATACGATCGCCGCGGAGGTGGAACTCAGTGGGGTCGGTCTGCACAGCGGCGCCCTCTGCAGGCTGCGGCTGCTGCCCAGCGCCCGGCCCGGCTACCGCCTGGGTTGGCTGGACCAGCCGGCCACCGAGGCCCTGCCTCTCACCCCGGCCCAGGTGTGCGACACCACCCTGTGCACGGCACTGCAGCTCGGTGATCGGCGGCTGGCCACCGTGGAGCACCTGCTGGCGGCCCTGGCCGGCACGGGGGTGAGCCGGGCGGAGATCCGTGCGCAGGGGCCCGAGGTGCCCCTGCTCGATGGCTCGGCCCTTCCTTGGGTGGAGGCGATCGCCAGTGTGGGCCTTCAGGCCCTGCCCTTCCAGCCCCCCCGGCCGGAGCTGCGCCAGCCACTCACCGTTCACGGCGGCGGCGGCTTCGTCACGGCGTTGCCGGCAGAGGATCTGCATCTGGGAGCCGCCATTGAGTTCGCAGAGCCCGCCATCGGCCGGCAGGTGTTTTCCCTGACCCTCACCCCGGCCAGCTTTGTGGCGGAGATCGCCCCGGCCCGCACCTTCGGCCTGCGCTCCCAGGTGGAGCAACTGCGCGCCGCCGGCCTCATCCAGGGTGGAGCTCTACACAATGCCCTGGTGTGTGATGGCCGGCATTGGCTGAATCCGCCCCTGCGCTATGGCGATGAACCGGTGCGCCATAAAATCCTTGATCTGCTGGGCGACCTCGCCCTGGTTGGATTGCCCCGCGCCCAGGTGTTCGCCTTTCGCGGCTCCCATCGCCTGCACACCGCTCTGGCCTCGGCCCTGGCGGCCGAGCATGCCCTTCTCCCTGCCTGAACACGTTGCCTGAGCCCACGTCATCCGCTGACAGCCCTCTGCAATCCGGCTTGCCCCTGCTCGCCGTGGAGCAGATCCAGGGCCTGCTGCCCCATCGCTATCCCTTCGCCCTGGTGGACCGGGTGATCGAGCATGAGCCGGGGAAACGGGCTGTGGCGATCAAGAACGTCACCATCAACGAGCCCCAGTTCCAGGGGCATTTTCCGGGGCGTCCCCTGATGCCCGGGGTGCTGATTGTGGAAGCCATGGCCCAGGTGGGAGGCCTGATCGTCACCCAGATGCCGGATCTGCCGCGGGGCCTGTTCGTGTTTGTCGGCATCGACGGCGTGCGCTTCCGTCGGCCTGTGGTGCCGGGCGATCAGCTGCGCATCACCTGTGAGCTGCTCAGCCTGCGGCGGAAACGCTTCGGCAAGGTGCAGGCCGAGGCCACGGTGGACGGCGAACTGGCCTGCTCCGGTGAATTGATGTTCTCGCTGGTGGACTGATTGCGATGTCCACGCGCCTCCATCCCACCGCTGTCGTCGATCCACGCGCCGAACTGGCTGGCGGTGTGGAGGTTGGTCCCTATGCGGTGATCGGCCCGGAAGTGCGCATCGGCCCCGACTGTTGGATCGGTGCCCACGTGGTGCTTGATGGCCGGGTGCAGATGGGCCGCGGCAACCGCATCTTCCCCGGGGCCTGCATCGGTCTGGAACCCCAGGACCTCAAGTACACCGGCGATCCCACCGGGGTTGTACTCGGTGATGGCAACACCATCCGCGAGTGCGTCACGATCAATCGGGCCACCAGGGACGAGCAGCTCACCCGGGTGGGCAGCGGCAACCTGCTGATGGCCTACAGCCACCTCGGCCACAACGCTCTGCTCGGTAACGGGATCGTGATCGCCAACGCGGTGGCCGTGGCGGGCCATGTGCAGATCGCGGATCGGGCAGTGATCGGCGGCATGCTGGGCATCCATCAGTTCGTGCACATCGGCACCCTGGCGATGGTGGGCGGCATGAGTCGCATCGAACGGGATGTCCCCCCGTTCACCACCGTGGAGGGCCATCCGGCGCGGGTTCGGGCGCTGAACCGGATCGGCCTGCAGCGCAGCGGCCTGGCTGATCGCGACGGAGGGCGTCAGCTCGAGGATCTCAAGCGGGCCTGGACCCTGATCTACCGCCGGGGCCTGCCGCTGGCGGAGGCCCTGGCCCAGCTGCGCCAGGATCCACTCACCGCCGCCGCGGAGGAGTTGGTGGCCTTTCTGGAGGCGTCCCTGGCCCCAGAGCGGCGCGGGCCGATCCCGGGGAGCCGCTGATGCTCCGCCTGCTGGTGAGCACCGGCGAGGTGTCGGGTGATCTGCAGGGGGCGCTGCTGGTGGAGGCCCTGCACCGTGAGGCCCGCCGGCGTGGCCTCAAGCTGCAGGTGCTGGCCCTGGGCGGCGAGCGCATGCAGCGCGCCGGGGCCGAACTGCTGGCCGACACCACCCGCATGGGGGCGATCGGCCTGCTGGAGGCGATTCCCTTCGTGCTGCCCACCCTGCGGGTGCAGCGTCAGCTCAGGCGGTGGTTTCGCCGCCAGCCCCCCGACGGTGTGGTGCTCATCGACTACATGGGAGCCAACGTGAGCCTCGGGCTGCGCACCAAGCGCCGCTTTCCCCAGGTGCCCATCACCTACTACATCGCCCCCCAGGAATGGGCCTTCACCTTCGGGTCCAAGGGGCGTACCAACCTGATCCGCTTCACCAACCAGATCCTGGCGATCTTTCAGGAGGAGGCCCGCTACTACCGCTGCCGCGGTGCCCATGTCATCTATGTGGGCCACCCCCTGCTGGACACGCTCGGCACGTTCTCCACCCGGGAGGAGGCCCGCAGGCAGCTTGGCCTGGATCAGCAGGCCCCGGTGCTCTTGCTGATGCCCGCATCCCGCCGCCAGGAGCTGCACTTCCTCCTGCCCCACATCGTGGCCGCGGCTGTCGAACTGCAGCGCCGCCAGCCCGGCCTGCAGGTGCTGGTGCCGGCGGGACTGGCGGGTTTCGAGGAGCGCCTCAGCCAACAGCTGCGGCGCTCCGGCCTGGAGGCCACGGTGATCCCGGCAGCCGCTGCCGACCAGCTCAAGCCCGTGCTCTGTGCCGCCGCCGACCTCGCCCTGGCCAAGTCGGGCACCGTGAACCTGGAACTGGCCCTGCGGGGAGTTCCCCAGGTGGTGGTCTACCGCGTCAGCTGGCTCACGGCCTTCGTGGCGCGCCACCTGCTGCGCTTCAGCGTGCCGCACATCTCCCCGGTCAATCTGGTGCTGGGTGAGCGGCTGGTGCCGGAGCTGCTGCAGGAGGCTCTCCACCCCGCCGCCATCGTCGAGCAGGCCCTGCCGCTTCTGAGGCACGACAGCCCGGAGCGGTTGGCCATGCTGGACGGCTACCGGCGCCTGCGCAGCCAGTTGGGTGAGCCGGGGGTCACCGATCGGGCTGCCATCGCCATCCTCGATCAGGTGCAGGCCGGTGCCCGCAGCAGCTGCCCGTCCGCCGTTTCGCTGTGACACCGACACCCCCCCCGCCACGCTTCCCATCGACCCGCTTGCTGGCCCTCCTCGCCACCCTGCTGGTGCTGATCAGCGGCTTGGGGTCATGGCCCGCCGTGGCCTCGGCAGTCGAGCCAGCGCCCCGCCCCCAGGAGTTGGTGCTGGCGGGTGGCTGCTTCTGGTGCCTGGAGCATGATCTGGAGTCGCTGCCGGGCGTGCTGGACGTCGAGAGTGGGTACAGCGGCGGAACGCTGGCCCAACCCACCTATCGTCAGGTGTCGGCCGGCGGCACGGGTCATCAGGAGAGTGTGCGGGTGCGCTTCGATCCCCGCCGCACCAGTGTCGCGGTGCTGCTGCGGGCCTACTGGCGCAACATCGATCCCCTCGATGGCGATGGTCAGTTCTGTGATCGCGGCGATTCCTACCGCCCTGTGATCTTCACCGCCGGGGCCGAGCAGCAGAGTCTGGCCTTGGACAGTCGCCGGCAGGCAGCCCGCGAACTGGGCCAGGCGCCGTCGGCCCTGAGGGTCGAGGTCCAGCCGCTGAGCCGCTTCTGGCCAGCGGAGGATTACCACCAGAACTACGCCGAGGGCAATCCGCTCAGGTATGGCTATTACCGCTGGGCCTGCGGGCGGGATCGACGCCTGGATGCCGTCTGGGGATCCAGGGCTCGCACGGCCCGACCCTGGGGGGCGCCCCTTGGCCATACCCCGTCCCGCGGCTAGCGTTGACGATGCGCGATGCGGAGAATGGTATGTATCTGCTGACCATCCGCGATGGCCTTCAGACCAGGCATGTGGGTCCCTACCCCAGCCCAAAGCAGGCCGCAGACGACCTCGATCGGTTGCTGCCGCTTTGCAGCGAGCGGGCCCGCTGGCAGATCCATGCCCTGGAGGATCCGGAGGCGTTCATCGCCAGTCTCCAGGCCGCTGGCAGCGCTCCGACCCGGCGGGGCGAGGCTGCCGGTCGGCTCAGCCGAGTCGCCTGAGCGGCGTTGCCCAGATTTCAGCTCCGGCGCGGGTAGCCCCGCAGCAGTCCGCTTTCCACCATCAGGCCCACGCCGGCGTTGATCAGGATCAACCCGAGGGTGCCGTACCAGAACCAGGGTCCCGGGGCCTGAAGCAGTTTCAAGGGCAGACCTCCGCCCGCTCCCGAGGCCAGCTCGGTTCGCTTGATCAGTTCCTCAAGACCCTTGCGGATCACCGCCTCGCCGAACAGACACAACCCTGCCGGCAGCAGCAGCACCCCGAGCTGGGCCTTGAGATACCAGCGGATCTTGTTGACGGCCATGGGGCGACGGGGCGACGTGGCGGCCGGTCAAACCTAGGCCTGAAGCGCCACCGGGGCGCCACTGCAGACCCAGTTCACCAAGGTGCGCACGCCGAAGCCGGTGGCCCCGGCGGGGTCGAGGCTTCGGCCCTTGTCGCTCCACACCGTGCCGGCGATGTCCAGATGGGCCCAGGGCAGATCCCTGGTCACGAAATCCTGCAGGAACAGGGCGGCAGTGATCGCGCCACCGGGGCGCGGGCCGGTGTTCTTGAGGTCGGCCACGGGGCTCTTGAGGCCAGCCTTGTACGACCTGCGCAGGGGCATGGGCCAGAGGGCTTCACCGCTGGCGGCACCGGCGGCCTGCAGGGCCCTGCTGAGTCCATCGCTGCACGACCACAGCCCCGCCATTTCCGCCCCCAGGGCAATTACGCAGGCCCCCGTGAGGGTGGCCAGGTCCACCACGGCATCGGGCTCAAGCTTGCAGGCGTAAACGAGGGCATCGGCCAGGGTCAGGCGGCCCTCGGCATCGGTGTTGTTGATCTCGATCGTCGTGCCGTTGGAGGCGGTGAGGATGTCGCCGGGGTGCACGGCGCCGCCGCTGATCATGTTTTCGCAGGCGGCCACGATCACGTGCACCTCCACCGCCTCGGGTTTGAGTTCGCCGATGGCTCGCGCGGCCCCGAGCACGGCCGCACTGCCGCCCATGTCGTACTTCATCATCTCGATCTGGGAGCCGGCGGTCTTGAGGTTGTAGCCGCCGGAATCAAAGGTGAGGCCCTTGCCCACCAGCACCACGCGACGCTGGGCACCGCCGGCAGGGTGATAGATGAGATGGATGAATTTCGGGGCCAGGTCGGAGCCCTGAGCAACGCCCAGGTAGGCGCCCATACCCAGGGCCTCACAGGCGTCCCGCTCCAGCACGCGCAGTTCCAGGCCGTGGTCGCGGGCAATGGCGGCGGCGGTGTCGGCCAGATGCTGGGGGGTCACCACATTGGGGGGGGCCGCCACCAGCTGGCGCGCCAGCTCCACACCGGCACAGGTGCCGCTCACCGCCTCGAGGGCCTGCGCACAGCTGGCGGGCAGGCCGATCAGTGACACCACGGCGGGAAGGGGCCTGGGCTCGGGTTCGCTCTTGAACCGCTGGTCGCTGTAGAGACTGAGCCGCACCGCCTCGGCGATGGCCCGGCCGGCGGCGGCACTTTCGAAGCCTTCGCAGGGCATGGCCACAGCCAGGTCTTCGGCGGCGGCGGCGGCGGCGGCCTGGGCAACGCTGGCGGCCGCGGCGCGCAGGTCATCGAGATCAAACCCGGCCGGTTCGCCCAGTCCCACCAGGATCAGGCTGCGCGGGGAAGCCCCCAGTCGCTCCAGGGTCAGGCACTCCCCAGGTTTTGCCTTGAACCGCCGCTGCTCGAGCCGCTGCTGCAGATCTCCGCCGAAGGCCGCGAGCAGCTCGCTGCGCAGCGGGTGCTCCGGTCGCTCCTCGCTGCTGGCGAACAGGCCCACCGCCAGGGTGTCCCCGCTCCACTGGCCGAGAGCAGTTGAGAGCGCATCGGGGAGGCAGCGAAACTGCATGGGGCGATCGGTCGCGGGGCCGTGATGGTAGCCAGCGGCTTCAGTCGCCATCAGCGGTGAATGGTGTGGCCCAGCGCTGACGTGTTTCCTTGTTGAAGGGCGGCAGCCACCGCTGGATCAGAACCTGCTCCAGCGCCCGGCGCTGGCGGGGCGATTCAGGGGCGTCGAGCCAGAAGTGGATGCTCAGCCTGCAGGCCAGCTCCACCCGGGCCAGGGCCTCGCTGTAGGCCGCCAGGTACTGCTTGCAGTCGTGCTCGCCCTTCCAGCGGCGATCGGCCCGGCCGGTCTCGCCCACGTAGAGCAGCAGCGGCTGGGCCTGTTGGTCCTGCCGGATCGGCGACCGGTCGAGCACGAAGTACAGCGCTGCCCCGCGTTGGGGCGGATCCGGCCAGCGCCAGAAGCTCAGGGGCTGGGCCCGCAGCTGCAGTGGATTGAGGCCGAGGTGGGGCTGAACGTGGGGAGCGGGTGCCGGGTCTTCGAACAGTCCCACCTGACGCACCGCCGCTTCGCTGTCTGCGAACAGCGGAGCCTGGTGGCGGGCCAGCGCCTGCTGCCAGGCCTGCAGCTGATGTCGGAGCAGTGGCAGCTCCGCCCCGCTCCCTGCCGCTGCCAGGCCCGCCGCTGTGGTGAACAACTCCCCTTGCCGTGATCCCCCCATGGCTGTGCGTCGGTCTCAGGCGCTGCGCCGCGCCGGTGGCAGCTCCGGTCCGGCCTGGCTGGCGCTGAAGGTGACCTTGCCGATCCAGTTCTCCACCAGATCGGGGGGGAGATGCAGGCGCTGCTGCAGGTCGGCCAGATCGCGGAATGGCCGGCGGGCCCGTTCCCGCAGCAGCCTCTGAAGACGCTCGGCTGACAGCCCCAGGCGCTCAAGCTGGGTGGACCCGGCCCGGTTGAGATCGAGCCGGCTGGCGGCCGGCGGCGGTGAAGCCGGCTCTCCATACCATCGGAACAGCAGCACCGGCAGCCAGTCCTGCAGCTGGGACGCAGGCAGATCCAGCAGACGTTGAAGGTCCTCCGCCCCGCTCAGCTGCACCCCGCCGGCCTGCAGGCGCAGCAGCAGATCCACCTGCTCGGCCTCGATCCCGGGCAGGCGATTCCAGTCGTTGGCGCTGGCCCGGTTCACATCCAGCCGCCAGCCCAGCGCGGCGGCGTGGTGCACCTCCTCAGCATTGCCGAGGGGGCGCGTGGGTTCGTGGCTCAGTTTCAGGGCCAGCAACTCGCGCTCGATCTGGCTCCGATCCGTTTCCAGGGGGGAGCTGGCGTTGACAGCGGCGGGCTTGTTGTTCTCTGCCGGAAGCTGGCCGCTGGCCATCAGCAACCGACGCGCCAGGGGATCCAGCCAGTGCCGCCTGGCCATGGTGAGTTGTGCCGGTGCCGCTGCCAGCTGAAGTTAGCGGCAGGGTTCAGCCTCAGGCCAGTCGATCAACCCCCAGCGCAGCCCCAGCACGGCGGCATGGGTGCGATCCCTGGCCGGCAGCTTGTCGAGCAGGTTGCTGAGATGGGTCTTCACCGTATCCGGGGAGAGGAAGAGCTTCCCGCCGATCTCGCCATTGGTCTCCCCGGCGGCCACCAGGCTGAGCACCTGCAGTTCCCGTTCACTGAGAACCTGTCGTGGTCCACCGCGCTCGTGGCCCCGCCGGAATTCCCGGCGCAGGGGCTTGTCGACATAGATGCCACCGCCACTCACCACGTGCAGGGCTGCCAGCAAGGCACCGGAGCCGAAGCTCGACTCCAGCACCAAGCCATCGCAATCCCCGGCGATGGCTCGGCGGAGGGCATGCAGCCGGTGTTGCCGGTTGATCAGCAGCAGCACCCGCAGGTCAGGGTTGCGCGCCTTGAGGGCGATCGCCGTTTCGATGCCGTCCCCTTCCTCCAGCACATCACTGATCAACAGCATGTCGGGCTTATCGGAGGCCACTGCAGCGACCGCCTCCTGGGCGGTGGTGTTGGCCGCCAGCACCCGGGCCGAGGGCCTGGCCTGCTGAGCCAGCAGGGTGAGCAACGCCCGATTCCCCAAGCAGAGCACCAGCCGCGTGCCCCTCAGCAGCTCTCGGCTGCGGTGGGCATTGGCCTCCAGCTCGGCCAGGAGCGGGGTGAAATCCATGGGTCTCAAGCCGATCTGCGCCTGCTGCCAGGGTGGGAAGCGGGGCTGGCGATGTCAGCGCTGCTCTAAGAACCGTTACGTCTTTCCACACCTGCCACCAGCTCGCTTCCGGCGCTGGCGGTGTTCAGAATCAATCCCTGCGCGACCGAGGCACCACCGCAATGGCCTTTTTCGACTCCGACATCGTTCAGGACGAGGCCAGACGCCTGTTCGGGGATTACCAGCAGTTGATGCAGCTGGGCAGCGACTATGGAAAATTTGATCGTGAGGGCAAAAAGCTCTATATCTCTCGCATGGAGGATGTGATGGAGCGCTATCAGGTGTTCATGAAGCGCTTTGAGCTGTCCGAAGACTTTCAGGCCAAGCTCACCGTTGAGCAGTTGCGCACCCAGCTCGGGCAATTCGGCCTCACGCCCGACACGATGTTCACCCAGATGCAACAGACCCTTGAGCGCATGAAGAGTGAACTCGAGAAGCAGTCCTGACCAGCAGGGCTGAAGGCGCCCTGAGCTGCTGCCTAACATCAGCGGCCGATGCCAACCCCACGGTCCGATGACTTCTGCACTGGAGCCCGCTTTGCAGCAGCTGCCCGGTTGGCTGGCGCGGGGGGTGGCCGATCTTTTCCCCAGCGGAGTGGTCAGCGGTGCAGGCGAGCCATCTGCAGATCCCCAGCAAAGCCTTGCCGCTCGCCTGGCGGAGGCAGAGGCGCAACACCGTCCGCTGCGCATCAAGCTCGGCATCGACCCCACCGGTGCCGATATCCATCTCGGGCACTCGCTGCTGTTCCGCAAGCTGCGGGCCTTTCAGGATGCCGGGCACACGGCGATGCTGATCATCGGTGATTTCACGGCCCGCATCGGCGATCCCACCGGCAAGAGTGCGACCCGCGTGCAGCTCAGCGCGGAGGCGGTTGAGGCCAATGCCTCCACCTACCTGGCCCAGCTGGGCCAGGGTCAGGACCCCGAGCGAGCCCTGCTGGATTTCCGCACCCCAGGGCGCCTGGAAGTGCGTCGCAACAGCGAATGGCTGGCCGGGCTCGACCTACCCCGGGTGATCGAGTTGCTTGGGATCAGCACGGTGGGCCAGATGCTCGCCAAGGACGACTTCGCCAAGCGTTACGGATCTGGTACCCCCATCTCTCTGCACGAATTCCTCTACCCCCTCCTCCAGGGCTACGACTCGGTGCAGGTGCGGGCCGATGTGGAGCTGGGGGGAACCGATCAGAAGTTCAACGTGGCCATGGGCCGCGACCTGCAACGCCATTTCGGCCAGTCTCCCCAGTTCGGTCTGCTCCTGCCGATCCTGCCCGGTCTCGATGGGTTGCAGAAGATGAGCAAGAGCCTGGGCAACACCGTGGGCCTGGGCGAAGACCCCATCTCGATGTACTCCAAGCTCGAGAAGCTGCCGGATGCGGTTGTGGATGCCTATCTCACCCTGCTCACCGACCTTGATCTGGGCGCGTTGCCTGCCAACCCGCGCGCGCGTCAGCAGGCCATGGCCCTGGAGATCACGTGCCTCAGGCATGGTGAGCCGGCTGCCCGTCAGGCCCAGCAGGATGCGGCCGCGTTGGTGTCTGGGGATGCCGGCCCCGGTGCCGCCAGGGCCGAGGTGCCCGAGGCCTCTCTTCGTGCGGTGAGGTTTCCGGCCAAGGCCTTTTATCTGCTCAGTGCTGTGGGGATCTGCGCCAGCAGCAGCGAGGCCCGGCGCCAGATCCAGGGCGGCGGTGTGCGCCTGGATGGCGAGAAGCTCCTCGATCCCAACCGTGAATTCATCAGCGCCACTGAGCTGCACGGCAAGGTGCTGCAGCTGGGCAAGAAGACCTTTCGCCGCCTGGTAGGGGTTGGCTAGGGCCCTCTTGCTTAGCAAGCCTTCAAGGTGTTACTTTAAAGAGCTGCGCCCGAGAGGGAGCAGAGCCTGAAGCCCCGTGAAGCGCGAGCGAGCGGTGTTGTAGGTTTTCTGAGTTGCGAGCGAGGGCCTGACCGGAAGGTGAGGCAGGAGCGAGCAACAGAGG
>NZ_JAGQCU010000011.1 GCF_024346355.1 Cyanobium sp. ATX 6A2
GGTTCATAGTGGATAAACGGAGCTGCGCAATCAGCTTCCAGGCAGTCATCCCCTGACTGCTCCTGTTCACCCTCCGGAGAGGGTCACAGGACCTCCTGAGTTACACCACTCGGAGGGGCGCTACCCGGACCGAGAAACGGGGCGCGGGTGGCGATGGTGGAGGACCCTGGTTCCAGCCAGAGGGTGAGGCGCCCGGACGGTGTTTCGCCGGCCACCGCCTCCAGCTGCGCCGCACCAGGCAGCGTCCCCGGCGGTGGTGCTGGAGGAGAAGGCAAAACGTCAGCGAAGAACATCCGCTGGGCCCTCCCGCTGCTGGTGGCGTTGATCACCGGCGAGAGCTGGCCCACCCCAAAGCAGAGGCGTTGACTGGCGAACAGCTGCTCGGCTTGAGCGGCGGTGCGGGCGTCCCTCGGCTCGCCACAGGCGAGCGCCTGGCCGTCGTCAATGAGCAGGTGATGCACACTCACGCGGTTGATGAGATCGCCGGCCCCGAAAGCCCACAGCGTCAGCGTGGGTTGATCGAGCAGCATCGAGCCATCGCGGGAGTTGACGAACACCCGTGCCGGCCTGGGCCCGGACCCGATGTCGATCTCCACATCCATGCGCAGATCGAAGCCGTACTGGCTGGCCCTGGCCGCCGCCTCAGTGGTGCCGTGGGCCAGGGGCGGATTGGCCGGAAAACGGCTGTCCTGCTCATACCCCACCGCCCGGGCAGGAGCGGCCGGCGCAAGGCCGAAAACCGTGAGCACCAGGCACGCCACGCCAGAACTGAGCATGCTGCGGCGCGAGGCCAGCTTCAGAGCAGCCATGGCCGAATCCAGCGCCATCAGCTCAGCGGCAGCGACCCTGGGAGGCTAGACATGAAAGAGGGGCCCTTCCAGGCCCCATGGGTCATTTGGGTGATAAGGCTGACCTCACCCCATCTCCCTTAGAGATGTCAGGCGGCCACGGGGGCAGGCTGACGGGAGAAACGAACGATGTTGTTCGCTGTTACGGGTTTGCTCTCACCGAGCAGGCTTCAGTCACTCTCCTCATGCCCCGTCGAAACCATTGCAGCCCCGTGAGGGGGGAATGGAGCTGAGCGGAATCGAACCGCTGTCCGAAACATTGGTGTAAGCCACCTAGTCCGGCCGAAACCGGACCTGTTCATTGTGGCAGCAAACTGGGGTCCGAGCCTTCAGCACCTGCTGGTGATCACCGAACCGATCCGCAGCAGCGATCCGATGAGCGAACCGATCTACGGCGTGGCGGTGGTGCCCCCCGGCCTGGAGCAGCCGGCGGCAGCCGAGCTGGAGGCCCTCGGCTGCCAAGAGGTGGAGCAGCGCCGGCGCGCCGTGGCCTTTCGCACCGATCTGGTGGGCTACTGCCGGCTGCACCTGCAGGCCCGCCTGCCCTTCCGGCTGCTGCGCCAGCTGGCCCGCTTCCCCTGCCGCAGCCGCCAGGAGCTGTATGCCGGGGTGCAGAGCGCCATCCAGAGCCTCCCGCTCTGGGAGCAGTGGCTGGCGCCAGAGGCCAGCCTGCGGGTGGATGCCAGCGGCTCGGCCCCGGGCCTGAGCCACAGCCACTACAGCGCCCTGGAAGTGAAGAACGCCCTGGTGGACCTGCAGCGCCAGCTCTTCGGCAGCCGCTCCTCGGTGAACCTGGACGACCCCGATCGCTCCTTCCACCTGCACCTGGGCGGCGACGAGGCGGTGCTCAGCCTCGATGGCAGCGGCGCCAGCCTGCACCGCCGCGGCTACCGGGCGGCCATGGGTCTGGCACCCCTCAAGGAAAACCTGGCCGCCGGCCTGATCGCCCTCAGCGGCTGGGATGGCTCGCTGCCCCTGGCCGATCCCCTCTGCGGCTCCGGCACCCTGCTGATCGAGGCCGCCCGCCTGGCCCTGGGCCGGGCGCCGGGCCTGGGCCGCCACTTCGCCCTCGAGCGCTGGCCCGACTTTGATCCGAACCTCTGGCAACGGGAGCTGGAGGCGGCACGGGGCCTGGCCCGCGATCGGCTGGCCGATGGCCGGCCCCTGGCGCCGCTGGTGGGACTGGAGCAGCAGCCCGAGGTGCTGGCCCAGGCCCGCCACAACGCCGCCGCCGCCGGGGTGGCCCCCTGGATCGAGCTGCAGGAAGGCGACTGCCGCGACTTCCAGCCGCCACCCGGCCCCGGCATCCTGGTGTGCAACCCCCCTTACGGCGAGCGCCTCGGCGAGGCGGATGCCCTGGAGACGCTCTATGCCGATCTGGGGGCGATGGTGAGGGAGCGCTGCTCCGGCTGGACGCTGTGGCTGCTGAGCGGCAACCCGCGGCTCACCGGCGCCCTGCGCCTGAAGGCCAGCCGCCGCATCCCCATCAGCAACGGCGGCATCGACTGCCGCTGGCTGCGCTACGAGATCCGCTGAGGTGTAATCCCCGGGTTGTGCCACTAGAATCAACATCAGATTTCTTCACCAGGAATGACGAGATACCAGGTCAATGAGGTATTCGATTACCGCACACACCGCCTTTCAATGGGACTGATCGCCCTTCTGCTTCCTCTGATCGTGAGCGCAGTTTCAGGGGAGCGACTGGACTCCATCAGCGCCTCCTATTACACAGAGGCGCGCGACTGGATGGTGGGGCTTCTATTCGTCGTCGGCGCCTTTCTTCTGTCCTACAACGGTCATACGCAGAAACAATCCAGCGTCAGCAAAATCGCCGCCTTTGCTGCTGCAGGGATTGCAATTTTCCCCACCGCCTGCAAGGGCTGCGAAACAACCCCTACAACAGCACTGCACTTCGCCTGCGCAGCCATATTGTTCTCCGCTCTTGCCTATTTCTGCCTCGGCCCATTTCGCGAAAAGCTCAGGGGCAGAGGTGGGAAAAAGCAACTGCGTAGCCAAATCTATCTTGTCTGTGGCACCACAATGATTGTCTGCATGGTGGCCATCGCAGCCGCCAACCTGCTGCTTCCAGCAGAAACCGTGAGCACCTTGCGGATCGTGTATTGGGGAGAAGCCCTGGCTCTGATCGCCTTCGGGATTGCCTGGTTCGTTTCGGGCAAGGCACTCCCCCTGCTCACCGACAAGGACGAGCGGCTGATGCTGTTGTGAGCTCGTTACACCACACCACCAATCCCACTTCATGGCCAATTCGCAGCAGGATTGGCAACACGCACGCGATCGGGCGCTAGAGGCTGCAGACGTAGGACCGTGCGGTCCACGCGCCAGGCCCTGAGAAGATTCAGAAACTCAGCGTTCTGGAGATCGTCCGCCTGTGTCCTGCGAATCCCCTCAAGGAGTGGCACATCCGCAGGCAGATGTTCCACATCAAGAACCTGGAGCGACTGCATGGTGAGGGGTCCCCAGCCTCTGGAGCACCAGCCAGGGCAGGAATCCGCCTCGATGCGTTCGAGCAGCAGCGGCTGCAGGGCGTCGCCGGGATCGTCCAGCATCAACCCATCGCGGACCCTGGCGAAGAACACCCACAGAGAGGATCGCATCGTGTGGATTGAGTCTGCGGGCCAGCAGATTGGGATTGATGTGAAAGATGTCCCCATCAATCATCCCCGTACGTGTCGAGATCGATGTGGAAGGCATAGTCATAAGTGCCCGGACTGCCAAGGCCAGCCTCGATCGAGAGCGCCTCCCCTTGGGAAACGCGTTGTCCCACCCCCCGCAGCAGTCTGAGGCAATAGGCATAGGCCTGGAAGCGCCCATGGCGGCGACCCTGAACCTGGAACGACAGCTCAAGACGCACGTGAATGCGATGGCCACAGCCGCCTTCAAATCCAGCCTTTACTCCCACGCCGGAATAGATGCAGATGACGTTGCCGCCGAAGCCCTTGGCGTAGTCGATCCCGCTGTTGTAATTCCCCGGCCGAATCGCGCGGATTTCCCCATCAGCAAAGATCGCACGGCGAACAACTCTTTTGAGGCCATGCCCTGAGGTTGCATGAAGCCTCAGGCAATGGTGATGGAGCCCATGGCCGGATTGCCAACGGATTCATAGGGAGGCCCCACCTGGGATTCGGGAATGGGTTTATCAAAGGGGATGGTTACATCGGCTCCAGGGGAGCTGAGGTACGAAAAGAATTCAGTGCATTCAGAATGGGCATCGAGCCAGGCGGACCAGCCTACGTTCAATATTCTTTATGGGTCAGATCGTCCGCCTATGGACGGCCCGAGTCGATGGGCCGACTTCCCAGCAAACCTCACTCTTTTCTGGGTGCTCTAGAAGGCCCATCGCCGAGTCATACTTTCAGGAACCCCGGCAGGAGCTCAGAGTGGTTGGCCTTCTCCAACTGCGCCCCACGCGGTAGGCCATAGCGCCTACCGCGTGGGGCGGAGGATAGGCGCATCACACCTCCCAGATCCGCTGGAGATCGATCACCAGCCCCGGGAACGCCTCTCCTGCCTCAAGCCGCGATGGATCACTGAGCACCTGAGGCGCTCTGGTCCCTGCCGTCCACACCTCCACGCCGCAGCTCTGCGGCAGCAGCAGCCAGCCCAGCCGGGCGCCGTTGGCGCGGTAGGCAGCCATCTTGCGCCGCAAGGCCTCCGGAGCATCGGACGGGCTGGACAGCTCCACCACCAGATCCGGACAGAGCGGGGGAAAGCCGTCACCCTCGGCTTCGCTCAGCGCCCGCCAGCGCTCCAGCCGCAGCACGCTGGCATCGGGGCTGCGGATCGAACCATCAGGCAGCAGAAAACCGCCGGAGCTGTCGAAAACAAACCAATCGCCGGATGAGCGGGCCCAGGCGTGCAGCTGGGACAACAACGCTGTGTTGCGGGCACTTGTGCTGCCGCCGGTGGGCTGCATCTCAATGAGGGTTCCATCGGCGTCAAGCTCCAGCACCGCCTCGGGATTGCTGGCGCACACCTCGGCGAACTCGGCCGGGGTCAGCCGGAGGGTGGGGGGCAGGGTGAGCATGGGCTCTGCGGTAGATCGAGATCCGCTGACCCTCAGCGGCCCAACAGGGTCCGGGTGGTCTTGGTGATGCCGGCGGTGGTCTGGGGCAGGTAGGGGCCCTTGGTGAGCTGGCCGCCGATGCGCAGGAACAGACCCGCCAACGCCAGGTTGAGGGCCGCCAGGGCCAGGGCGCTCTGGATCCAGGTCCAGCCGAAGGCGCCGGGAAGCCAGAGCAGCAACGCCACCTCGGCGGCGATCAGGGCCAGCAGCAGCAGCACCAGGCCGCCGCTGAGCAGCAGGGCGCCGCTGAGCAGCCGGCGCTTCTCCCGATCCGCCTCCTGCAGGGCGATGCGCACGTGCAGGTCCATCACCGAGGTGACCAGGGCCCCCATCCGGCCCATGGTCCCCCGTCGCCCCTCACCGTGGTCCACCGACCCGCTCATGCCGACCGTCTCCCGGAGGTGAGCAGCATGCCCAGCAGCACGCCCACGCCGGCGGCGATGCCGATGGCCATCAGCGGTCGCTCCCGCACCGGCTTCTCGATGCGGGGGCGCAGGGTGGCGTTGAGCTCATCGAGCAGCCCCTCAAGCTGCTGCTCCAGGGGCTCGAGGGTCTCGGCCAGGCGGTGGGTCTGCTCCCCTGCCACATCGGCCAGCTCCAGCAGCTGCCGGCGCACCACCGTTGCGGTGCGGCCACTCTGCTCGGCGATCACGTGGGTCACATCATCGAAACTGCCGCGCGTGGCCTCCAGGGTGTGGCGGGCCACCTCCGGCCACTGGCGCTGGATGCGGGGCAGGAGGCTGTCGAAACGCTCCCTGAAGCCATCGGACAGCGCCTGGGCCACCCAGCCATCGGCCCGCGGGGAGGATCCGCCACCTGCCGCGGGGCTGTCCCCGCTGGTCTGAGTTGCGTTGCTGTCGGCAGTACCCGGCTCTGAGGGGCTGTGGTTGAGGGGGCTGTGGTCGTCTGTCATGGCTCCTGGGCTGGCCGGATGTTGGTCGACCCACCCGGTGGGCTGCCGGCCTGTTTTGCAACCTAGGCAGACCTTGAGCTTTTGGAACCCTCCGCTACATTTCACGTGCTCGGCGCACGGGCCTGTTGGTTCACATCAATCAGGTCGAGTTGCATCAGTTCAAGTCGTTCGGCGGATCGATGACGATCCCGCTGGACAACGGCTTCACGGTGGTCACCGGCCCGAACGGCTCCGGCAAGAGCAACATCCTCGACGCGGTGCTGTTCTGCCTGGGGCTGGCCAGCAGCCGCGGCATGCGCGCCGAACGGCTGCCAGACCTGATCAACAGCGCCATGCACCGGGCCGGCCGGGCGGCCGAAACCGTGGTGAGCGTGCGCTTTGATCTGCGCGACTGGCAGCCCGACCACGCCGAAGCCGGGCTGGAGGCGCCGGAGGAGGGGCCCTGGATCCACACCGGCCAGAGCGAATGGACGGTGAGCCGGCGGCTGCGGGTGGCCCCTGGCGGCACCTACGCCAGCAGCTTCAGCGCCGACGGCGTGGCCTGCAACCTCCAGCAACTGCAAACCCAGCTGCGCCGCCTGCGGGTGGACCCCGAGGGCAGCAACGTGGTGATGCAGGGCGACGTCACCCGCATCGTGTCCATGGGCGCCCGCGACCGGCGGACCATCATCGATGAGCTGGCCGGCGTGGCCCTGTTCGATTCGCGCATCGAGCAGAGCCGGGGCAAGCTCGAGGAGGTGCAGGAACGCCAGGAGCGCTGCGGCATCGTGCAGCAGGAGCTGCTGGCCACCCGCCAGAAGCTGGAGCGCGACTGCGCCAAGGCCCGCACCTACCAGGAGCTGCGCGCGCGCCTGCAGGAGGGCCGCAGACAGCAACAGGTGCTCGGCTTCGAGGCCGCCCGCGAGGCCCTGCACCAGCTCGAACGCCGTGGGCAGAGCCTGCGCAGTCGCCAGCAGAGCGAGCGGGAGGCGATCGCCGCGGCGGAACAGACCCTCGGCGTCGCCGCCGGCGCCCTGGAGGAGCTGCAGGCCGAGGTGAAGGCCCTTGGAGAAGACCAGCTGCTGAGCGTGCAGGCGGAGCTGGCGGGGCTGGAGGCCGGCGACCGCGAGCTGGCCCGCCAGGCCGAACGCCACCAGCAGCAGGCCGAAACCCTCCAGCAGCAGCGCCAGCAGCTGGGGGATCGCCAGGGAGAGCTGCGCCGCCAGCAGCAGGAGCTGGAGGCCGGAGACGACGGGACCGAGCTGGAGGCCGCCGAGGCGGCCTGCCGCAGTGCCGAGGCCGCCGTGGAGCTCTCCCGCCGGCGCCTCGGGGAGGTGGCCGGCCGCTCCGGCAGCTGGCTGGAGGACCAGCAGCGCCGCAGCAGCGAGCGCCAGCGGCTCAGCGCGCGGATCAGCCCACTGGAGGCCGAATGCCAGCAACTGCGGGAGCGCTGCCGCCAGAACGAGAGCCGCTGCGCCGAGCTCGACGCCGAACAGCGGCAGGAAAGCGAGGCCCTGGGCCAGGCCCAGGGGCAGCTGGAGGCCCTCGAACAGGAGCTGCAGCAACGGGGCCAGCGCAGCAGCAACGGCCAGGGCCAGGTGCAGGAGCTGGCCGAAGCCCTGGCCCTGCAGCAGCGCACCCGCAGCAGGCTGGAGCAGGAGCAGGCCCAGCTGGAAACGGAGATCGCCCGGCTCGACAGCCGCCGCGAAACCCTGCAGGAAAGCCGCGGCACCGGCGCCCTGCGGGTGCTGCTGGAAGCGGGCCTGGAGGGCATCCACGGCCCGGTGGCCCAGCTGGGCGAGGTGGAGGAGCGCTATCGCCTGGCTCTGGAGGTGGCCGCCGGCGCCCGCCTGGGCCAGGTGGTGGTCGACGACGACGCCATCGCCGCGCGGGCGATCGAGCTGCTGCGCCAGCGCCGCGCCGGCCGGCTCACCTTCCTGCCACTCAACAAGATCCGCGGCGGCTCCGGCTCCAGCGCCGCAGGCGCAGCCGCAGCCGCCCTGCAGCGGGGGGGCACGGCCGGCGCCGGCAGCGGGCGGCTGGGGCGGGCCATCGATCTGGTGCAGCACGAGCCCGTCTACGCGGAGGTGTTCCGCTACGTGTTCGGCGACACGCTGGTGTTCAGCGACCTGGGCAGCGCCCGCCGGGAACTGGGCCGATGCCGGGCGGTGACCCTCGATGGCGAGCTGCTCGAACGCAGCGGCGCCATGACCGGCGGCAGCCTGCAGCAGCGCAGCGGCCAGCTGAGCTTCGGCCGCAGCCAGGAGGGCGATGAGGCCGCGCCCCTGCGCCGCCGGCTGCTGGAGCTGGGCGAGAGCCTGGTGGCCTGCCGCCGCAAGGAGGCGGAGCTGGCCCACCAGCTCGACACCCTGCGGCCTGAACTCAGCGGCCAGCAGCAGCGGCAGGCGGCCCTGGAGGCCGAATGCGCCAGTGCCCGCCGCGCCCTGGCCCCCCGGCTGCAGCAGCAGGAGCAGCGCCAGCAGCGATTGCAGCAGCTGCGTCAGGCCCTGGAGGCCGACCAGCTGCGCCTGCAGGCCCTGGAGGCCGAGCTGGAGCCGCTGCAGGGGCAGCTGCTCGAGCTTCAGCGGGCCGAGGCCAGCGCCGCCCACTCCGGCGATGCCGGCCGCTGGCAGGGCCTGCAGCACAACCTGGAGACCGCCGATCAGACCCTGGCCGCGGCCCGCCAGCAGCGCGATCGCCTGCTGGCGGGCCGCCGCGAGCGGGCGCTGGCTGCCGAGCGCCTGCGCCAGCAGTTCGAGGGCCTGGCGGCCGAGGAGCAGCGGCTGGTGGCCGCGGTGCAGGCCCTGGTGGAGGAGCGCCAGCAGTGGAAGGCCCGCCAGCAGGCGGGGCTGGAGCAGCGCCGGGCCCTGGAAGCGCGGCAGAGCGAGCTGCAGACCCGCTTCGGGGAGCGGCGGCGGGAACGGGATGCGGCCGAGGCCGGAGTGGCCGCCCAGCGCCAGCAGCTGCAGCAGCGGCAGTGGGACCTGCAGCGACTGGGGGAGGAGCTGCAGTCGCTGGCGGACCAGGAGCGCAGCGAGGCCCTGCGTCTGGAGCAGCTGCAGCGCGAGCTTCCCGATCCCCTGCCCGAGATCCCCGAGGAGGTGCGCGCTGCGGGGCTGGAGGCCCTGCAGGCCGATCTGCGCAGCCTGCAGGCCCGCATGGAGGCTCTCGAGCCGGTGAACATGCTGGCCCTCGAGGAACTCGAGCAGCTCGAGGGGCGCCTGGCCGAGCTGGAGCAGCGCCTGGCGGTGCTCAGCCAGGAGCGCGAGGAGCTGCTGCTGCGCATCGAAACCGTGGCCACCCTGCGCCAGGAGGCCTTTCTGGAGGCCTTCACCGCGGTGGATGGCCACTTCCGCACGATCTTCGCCGAACTCTCCGATGGCGAGGGCCACCTGCAGCTGGAGAACCCCGAGGCCCCCCTGGAGGGCGGCCTCACCCTGGTGGCCCATCCCAAGGGCAAGGCGGTGCGCCGGCTGAATGCCATGAGCGGGGGCGAGAAGTCACTCACCGCCCTGAGCTTTCTGTTTGCCCTGCAGCGCTTCCGTCCCTCGCCCTTCTACGCCTTCGACGAGGTGGACAGCTTCCTCGACGGGGTGAACGTGGAACGCCTGGCCGGCCTGATCGCCCGCCAGGCCCAGCAGGCGCAGTTCATGGTGGTGAGCCACCGGCGACCGATGATCGCCGCCGCCACCCGTACCATCGGCGTGACCCAGGCCCGCGGCGCGCACACGCAGGTGGTGGGTTTACCGCCAGCCGCGTAAGCGTTGGCTCTGGAGGAGAATGCCGCCATGACCAGCACTCCGCCCGGGGGCGATCGCCGCGCCCAGTCCAGTGACCCCCTTGCCGATCCCCCCAGCGATCGGCTCTGGCTGCGCTCGGAACTGATGGGCACCCAGGTGATCACCCGCGACAGCGGCCGCCGCCTTGGTGTGGTGGGGGAGGTGGTGGTGGACATCGATCGCCGGCAAGTGGTGGCCCTGGGTCTGCGCGACAACCCCCTCACTCGCTTCCTGCCGGGCCTGCCCCGCTGGATGCCGCTGGAGCACATCCGCCAGGTGGGGGATGTGATCCTGGTGGACTCCACCGATTCGCTGGCGGAGGGCTTCAACCCCGATCGCTACAGCAGGGTGATCAATTGCCAGGTGGTCACCGAAGCGGGGGAACAGCTGGGCAAGGTGCTGGGCTTCAGCTTCGACATCGAAACCGGCGAGCTCACCACCCTGGTGCTGGCCGCCCTGGGGGTGCCCCTGCTGGGCGAGGGGGTGCTCAGCACCTGGGAGCTGGCGGTGGAGGAGATCGTGAGCAGCGGCAGCGACCGGATCATCGTGTACGAGGGGGCCGAGGAGAAGCTCAAGCAGCTCGGCAGCGGCCTGCTGGAGAAGCTGGGCATCGGCGGCGCCAGCTGGGAGCAGGAGGAGCGCCAGCGTTACCGGGGCTCGATGGTGCCGGTGGAGAACCAGCTGGCTGCAGGCCTGCCGGCCGTTCAGCAGGAGCAGCGCCGCATCCAGCCCGCCAGCGCCCGCGCCTTCGAGCCCGAGGACGACTACGACTACGTGGAGGTGGAGGAGCGACGCGAACGGGAACCGCTGCGTCAGCGCCGCTACCTCGATGAGGAGGAGGATCCCGGAGAGCGGGACTACGGGCGCCCGACCGGCAGGAGCCAGGCCAGTCGGGTCGACCCCAGCCTCGACCGGGACGCGACGGAGCCCAGGGAACCCGAGCCCTTCAGGCCGCAGCCCGCGCCCGAGCGGCGGCCTGATCTCGATGTCAGCGAGCGGCCCACTCCACCACCACCCCGGCGGCGGCCGCCGGCACCGGTCAACCGGGAGCCCCTGGATGTGGAGGTCGACGACCTCGGCGATCCCTGGTGAGACCCCCAACCGTTGGGGGCCGGTGACACTCAGGCGGGCCTGAACTCCAGCGAGGCGGAATTCACGCAATGACGCTGCCCGGTGGGGGCGGGCCCGTCGGCGAACACGTGCCCCAGGTGGGCCTCGCAGTTGGCGCAGCGAATCTCCGTGCGCGTCATGCCGTGGCTGCGGTCCACGAGGGTGCTGATCGCGGCCGGCTTCACGCCATCCCAGAAGCTGGGCCAGCCGGTGCCGGACTCGAACTTGGTGGCGCTGCTGAACAGCGGCGCACCGCAGCACAGGCAGTGGTAAGTGCCGGTGGCCTTGTGGTTCCAGTATTCGCCTGTGAAAGCCCGCTCGGTGCCGCCCTGGCGGGTGATCCGGAACTGCTCGGGGGTGAGCTTCTGGCGCCACACCTCCTCGCGGGCATCACGGCTGAGGCCGCTGTCAAGCCCACAGGCCGAGGCGGGGCTGGGCGTGGGCTCGGACATGGCGGACTGGCGTGCAGATCAGCCGACCCTAGGAATCACCGCCCTCCGGCGGCAGCAGCTCCCGCACCAGCGCCACCAGGGCAGCCACGGCTCCCCCCTCGCCGCGCAGGCCGCGCAACTCCAGGCGCAGGGCCTCCAGGCGCTCAGGGCGGGAGAGCCAGTCGGCGCTTTCGGCGGCGATTTGGGGCGGCGTGATCGACCCCACTCGTTCCGGCACCAGCAGATGTCCGGCGTGGATGTTGGGCAGGGCCAGCAGACCCCGCCGTCGCAGCCGCCAGGCGGTGAGCGCGCGTCCCAGCAGCAGTCCCAGCACCGGCAGCCGCGCCAGCCAGCCCGCCAGACCATCCCAGGCCCGCATCACCTCCGGGTGCTGGGTGGGCACCAGCACCAGCATCGGCAGCCCCAGGGCCGCCAGTTCGGCGGTGTTGGCGCCCACCGTGGTGAGGGCGAGAGCGCACTGGCTGAGGGGCCCGTGGGCCGGTGCCGAGCGCGTGAGTTCAATGCGGGTGCCGGCGGGGGTGATCAGGGCCAGGCCATCGCTCTCCAGCAGGGCGGAAGGCAGCGGCCGGGGCACACCGGAGCCGTAGCAGCGGGCGATGGGATTGCCGGCACCGGCGCAGTGCAGCAGCTCGGCCAGGTTGGTGGTGGGCGCCAGGGGCAACAGAAACCGGCAGCCGGGCCGCAGCGCCGCCAGCCGGTCGGCCGTCTCGAGCAGAAAGGGCACGCCCACCAGCAGCTTGGCCCGTTTGGAGCCCGGCAGCAGGGCCACCCACTCGCCGGCGGGCAGGGGGTCGTCGCGGCGGGCCCGCTCGCCGAGATCCGCCATCAGATCGCCCACCACCGTGCAGCGCTGGCGCCACCGGGGTGCCAGCCGGCCGGCGGCCCGCGGCCCCATGGCGGCGATGCGATCGTTCCAGCGCGGCCAGCGGGCCAGCCACTCCGCATAGGTGAGGTGCCGGTAGCCCAGGCGCGCTGAGAGCAACACCGTCCAGAACTGGTCGCCGCCCAGGAACACCACCACCCCCCGCCCGGGCCAGACCCCCCAGCGGCCTGGCCGCAGCAGCAGGGGCCAGAAGCGTCGCGCCGGGGTGATGCGCTCGAACAGGTTCCAGTCCGCCGCCACCCTGTGCTCCCGGCCGGTGCCGTTGGGACAGGGCACCAGCACCAGGTGCAGGGCGCCGGCGGCTGCGGCAGAGTGTGGCCGCAGCGGAAGCTGGCGATGCAGGCCGAGGGCCAGAGGCCGCACCCAGGTGGCGAGCTCCCCGGGGCCGTTGCTCACCAGCACGATGGCGAACGGCTCAGGGGCGAACGGCTCAGGCGTGGCGGCTCAAGGCTGAAGGGGCTGAAGGAAAAAGTGCGGATGGCGAGACTTGAACTCGCAAGGCCGAAGCCACACGCCCCTCAAACGTGCGTGTCTACCAATTCCACCACATCCGCTGATGGGCCGGCTGAGGACCGAGATCCAGCGCCGGCCCGCAATATACCCATCACCCTGCCCCGCCTTCCATAGGGGGCGCTCTGTCGGCGCTGATACAGTCCGCTGCGGCCCGGTTGAGCAGAGACGCGGCGCATGCCCATCGGCAAGTTGCTGATCGCCAACCGTGGCGAAATCGCCCTGCGCATTCTGCGCAGCTGCCGCGAACTGGGCATCCCCACCGTGGCCGTGTACAGCACGGTGGATCGCAACGCCCTGCATGTGCAGCTCGCCGATGAAACGGTGTGCGTGGGCGAGGCGCCCAGCGCCAAGAGCTACCTGAACATCCCCAACATCCTGGCGGCGGCCACCTCCCGGGGCGCCGATGCCATCCATCCCGGCTACGGCTTCCTGGCGGAGAACGATCGCTTCGCCGAGATCTGCGGCGACCACGGCATCACCTTCGTGGGCCCCTCCCCCGAGGCGATCCGCTCGATGGGCGACAAGTCGACCGCCAAGGCCACCATGCAACAGGTGGGGGTGCCCACCATTCCAGGCAGCGAGGGCCTGCTGGCCTCCGTGGAGGAGGCTCGCGGGCTGGCCGCCCAGATGGGCTACCCGGTGATGATCAAGGCCACCGCCGGCGGCGGCGGTCGCGGCATGCGGCTGGTGCCCGGCGCCGATCAGCTCGAGAGCCTGTTCAAGGCAGCCCAGGGGGAGGCGGAGGCGGCCTTCGGCAATCCCGGCCTCTACATGGAGAAGTTCATCGCCCGGCCCCGGCACGTGGAGGTGCAGGTGCTGGCCGACCGCCACGGCAACGTGATTCATCTGGGTGAGCGCGACTGCTCGATCCAGCGCCGCCACCAGAAGCTGCTGGAGGAGGCGCCGAGCGTGGCCATCAACGCCGACCTGCGCCGGCAGATGGGTGAAGCCGCCGTGGCCGTGGCCCGCGCCATCCGCTACGAGGGCGCGGGCACTGTGGAGTTCCTGGTGGACCAGAGCGGCCACTTCTATTTCATGGAGATGAACACCCGCATCCAGGTGGAACATCCGGTCACCGAGATGGTGACCGGTGTCGACCTGATCGCCGAGCAGCTGCGCATCGCCGGTGGGGAGCCGCTGACGATGACGCAGGACGACATCAAACTCTGCGGCCATGCCATTGAAGTGCGCATCAACGCTGAGGATCCCCGCCAGAACTTCCGCCCCGCCCCCGGACGCATCACTGGCTGGCTGCCCCCCGGAGGACCGGGAGTGCGCTTCGACAGCCACGTTTACACGGGCTACGAGATCCCACCCTTCTACGACTCCCTGATCGGCAAGCTGATCGTGTGGGGGGTGGACCGCGACCACGCCCTGCGCCGCCTGCACCGGGCCCTCTCCGAATGTGCCGTCACCGGCATTCCCACCACCATCGACTTCCACCTGCAGCTGATCGAGCGGCCCGAGTTCCAGGCCGGCGATGTGCACACGAAATTTGTGGAGGAAGACATGCTGCCGATGTCCTGAGGGGCCGGCAGCCCCCCAGCCGGCTCAGGCCACCGTGAGTGCGCGCTGCATCAGCTGGGTCAGCAGACCCTGCTGCCCCACCAGCAGCTCCCGCAGCAGGCTGATCAGACCCACCCACACCACCGGCGTCACATCCACGCCGCCGATGGGCTGGATCAGCCGGCGCGTCGGTCCCAGCAGGGGTTCGGTGGGCCAGGCGATCAGGCGCAGCACGCCCTTCTGGAGATCCAGCCGGGGATACCAGGTGAGCACGATGCGGAACAGAAACAGCAACGTCCACAGCGCCAGCAGCAGGCCCAGCAGCAGATGGGTCCAGGCCAGGGGAGAAGTGGGCAGAGCTGTCACAAACCTCTAAGCATCAGCGCGCACAGCGTAGGGAGCCGCAGCCACTGCCTAGGATCACCACACCCACGAGTGTCCCCGGCGACCTCCCCATGACCCCTTCCCTCGCCAACTTCCTGAGCAGCCTCGTGTGGGGCGCGGTGATCGTGGTGGTGCCCATTGCCGTGGGGCTGGTGCTGATCAGCCAGACCGACCAGGTGGACCGGCGGCTCTGAGCCAAGCCGGGGCATCCGTCTCGTCTTCGTTCTTCGTCTCGGCTCTCCTTAGAGTGGGTGCACGCTCCGTCGGAGGTCGTTTGTGGTCAATGCCAGTCTGAATTGGGCCAGCATCGTTGGCATCGTGCTGGCGGTGGGCGGGGCGCTGCTCTACTTCATGCGCAACTTCAAGCCGGCCCTGGCGCGTGACTACGACGTGTTCTTCGCGGCGGTGGGTCTGCTCTGCGGCGGAATTCTGTTCTTCCAGGGCTGGCGCCTCGATCCCATCCTTCAGTTCGGCCAGTTCCTGCTGGCCGGCACCACGGTGTTCTTCGCCTACGAAAGCGTGCGGCTGCGAGGGGTGACCACCGAACAGGCCCGCCGCTCCGCCTACTTCGACGACGACGAGCCGATGGCGGCGGAGCCTCCTCCCTATCGCCCCCGCATGGGCGGGCGAGGCTTGGAGGACGAGGGTCCTGAGCGTCTCGACGAACCTCAGGCCCTGCGCCGGCGCATCCCAGCCCGGGGGGCCGACGACGATCAGGACGACTTCTACCGGCCCCGCCGGCCCAGCCGGGCAGCCATCCCCGAGCGCGCCGCCAGCCGCCGCGACGAGGCCAGCCGCCCCGCTCCCGGTGCCTGGGACGACGACAGCCGCGACAGCGGCCCCACGCCGCGCCGCTACAGCGCTGGCCGCCCGGATAGCGCCCCTGAATTCGGCAGCCGGCGCCGCGATCGCGACGGCCAGAGCGAGGTGCGCCGAGGCAGCCGGCCGGTGGCGGCGGCCGATGCCATGCCCCGCTCCAGCCGCCGCCCTTCCGCCACCGCCGGACCGGCGCCAGCAGCCAGTGCCTCCGCCCCAGATCCTGGACGGGCGGGCATTCCCCAGGGCTCACCGATCCGCTCCCGCGGCCCCGAAGCCGCCGCGATCAGCGACGCCGACTACAGCCCGGTGGGCCGCAGCTCCCGCCAACAACAACCGTCTGCCAGTCCCACCGGCAGCACCTCGCCGTCCGGCGGCGTGGCCCCTGAGCGCACCAGCCGCAGCCGCGACAATTCCTCGCGATTCGACGACTGAGCGGCATGATCAACCTGCGCGCTGATTTGCGCGCTGAGTCGAGCACGCCATCTTGATGGCGGCACGGTCGGCCAGCCTCCCTGGGCTCACCGCCCTGTTGCTGGCGCTCCTGCTCAGCGGCTGTGGCCTGGGGCTGGGCCGGCGGGCTCCGGGGGTGGGGCTTGGGGGTGGCAATCGCCTCGATCCGGCCCTGAGCGGCGATGGTCGCCTGCTGGCCTCCGTGCTGGAGCGCGAAGGGCAGGGCCGGGTGATCCTGCAGCAGCAGCCCGGCGGGGGGCTGCGCCCCCTGCGGCTGCGGCGGCGCCAGCCCCACAGCTCGCCGAGCCTGAGCTGGAATGGTCGCTACCTGGCGGTGCTGGTGCAGGAGGGGCCCCAGCGCCGAGCCGTGATTGAAGACCGCCTGCGGGGCCGTGTGGTGCGGCTGCAGCTGCCGCCCGGCAGCCAGCCCGAGCGCCTCAGCCTCTCCAGCGATGGCTCGCGCCTGGCGGTTCAGCTGCTGCGTAACGGCCGCCGCCGAGTGGAGGTGTTCGACCTCAGTGGCCTGCTGGAGCGGGATCTGCCCCCCGCCCGGGCGGTGCTTGGCGGCGGAGCTGGCCAGCCATGACCCGGCTCGCCAAAGCGCCGCCCCCCCATCTGGCCCTGCTCGCCGTGGCGGCTGTGGTGGCGGGGATCGCGGGCTGTGCCGGGGAGCGGCCGCGGCCCCTGGTGGCCCTCAACGGGCAGCTGGCGGGTGAGGAGAGCAGCCGTGAGCCAGCGCTGGCGGGACGCTGGCTGGCCCTGATCAGCACACGGGAGGGCCGCGACCGGGTGCAACTGGTGGATGTGGAGCGCAACGCGCAGCTGCCGCTGCCGGGCCTGAACCGTCCCGATGCCCAGGTGCTGAACCTGTCGGTGGATGCGGCCGGTGAACGGCTGGCCCTGGTGCGCCAGCTGGACGGCCGCACCGAACTGGTGCTCTATCAGCGCTCCCAGGGGAGCCTGCGGCTGCTGCCGATCAATCCCGCCGGCGTGCCCCGGCGGGTGCAGCTGCGCGCCGACGGCCGCCAACTGGCCGTGGAGGTCAGTCGCGCCGGGCTCTGGCAGATCGACCTGCTCGATCTGCCCTGAGCGTCAGGGCACAGAGCGTCAGGGGACAAGGCCGGCCCAGCGCAGAAACGTCTCACCGCTGAAGGCCTCGATCAGCAGCACGGCGGTGAATCCCAGCATGGCGAAGCGGCCGTTCACCCGCTCGGCGTAGGAGCTCCAGCCGAAGGCGGGCACATCGGCGGTGGTGGCGCTGGTGGCCGGCTCCGGGGCAGGGGAGGAGGCGTCGGAAGACATGGGGGCGGAGGCGTCAGACATTGGCGCCGAAGACATAGCCCTCGGCAGGCAGCAGCCGCCAGTGTCCCGTACCGTCCAGCTCCAGCACCGTGTCGTGGAACTCGGTGAGGGTGGGACGGTGACCCACGCTCACAAAGGCAATGTCGCGTTCGCGCAGCAGGTCGTAGAGGTGGCGTTCGGTGGCCACATCGAGGGCGCTGGTGGCCTCATCGAGCACCACGATGCGGGGGGCATTGAGCAGCAGGCGGGCGAAGGCGAGCCGCTGCTGCTCGCCGAGGGAGAGCAGGCGGGGCCAGTCCTGCTTGATGTCCAGGTCGGGATAGCGATGCACCAGCTCCGGCAGACGCACCTCTGAGAGCACATGGCGCAGCTGATCGTCGCTGAAGCGCTCCGGAGGCAGCGGATAGCTGAGCTGTTCGCGCAGGCTGCCCAGCAACATATAGGGCTTCTGGGGGATGAACAGCAGCTCCCCTTCCCGGGGCCGCTCCACCGTCCCGGCCGCCGGGGGCCAGAGCCCGCTCACCAGCCGCAGGAAGGAGGTCTTGCCGCAGCCCGAAGGCCCCACCACCAGCAGGCGCTGGTTGCGGTCCACCTCCAGGCTGAGGTCGTGCACCAGGGTGCGGCTGCTGTGGGGTGGCACCAGATCCACGTGGCTCACCAGGATCGAATCGGGGCGCAGCCCCGCCCTGGCGCCGTTGCCTCCCGCCGCCAGGGCGTGCTCACCACTGATCTCATCCACCTTGCTCTGGAAGCCCTCCAGACGGCTGATGGAGGCAGAGAACGCGGCCAGACGATCGATGTTGTTGACGATGTAGCTCACCGAGAACAGCACCTGGGAGAAGGCGATGCTGGCCTGCCCGAAGACCCCGAAATCCACTTCACGCGCAAAGTAGATGGGTGCGATCACCAGCCAGGGCAGGAAGCGGGAGAAGTAGTCGTAGGAGCGCTGGATCACGCTGATCAGCGCCTCCCAGATGATCAGGCGGTTGTAGTTCTGAATGGCACCATCAAGCCGGCGCACCGCTTCGCGCGACTCCTGCTTCTCGCCCCGGTAGAAGGCGATCGACTCGGCATTGTCGCGGATGTGCACGAGGCCGTAGCGGAAGTTGGCCTCGAGCTTGAGCTGCTCGTAGTTGAGCTGCACCAGCTTGCGGCTGGCAAACACGATCGCCGCCGTACCACCCACCGAATACACCAGCAACAGCAGAGCCAGCCGGTCGCTGATGCTCCACAGCACAATGATGAAGCTGAAGAACGTGAGCAGAGCTGCCAGCACCTCCACGGTCACACTCAGGCTGGTGCGGGTGAAGCTGTCGGTGTCCTGGGCGATGCGCTGGTCGGGGTTATCGATCTCCTCGGCCGATTCATCATTGGGGTTGAGCTCGTAGTAGGCCCGGTTGCTGAGGTAGCGGCCCAACAGGCGGCCGCTGAGCCATTCCCGCCAGAGCAGGCCCAGCTTGGGGATCAGGTAGCTCTGCAGGGCCCGGATCGGCAATGCCAGCACCAGGCAGAAGGCATAGATCCCGACGATTTTCCAGAAGTTGTCCTGATCAAACGCCACAAGGGCGTTATCAACGTTGCGGGCGATGAAACTGATGCCCACATTGATGCCATTGATCACCAGGATCAGCAGCAGGATCACCCCGAGCAGGGTCCAGGGCACCCAACGGCCCTGGCGCAGCTTGGTGCGCATCGCGGCAAAGGTGGCCAGCCCCCCCGCCATCAGGGTCATCACCACCCATCCCCAGGGGCCCCGCCAGAGGGCCGCCACCTGCTCGGGCACCCCTGGGAGAAAGCGGCCGCGCAGCTCGGGTATCACGGCCCCGCTGAGGGCCACCACGCCGGTGAGCAGCAGCAGAGTGAGCCCCACCACCACCGTCACGAGGGCCACCACCAGCAGGGGGAACTGCCAGGCCCTGGTGTCTTCCACCGGCAGGAAATAGGGCTGGGCCAGGCGCTGCAGCTTGCTCAGCTGGCTGCGGAGGGCCTTGAGGGGATTCATGCGGCGTGTCGGGTAACGCCCATTCTCACCACCGCAGTCGGCCCGGCGCGTTCAGGACACGACCACTCAACCCGGCGGCCAGGCCAGGGGACGGCCGCCGATCACATGCACGTGCAGATGGAACACGCTCTGGCCTGCCTCCACCCCGGAGTTGATCACGGTGCGGAAGCCGCTCAGCCCCTCCTGCCGCGCCACCTGCGCAGCCACCAGCAGCAGGTGGCCCAGCAGGGGGGCCTGGTCGGGCCCCGCCTCATCCAGGCGGGTGATGGGCCGACGCGGAATCACCAGCACGTGCACCGGAGCCTGGGGAGCCACATCCCGGAAGGCCAGGCAGTGCTCATCGGAGTACACCTGGTCGCAGGGGATCTCCCCGCGCAGGATGCGCCCGAAGATCGTGTCGTTCCGGTCCTGGAGCTGGTCGGAGGCGGCCATGGTGAGCGGACGGGAAGCGGGCTGCGGTGACGCGGGTGGCACTGGTGGAGCAGTGGCCTTGGATCGATGTTGGCACGATGCAGCAGCGCGGCGCTGCTGGGGCTGGAGGCCCTCACGGTGAGCGTGGAAGTCGACCTGGGGCCCGGGCTTCCCGCCCTGCAGATGGTGGGTCTGGCCGGCACGTCGGTGCAGGAGGCCCGCGAGCGGGTGCGCTCGGCTCTGCGTCACAGCGGCTTTCGGGTGCCCCTCGGCCGGGTGGTGGTGAACCTGGCCCCGGCCGACCTGCGCAAGGAGGGTCCCGGCTTCGATCTGCCCGTGGCCCTGGGGCTGCTGATCGCCACCGGGCAGCTGCCCCCCCAGGCCATGCAGGGGGTGTGGAGCAGCGGCGAGCTGTCCCTCGATGGCCAGCTGCGGCCCGTGCGGGGGGCACTGGCGCTGGCGCTGCGGGCCAGGGCCGAGGGGGCGCGGGCCCTGGTGGTGCCGGAGGCCAACGCCGCCGAGGCCGCCCTGGTGGACGGCCTGCAGGTGTGGGGGGTGGCGCACCTGGCAGAGGCCGTGCGGCAGGTGCGGGAGCCGGAAGCGGCTCCCGCAGCGATGCAGGGGGGCGAGGCAGGGGGCAACGTGACGCGCGGCGGACCCGACCTGGCGGATGTCCACGGCCAGCCCCACGGTCGGCGGGCCCTGGAGATCGCCGCGGCCGGAGGTCATCACCTGCTGCTGGTGGGACCACCGGGCAGCGGCAAGACCATGCTGGCCCGTTGCCTGGGCGGTCTGCTGCCGCCGCTGAACCGGGCGCAGGCCCTGGAACTCACGCGCATTCACTCGGTAGCCGGGCTGCTGGAGCCGGGGACCGGCCTGGTGGGCGAGCGCCCCTTTCGCTCCCCTCACCACAGCTGCTCGGGCGCCGCCCTGATCGGCGGCGGCTCCATCCCCCGGCCCGGCGAGCTGGCCCTGGCCCATCACGGCGTGCTGTTCCTCGATGAGCTCAGCGAGTTCCGCAGCGGTGTGCTCGACCTGCTGCGCCAGCCTCTGGAGGAGGGCGAGATCTGGATCCACCGCTGCCGGCAGCGCAGTCGCTTCCCCTGCGCCATCACCCTGGTGGGCGCCTCCAACCCCTGCGCCTGCGGCTGGTATGGCGATCCTGAACGGGAGTGCCGCTGCAGCGTGGGGGAACGTCGGCGCTACTGGGGCCGGCTCTCCGGCCCTCTGCTCGATCGCATCGACCTGCAGGTGGTGATGCGGCGGCCTGCGGCCGCCGCGCTGGCCGCACCCTTCCGCAGTGGGGGTCGCAGCAGCGGTGGCAGCGGACCATCAGGGCCTGAAGCCACCGCTGCGGTGGCCGAACGGGTGGCGGAGGCCCACCGGCGCATGGCACGGCGCAACCCCTGCGGGATCGGCAATGCCCGGCTGAACGCTGGAGCGCTGCAGCAGGTGCTCGGCCTGGAGCCGGCCGGCCTGGAGCTGTGGGAGCAGGCCCTCTGCCGGCGCCGGCTCACGGCGCGTGCAGGTGAACGACTGCTGCGGGTGGCCCGCACGATCAGCGACCTCGACCACCACCGCGGTGTGGGCGCAGCGGCGGTGGCCGAAGCCCTCACCTACCGCAGTTTCGACTCCCTGGAGCAAGACTGAGCCGCAGAGCTCAGCGGCGGCGGCGGCGCTGCTGGGCCTTGCGCTTGTACTTCTCCGTGGGGGTCTCGTGGTGGCGCAGACGCTTGAGGTCGGCAAAGATGCCGGCCCTGGACACCTGGCGCTTGAAACGGCGCAGGGCCGACTCGATGCCTTCGTTTTCGCCGACGGTGACCTGGGTCATGAAGCTGGGTGCGTCTTGCAGAGTGGATCAAACTAGCAACTGGGCCAGCGCGGGCTTCAGAAGCCCCTGAGCCCGGGATCGTTGATCAGGGCGTCACTGCCGAGCTGCACGTCCAGCTCCACAGGGCCCTCCTCAGCAGCGGCTGCCGGCATCTGCCCGTCAGCCTCCACATCCATCAACGCCTCAACAGCGGCGGTGGGTGAGGCACCCGGCCAGCTGTCGCGGTAGAGGTACACGTGGCCGAGGTTGCGACCGTTGTAGGCGCGGCGCTTGAGCTGCCAGCCCGGCTCCAGCACCAGCTTCAGGTAGTCCGTTCCCGGGCCGTTGGTGCGGGCCACCACCATCTCGGGCCCGATTCCGGAGCGGGTGGGCACCGCCAGCAGCAGGTTGTCGTCGCTGAAGCGCACCACGCTCAACCGGTAGCCGGGGGCCAGGTCGCTGTCGCCGATCCGCACCGAGTAGCCATTGGCATCGAGATAACGGCTACAGATGCCGGTGAAATCGAAGGTGGCCAGCAACGGCTCCACCAACGCCGGCTGACTGCCGTTCACGGCAAAGCAGGTCTGCCGGTCGTTGAGCTGCTCATAGATGTTGAGCTGAGCGCGCTCACCGTTGCCGATGGGAGCGGCCACCACGGCGAAATTACCGGGATCGAGCTCGGCGGTCTGGAACAGCGATGACGCCCGGACCGCCTGCAGCGCCGGGCCAGGGACCAGGGCCGACACGCCCACGGCGGCCAGGACAACGGCCAACGGGGTGGGAAGCAGCACGGAGCGGAGCATGGCAGGGGAGACCGGGCAGGCAGTCATGGTATGCAAGCCAGACCGGGCTCACCAGGGGGTGCACCTGGCAGCAGGGTTTCAGGCGGGCTTGTTGATGCGGATGGCCACCAGCAGGGTGGCCACCGTGCCGGGCAGGCTCAGGGCCAGGATCCAGCGGGTGGGCCCAAGCCCCAGGTTGGGATCGCCATAGGCCAGCTCGAACACGCAGCCGGTGGCCGCGATCCCCAGCACGCAGGCCAGGGCCAGGAACAGACCGGCCAGGGGTTTCATCGGCATGGCCAGCTCAGCGGATGGACTGCACGTCGCCGCGCTGGAAGCCGTGCTCCTGCAGCTCGCTGTTGAGGCTGAGTTCATCGGTCACGCGGTCTACGAACAGCACGCCGTTGAGGTGATCCATCTCGTGCTGGATGCAGCGGCCGAGCAGGCCATCGGCCTTGAGGCGACGGGGTCGGCCCATCTCGTCGCGATAATTCACCTCCACCGTGGAGGGGCGCACTACGTGGAGATACACACCGGGGATGCTCAGGCAGCCCTCCTCGTAGCTGTCGAGGCCGGAGCCGAAGGAACGAATCTCGGGGTTGATCAGCACCAGCGGTGGGCTGGCGGCGTTGTCGGGATCGAGATCGATCACCAACAGCTGTTGATGCACGCCCACCTGGGGGGCGGCCAGGCCGATGCCCTTGGCGGCATACATGCTGCGCAGCATGTCGCGGACCAGCTCGCGCAGCGATTCATCCACCTTGCCGATGCGTTTGGCGGGGGTGCGCAGCACCCGATCCCCCAGGGTGTGAATCGGCAGGGGCGGCTGGGCCATCGGCTCCTTGGGCACCTGCACCGTGCGGCCGGGTTGCTCCGCCGTGCGGGCCATCTGGGCGAAGCTGCGTGCCAACGCTCTCTCTTCCTGGTTGTGCCAGTTTAAGGCGCATCAACCAAGAACCGGTCGCGGCATCCCCCATGCGGCAGTCGATGCGGCAGTCGCACATAGCGGGCCTGCCCCCGCCCGCGGGCCTGCCCCTACCTGCGGCCCTGGTGGTGGGGCGCACCCCCAGCCTGCGCGAGCCGTTGCTGCGCGGCGGGTGGCTGTTCTGGCTGGAGCAGCGCCCCCTGGAGGGGGGCCGCACCACCCTGATGATGCGAGCCGCTCGGCAAGGTGAGAGCGCAGCGGTGGAACTCACCCCGCCGCCGTGGAACCTGCGCAGCCGGGTGCATGCCTATGGCGGCGGCAGCTATGCCGTCGACGCCAACACGCTGGTGTTCGTGCACGACGGCGACCGCTGCCTCTGGCGCTGCCGGCTGGACCCGGCCAGCGGCCGGCCCCAGGAGGCGCCCCAAGCGCTCACCAGCCCTGGCGAGCGGGCCTTCGCCGATGGTCTGATCGACAGCTCCCGCCAGCGCTGGATCGGCGTGATGGAGGCCGATGGGCGCGACCTGCTGGTGGCGGTACCGCTGGCCGGCGGCGAGCCCGCCGTGCTGCACCGGCCCACCGATTTCTGCGGCTACGCCTGCCTCAGCCCCGACGGCGGCCAGCTGGCCTGGGTGGAGTGGCAGCAGCCGCACATGCCCTGGGAGCGCAGCGAGCTGTGGCTGGCCGAGGTGGCCGCCGACGGCAGCCTGCACGAGCCCCGGGTGGTGGCCGGATCAAGCGCCACCGATGCCCAGGCCGTCTCGGTGTTTCAACCCCTCTGGCTGGGCAGCGATGAGCTCGTGGTGGCCAGCGATACCAGCGGCTGGTGGAACCTGCAGCGGCTGCACACCCGCTCCGGCCGCTGGCAGAGCCTGCTGCCGATGGCGGCCGAGTTCGCCATGCCCCAGTGGGTGTATGGCATGCGCACCAGCGCCTGGGACGGGGGCCAGCTGATCGCCGCGGCCTGCCGGGAAGGCGTCTGGGAGCTGGGCCGGGTGGCCCTGGAGACGGAGCTGGTGGGCAGGGCTGAGGCCTGGCAGCCCCTGGCCCTGCCCTTCGACGATCTGGCCGGCCTCAGCGCCGAGGATGGACGGCTGGTGGCGGTGGCCAGTTCCCCCACCACGCCCCAGGGACTGCTGGAACTGGAGCTGGCCGGCGGCCACTGGCAGCACACCCCCGTGGCCGTCTGCCCGCTGGCGCCGGAGGCGATCAGCCGGCCCCAGGCCTGGTGGTTCGCCGGTCACGGCGGCGAACGCACCCATGCCTGGTATTACCCGCCGATCGGCGGCGCCACTGCCCACTCCCCCCTGCTGGTGAAGGGCCACAGCGGTCCCACCGGCATGGCCCGGCCAGGGCTGAGCCTGGCGATCCAGTTCTGGACCTCCCGCGGCTGGGGGGTGGTGGATGTGAACTACGGCGGCTCCACGGGCTTCGGCAAGGCCTACCGCGAGCGCCTCGACGGCCAGTGGGGCGTGGTCGATGTGGCCGACTGCGCCGCCGCCGCCCGCTCCCTGGTGGGGGCGGGGAAGGCCAGCGCCGCACGCATCGCCATCGAAGGCGGCAGTGCCGGCGGCTTCACCGCCCTGGCAGCCCTGTGCTTCAGCGACGTGTTCCGGGCCGCCGCCTGCCGCTATCCGGTCTGCGATCCGGCGGCCCTGGCCGTGCATGACCACCGCTTCGAGGCGCGCTACCTCGATGGCCTGATCGGGCCCTGGCCCGAGGCCGCCGCCACCTACGCGGCCCGCTCCCCGCTGGCCCATGCCAACCGCATCCGCTGCCCGGTGATCCTTTTCCAGGGGCTGGAGGACACCGTGGTGCCGCCGGAGCAGACCGAGCGCATGGCGCTGGCCCTGACGGCCAACGACATTCCCGTGGAGGTGCACCTCTTCGCCGGCGAAGGCCATGGCTTCCGCGACGGGGCCGTGCAGCTCCAGGTGCTGGAGGCCACCGAAGCCTTCTTCCGCCGCCAGTTCGGCCTGGCCGCACCGTGAACGTCCTGCCGGCCTTCTCGCTGGTCTCCCTGGCCTTCGCCGCCCTGGGGCTGCTGCTGGCGCTGGGGCGGGCGATCGGGCCGGCCCTGGGACTGCAGCGACTGGGGCTGCCGGCGGCGGTGGTGGCCGGGCTGCTGGGGTTGGCGATCGGCCCCGAGGGCCCCTGGCCGCTGCTGCCAGCAGCGGTGGAGGAGCTCTGGGCCCGCCTGCCCACGATCCTGCTCACCCTGGTGTTCGCCACCCTGATGCTGGGGCGCCCCCTGCCCGCCCTGCAGAGCTTCTGGCGACCCGCCGCCGCCCAGACCCTGCTGGGGCTGACGCTGGGCTTCGGCCAGTACCTGATGGGGGCCCTGGCGGTGCTGCTGGTGCTGGGCCCGTTGCTGGGAGTGAATCCGCTGATGGCCTGCCTGATCGAGGTGGGCTTCGAGGGCGGCCACGGCAGTGCGGCGGTGATGGGGCCGATCTATGCCGACCTGGGCTTTGGCGAAGGCGGCGATCTGGGCCTGGCGATGGCCACCGTGGGGCTGCTCAGCTCCACGGTGCTGGGGGGAGTGCTGGTGGTGATCGGCCAGCGCCGTGGGTGGCTGATGGCCCTCGAGCCGCTCGCCCTCGAGGCGGCACTCCCGCAGCCCGCCGCCAGCCCCCACCAGCCCAGCTGCCCCCTGCCCGCTCCGGCCACCGGTCGGGAGCGGGGCCAGGCGGCCGTGCTGATGCTCAACCTGGGGCTGGCCGGCCTGGCGGTGGGGCTGGGGGTGCTGATGCAGGCAGGCCTGGACTGGGCTGCCACCCCCCTCCAGGGGGCCTGGCACACAGTGGTGGACGCCCTGCCCGTCTATCCCCTGGCCCTGGCGGGATCGCTGCTGGTGCGCCTGGTGCTGGAGCGCAGCGGTTTCAGCGATCTGGCCTCGCCCCAGCTGCAGACCCGGCTGGGGGGGCTGGCCACCGATCTGCTGATCACCGCGGCGATGGCAGGCCTGAACCTGGCCCAACTGACCCAGAACTGGCTGCCGCTCACGGTGCTGGCGGTGGCCGGCCTGGGCTGGAATCTGCTGGTGGTGCTGGTGCTGGCCCGCCGCGTGCTGCCCGTCGACTGGTTCGAGCGGGCCGTGACCGAATTCGGCCAGGCCACCGGCGTGGCGGCCAGCGGCCTGCTGCTGCTGGGCATGGCCGACCCCAGCAACCGCAGCGAGGCTCTGCCCGCCTTTTCGATCAAGCAACTGCTGCTGCAGCCGGTGCTGGCCGGCGGGGTGGTCACGGTGGCGGCACCGCTGGCCGTGCACAGCTGGGGGCTGCCGCTGTGGTGCGCGCTCTGCTTCGCACTCACCGTGCTCTGGATCACACTGGCCCTGCTGCTGGCACGCCGGCAGGCCTGAGCCCCCCATCCCATGAAGCTGTTCGATGTGCTGATCGCCTTCGTGGCGCTCAGCCTGCTGCTGCTCCTTGCCACCGCCCTGCGGCAGCGCTGGGGCCTGCTGCGCGGCCTGGGCCTGCCGGAAGCGCTGGTGGCGGGCCTGCTGGGGCTGGCGATCGGCCCCTTCAGCCCCCTGCGCCTGTTTCCGGAGAGCGTCTACACGGTGTGGAGCCAGACCCCGGGGGTGCTGATCAACGTGGTGTTCGCCAGCCTGTTCATCGGCCAGACCCTGCCCAGCCGCCGCGTGCTGTGGCAGCGGGCCGCCAGCCAGACCGCCTTCGGCATGGTGCTTGGCTTCGGTCAGTACCTCGTGGGTGGACTGGTGGTGCTGGTGGTGCTGCGGCCGCTGCTGGGCACCAATCCGCTGATGGCCTGTCTGATCGAAGTGGGCTTCGAGGGCGGCCACGGCACCGCGGCCGGCATGGGCTCCGCCTTCAGCCGCCTGGGGCTGGAGTCGGGCGAGGCCCTGGGCCTGGCCATGGCCACCATCGGCGTGCTGGCGGGGGTGCTGGTGGGCAGCGCGCTGGTGGTGATCGGCCGCCGGCGCCAGTGGCTGCTGCAGGAGCCGCCTCAGGCCATGACCCGCTCAGCGGCCCGCCCTGAGGTTGCGGCGGCAGCGTCCCATTCGGCCACGATCGACGGCTTCACCCTCAATCTGGCCCTGATCGGTGGCGCCATCGGCCTGGGGGTGCTGCTGCGCCAGGCTCTGGTGAGCCTGGCCGGCGCCCTGGGCGGCCAGGAGAGCGCTCAGCTGTTCAGTGCCCTGCCCCTGTTCCCCCTGGCCATGGTGGGGGGGCTGCTGGTGCAGCAGCTGCTGCGGTGGCAGGGGCATCCCCGCCTGGCATCGGTGAGCGCCCAGCGCAGCATCGGGTCGCTGGCCATGGATGTGCTGATCGCCGCGGCCATGGCCAGCCTCAACCTGCCCCTGGTGGAAGAGGCCTGGCTGCCGCTGCTGGTGCTGGCCCTGGTGGGCCTGGGCTGGAACGTCAGCGTGTTCCTGTGGCTGGGGCCGCGGCTGTTCCGGGATGCCTGGTTCGAGCGGGCGATCGCCGATTTCGGCCAGAGCACCGGAGTCACGGCCACCGGACTCCTGCTGCTGCGCATGGCCGACCCCTATGGCCGCAGCCCCGCTCTGGAGGCCTTTTCGTTCAAGCAGCTGGTGTTCGAACCCTTCCTGGGCGGCGGGCTGATCACGGCCTTCGCACCGATCGCCCTGGTGGCCCTGGGGTTGCCGCTGTGGACCCTGCTGGCCCTGGGCCTGACGGCCACCTCCCTCGCGTTCGGCGCCCGCATGGCCCGTCAGCTGCCGGCGGGATCGGCGGCGCCGTAGTTGAGCTCGGCCATGCGAGCGGCCACCCGGGCCATCTCGGCGGCCTCAAGCAGCGGCGGCTCCCCCAGCCGCAGAGCCTCGAGATACATCTGGGCCAGGGTCTCCACCTCCAGAGCCAGCGCCACGGCCTGGTCGAGATCCCGGCCCAGGGTCACCTGGCCGTGGTGGGCCAGGAGGCAGGCCCTGCGCGCGCGCAGGGCCTCGAGGGCACGATCGGACAGCTCCTGGCCGCCGAACGTGGCGTAGGCGGCGCAGCGGATGTCAGCGCCACCGGCCTGCACCACCATGTAGTGGAAGGGCGGGATACCGCGCCCGTGGCAGGCGAGGGCCGTGGCCCGGATCGAGTGGCAGTGCACCACGGCCCCCACCTCGGGCCGGCTGCGCAGAAGGTCGGCGTGCAGGCGCCACTCGGAGGAGGGCCGCCGCCCCGGGGCGGCCTGGCGCACCCGCCCGTTGGCATCGAGTTCCACCAGGTCCTCGGTGCCCATCCGCTCGCAGGGCAGGGAGCTGGGGGTGATCAACAGCCCGTCGCCCAGGCGCAGCGAGAGGTTGCCGGCCGTGCCTTGGTTGAGACCAAGGGCCGAAAGCCGCTGGGCGGCGGCCAGCAGCTGGCGCCGGCTCTGTTCCCTCGCCTGCGCCATCGCGGATCGCCTGCTGCGGTGACCCTACGGACCCGGCGACGGAATCCCGATGCCGAGGGCAGAGGCCTGATTCGATGGGAACGTCGCCTTAACGACGACTTAACCTGCCCCCGCCTGCCGCCAGCCCAATGCGCAGCCGAAGACGACAGGGCCTGCTGATGGTGCTGGCGGGGCCACTGCTGCTGGCCTCCTGGCTGGCAGCAGGGCCGATCCGGCCGCTGTGGGACGGGCTCGACCGCTGGTTCTTCTCCATCACCAACGCCAGCCTGGGCCTCAGCCCGCTCTGGGATGGGCTCTGGGCCATCACCAACCACCGGCTGTTCGACCTGCCGGCAGCCCTCACCATGGCGGGCCTGTTTCTGTTCTCGGGCCGCAGCAGCAGCCCCCCCGCTGGGCCACGCTGTTGGTCCATGCTCTGATCGGGGCGCTGCTGGGCCTGCTGGCCCAGGGCTTGATCTATAAGTGGGTAGATCTCAGCCGTCTCAGCCCCACCCTGGAGCTGCCGGGCAGCCAGCGGCTCAGCGAGCTGACGCCCTGGATCCGCACCAAGGACGCGTCCCGTGGCAGCTTCCCCGCTGACCATGGCCTGATCCTGTTCACGCTCACCCTCTATGGCTGGCGCGTCCTGGAACCCTGGGCCCGCTGGAGCGCCGCCGCCGGCGCCGTGCTGTTCACCCTGCCGCGGCTGATGAGCGGGGCCCACTGGCTCACCGACATCCTCTGCGGCTCGATCCCGATGGGACTGATCACCGTGGGGCTGTACCAAGGGCTCGGCCTCGACGGTCCGATCGAGCGCCGCATCGTGCCCCTGCTGGAACACTGGATCCGGGCGCTCACCCCGGCACGGCTGCGGCGCTGGCTGGATCGGCAGCCACGCCGTACAGCCTGCTGAGGCCGTCCTCACTGGCCGGGGTGACGCAGCGCCACGTAGTACGGCACGCCGTTGTCGCCGGCGGCATGGGGGCAGGTGGGCTGGAGCGAACTGAGGAAGTCATGGCGGGGCAATCCTGAGACAGCCCACCAAGGCCATGACCATGACATCCGAGGCCAAGCCTGCAGGCCTGATCCAGCGATTCCGTGAGGAGCTGGAGGTGCGCCGCTATGCCCGGCGGACGGTGGCGACCTATGAGCAGTGGCTGCGGCGATACCTGCGCTTTCACCGGATGCGGCATCCCCGGGAGATGGGAGAGGCTGAGATCAATGCCTTCCTCAGCCATCTGGCCACGCAGGAGCACGTGAGTGCCTCAACGCAGAACCAGGCCCTGGCGGCACTGCTGTTTCTCTATCGCCGGGTGCTCGGCAGTGATGTGGGGAACCTGGAAGGGGTGATCCGCGCCCGAAGGCGGCCGCGCCTTCCCGTAGTGCTCACGGTGGCGGAGGTTCGCGCCGTACTGGGTCATCTCGATGGAGCCGAGAGCCTGGTGGCCCAACTGCTGTATGGCAGTGGCCTGCGGCTGATGGAGGCGCTCCGCCTGCGGATCAAGGATGTGGATCTGGAGCAGCGCTGCATCACCGTGCGCTGCGGCAAGGGAGACAAGGACCGGCGCACTGTGCTTCCTTCCAGCCTGGTGGAGCCCCTGAAGCGGCACCTGCAGGGCGTGAGACGTGTGCACCACGCCGATCTCGCTGCCGGCTGGAGTGCCGTGGAGTTGCCCCATACCCTGGAGAGGAAATACCGCAACGCGGCCCGGGAATGGGGCAACTCCACGGCAGAACATCGAGGGAAGGCACCATCTCGATCCCAGCCTTGTGCAGCGCGCCGTGCGCGCAGCCGTGCAGGCCGCGGGGATCAGCAAACCGGCGACCTGCCACACCTTCCGCCATTCATTCGCCACACACCTTCTGGAGCAGGGAGCCGACATCCGCACGATTCAGGAGCTGCTCGGCCACAGCGATGTGAAAACCACCATGATCTATACCCATGTGCTGAATCGCGGTCCCTCAGGAGTTCGCAGCCCCGCAGACCTGCTCTGAGGAATGGAGAGATCTTCCGCGGACCGCGTAACAATCCATGAAGCAGGTAGCGATCCCCAAGAAGCCTTGCTACAGCTAAACTGTCGAAAGTCGAGGAGGTGAACTCTCGCAGCTTATGCGACAAAGAATTGGCTGGCGCGAGCTTCTGTGGACTGCCGAATCACTGTTAGGTATCCAAGCGTGAAGCATCGATTGCCAGGGCCAGAAGACCTGACCGCAGAGATGCTTATAGAGCAAGTTGCTGAGCTCCGTGAGATTGGCATTTGCGAACAGGAACCCATTCAGCTGGCACTGGCGCAAAGCATTATCATTAACTCTCTCGGTGGTGAGTTCTGGGCAAGCGAATGTACTTCTTTCGGGAAGAAGCAGGAGTTCTTCGCACAGAAGTCTGACGTACGCGTCATTCATCTTGCACACGTGCTTTGGTGTCTAAAAGGGAGCCCGGGCTTCCACGACTTTCTCAAGAAAAACGATAGCAATAATTTTGAGTCTACATACTATGAGGCAGTTGTCGCATATCTGTTTTACAAGGAGTCCTGCTCGGTTGAGCTGGTAATCCCGTCTCAAGTCAGGGGAGAGGATTTCGACCTCAGGATTAAAGGCTTCGGAACATATGCAAGCCTAAACGTCGAGGTTAAAGCTCGGCGAAACATCTTCCGCAGCCAAGACCAAGCCTTGAATTTCCTAAAGAGTCACCGGAGCCAGCTTCCCAGGGATATGAACGGCGCGATCTTCATCAAGTTAGATATAGGCAACGGATCCATCGATCAGGTCGCACTTATTTCTGCTACCAAACGTTTCTTGAAAGACACATCCCGTGTCAAGTTTGTCGTGTATTGCTGGGACGGATCCCCTATAGAGAATGCCATTGCTCTTGAGTATTGCGCCGTTGACTTGAATGGTTCCATGGGGGCGATACTTGGTTCGGCATTCCGACCAGTTGCTCCACAGTTCATGATTGATGCGGCAATCATGAACAAAAATACCTAACATCATCATCCACCCGGCCCGTTTCAGAATCTAGGTTCATTGGCCATGGTCCCTACGGGCGGGTGATGATGGGCGTTCGGCTAGGGAGGTGAGTCGCTTCGAGGAGGCCATGTCGATCCTCGAGGCGGTGAAAGAGGTGATGCGACTGCGTGGGTCGGCGATGACGGTCGCCGAGGTCTACGGCGACGTCATTGCGGCTGGCCTGTACACCTTTCACGCCGACAACCCGCACCAGATCGTAGCGGGCCAGATTCGCCGGCATTGCATCGGGCTCGTCTTCCCAACCGCGACCCAGTCCAAGCACTTCCGGATCGTCGATCACAACAAGTGCTACTTCCTGGATACGCTGACCGCGGCGTGGTTCGATCAGGCGGGGTGCCGGGCACCGCTGGCTGCGCAAGGGAGCGCTGCCGGCGAGGGCAATGTTGTGGATTGACGGTGTGGGGTGAACCCGCGGCCGCTGGCCGGCCGCGGCGGGGGAGCGGTGTGCTCGTGCGGCGGGAATGCGGCTCAATGGGGCCGGGGATCGGTGCGTGCGGACGGTTGCGGCCTGGTTGACAGTGTTGCACGCAGGGGCCAAGATCGGAATATCCGGTCGTGTGTGACTGGTGCTTGTACTTCCTACGCGCTGCCTGACTAGGGGAGAGACATGCCAGACATCAGAAGCTTCGGCCCCGATCTCATCGTCCACCCAGTCTACGACCCGGCAATCAAGGCCTTGCTCAACAAATGGCGGCTTGTGCGGACGGCGCGGATATTGGTCGTGGTCGATCCCAGCATTGCCGTCGCACCCGTGCCGAACGGCTTCGGCATCTCGCGCGTGATCGAGCTTATCCGCAACACCCGGATCGGCTGCCTGCGGTTCCGGGTCGATATCGCCCAGCGCGGGCTCGGCTCGCCCGCGGTGGTCGCCTCGCCTTCGCCGACGCAGCCGAAATACACCAATTTCCGCTTCAATATGCTCGATGGCGGCGCGGCCGTGATCGACCAGTACGAACAGATTTGGTGCTTCGGCTTCGAGCCCGACAACAACGGCACGACGAACGACAGCCCGATCATGGCTGCTGGCAATTTCCCCTCCACCGATGCCGAGCTGACCAAGCTCGATGAATGGATGACGGAGAAGAAGGGCGGCCTGTTCGGTACGGGCGATCACCACTATCTGGGCGCGTCGATGTGCCACCGCATTCCCCGGCTCGGCACGATGCGGCGCTGGACCAATGCCGACGGGGTTCCGACCCAGTTCGGCACCACCCGGATCGACACGCTGCGCCCACCCTCGGCGGCGTTCGAGCCCGGCGCGCCCGGCGGCCCGCAATCCCTCGACAACACGCCGCATCAGGGCGACCTGACGGTGCAGCCGATCACCTGGCTGCCCGATGCCTCGGTGCGGATCTCGTTCATCCACTACAAGCGCCGCCCGCACCCCGTGCTGTGCCACCCCGAGCTCGGGCCGATCAACGTCATGCCCGATCACGCCCATGAAGGCTGGTGCGTTCCCGAACCCGATCTTGCGGCCAAGAAGAAGTTCAAGAACGAGCCAGAATATCCCGATGCCATCGACGGCGGCGACAAGCCCGCGCCGCAGATCATCGCGGTCGGAAGCAATCTGGGGCATCCGCCCTACAATTTCGGGAAGGGGCCGCAGGCGGCCCGCGTCAACAACCCGATGATCTCGGTCTATGACGGGCACCGCGCCGGCGTCGGCCGCGTGGCGACCGACAGCACGTGGCACCACTGGATGGATGTCAACATCGACAACATCGCCATCGCCAACACCAATGATTGGAAGAAAATCGGCCGCTACTTCCAGAACCTGGCGGTCTGGCTCTGCCCGCCGGGCTTCGGCACTTCGTGCTTCCACGCGGCGGTGGTCTTCAGCCATTTCGAGGCCGTCGGCTTCCAGGAATATTACCGCGATGCCCCGGTGCTCGAACTGGGCGAGGCGGCGCGCAAGCATCTCTACCTGACGCTCGGCCCCTGCTGGGTGTCGCAGTTCCTGATCGACATCATTCTCGATTTCAAGCTGGTGAGGCGCGAGCTTATTCCGGACATCCGCAAGCGGCTGCCGGAGGTCACCTTCGACAATGTGCTGCTCGAACAGCTGGTGCTCGGCCACATGGTGAAGGCAACGTTCGACCAGGCCGAGGAGATCAGGAGCGCGGGCGGCGCGATCGAGAAGCTCCAGCTCAAAGAGCTGCCCGAACCCGCCAGGTTCTTTGCCGAGCCGATGAAGAAGGCGGTCGGCGAGTACCGGGACACGACGCGTCAGGCCGCCGAAAACCACCTGAAGGGGCTCGACATGCTGTTCAGCTGAACGCACAACAGTGCCCAACCGGATCTCTCTGGAATTAGGGCTTGCTGAATTACCCAGATCTATTGCGCCGCATTCCCTCCTCATCTGACCGCACAGAGGCCATGACGGCCGCCGAACAATACCATCCACCTGAGCCGCCTCCATATAAGCCTTTGCTTTCTCCGCCAGCTCATTGCGGCCAGGCGATGGCAAGCGTTAAGCGTATGCATATCGTAACCTGGAACTGCAATGGTGCATTGCGCAACAAGCTCGATGCTTTAGACGCCTTGAATTTTGATATTGCCGTCATCCAAGAGTGCGAGGATCCTGGACGCTCCACGAGTGCTTCGTATAAGTCATGGGCGAAGAACTATCTGTGGACTGGACAGAATAGGCACAAGGGGCTTGGAGTGTTCGCTGCTCCCGGAGTAAAGCTTGCCCCTGTTGATCTTGATCTAGGCAAACTCGAATCGTTTCTTCCGTGCCAGGTTCACGATAGCTTCTTGCTCGTGGCTGCATGGACTCGGCAAGCAAACTCACCTACCTTCCAATACATTGGACAGCTCTGGAAGTTCATTCAAGCTCACCGCGCCGTGCTTTCAACTCAGCCAATGGTGATCGCGGGAGATCTGAATAGCAATGTCCGCTGGGATAAATGGGATCGCTGGTGGAACCACACTGATGTAGTCAGAGAGCTCTCGGAAATGGGCCTGGAGAGCGTCTACCACCGTAGTCGCGGAATTCCGCAGGGTTCAGAACCGGAGCCAACCTTCTTTTTACAGCGGAATCCTGCCAAGGCGTATCACATCGATTACGCCTTCGCGCCTGTTGCATGGCTAGGTGACTGTTCAGCTTGGGTTGGTGAATCAGACCAGTGGTTGCAATGGAGCGATCACATGCCTCTCGTAGTTCGAGTGGATCTTCCCAATGATGCCTAACATGCCCCCTGAGTGGACAGGCCACCAGCGATTCTCTGCTTGCGTTTTAGACTATTTGCCTGCCACTCAGGGGCAGCGTTATATCGCTACGTGGTTGTGTAATCGAGATGCATCCTAAATTGGCATGGATACCTGTCCAGTTGGTGATGGTTGTCATCGGTCTAAGTGGAATAATATTGGCCAACTCACGATTTGGAGGCGCGTTCTTCTGGGGGTTGCTCGTGGTGGTCGCGCCATTGGCTTGCGCCTATTTCATCTTGTTTCGGGTGGTTCCCGTCCGTTGTCCGAGCTGCAAGGGAAAGATGAGATTTCGAACCATCAGGCGTGGGATAGGCCCGGGATCACAAAAGGCAGAAACCCGGCTTCTGCACGGCTTTGTGTGCGCCAGGTGTTCCGAAGAAGATCTTCATGAGATCCCATTCAGCTAGAGATATAACCAATCGTTGCACGGGTCGCCTCCTTGCGGGCGGCGCCCGTGAACTCGATGCGTTAACTAAGAAACGGTGACGGGTACGCCCACCACCAGCCACAGACTGACCGCCCGCCTGTTCACCCCTTCTCCCCAGAAAGACCCGCAACCCTACCTCTCTCGGCGGCTCCACGCCCCGCGCTCTGATCAGGCCGCTCACCAGCGGTGCCGGCGTCAGGTCGTACGCCAAGCTGGCGCCATCGCCAAGGCGCTCCACCGCTGCTACCACTGCGGGTGATCCGCGTCGCGTCGCACCATGGCCCTGCGCACCAGCCTGTTTCTGCTCACCAACCTGGCGGTGGTCGCCACAATCGCCGTGCTGCTCGGCCTGGCCACCGCCGCCGGTCTCCTGCCCAGCGACCTTCCCTTCATCCCCCTGCTGATCGGCAGCTTCTTCTGGGGGGCCGTGGGCTCCTGGATCTCGCTGCAGCTGTCGCGCGAATCGGCGATCCGCGGCATGGGCGTGCAGCTTGTGGATCAGACCAGCGCTCCGGAAGCCCGCTGGCTGGTGAACACCGTGGCCGCCCTGGCCGGGAAGGCCGGCCTGCCGATGCCCGATGTGGGCGTCTACGCCGCGCCCGAGTTCAACGCCTTCGCCACCGGGCCCTCCCCCGATCGCGCTCTGGTGGCCGTGTCCACCGGCATCCTCGAGGGCATGCCACCGACCGAGTTGGAGGCAGTGCTCGGCCATGAGCTCAGCCACGTGGGCAATGGCGACATGGTGACCATGACCCTGCTGCAGGGGGTGGTGAACGCCTTCGTGCTGTTCCTGGCACGGCTGCTGTGGTTGGCCCTGCCCCGCGGCAGCGACGAGCAGGGCCGCGTTCGCGCTCCCTCCCCGCTGCTGGTGCAGCCCTTCGAGCTGCTGCTCGGCCTGGCCGGATCGCTGGTCACCGCCTGGTTCTCCCGCCACCGGGAATACCGGGCCGATGCCGGCGCCGCCGCGCTCGTGGGTGCCGAAGCCATGACGGCTGCCCTGGAGCGCCTCGGCGCTGCCGTGCAGCTGGCGGACCGGCGCGATGGCCCCGCCTTCGACACCCTCAAGATCGCCGCACCACCGGCCCTGCTCGGCCTGTTCGCCAGCCATCCGCCCCTCGAAGACCGCATCCGCGCCCTGCGCGAGGCCCAGGCGGTTCAGGCGGTCGCCCCGTAAAGCCCGCGCAGCCCCGCCTCGCTCGCCGGCGCCACGCCCCGCTCGGTGATCAGGGCGGTCACCATCCGCGCCGGCGTCACATCGAAGGCCGGGTTGAAGGCCGTGCTGCCCTCCGGTGTGAGCCGCACCCTGGTGATCGACCCGTCGGCGCCCAGGCCCTGGATGTACGTCACCTCCTCGGCGCCGCGGGCCTCGATCGGGATCTCCGCCAGCCCATCGCTGATCGCCCAGTCGATCGTGGAGCCAGGCAGGGCCACATAGAAGGGCACGCCGTTGTCATGGGCAGCCAGGGCCTTGAGGTAGGTGCCGATCTTGTTGCACACGTCACCACAACGGGTGGTGCGGTCGCTGCCCACGATCACCGCATCCACCTGGCCGTGCTGCATCAGATGGCCGCCGGCGTTGTCGGCGATCACCGTGTGCGGCACCCCCTCCCGGCCCAGTTCCCAGGCGGTGAGGCTGGCGCCCTGGTTGCGCGGCCGCGTCTCATCCACCCACACGTGCACCGGCAGTCCGGCCCGGTGCGCCTTGTAGATCGGCGCCAGGGCCGTGCCCCAGTCCACCGTGGCCACCCAGCCGGCGTTGCAGTGGGTGAGCACGTTCAGGGGCTCGCCCTGGCGGCCGGCTGGCCTTGCCACCGCCAGCTCCTGCAAGAGGCGCAGGCCGTGCTCGCCGATCGCCTCGCCCATGGCCACGTCCTCATCGGCGATGGCGCCCGCCTCCGCCTTGGCCGCCTCGGCCCGCTCGGCCGGGGGCAGCGGCTGCACCCGCGCCCGCACCCGCTCCAGGGCCCAGCGCAGGTTGATCGCCGTGGGCCGGGTGGCATTGAGCTGCTCGAACGCCGCCGCCAGCGCCCCATCACCGGGATCGGCCTGCAGCGCCAGCATCAGCCCGTAGGCCCCGGTCACACCGATCAGTGGCGCCCCCCGCACCACCATCGTGCGAATCGCTTCGGCCGCCTCGTCGCAGCTGCGCAGGCTTCGGGTGCTGAAGCGGTGGGGCAGCAGCGTCTGGTCGATCACGCCGATCGCGTGGAGGCCCGAGCGCCCGTCGGGCTCCAGCCAGATCGTGCGCCAGGGCCTGCCGTCGATGTTCATGGCTGCGGGGTGAGGGCGGAAGGGATGCCCTGATCATCTCCGTCCAGGTCTGGCAGGCGCTGGCTGCTCAGATCGGCCGGTACCCGAACCAGTCCGGCACCTGGGGCTGGCTGCGGCCCTGGGGGTGGGGCTCCAGGTGCACGTGCCAGCGATCGTCGCCCAGCAGCTCCAACTGCTCGAGGGCCAGGCAGTCGTCCACGGCGGCCAGGTCGTCCTTGTGCTGCTGCAGCTCGCCCCGCAGCCACTGGCGCCTGGCCGCCGCCTTGGCAGCCTGGGCCGAGCGGGCCACCACCAGGCCGAAGTGGTGCAGCTCCGCCAGCGAATCGGGGCGGTAGGCGCCCAGGTTCACAAACCACAGCCGCTCAGCCCTGGGGGCGCCAGGCTCGCGCCCCAGGCTCACCGTCCAGCCATCCACCGCCCGCACCGCCATCCAGGCATCCAGGTGCAGGCCCTCACGCCGCCCGAACCACTGCCGCCGCAGCTCCGGGATCGCCGCCTCGATCGTGGCAGCGGCCACGAAGCGCACGTCGTGCAGCTCGATGCGGCAGCCCGGCGCGCGGCCCCCCAGCACCGCCAGCAACAGCTGGGGCAGCGGTGGGGGCAGGCCGGGCATCACGGGCTCAGGCATCGCCGACTCAGGCATCGCTCCACACCACAAGAGGCTCCCCTTTGCTGTCACCAGGTGGTCTGTCGCCAGCCGGAACCGGACAACGCCAGGCTGGCAGCGCACTCCCGTCCCCGTCCTCCATGGCTGCAGCGCTCGCGTCGATGCCCGCCCTGGGGCTGGGCACCTGGAAGGCCGCCCCCGGAGAGGTGGGCGCAGCGGTGCGCTCCGCCCTGGCGCTGGGCTACCGCCACATCGACTGCGCCGCCATCTACGGCAACGAAGCCGAGATCGGTGCTGCCCTGCAGGGGGCACTGGCAGAGACAGACCTGCAGCGCCAGCTGCTCTGGATCACCTCCAAGCTCTGGAACGACTGCCACGCCCCCGAGCAGGTGCGCCCGGCCCTGGAGCGCACCCTGGCCGATCTGCAGCTCGACCATCTCGACCTCTACCTGATCCACTGGCCGGTGGTGCACCGCCAGGGGGTGCTGATGCCGGCCATCGCCGCCGACCAGATCCCCCTCGAGCGGCTGCCGTTAGCCACCACCTGGGCGGCGTTGGAGGAGCTGGTGGATGCGGGGCTGGTGCGGCAGATCGGCCTGGCCAACTGCAGCGCGGCCAAGCTCGCCGCCCTGCTGCCCCACTGCCGCCACCGGCCGGCGGTGAACCAGGTGGAACGCCACCCCTGGCTGCAGCAGATCGCTCTGCTGGCCTATTGCCGCGAGCAGGGCATCGCCGTCACCGCCTACTCACCCCTGGGATCCCCCAGCAGCGGCGGCCCGGCACCGCTGTTCAGTGATCCGGTGATCACCGCCATCGCCGCGGCCCACGGCGTCAGCCCGGCCCAGGTGCTGCTGGCCTGGGGCATCACCTGCGGCACCGGCGTGATTCCCAAGTCGGTGCGAACCGAGCGGCAGGCGGCCAATCTCCAGGCCGCCCTCCAGCTGCAGCTCAGCCCCGACGAGATGGAGCGGATCGCCGGCCTCGACCGGCACCATCGCTTCGTGGATGGCAGCTTCTGGGAGCTCCCCGGCGGGCCCTACAGCCGCGCTGCCCTCTGGGATGAACCCACCACGGTCTGAATGCAAGCGGGGGTTGGCTGCGCTCAGGGCTGAATGCGCACGGGCGTGCCCACGGCCGTGCGCTCGAACAGCCAGCGGGCGGTGGCACGGCTCAGGCGGATGCAGCCACGGCTGCGAGGCACACCGAAGCACTCGCCGGCGTCCTCCTGCCAGGGAGCGGGATGCAGGCAGTAGAGGTCGGCCCCCAGACCGCCACCGCCGAGGCACATCACATCGGCCACCGGCGGGGTGCGGTAGTCGCTGCCGGAGAGAGGAGTGTGGGCGTACTTGCTGGCGATGTGGAAGTCGCCCACCGGCGTGGGGGAGGCGGCCACACCGGTGGACACCGGGGCGCTGTAGATGGGCTGCGCGCCTCCGGCGTAGGCGTGCAACCGCTGGCTGGAGAGATCAATCAGCAGCAGGGTGATCAGCTCCAGCACGGCGGGCCGCCGGAATGCAGCCTCAGCATGGCGGGCCGCTCAGCTGTGTTCGCGCAGGAAGCCGATCGTGCCCTCGAGCTCCTCGGCGAAGCGGTCGATCTCCTCAGGCGTGGTGGTGAAGCTGAGGCTGGCGCGGGCCGAACCGGGGATGCCGTAGAGGCGGTGCAGGGGCTGGGTGCAGTGGTGGCCGCTGCGGATGCAGATGCCCGCCGAATCGAGCAGGGCGGCGATGTCGTTGGCATGCAGGCCGTCCACCGTGAAGGCGGCCAGGGCGCCGCGGTGGGGCTGCTGATCAGGCGTGGGGCCAAGAATCGTCACCCCCTCGATCGCCTGCAATCGCTGGAACAGGCGACGGGTGAGCCCCTGCTCCCAGGCGTGGATGCGGTCGAGGCCGATGCCCTCGAGGTAATCGAGGGCCGCTCCCATGCCGATCGCCTCACCGATGGCCGGGGTGCCGGCTTCGAACTTGTGGGGCAGCTCCGCCCAGGTGCTGTGATCGAGAAACACGTCCTGGATCATCTCGCCGCCACCGAGAAACGGGGGCATGGCCTCCAGCAGGGCTTCCCAGGCCCAGAGGAACCCCATGCCGGTGGGGCCGCAGAGCTTGTGGGAGCTGCCGGCGAGGAAGTCACAGCCCAGCTCGCGGACGTCGACCGGCATGTGCGGCAGGCTCTGGCAGGCATCCACCAGCACCAGGGCGCCCACCGCATGGGCCAGAGGTGCGATCTCCGCGATCGGATTGAGACAGCCGAGGGTGTTGCTCACCTGCACCAGGCTCACCAGCCGGGTGCGCTCGTTGAGCTGGGCCCTGAAGTCGTCGAGATCCAGTTCGCCGCTGGGGGTGAGGCCCACATGGCGCAGCACACAGCCGGTGCGCGCCGCCAGCATCTGCCAGGGCACCAGGTTGCTGTGGTGCTCCATCACCGAAAGCAGCACCTCATCGCCCTCACCCAGGTTGACCTCACCCCAGGTGTGGGCCACCAGATTGATGGCCTCACTGGCGTTGCGCGTGAACACGATCTCGCGAGGGCTGGCAGCACCCACGAAGCGCGCCGCCTTCCCGCGCGCCGACTCGAAGCCTTCGGTGGCGCGCGCACTGAGCTGGTGGGCACCGCGGTGCACGTTGGCGTTGTCGAAGCCGTAGTAGCGCTGCAGGACCTCGAGCACCTGGCTGGGCTTCTGGCTGGTGGCCGCATGGTCCAGGTAGATCAGCGGCTGACCGAGACAGGCGGTCTGCCCCAGCAGCGGGAAGTCGGGCCGGGTGAGGGCCGCCAGGTTCTCAGCGGCAGGTGCGGCACCCGGATCCCCCAGGCGCGGCCCCGATGGAGAACGAATGGCGGGAGAAGCGGTCATGGTGGTCAGGCGGCTCCCAGCAGAGCGGTCATGGGATCGTGGCGAAGCGCCCCGGCCGGCAGCTCCCGCAGCACCTCCTGGCAGAAGGCGCGCTGCAGCAGACCGGCGGCCGTCGTGGAGTCGATGCCCCGGCTACGAAGGTAAAAGAGTTCTTCGCTCTGCAGCTGGCTCACGGTGGCGCCGTGGGCACACTTCACGTCGTCAGCGACGATCTCGAGCTCCGGTTTGGTGTCGATGCGGGCCCGATCCGAAAGCAGCAGCGTGCGGCTGAGTTGGGCGGCGTTGGTGCGCTGGGCGAGGCGGGGCACCTGCACGGCCCCGTTGAACACGCTGCGGCCGCTGCCATCCGCCACCGCCTTGTGCAGCTGATCGAGCTCGCCCTCAGGGCCATCGAAGCGCACAAAGCTGTGGGTGTCGGCCAGCTCACGGCCATCCACCCGCTGCAAACCCAGAAGGCGGGTGCGGGCGGCGCCCTGCTCCTGCACAACGCGGGGCTCATGGCGGGCGAGCACCCAGCCACTGGACACCAGCGTGGCCTGCAGCTCACTGCCGCTGGCCTGGCGTACGGCCAGATGGTGGAACAGGGCGGCCTGGTTGTGGCCCTGGGCCAGACAGCCCAGCTGCAGCCGGGCGCCTTCACCGAGCACCACCTCACTCACCAGGCTGAGCAACTGGCGCTGGGCGGGAGCGGGGGCGGGAACCTGGAGCAGGTCCAGCCGGGCACCGGGCTCCAACACCAGCAACAGCCGCCAGGCCACCACACCCTCGCCAGCGGGCGCGGGCAGGGGCAGCTCCAGGGTGCCGGCGTCACCCTCCACCTTCAGGGCCAGCAGGGCGGGCCGGGCCCCGGCATTGAGGAGCACCGGCCAGTGCTGCTGGCAGCCACTGACCGCCAGGGCAGTGCCCAGCTGGGCCTCGGCAGCGGCGCCGGCCAGACGGGTCACGCCGGCGGGCAGGCTGAGCTCAGCCCAGGGGTCCCCACGCTGGTCAGCGGCCGGGGCAGCCACTCCGGCCGGAATGGCAGCCAGGGAGGAGAGATCGGTGAAGCGCCAGTCCTCCTGGCGGCGCGTGGGCAATGGTGCGCCGGCCAGGTCGGCCAGCCAGGCGAGGGACGCGGCGGTGGATCCGGCGGCTGCAGCCTGCACGGCAGGAGCGGCCACCATCAGGCCACCTCCAGCGGCTGGCGTTCGCCCTCGGCGTCCAACCGCGCCAGCTCCGCATCCACCCAGTCGTAGCCGCTGCGCTCGAGCTCGAGCGCCAGCTCCTTACCGCCGCTGCGCAGGATGCGGCCGGCGGCCATCACGTGCACGGCGTCGGGGGTGATCAGATCCAGCAGGCGCTGGTAGTGGGTGATCAACAGGGTGGCGTTGTCGACACTGGAGAGCTGATTCACGCCCGAGGCCACAATCCGCAGGGCGTCGATATCGAGACCGGAATCGGTTTCATCGAGAATGGCCACCACCGGCTCCAGCAGAGCCATCTGCAGGATCTCGTTGCGCTTCTTCTCGCCACCGCTGAAGCCTTCGTTCACGGAGCGATCCAGAAAGGCGGGGTCCATCTGCACCACCGACAGTCGATCCCGCACCAGGTCCTCGAAGGCGAAGGTGTCGAGTTCCTCCTCCCCGCGCTGGCCCCGGCGGGCATTGGTGGCCACCCGCAGGAATTCGAGGTTGCTCACCCCGGGAATCTCCACCGGATACTGAAAACCCAGAAACAGGCCGATGCGGGATCGCTGTTCGGGGTCGAGGCTGAGCAGATCCTCACCCTTGTAGAGCACACTGCCAGCAGTCACGGTGTAGGCGGGATGGCCCGCCAGCACCTTGGAGAGGGTGCTCTTGCCGCTGCCATTGCGACCCATCACGGCATGGATTTCACCGGCTCGAATGCAGAGGTTCACCCCCTTGAGGATGGGCTGGTTCTCCACCGAGGCGTGCAGATCACGAATCTCTAGAAGAACCGGTGCGTCCGGGCGTATCACGGCAGAAAGGGAACGGGGAACGGGAGAAGAGAGCTGAGGCGGGGGACGTGGGCGTGAGGCCAGGCGATCAGCCCACGGAACCCTCGAGCTTGAGGGCCAGCAGTTTGTCGGCCTCGGCAGCGAACTCCATGGGCAACTGGTTGAACACGTCGCGGCAGAAGCCACTCACCATCATCGACACAGCCTCCTCGAAGCCGATTCCCCGGCTCTGCAGATAGAAGAGTTGATCTGCGGAAATCCGGCAGGTGCTGGCCTCATGCTCGATGCTGGCCTGGGGCTGCTGGCAGCGAATGTAGGGGTAGGTGTTCGCGGCCGCCTGATCGCCGATCAGCATCGAATCGCACTGGCTGTAGTTGCGAGCACCCACAGCCTTGGGGCCGATCTGCACCAGGCCGCGGTAGCTGTTGCTCGAGTGACCGGCACTGATGCCCTTGCTCACGATTGTGGAGCGGGTGCGGGGGCCCACGTGCACCATCTTGCTGCCGGTATCGGCCTGCTGACGATTATTCGTGAGGGCCACGGAGTAAAATTCTCCCACCGAATCGGCACCCTGGAGAACACAGCTGGGATATTTCCAGGTGATGGCTGATCCGGTTTCCACCTGGGTCCAGCTGATGTGGCTGCGATCACCGCGACAATGTCCGCGCTTGGTGACAAAGTTGTAGATTCCGCCCACGCCATTCTCATCACCGGCATACCAGTTCTGAACAGTGGAGTACTTGATGGAGGCATCATCGAGAGCCACCAGTTCAACCACAGCTGCGTGCAGCTGATTGGTATCGAACATCGGCGCCGTGCAGCCTTCAAGATAGCTCACCGTGGAGGCTTCCTCGGCGATGATCAAGGTGCGCTCAAACTGGCCGGTGTCACCGGAGTTGATGCGGAAGTAGGTGGAGAGCTCCATCGGGCACTCCACGCCCTTGGGAATGAAAACAAAGGACCCATCACTGAAGACGGCTGAATTCAGGGCCGCAAAGTAATTGTCGTTGGTTGGCACCACCGTGCCGAGGTAGCGCTGCACCAGCTCCGGATGGTCTTTGACTGCCTCGCTGATGGAGCAGAAGATCACACCGTGCTCAGCAAGCTGCTCACGGAAGGTGGTGGCAATCGAAACACTGTCAAACACCGCATCCACCGCCACATTCGAGAGGCGCTTCTGCTCGCTCAGCGGGATACCAAGCTTTTCGAAGGTTTCCAGCAGCTTGGGATCCACCTCATCAAGGCTTGCCTTTTTATCTTGCTGCCTGGGGGCTGCATAATAAATGATCTCCTGGAAATCGATCGGGGGGTATCCCAGGGTGGCCCAGTCAGGCTCATCCATCTGCAGCCACTGGCGATAGGCACGCAGGCGGAAATCAAGCAGAAACGCAGGCTCCTGCTTCATCGAAGAGATCAGCCGCACCACCTCCTCACTGAGGCCCTTGTCGATCTTGTCGGTGGCGATGTCGGTGACAAAGCCGTACTTGTACGTCTGGGAAACCAGATCACCAACGGTTGCGGAGCTGCTCATGGTGAAGGGGGAACGGGACTGAACAGGGGGGGGGGATCAGCTGCTGGCCGTGGCAGCGTGAATCTCTGCAGTGGTGATGGTCTGCTTCTCGCCGCGGAAGGGGTTGTCCTCGGTGAGGAACAACATGCAGTGGCACTCCTTGCGCTCGCGCATGGGCACACAGGGGCAGTTCCAGAAGGCCTGCGCCACCTCCGCCTCCTTGTCTTCGTAGTGGCGGCAGGGGCAGAGGGCACCACCAAGGTCTTCCTTGTGCTTGGCCAGGCCCTCCAGCACCACCGCCGTCACGCCGGGGTCACTGCAGAAATAGGTCCCAGTGCGCTGGGCGTAGGTTTCCGCGAATTTGCGGATCACCTCAAGGTTCTCAGGACTCGCAGTGGCACTGGCAGAGGCGGTGGCGCCTTGATCTGCGGCAGTGTTGGCATTGTTGGTGTCGGACATAGCGGCGGAAGAGCTGCACAGCGGAGAAAGGAGCCAACTCTGAGCACCGGTGGAGCGGAAAGCGCGGGCGGCCGGAGCAGAAAGCGGGGCAGAAGCCGTGAGGCGGATCGACAATCCTGGAACGGCCACGGTGGAGCGGCCGACTGGATAGGAACCGCCCGGTTGCGAAACCAGACCGGTTGCAGAACCAGAACCAGCTGAAAAGCCAGATCCAGCTGCGGAACCAGTTGCGAAACAAGGCTGTTTCGATATTCGCAACCCTAGGGCGGCGATCCGGCTGTTGGGTCCGCCGTCATTGTGCCGCCCCGGTCCCTGGGCGGCTGGCCCCAGCGAATCCCCAACTCCCACCCATACGTGGCATGGTGAAACCGCTGGATCCCGCCCATGGGCATGCGCACAGTCACTGCCAGCGATCCTGCAACGGTCTCCGCGGCCAAGGTCGCCACCAAGCTCGCCACCGAGGACGCCACCGAGGACGTCGGCGAGCACGTCGATGTCGAGATCAGGAACGTGGTTATTGAGGAGGTCGTAGAGGAGGTCGTGCCCATGGATCGAGCCCACACGATTCCCACCGTGGAGTCCAATCCGGCGGCGGAGTCTGCGCCCGGTGCGATGCCTGCGGGTGACGCCTCAACCCGGGAGGCCGTGCTCTCCTCGCTGCTGCGGCACGGTGAGCTCACCGCCGCTGAACTGGCCAAGCTGCTCGGGGTGTCCGTGCAGGCCATGCGCCGCCATCTCCGCGGCCTCGAGGTTGACGGGCTTGTACAGGCGAGCACCACCACGCAAGGGCCCGGCCGGCCCAGCAACCGCTGGCAGCTCACCGCCAAGGCCCGGGCCCGCTTCCCCGATGGCAGTGAGGATTTCGCCCTCGGGCTGCTGCAGTCGATGGCCCACGCCCTGCCGGCCCACACCATCGAGCAGCTGCTCACCCAGCAGGCCCATCAGAAGGCGGCGGCCTACCGGGCGCACATCGGGCCGGGCCCGCTGCAGCAGCGCCTGCAGCAACTGGTCGAGCTGCGACGCCAGGAGGGTTTTGTGGCCGAGTGCAGCCCGGATCCGGAAGGGCAGGGCTGGCTGATGCGCGAGTTTCACTGCTCGGTGATGCGCATCGCCGAACAGTTTCCCTGTGTCTGCGACCAGGAACTGCGGCTGATCCGTGAAACCTTCCCCGACTGCCAGGTGGACCGGGTGCACTGGCGGCTGGAGAAGGGCCATTCCTGCGGCTTTCGCCTGCGGCCCTTCGCCGAGGCGGCCCATGTCGAGGCCACTCAGCCCTGAGCCCCATGGAGGCTGATCAGCGCTGCGGTCCACTCACGAGCGCCGAGGTGCAGGAGCTCGACTCCACCCTGCTGCCGGCCCTGGAGCGCCATCACCTGCGTCTGCTGGCCCATGGCCTGCGCAGCCTGCAGGCGGCGGCCAGCCGCCGCCATGGCGAGGGTCCCGATCCGGACGCACTCAGGAACTGGGTTCTGGCTCAGCCGCAGGTGGCCGACACACCGGAATTCGCCGAGGTGTTCCTGCAACAGCTGCAGCACCTGGCCAGCCAGCTCGAAACCATCGCCGCCGAGCAGCGCTGTGCGCCCCTGGCCCTGAATCTCGATCAGCTGGTGCACTGGGCGCGCAGACAGGCGGATCAGCGCACCAGCAGCCACACCCCCAGCAGCCCCAGCCCGGCGGCCAGCCAGCCCCGCGGCCCGGGCTGATCCCCCTCCAGAGGCGCCAGCAGCACCGCCATCAGGGGGGCTGTGGCCAGTAACGCCACCGCCAGGCCGACCGGCAGACGCAACAGCGCCAGCTGTTGCAGGCCGATCCCAGCCGTGGTGCCCAGCAGGGTGGCGGCCAGCACCAGCGGCCAGCGCCGACCGGCAGGACGGGGTTGACCGCGCCCCAGGACCGGGCCCAGCAGGGCCGGCAGCAGCGGCAGCAGCACAAGGCAGGCTCCCAGGAGCCGCACACTGGAGGCCTGCAGCGGCGAGATCGGCTGCAGGCGCAGCGCCGCCCGGGCCAGCAGGGCACCAGCGCTGCCACAGAGCAGGGCCAGCAGGGCCAGCAGCAGCCCGAACCGCTGCGATGCCGGTGTTGGCGAAGCGGCGCTGTCAGCGGCCGCTGGCAGCTGGGGTGAACGCTGCAGCGCCACCAGCACCAGCGCCAGGCTCACCAGCGCCGTACCGGCCCATTGCTGCGCTGCCGGAATCTCAGCCAGCAGCAGCACGCCGGCGGCACTGGTCACCGCCGGTCCACCGGCCTCCACGGTGAGGGTGCGGCGGGTGCCCAGGCGGCGCAGGGCCGCGAAGTAGAAGCTGTCGCCAGCGGCGATACCCATCACCCCACTCACCAGCAGCAGGGCCATGGGGATCGGTGCCACCGCTGGCAGGGCGAGGGCCAGCAGCGGTAGCTGCAGCGCCAGGGCGATCAGGTTCTTGAGCAGATTCAGCTGGGCCGGCCCCAGGGAGGTGGGCAGACGCCGCCACAGACCACTCGCCAGCGTCCAGCCCAGGGCGGCCAGCAGGGCCGCCGCCACCCCAGTCGCCACCGCAAACGCCACTGCGCCCTGCGATCATCGCCACAGACGCCTGCCTGTCGTGGCCGAGCCGATCGCCGACGCCATCAGCTTTTTCCAACTCAGCTGCGGCCGCTGGCGCTCCCAGCGCAGCAGCCACCACCTGCTGCACCGCCGGGCCGAAGCCGGCGGATCCTGGATCGAAGTGGTGGAACTGGCGGCCGACGATCCCCGGCTGATCGCCATTGCCGAGCTGCACGGCCAGGATCCCGATGGGCTGGTGGGCGGCTGCCGGGTCACCTGGAGTGCCTCGATGGCCTGGGACAAAGCCGGCGAGGCCCACCAGGGGGAGAGCGTGTTCGGCCTGATCCCCACCGATACCTGCGGACGGGAGGGCCTGCTGCTGCGGGATCGGGGCTATGCCGAAACCGCACCGGTGGCCGGGCGCTTCGCCATGGATGAGCGCGACGGACTGCTGCTCACCACCGGCTACGAAACCATGAACAGCCTGGAGCGCTTCAGCTTCGCCGGCCCCGACGTGCGACTGCGCACCAGCACGGTGGAGGGGCTCTCGAACACCGCCTCCTTCTGCGTGGAAACTCGGGTGAAGGGAGAAGCCGTGGTGGAACGGCCTGGGACGAGCGGCCAGGCACTCGCCGACAACGCCGCAGCGCTCTCCCCACTGGGCTGGTGAGGGCAGGCCGGTGCGCCGGGAATCGAGCGCAGGCGCCCTGGGGCGATGGTGTTGAACGTTACGGACTGTGAGCCCTGCCGGAAAGGCCTCGGTGCCCCCCCGGACGCACTTCTACGATCCCAGCGACGGATGCTGAACTCGTGTGGCCCTGCCTCTCCTGAAGTACGCGCCTATCACCCAGAACGCGAGGGTTTCCCCCCTGCGGGTGGGGTCGGACGAGGACCCCAAGGCCACCTCCATGGACAAGGCCATGGACAGGGAGGACCAGAACTTCGTGATCGAAGCGGCCTACCGCCAGATCTTCTTCCACGCCTTCAAGGTCGACCGCGACCGCACCCTGGAATCCCAGCTGCGCGATGGACAGCTGACGGTGCGGGATTTCATCCGCTCCCTCTGCCTGTCGGACACCTTCACCCGCAGCTTCTACAACCTCAACAGCAACTACAAGGTGGCCCGCCACCTGGTGGAGAAGCTGCTGGGCCGCAAAACCCACGGCAAGGCGGAGGAGATCGCCTGGTCGGCCGTGCTGATGACCCGAGGGGTCAAGGGCATGGTCGACGACATCCTCGACAGCGACGAATACCTCCAGGCCTTCGGCTACGACAACGTGCCCTACCACCGCAACCGGGTGGTGGGCAGCCGCGATCTCGGTGACACTCCCTTCAACATCACTAGCCCCCGCTACGACGCCTACCACCGCAACATCCTGGGTTTCCCCCAGGTGGTGTACACCGGCACCGCCCGCGCCTTCCCGGAGCGCGCCCGCCAGCGCCGCGGCGGCTCCCCGGCCGACTACCTCGACTGGGTGCGCAGCCTGCCGGCCATGCGCGCCAGCAGTTCCTCCGCCAGTGCCGACATGGACTACATGGCCCGGGTGCCTTACCGCAGCATCGGCCGCTGAGCCCAGGCCGTCCGCCCGCCCACCAGCGCTCAACCGGTCCACCGTTAGCCGATCAGAGCTTTTCAGGCGACCGCGAGGTCGCCTTTTCCATGGCCGATCCCGGCACCGGTGCCTGCGTCAGTGCTTGCTGACCACCAGGGCCCAGCCTCGGCCTGGGGTGACAGAGTCTTGCGACTGATCCCAAAGGAAACGTTCACTGTGGTCAAGTCACTCGGATCGCTGGCACGCATGACCCTTCGACAGCTGCGTCAGGTCGCCAGCGATCTTGGCGTTGGCCTCTACAGCCGCAAATCCAAGGAAGAGCTGGTTGCCGCTATCGAGGAGTGCAGCGACGAAGACAGCAGCCAGCCCAGCCTCCAGGCCATGGAGGCGGAGATGGAGCCGGCCCCCAGGCCGGAGGCAGAAACCAGCGTGGTGTTTCTGCCCCGCGATCCCCAGTGGGCCTACGTGTTCTGGGAGATCTCCGATCACGACCGCGCCTCCGCCCAAGCCACCGGCGCCACCCAGCTGTGTCTGCGAGTGGCCGATGTCACCGGGCTGCCCGGGGGCTCGGTTCACCCCCACACCATGCAGGAGGTGATCGTCGACAGTCACGCCACGGAGTGGTATCTGCCGGTGCCCCTGAGTGATCGCGACTACCGGGTGGAGCTGGGCTACCGCCAGGGCAGCGCCGGTGGCTGGATGTCCCTGGCCTTCTCCTCGGTGGCACGGGTGCCGGCCCTGCACCCCAGTGAACAGATCCTCGATCAGTTCGTGCCCTTCTCGCTCGAGAGCACCCCGTCCCCCATCCTGCCTGCACCTGGACTATCGCCGGCCGAACCGGCCGATACGGGGCTGCACGAGCGCCTGTACCAGAGCGCCACAGCGCAGTGGCGGCGCGTCAGCCGCGGCTCGGAGGCCTTCCACGAGCTCGACACCGTCGGGCTCGACTCCGGCGATCTGATCAACCCGTCCGGTGCCGGCCTGTGGGCCAGCGGGCGCGACTCGGGCATCGGTGGGGTGGCGCCGCGACAACGCTCCTTCTGGCTGGTGGCTGACGCGGAACTGATCGTCTACGGCGCCACAGATCCCTCGGCACGGCTGAGCATCGGTGGTGAGGATGTGCCCCTCTCCTCCGACGGCACCTTCCATGTTCAGGTGCCGTTCCGGGATGGCAAACAGCTCTATCCGATCGAGGCCGTGGCGGCCGACGGTGAACAGAAGCGCAACATCACCCTGGAGTTCATCCGCACCACCCCGGAGGACAACAGCAACCCGGCAGAGAAGGCCGCCAGCGAGTGGTTCTGAGTTTCGTCTGAACCCTTGCTCTGAAGAGTTGATCTGAACCGCTCACCAGGTGAGCAGCCGATGTGGCAACCCTGAACAGGGTTCCCCTCGTTCATCACCACCGTGGGCCTGCGTCGCTACCCATGGGTCCCAGCTGTGGCCCTGCTCCTGGCCGGCTGCGGCGCCGAGGCCAGGCTGGTGGGAGCTCCCGCGCCACCGCTGCCTCTGCCTGAGGGCATCGAGGTGGCCTTCAACCACAACCCCAGCAGCCGCTACCGGAGCCCGATCACGGGCCACTGGCGCCGCGGCGACGATCTGGAGGCCTTCGTGCTCCAGTCGATCGCCGCGGCCGAACGGGAGATTCTGGTGGCAGTGCAGGAACTCACCCTGCCGCGCATCGCCGAGGCCCTGGTGCAGCGCCATCGCCAGGGCCTGCGCGTGCGCGTGGTGCTGGAGAACAACTACAGCGCCCCCTGGAGCGCGCAACACCCCGCCGACCTCACCCCCCGCCAGCGCCAGCGACAGGAACAGCTGCAGGCCCTGGGCTGGGGCGATGCGGTGGCCATCCTGCACCGCGGCGGCGTGCCGGTGATCGACGACACCGCCGATGGCAGTGCCGGCAGCGGTCTGATGCACCACAAATTCATGGTCGTCGATGGGCGGGAGGTGATCACCGGCTCCACCAACTTCACCGCGTCCTGCGTCCACGGCGACCCCGATGCCCCCAGCACGCGAGGCAATGTGAACCACCTGCTGCGGCTGCACAGCAGGGAGCTGGCAGCACTGTTCCGCGAGGAATTCGAGCGCATGTGGGGGGATGGGCCGGGCGGCGGCGCGAACAGCCGCTTCGGCCTGGGCAAGGAGAGCGAGGGGCTGCGCTGGGTGCGGGTGGGCACCACCCCGGTGGGCGTGCTGTTCGCTCCGCACAGCCCCAGCGATCCACGCCATGCACTGGACCTGCTGGAGGAGCTGTTGCAGGACACCCGAACGCAGCTGGATCTGGCCCTGTTCGTGTTCTCCGCCCAGCGCCTGGGCAATGTGGTGGGAGAGCTGCACGATCGGGGGGTGACCGTGCGGCTGCTGGCCGATCCGGGCTTCGCCAACCGCTTCTTCAGCGAAGTGCTCGATCTCCTGGGCCTGGAACTGCCCGATCACCGCTGCATCGTGCAGGCGGAGAACCGCCCCCGGCGGGAGTCGCTGCCAGGGGTGGGCACACCCCGGCTTTCCGGCGGCGATAAACTCCACCACAAGCTGGCGGTGATCGATGGCCGGCGCGTGATCACCGGCTCCCTGAACTGGAGCCCCTCGGCGGCACACCGCAACGATGAAACCCTGCTGGTGATTGATTCGGCCAGAGTCGCGGCCCACTTCGGCGCCGAGGTGGATCGACTCTGGAAAGGGGCCGAGCTGGGCGTCACCGAACGGCTGCAGCGCAAGCAGGAGCGCATGCGGCAACGCTGCGGCAGTGGTCGCCGGGCCGCCGCCTAGGATTCACATAGGCACTCCTGCGCTGATGCCCGCCCCTTCCGGAACCCGCGAACAGCACGCCACCCTGGACGCGATCCAGCTGATGCTGCGCGATCTGCACACCCGCCACGACGACATCCGCCACCGGGCAGCGTTCCGGGGCTGCACCGGCGAACTGCTGGACGTGCAGCAGGAGCTGGTGGATTACCTGCTGGCCAAAAAGAGCGAGCTGATGGGCCAGAGCCGCCGCGACGGCCAGTCCCATCCCAGCTACACCGCCTATCTCTAGGCCCGATCCCCTGGGGCACCCGAGCTCCAACCATCCCCCCGGCCGCGGCCCTGCGATCGTGATCGTGGGCGCAGGACCGGCGGGTACCAGCCTGGCGCTGCGCCTGGCCAGGGCAGACCAGGCCGTGACGCTGGTGGAGGCGAGTCCGCCCGAGAGCCTCGATCGCCAGTTCCGGGGCGAAGCGCTCATGCCCCATGGCCTGGCGGCGCTGGAGGCCATGGGGCTGCTGCCCCTGCCGGCTGCCGTACCCCAGCGCCCGCTGGCCGGCTGGCGCTTCGTGCTTGAGCAGCGCGAGTTGTTCCGGCTGGCCGAGCCGCTGGAAGTGTCGCCGGCAGCGGTTCCCTGCACCCTGATCAGCCAGCCGGCCCTGCTGGGCCAGTGGCTCCGCGAACTCCAGAGCCTGCCGGCAGCCCAGGTGCTGCTCGCGCAGCGGGCCACAGGCCTGCTGTGGGGCGGCGGCCGGGTGCGGGGTGTGCAGCTGGCCGATGGCCGAGCGCTTGAGGCCTCGCTGGTGGTGGCAGCCGACGGCAGGGGGTCGCGGCTGCGGCAGCAGGCGGAACTCACGCTGCTGCGCACCGGCAGCCCCATCGACCTGCTCTGGTTCCGGCTGGATGGCCACGACCCCAGCCCCCTGGATGGCTGCTTCACCACGGTGGTGGGCCCCACAGGGTTGTTCAGCGCCTTTGACAGTGCCAGCGGGGGCGTGCAGCTGGGCTGGGTGGTGGACCGGCAGCCTTCCGCAAGCGGCAGTCGACGCAACGCACTGGAGAGCGACGCCACCCCCTGGGCCGAGCGCTTCGCCGCCCTGAGCCCCGCCCGGCTGGCGGCTTGGCTGCGGGCTTCGGCGGACGGACTTCAGGAGCCGGTGCCGCTGCGGGTGGAGGTGGGCCAGGCCAAGCGCTGGTGGCGCCCCGGCCTGTTGCTGCTCGGGGATGCCGCCCACCCCATGAGTCCGGTGCGCGCCCAGGGCATCAACCTGGCACTGCGCGATGCCTGCACTGCGGCCGAGGAACTGCTGGCCGCCCTGTCCCCAGCCGCTGGGGCGGCGGAGGCAGAGGAGGAGGGGGCGGAGAGGCTGGATCGGGCACTGGCCCGGATTGAGGCGCGTCGACGGCCCGAGAGCGAAACGCTCCAGCGCCTGCAGGCCGATGAGACCCGACGCGGCAACCTGCTGCGCCACCAGGGCTGGCTACGGCGCACTCTGGCCCTGGGCGCCCCCTGGCTGGGGCCGCTGGTGGCCGGGCGCTGGCGCCAGCAGCAGACCCCCCTGCGCCTCGGCGTCACCAGCCCCATGGGGGCCAGTGGCGCAGCCGGCTCCCCAGTCCGGCGGCAATGATGGAGGCCCACGCCAGGGCCGCTGGAGCCATGCACCGACCGTCTTCCTCAACGGCGCCCCGCGGCCGGCGGCACAAACTCTCAGCGCAGCTGCGGCGATTGGCGCTGCTGGGTGGCCTGGCCTCGCTGAGCGCACTGGCGGCAGCCACGGCGGTGCAGGCTGCCGAACCGCCCTACCCCGGCAGGGAGCAGCTGCGCGAGCTGCAGCTGCTCACCTTCAACTGCGCCCGCGACAACCAGCGCGACGACTGCGATCGAGCCCGACTGCAGGCCGACCCACTGCTCGACCACCCGCGTCTCTCTGGGCTGTGCAAGGACGCCATATGGACGATCCGGGAGGATGCTGTGGTGGTCCCCCGCAACAGCTTCGAGCGCCGCGACCGGCTCGATCGGGCCGGCGAGGATCTGCTGCGCTTCTGCCCACCCAATCCCCCATCCCCCGCCCGCGGCAGCGGTGCGGCCGGAGGGCCTCCAGGCGGGCCGCCCGGGGCTGGATTCAGAGGACTGCCTGGGCGCTGATCAGCTCGAGGAGCTCCTGGGCGGTGGCCTCCATGAACGCCACCGACCAGGTGGGCTGAACCACGGCCCGATTGGAGAGCTCACAGAGCGCGTTGCGTTCAGCGGCCGCGTCACAACTGGCCACCATCACCAGCAGGGCGTTGGTGAGCTTGCCGCGCAGACAGCTCTGGCTGCCCTTGCGGGCGAGCACCGCTGTGGCCGCGGATCGGGTCCGTCCGATGGCCTGGTCGTAGGGCAGGGCCCGGGCCCCACCGATCACTGCGGCGGCGGCGGGCAGCCCAGCCACGAAGCCGGCGAGCACCATGGCGGCAGCCGCACCCCTGAGCCAGCTGCCCGCCCCTGGGAAAACCGGCGGGGTCATCGGTGTGTTGAGCGCGTGTTGAGCACGTGTTGATCACGGGGAACGCCGTATGCAGCAGCACAGGCCTACTCCACAACGTAGCCAGGCTTGCCGGGAACGTCGCTACTGCAGGGTTAATTTGAGCCCACCCCGCCCTGGTCTGATGGCAGTGAACGTGCAGGAGATCAACGTCCGGGAGATCCGCCTGAGCCAGCCCTTCGGCGATCAGAAGCCGGGCACTTCCGGCCTGCGCAAGAGCAGCCGCCAGTTTGAGCAACCCCACTACCTGGAGAGCTTCATCGAGGCGATCTTCCGGGTACTGCCGGTGGCGGGCGGCACCCTGGTGCTCGGCGGCGACGGCCGCTACGGCAACCGCCGGGCCATCGCGGTGATCGTGCGCATGGCCGCCGCCCATGGCCTGGCCCGCATCATCACCACCAGCGGCGGCATCCTCTCCACGCCGGCGGCCTCCCACCTCATCCGCCGCCACAACGCCATCGGCGGCATAATCCTCTCGGCCAGCCACAACCCCGGCGGGCCGGCGGGCGACTTCGGGGTGAAGGTGAACGGCGCCAATGGCGGGCCGGCCCCCGAGTCGATCACCAACACCATCCACGCCGTGACCCAGACACTGGAGGGCTACCGCATCGCTGATCCGGCGGGCGAGGTGTCCAGCAGCCCTGTGGATCTGGAGCACACCGGCAGCCAGAACCTGGGCAGCCTGCAGATCGAGGTGATCGATGGCGTCGACGACTATGCGGCGCTGATGCAGGGCCTGTTCGACTTCGAGGCCATCGCCGAACTGCTCAGGGGCGACTTCCCGATGGCCTTCGACGCCATGCACGCCGTCACCGGCCCCTACGCCACGCGCATCCTTGAGGGGCTGCTGGGGGCGCCGGCAGGCACCGTGCGCAACGGCACCCCGCTGGAGGATTTCGGCGGCGGCCACCCTGACCCCAACCTCACCTACGCCCACGACCTGGCCGAGCTGCTGCTGCAGAGCGACGCCTACCGCTTCGGCGCCGCCTGCGACGGCGACGGCGACCGCAACATGGTGCTGGGCGCCCGCTGCTTCGTGAACCCCAGCGACAGCCTGGCGGTGCTCACCGCCAACGCCACCCTGGTGCCCGGTTACGCCGACGGCCTGGCCGGCGTGGCCCGCTCGATGCCCACCAGCGCTGCGGTGGACGCGGTGGCCAGGGAGCTGGGCATTCCCTGCTACGAGACGCCCACCGGCTGGAAGTTCTTCGGCAACCTTCTCGATGCCGGTCACATCACGCTCTGCGGGGAAGAGAGCTTCGGCACCGGCAGCAACCACATCCGCGAGAAGGACGGCCTCTGGGCGGTGCTGTTCTGGCTCAACATCCTGGCCATCCGTCGCTGCTCGGTGGCCGAGGTGATGGAGGAGCACTGGAGCCGTTTCGGCCGCCACTACTACTCCCGCCACGACTACGAGGCCATTCCCAGCGAGGCGGCCCAGGGCCTCTACGAGCGCATGCAGGCCATGCTCCCTTCCCTGGCTGGCCAGCCCTTCGCGGGCCGATCGATCGCCACCGCCGACGACTTCTCCTACAGCGATCCGGTGGATGGCTCGCTCACCACGGGGCAAGGCCTGCGCCTGCTGCTCGATGACGGAAGCCGGGTGGTGCTGCGCCTCTCCGGCACCGGCACCCAGGGCGCCACCCTGCGAGTGTATCTGGAGAGTTATGAGCCCGCCGCCGGCAACCTCAGCCAGGATCCCCAGCAGGCCCTGGCGGATCTGATCGCGGCGATCGATGACCTGGCCGAGATCAAGGCGCGCACCGGCATGGAGCGGCCCACGGTGATCACCTAGGAGATGTCAGGGGCGCACTCAGGAGTTGCCGACCCGCGCTCTACTCCCCATCGCGATCGGCATCCGGGGAGAACTTGGAAGACTCTGGAGGGTGAGGATCTCCGGAACTGCCGAGCCTTTTCCCCATCCCCCCCTGCCGGTATCCCTGGATGCTCTCCAGCTGCTTCATGGTCTGGGTGGCCAGGCCCCACAGCGCCCCGAAGGCGGTGAGCAGAACCATCCACCAATAAAAGGTGGTGGGTTGCACCTGGGCCGGAGTGTTCTGGATCAGGGACCGCAGCAACAGGGCAACGCTCAGCCCGACGCCACCACCCACCAGAGCGGCCACTGTGGCGATGGCACCATTGAAGCGGGTGCGCGCCATCAGCTGCTGATGTTGTCGGCCAGGACGTCGTCACCAGCCTCGGGGCCGCCTGGATCATCCTCGGGACGGCCGCCGAACAGCTGTTTCATCACCACATAGAAGGCAGGCACCACCAGCAGGGAGAGGACAGTGGCCATCAACAGGCCGCCGAAGACCACCGTGCCCAGCGAGGCCTGGCTACGGGCACCGGCACCACTGGCCACCACCAGGGGCAGGAAGCCAAACAACGAGGAAATGGCCGTCATCAGGATCGGCCGCAGACGGGACTGGGCAGCTTCCCGGGCGGCCACCTGGGCCGTGGCCCCGGCAGCCATGCGCTGGTTGGCCAAGTCCACAATCAGGATGCCGTTCTTGGCCGCCAGGCCGATGAGCATCACCAAACCAACCTGAGCGTAGATATTCAGCACTTCACCGCGAATGGCCAGAAACATGAGAGCCCCGAGCATCGCCGTAGGCACCGTCATCAGGATGATCAGTGGGTCGGTATAGCTCTCGTATTGGGCTGAGAGCACGAGGAATACCACCAGAATGCCCAGCGCAAAGATCACAATGGCCAAAGCCCCAGCCTTCACCTCTTCTCGCGAGATCCCTGTCCAGTCATAACCAAGGCCGGGCACACTGAGTTTCTCAAATTGGGATCGGATGGTGTTAATCGCATCACCAGAGCTTCTGCCTGGAGCAGCATTGCCTTCCACGCGCACAGCCCGGAAGAGGTTGAACCTTGGAATCACAGAGGGTCCAGTGGCGGGGCGCAAGCTGAAGAATTCAGAGAGCTGCACCTGATCGCCAGCACTATTCCGAACAAACAATTCGGTGAGAGATTCGGGGGTCGACCTGTAGGCATCATCAGCCTGGATGTAAACACGCCTGGCTTGACCCTCAACAAACGTGTCATTCACATAAGAGCCACCGAAGTAGAAGCTGAAGGTGCTCATGGCGTCGCCATAGTCAATCCCAAGCGAAGCCATTCGATCCCGATCCACAAGCACCTCCAATTGCGGGCCTTCCGGAGAGAACTGGGTGAACACGCGGCTGAACACGCCTGTTTGCGTGGCGTTGCGGATCAGGGTGTTCGCCTGTTCAGCCAGATCGGGCAAGGAGAAGGCACCACCGCTCTGATCCAGCAGTTGCAGCTCAAAACCATCGCCGGTTCCATACCCAGGCACTGCCGGCGGCTCCACAACAAACACACGGGCGCCTTCCACCGCCTGAAGTTTGCGGTTGAGGCGCTCCACGATCGCTCCCACACTGCGCTCAGGAGACTGACGTTGATCCCAGTTTTCAGTGCCGATGAAGAAAATACCGCGGTTGGGAGCATTTCCTTGCAGGCTGGCGCCACTGAACAGAGCTGCACTCTGAACCCCGTTCTCCTCCTCCGATCGCAGGATCTCTGCCACCTCACGATTGATGGCCTCGGTGCGCTCCAGCGATACGCCATCGGGAGCCTGCACGAAGCCGATGGCAAAGCCCTGATCCTCAGTGGGCACAAAGCCCGAAGGCATGGCATTGAAAGCCACGCCCGTCAGGACAATGCCGCCCACCAACAGCCCCATGACAAGGCGGCGATAGTGCAGAACCCAGCTGAGCAGGCGTTTGTAACCACTTTCCGCCTGCCCATAGAAGCGGTTGAAGGCGGCAAAGATGGGCTCCAGGAAAAAGCCCAGCAGCAGGCCAACAGCTGTGAAGATCACCACCGGCAGAAGATTGGGGACGCCACCAAACGCCAGTCCCGTGGCGGCACCGCCGATGGCAAAGGGCAGGCGCAGGGGCAGTCCCGTGATCAACTTCAGAGCGAAGCCAACCAGCAGGCCGGCCAGCGTGGCCAAGAGCACCGGCACCACGCCGCCACCGGCAGATAGAAGTCCATAGACGAAGCCCACGAAGCCACCACCGATGCAGTAAGTGCGTCGGGAGGGAGTACTGGCATCCATGCCCAGCAGCAGACCGGAGAGCATGGGTGAGAAGGTGAGGGCATTGAACGTAGAGATAGCCACCGAAAAGATAATTGTTGCGGCAAACTGCTGATAGATCGTCCCAGTTGCACCTGGGAAGAAAAGCACCGGCACGAACACCGCAAACAGCACCAGTGAGGTGGCGATGATGGCGCTGAACAGCTCATCCATGGTGGCTTTAGCCGCCTCAATCGCGCCCATTCCCGCCTGCTTCTTGGTGCTTGTATCTTCAATCACCGTGATCGCGTCATCCACCACCAGACCAGTGGCTAGCACTAGCCCGAATAAGGTGAGCTGATTCAGCGAGAAACCGGCAATAAGAACACCACCAAAGGTGCCGATCAAAGCCACCGGAATAGCGATTCCCGGCACCAGGGTTGACTTCCAGTCCTGCAGGAACAGGAACAGCACCAGCACCACCAGCACCACCGCATCCCGCAGGGCATTGGCCACACCACGGATCGACGCGTTGATGAAATCCGTGACGTCGTAAATCTTCTCCACCTTCACCCCAGGGGGCAGCGTGGCGGTGAATTCCGAAATCACCTGCTCCACCCCGCCCGATACCTCCACGGCATTGCTGCCACTGAGCTGGTAAATCGCCATGCCAACCGACGGCACGCCATTGATGTCGGTGGCACCGATGTTGAAGTTTTCACCCCCGAGGGACACGCGACCCACATCCTTGAGCCGGATCAGTGAGCCATCACCCATTCGCCTGATAATTAGGTTCTCGAACTCCTCAACTGAGCGCAGGCGGCCCTGGAGTTGCACTGTGAAGGTATAGGCTTGGCCCTCCGGTGAGGGTTCTCCCCCCACCTGGCCCGCCGGTACAAGTCTGTTCTGACTCTGCAACGCTGCCCGCACATCAGCAGAGGTGAGGCCAACCGCATTGAGCCGTCTGGGGTCGAGCCAGATCCGGTAAGCCAGCTGCCGATTGCCGAAGTAGGCAAGGCTTCCAACGCCTTTCACGCGACGAACAGGGTCGGTGAGGTTCTGATCCAAGAGGCCTGAAAGGAGCTCAACGCTGTAGGGATTCTGAGGATCCTCCGATGTGAAGTTGTAAACCAGAAGAATTGAACTGGATGCCTGGAGTACGGTCACGCCGGTCTGCCGCACTTCCTGAGGCAGGCGCGGTTCTGCGCGCGCCACACTGTTCTGCACATTCACCTGGTTGATGTCCCCGTCCGTGCCACTGGCGAAGGACACGGTGATGCTGGAGACACCATCGGCAGAACTGTTGGAGCTGATGAACTCCATATCCTGGACGCCGTTGATCTGCTGCTCCAGCACCGATGTCACGCCCTCCTCCACGGAAACCGCATCGGCACCCGGGAAGATCGCGTTAACCGTGATTGTGGGCGGAGCGATGTCGGGGAGGTTCTCCACCGGCAGCACTGGAATGGCGATCAAACCGATGATCACGATCAGCAGGCTGCAGACCGTGCTAAGAACCGGCCGGGTGATGAAGGTGTTGGAAGCGGACATCCTTCAGTGCCTCACTTCACAAACACCGGCGTGCCATGCCGGAGTCTGATCAGATTGCTGGAGATCACCCGCTCCGCCTGCTGGAGTCCCTTGAGCACCGGGTAGCGCTCACCCTGCACGAAACCCAACTCCACCGGCGTCTGCAGTGCGTAGGTGCCATCAGATGGCAGGGCGGCCAGCTGCTCAGGGGTGAGCTGTCCCGGATTGGATCTCAGGTCCTGCAGGCTGCCCAAACGGAACACAAAGCTCTGGCCTGAGGTTTGCCGCACGGCAGCGAACGGCACCGACAGCTGCGGAGCGGTGTCGAACACCACCCGGGTGCTGAGGCGCATGCCGTTGCGCAGGTCCGGTCCGGGGTTCTGGAACGGCATGGTCACCAGCAGACCCTGGGTGTCGGCCGTGACACTGGGATCCACGAAACTCACTTGACCGGTGGCCAGGGTGCCGCCGCCGCCCGGTGCCTCCACAAACACCTGTTGGCCGAGCCGCAGGCGGGAGGCATAGACGGCCGGCACCTCGACACGCACCTGCAGCCGGTCGTTGCGGATCAGGCTGGTGAACGGCGTGCCCTCGCGGATCACATCCCCCAACTTCACCTCCAGGTCGCTGACGATGCCGCTGATCGGTGCGCGCAGGTCCTTGAAGGCCAGGTCGGCCTCCCGGACGCGCACGGCTTCCTGCGACTGCAGCAGGGCCTCCCGGAAGCGATCGCGCTGGAACGCACTGGCCGCGCCCTGCTCAGCCAGAAATTCGAACCGCCTGAAATCCACCTTGTTCTGCTCCATCACGGCCCTGGCCGCAGCCAGCTCGGCCTGGCTCTGCTTCTGATCGAGCACCACCAGCAACTGGCCCGCCTCCACCACCTCACCCTCGCGCACGAGGATGCGCTCGATACGGCCGCCGGCCCGCGCCGCCAACGACACCTTCTCCACCGACTCCAGGGTGCCCACGGTGTTGAGTTGATCGGCAAACGGTGCCAGCTGCACCGGCGTGGCCTCCACGGGCACCAGGGCGGCAGGCGCGGCCTGCTCCGTTCCTCCACAGGCCACCAGAGCGGGCAGAGCCCAACCGGTGAGGGCGAGAGCCGAGATTCTCCGAACGAGCACGCGGCACCAGCAGTCGGCGCCATTGTGACCGCAGACCCGCCCGGGGGCGAGGTCTCTGCCGCACACCGGCACCGCGGCTGGAGCGGCCCGCTGGTCTCAGCGCAGCGGCGCCGGGCCGACCTCGCCAGCGGCCGGAGGGCCAAACAACCGTTCCTCCAGCGCCTTGACCACCACATAGAAGGGGGGTACCACCCCCAGGGACAGGACGGTGGCCACCAGCAGGCCGCCGAAGATCACGGTGCCCAGGGATTGCTGGCTGTTGGCACCGGCGGTGGTGGCGAGCACCAGGGGCAGGAAGCCAGCCAGGGACGCGATGGCGGTCATCAGGATCGGGCGCAGGCGTGACTGGGCGGCGGCGATGGCGGCATCCACCGCGGCGAGTCCCTTCTCGCGCTGCTGCTGCTCAGCGAGCTCCACGATCAGGATGCCGTTCTTGGCTGCCAGGCCGATCAACGTCACCAGTCCCACCTGGGCGTAGATGTTGAGGTCGATGGAGCGCAGGGCCAGGAACACCAGCGCCCCCAACATGGCCAGCGGCACGGTCATCAAGATGATGACCGGGGTGACATAGCTTTCATACTGGGCGGAGAGCACCAGGAATACAAACATAATGCCGAGGCCAAACACCAGCACACTGGCGTTACCCGCCGAAAGCTGCAGGGCAGCGATACCGGTAAAGGCATAGCCTATGTTGTTGAAGTCCTGCTCCTTGAAGATCCTCTGGATCGCCTCAAGGGCTTGACCGGAGCTCTTGCCGGCCGCCTCCACACCCTGTACCAGGATGGTGCGGTAAAGATTGTAGTGGCTGATCACCGGCGGAGCACTGGTGAGTTCGGCCTGCGCAAACTGGGACACCTGGATCAGCTCGCCATCGCGGCTGCCCACGTAATAGCTGAGGATGTCATCGAGCTGGCTGCGTCCGCTCTCGGCGGCCTGCACATAGATGTTGCGCACCTGGCCGCCCTCATAGGTAAGGCCCGAATAGTTGCCACCGGCAAGGATGGCGATGGTCTGCATCGCCTGCTGAAAGTCGATGTTCAGAGCTCCCATGGTGGAGCGATCGATGCTCAGGCCGAAGGCTGGGGAGCTGGGAATGAACTGGGTGTAGAGCGACGCGAAGGCATTGCTGGCCTGGCCCGCCACAAGCAGGTTCTGGGCCTGCTGGTCGAGCTCCACGAAGCTGAGGGCACCATTGCTGAGGTCGTTGAACTGGAAATAAAAGCCGCTCTGGGCGGAGAAGCCGGGAATGGCCGGTGGCTGGGTGGCCGCGGCCAGGCCGGTGCTGAACTCGCCGAGCCTGCCGTTGAGGCGGGCCACGATGGCGGGGGCCCGATGCTCGACGCCGGATCGCTCCTCCAGGGGCCTCAGGCCGAAGAAGAACAGCCCCTGCTCGGGGCTGTTGCCGTTGAAGCCGGCGCCGCTGATCATGGCTGCGGAGGTCACATCCTCCTCCTCGCGCAGCACCGCCGCGATCTGATTGCCCACCTGCCGGGTCTCGCTGAGGGAGGCGCCGCTCTGGAGCTGGAAGATCCCCAGGCCATACCCCTGGTCTTCCTCGGGGATGAAGGCGGTGGGCAGGGCCGTGAAGGCATAGCCAGTGACCAGGATGCCGACGCCGAGCACAACCAGCACCAGCCGGCGCCTGCCAACCAGCACCCTGAGCAGGCGGCTGTAGCCCTCCTCAAGCCACCGAAAGCCAGTGTTGAAGGTGTCAAACAGCCAGGCCAGTCGAAATCCGGCCAAGCCGAACACAAGCAGACCGAACACATAGGCCCGGGGTCCGAAGGATGCTGCGCTGAAGCGACCGAAGGCCAGTCCCACCGCCAGTCCACCGATGCCCCAGCCCCAGCCCCGGGGCCTGGGGGGCGCGTCGGTCTTCAGCAGGAGAGCCGCCATCATCGGCGAGAAGGTGAGGGCGTTGAAAGTGGAGATGGCGATGGAAAAGGCGATCGTGAGTGCAAACTGTCGGTAGATGATGCCGATGCCTCCCGGATAGAAGGCCACCGGCACGAACACCGCCATCAGCACCAATGAGGTGGCGAGGATGGCACCGAACAGTTCGCCCATGCAGGCAGTGGCAGCCTGTCGTGGACGCATGCCCTGCTCGATCTTGCTGGATACGCCCTCGATCACAACAATCGCGTCATCCACCACCAGGCCGGTAGCCAGCACCAGCCCTAGGAGTGTCAGCTGATTGATGGAGAAGCCGAACACCTGGATGAAGGCAAACGTGCCAACCAGGGAGATGGGGATCGCCAGGCTAGGCACCACCGTGGCGCGCCAGTTCTGCAGGAAGAGGAAGAGAATGACCAGCACCAGCACGATCGCCAGCCCGAGGGCGTCCACCACACCGCTGACAGCTGATTCGATGAACTCTCCCACGTTGTAGATCGGCGTGAGGGTGACGCCTGGAGGCAACTGCTGGGAGAAATCCTGCATCAGTGCGACCACGGCTTCCGACACCTGCAGGGCATTACTCTCGGGTGTCTGATAGACCCCGATGGTGATGGCAGGGTAGCCATTGATGTCAACAGCCTCGGTGGAAAAGGTGTTGAAGCCGTAGGTGGCCTGGCCCACATCCTGTAGACGCAGGAGGTTCCCTTGGGGCGTGCGACCGATCACCAGCTGGTTGAACTGGTCGATCGAAATCAGGTTGCCGTTGTCCTCCACCAGAATCGGGTAGGTGAACATCTGATCGCCGCCGGCCGGTGGGCCGCCCACCAGTCCTCCCACCGCCACGGTGTTCTGGCTGCCCACGGCCATCACCACCTGATCGGCGGTAATGCCGTTGGCGGCCAGTTTCACCGGATCCACGAACAGCCAGAAGGCCGGTTGACTGCCCCCATACAGGGCGACCTGAGCCACGCCTGGAATCCGACCAAGCTGGTAGTAGAGCTGCTGGTAGATGAGGCCGTTGAGATAGGCCGCATCAAACTGTCCCTCACTGGACGACACCTGATAGGCCAGCAGGATCGAAGGGTTGGTCTGCTTCACCGACACACCGGTGCTGCTCACCTGCGCAGGCAGCTGAGGCATCGCCAGCGACACCCGGTTCTGAACATTCACCTGGTCAATGCTGATGTCAGTGTCCTTGTTGAAAAACACGTTCACCGTGCTGGATCCGGTGCTGGTGGTCAGCGAGGAGATGTAGTCGACACCGGGCACACCATTGATCTGCTGCTCCAGCACATTGGTCACGGCCTGCTCGGTGACCAGGGAGTTGGCGCCGCCGTAGGTGGCGCTCACCTGGATCTGGGGTGGCGCGATGTTGGGCAGGTTTTCGATCGGCAGGGCCGGGATGCTGATCAGGCCCACCAGCACGATCAGGATGCTGCACACGGTGGTGAGCACCGGCCGCTTGATGAAGGTGTCGGAGAGCGACATCGCGGCGCCTGCCTAGCCCTGGGGCCTTCCAGCCGGCGGCGGAGGCGCCGTGGGGCCGTTGGCGATGCGCACCGGCATCCCCGAGCGCAGCAGAGCGGTGTTGCTCACCACCACCTGCTCTCCGGGCTGCAGTCCGGAGAGCAGGGGATAGCGGTTTCCCTCCAGGCGCCCCAGCCGCACAGGAGCCTGTACCACCACAGTCGTGGTGGCAGGGAGGGACTCGAGTTTCCGCTTCTGGGCTTCGGGCACCGATGTGGACTCCCTGATCCCCGGCAACACCTGGGCCAGGGGCAGCACGCGATACACAAACGGCTGCTGTGCCTGCATCTGCACCGCCTGCACCGGCACCGACAGCTGACGCGTGCGGCCAGTGATGATGCGGCTCTTCACAAACATGCCCGCCTTGAGCTCCCCGGTGGAATTGGCGAACTCGGCCTTCACCAGCACGCTGTTGGGCGACTGCTGGCCACCCCGGATGCCGAAATAGGGAGAGATGAACACCACTTGGCCGCGGCCGCTGATCGGCGGGGTGGTCTGGGTCTGCAGCTCCACCGTCTGGCCCATGGCCACCTGGCGCGCCTGGGTGGCGGGCACGTCCATCAGGGTGTAGAGGCTGGTGTTATCCACGATGCCGGTGATCGCCTGGCCGGCGCTCACCACGTCCCCCAGCTGCACCGAGGAGAGATTGCCGATCAGCCCGCTGATCGGCGCCCGCACCACCTTGTAGGCGAGGTCTGCTTCAGCCACCCGAGCCTGGTCCCGGCTGGTGATCGCCTGAGTCACATAGAAGTCGCGTTCGCGGGCCGAAACAGCGCCCCGCTCCTCGAGGAAGGTGAAGCGTTCGGCGTTCACGCCATCCCTGCGGGCCTCGGCGCGGGCCGCATCGAGAGAGGCCCGCTGCTGAGCGTTGTCGAGCACCAGGATTGGCTGACCGGCCTCCACCCGCTGCCCCTGCTGCACCAGGATCTGCACCACCCGGCCCTCCACCTGGGGGCGCAGAGCCACGTCGCTGGTGGTGGAGAGCTGACTCACCAGCTCAATCGCCGGGGTGAACTCAGCATCACCGATCGTCTCCACCTGCACCGCAGGGGGCTGACGGGCCTCAGGAGCCCGGGCTCCGCAGCTGGATGAGACCACGGCCGCAGCGACCAGGGCCGCCGACAACAGAGCCTGAGCCTGCAGGGATGGGAACGAACGCATCCTGCTGGCACACCTCCGGTCAACCTAAGGGGGTCCGCCCGGCCTCTCCCCCTTTGTCACAGGAGTCGGAACTGACACTGGAGCCAGAACGTGCCGGCACAGGAAGATAAAGCCACGTGACCGATCTCTTCTCTCACCAGCGCGAAGTGCGCCTGCGCCGGCTGGCGCCCCTGGCCGATCGTCTGCGACCCCGCACCCTGGACGAGTTCGTGGGCCAGGAGGGGATCCTCGGGCCGGGCCGGCTGCTGCGGCGCGCCATCGCCGCCGACCGGGTGGGCAATCTGATCCTGCACGGCCCGCCCGGGGTGGGCAAGACCACCCTGGCGCGGATCATCGCCGGCACCACCCGCGCCCACTTCAGCAGCCTCAACGCGGTGCTGGCGGGGGTGAAGGACCTGCGCGCCGAGGTGGAGGCAGCCCGCCAGCGGCTGGAGCTCCACGGCCTGCGCACCACCCTGTTCATCGATGAGGTACACCGCTTCAACACCGCCCAGCAGGACGCCCTGCTGCCCTGGGTGGAGAACGGCACCGTGAACCTGATCGGGGCCACCACGGAGAACCCGTTCTTCGAGGTGAACAAGGCGTTGGTGAGCCGCTCGCGCCTGTTCCGGATGCAGCCCCTCGAACCCCGGCACCTGAGCCAGCTGCTGGAGCGGGCCCTCGCCGATCCGGAACGGGGCTACGGCGATCGGGCCGTGACGCTCAGCGCGGAAGCCGCCGCCCACCTGGTGGACGTGGCCGGAGGCGATGCCCGCAGCCTGCTCAACGCCCTGGAGCTGGCGGTGGAGACCTCGGAGCCCGATGGCAACGGCGCCATCACGATCGATCTGGCGATCGCCGAGGAGTCGATCCAGCAGCGGGCGGTGCTCTACGACAAGCAGGGCGATGCCCACTTCGACACCATCAGCGCCTTCATCAAGTCGCTGCGGGGCAGCGATCCCGACGCCGCCCTGTTCTGGCTGGCGCGGATGGTGGAGGCGGGCGAGAACCCCCGCTTCATCTTCCGCCGCATGCTGATCGCCGCCGGCGAGGACGTGGGTCTGGCCGACCCCCAGGCGATTGTGGTGGTGGAGGCCTGCGCCGCCGCCTTCGAGCGGGTGGGTCTGCCGGAGGGTCTCTATCCCCTGGCCCAGGCCGCCCTGTACCTGGCCGGGGCCGAGAAGAGCAACAGCATCCTCGGCTTTTTCGATGCGGTGAAGACCGTGCGCTCCGCCAATCGCCAGCAGGTGCCCTCCCACCTGCGCGACGCCAACCGCGACGGCCGCGCCTTCGGCGATGGGGTGGGCTACCGCTACCCCCACGCCTACGGGGAGCACTGGGTGGCCCAGCAGTACCTGCCCGGCGAACTGCAGGGCGAGGTGTTCTGGCAGCCGGGCCAGCTGGGCTGGGAGGGGGCGCTGCGCCAGCGGCTGCAGCAGCGCCGCGCCGCCCAGCTGGCAGCAGCGGCCGAAACCGCCCTCGAGGGCGGCGAGGTGCTCAGCAGCGGCCCCGACGATCCCCAGCTGGAGCGCTGGCTGCAGCGCCAGGCGGCCAGCGAGGGCGCCAGGCTGGACGTCCTGCGCCAGCGCTTCTGGGCCGGGGCGAGCTGGCAGCGTCATCACCGGGTGCTGCTGCTCGACGGCCACTCCCTGCTCTGGGCCCTCGATCCCCTGCAGGCCACGCCGGAAGGCGGCGTGACAATCCAGGTGCGCGACGAGGCCGTGGCCGAGCGGCTGAGGGCTCAGCTGCAGGTGCTGGACACCCTGCGCCGACCGGATCTGGCGGTGTCTGCCGATGGCGATCCAGCGCGGCTGGCGGCAGCCTGCGGCAAAGGACCGTTCGAATGGATCGCGGCGCGGCGGGTGGGGGAGGAGCTCACCACGGCCGTGATCGAGCGCTTGGCCAGAGCCTTCACCCCCCTGCTTGCAGATCACGGCCAGTGGCGGCTGCTGTTCAGCCAACCCCTGCTGGGTCCGATGACCGCCCTGAACCAGAGTGGAGCCCTGGGCCTGGAGCCAGAAGAGCCGCTGCAGTTGGCGCTGGCGGCCGAGGCCAGGGTCCAGAAACGGCAGCAGCAGGGGCTGAACCGCTGGCGAGCCGCCCTCAAGGGTGAAGGACTGACGCTGGAATCAGCAACCTGGAACGAAACCCTCCACCTGCACCTGAATGATGCCCTGCTGGAGCGCTGGCTGGCACCCACCGGCCCCTATCGCCGCCAGCTCAGGGGGCTGAGCGATGACGCCTTCAAGGCCCTCGGTGAGCGACTGCGCCGCAGCCGGGGAGTGCAACTTCCCCAGGACCTGCGGCACACGCTTCTGAGCGCCAGGCGTTGACCCTCAGATTCACCAGAGGCCGCGGATGATCTGCGGCTGGACCATGGGGGCGGGGGCGGGAGCTGTGGTGCGCCGCACTTCGACCACCGGAGCCACCGCCTGATTGGCCTGAATGCAGGCCGGCAGGAACACGTACCAGGAGAGCAGGGAGGTGCACTGGGCTTCACCCTTGCACTGGCCCTCAGCGCAGACGTTCTGGGAGCCGGTGTAGGTGCCGCAGAAATCGGCCAGACGCATGTCCACGGGCAGGTTGGCCATGATCCCGGCTGAGGAGATCGAACCATCACGCGCATCGGCGATGATCGCCGAGCGCAGAGCCTGCACCGAGTATTCGGTCATGCTGTGGTAAGGGAAGTAGCTGGTGGTCTGGTTCTTGAGGAACCGCACACCCTCATCGGAGTAGAGGAAGCGGTGCACCCCGATCAGGTCCACGTTGTACGACTTGGTGAGGCCCTCGCGCACCTCCTCATCGCTCCAGCCAGACCCATCCAGGCCACCGCGCAGGCCGCGATCGGTGACGTCACCGGTCTCCAGGAAGGTCTTCATGGCCTCCGTGTCGGTGGACCAGACGGCACCGCCGCTGTTCCAACGAATGGGCAGATCGTTATGAACGGCGGCGGAGGCCGGCAGAGCCGAGGCCGTGATTGCCGAGCCCACCACGAGGCCGGCCAGCAGTTGCTTGATCACGAGTAGAACCAATGGATACATCTCGAAAACTACTCACCACAGCCGCATCTGGCCATGAACGGCAAGAGCTATCAAGACATTGACACAAACAGTTCACTCTCCACGCAAGAGCTTGCCATCCGCGCAACGGCCGCCGGGCGCCAGCCGACAGGCACGCGAGGGCGGTGCTGTTGTCAGGGCGCTCAGGTCACCACCTCCAGGCCGGCGCGCTGCATCCCGGCTCCCACCCCTCCCCAGCGCCAGCCAACGGCCACCCCGGTGACGCTTTCGGGCCGCACACCATCCTGGCAGTGGCAGAGCCGCCCGCTGTCATGGTCGAGTTGCCAGCACGACAGCTCGCTCACCAGCGACCGACGCCGCCATTTGATCGCCGCCTCCTTCAGCACCCAGCTTGTGAGCACCGCTGCGCGCCGCCGAAAAGCCCAGCAACAGCCCCGCTCCGCTGTGGCTCAGGCTCACCCATCCGGCCCCCTCCAGCAACTGCGACGGCCGCCCCCAGGCCTGCTCCTGGGCACTGAGGCTGCTGGCGCAGGCCCGAGCCAGAGCCGGGGGGCGTTGCCGGAAGGGGGTGGTGGAATCGCGGGCGACTCGGGCCGGGTCAACCGGTCGTCTCCCCTAGGCTCCGGCCATTCTCACACCAGCCAACCATGGTCCTGGAGCCCGGCGCCAGCGCACCCGACTTCTCCCTTCCCGACCAGGACGGAAATGCCATCAGCCTGTCGTCCCTGAGCGGCCAGCGGGTGGTGATCTACTTCTATCCCAAGGACGACACCCCAGGCTGCACCAAGGAGGCCTGCAACTTCCGCGACCAGTGGAGTGCCTTCGAGCAGCACGGCATCAAGGTGCTGGGCATCAGCAAGGACGGCGCCGCCAGCCACGCCAAGTTCATCGCCAAATACGAGCTGCCCTTCACCCTCCTCACCGACGCCGAACCCTGCCCGGTGGCCTGCGCCTACGAGAGCTACGGCCTCAAAAAGTTCATGGGCCGCGAATACATGGGCATGATGCGCCACACGTTTGTGGTGGATCCCGAGGGCAAGATCGAGCGCGTGTACACCAAGGTCAAGGCCGAGACCATGGCTGACACCATCCTCAGCGATCTGGGTCTGGGCTGAGGTGGGCCAGGGCCTGGAGCGCCAGGCAGGGCTGATAGTCGCTCTCCAGCCGCTCGGCGATCCAGGCCCCATCACCGCCGGTGATCCACAGCCGGCAGCCTGGATGGTCTGCCCGGGCCTGGTTCCAGGCCTCACAGACGGCGGCCACCAGCCCCTCTCGTACCCCCACAGCCATGGCCTCGGCGGTGGCCGTTGGCCAGGGTGTCTGCCCGCAGATCTCCAGACTCACGGCAGGCAGACGGGCGGTGCCGCCGGCCAGGGCACGCAGCTGCAGGGCCAGGCCCGCCTGGATGCGGCCGCCGGCAAAGCGCCCCTGGCGATCCACCAGGGTGAAGCTCAGGGCTGTGCCGGCATCGGCCACCAGCACAGGTGCACGGCTGCGCTGCCAGGCCTGCCAGCCCACCAGGGCACGGTCGATCCCGAGCCAGGGTGGCAGCTGCTGCAGAGGCACCTGAGCCAGGGACACATGCCGCCGGCGATCCAGCCCGGAGGAGGGCGGGATCGGCCCCACCGCCGCCCAGCCACGCAGGTGACCCAGCCGCTGCGTCAGTCCGCTCTCCCCGCCGTCGGGGGAGGGCGGGGACTCGCTCCAGCACTGCAGCTTCCCCGGGACCGAGCGGGCGAAGTGCCAGCGGCTGTTGCCGATCAGAAGCCAGCGCGCCGGGGCGCCGTGATCCCCCTCAGATGCCTTCACCCATCAGGCCGGGGAGGTGGATGCCGCACTCCTGCTTGAGCCCTCCGAAGCGGGTCTGACGACCGCTCTGGGAGCTGCTGTCGGGGGCGCTGGAATGCCAGTCACCCACGCTGGAGTAGCCCTGCTCGAACAGAGGATGCTGGGGCAGATCGTGCTCTTCCATGTAGTAGTAGACGTCGCGGTTGGTCCAGCTCAGCAGGGGGCGAAGGGACCAGCGCTGGCGCACGCCGTCGAGAATGGCCATCGCCCGCCGGTGATCGGTCTGGCTGCCTCGGACTCCGCTGGCCCAGCAGCTGACCCCAAGGGCGCGGAGGGCGTGATCCAGAGGCTCCACCTTGCGGATCCGGTGGTAAAGCTCCATGTCCTCCACCCGGCCGGTCTCCCACAGGCGCCCATGCAGGGCCTCCATGCGGGCGGAGCTCATCGACGCCTGGGTCACATGCAGGTCGATCTGCAACAGGTCCCTGAGCTGCTCGGCATAGCGGTAGGTCTCGGCGTGCAGGTAGCCCGTGTCAACCCACACCACCGGCACCGTTCTGCCCCGCTCGCGGGCCAGACGACTCACCAGGTGCAGCAGCACGGCCGACTGGATGCCGAAGCTGGTGGTGATGGCGAAGCCATCGGCAAACGTGTCCTGGGCCCAGAGCAGCCGGCCGTAGGCATCGCGATCCGCCAGAAGGCCGCGCGCAGCCTCAAGGGCCACGGGCTGACCCCCGTGGTCGCGGGGCAGGGTCTGGGCCGGAGCGGTGACCATGGCGCCATCATCACCTCCGGAGCAGGACGCTGGTTAGGGTTTGCAAGGTAGATGCGTGAACCCGCAGCGATGACCCGCACGGATCCGCAGCCAACCACTGGCGACACAACCAACGGAGTCCCACCCAGCGAGGAGCCGATTCCCGGCGATCCAGCGGACGCCAACGCACCGATCGTGATCGTGGGTGGCGGCTTTGGCGGGCTGTACACCGCCCTGGCCCTGTCCGAGCAGCGCCAGCCCCCCCCCTTGCTGCTGATCGAGCCGCAGCCGTGCTTCCTGTTCCTGCCCCTGCTCTACGAGCTGCTCAGCGATGAGCTGCGCCGCTGGGAAATCGCCCCCCGCTACGACGCCCTTCTCGCCGGCCGCGGGGTGGCCTGGCTGCAGGACCGGGTGGTGAGCATCGACGCCCAGCAGCGCTGCCTGCACACCGCCGGCGGACGTGAACTGAACTTCGGCCAGCTGGTGCTGGCCACGGGAGCACGCACCCACAGCTTCGGCATTCCCGGGGTGGTGGAACACAGCCTCAGCTTCCGCAGCCTGGTCGATGTGGAGCGGCTCAAAGTGCTGGTGGAGCGGCTGCGGCAGGAGCGCCGCCCCCTGCAACGGCTGGCCGTGGTGGGGGCCGGCCCCAGTGGCGTGGAGCTGGCCTGCAAGCTGGCCGATCTGCTCGATGGTGCCGCCGTGGTGGAGCTGGTGGAGCAGGGTGCGATGGCGCTGCCCCAGGCCCGGGCCTTCAACCGCGAGCAGGCTATCCTGGCCCTGCAGCGCCGGGATGTGCGGCTGCGCTGCGGCTGCCGGGTGCTGGAGGTGGGAGCCGACCACCTGGATCTGCACACCAGCGCCGGGCCGGAGCGTCTCGCCGTGGACGGGGTGGTGTGGACCGCCGGCCTGGACTTCGCCCCACCGAGCGTCCAGCCCGAGCTTCAGCGCGATCGACGCGGCCGCCTGCTGGTGGAGCCCTCGCTGCAGCTGCGGGGTCAGCCCCATCTGTTCGCCGCCGGCGACATCGCCAGCCTGGCCGCGAACGGCGATGGCGATGGCGCCACGCCGCCATCGCCCGCCACCGCCCAGGTGGCCTTCCAGCAGGCCAGCTGCCTGGCCGACAATCTGCTGCGGGCCCGGCGCGGAGAACCCCTGGAGCCGTTCCGGTTCCAGGATCTGGGCGAGATGATCAGCCTGGGCCGGGGGGAGGCCAGCCTGGTGGCCGGTGGCTTCACCCTGGCCGGCGCCGCCGCCTTTCAGCTCCGCCGCCTGGCCTATCTGTCCCGGCTGCCGGGTCGCCCCCACCAGCTGCGGGTGGCCGCCGGCTGGCTGGCCGACTGGCAGCGATGAGCCGCGGCCGGCGCCCGCGTGGCCTGCTGCTCGATGCCATGGGCACCTTGATCGGCCTGCGCCAGCCGGTGGGTCGCACCTACGCCGCGGCGGCGGCTCGCCATGGGATCACGGTCGACGCCGATGCCGTGGAGCAGGCGTTTCGGGCGTCCTACCGCCAGGCGCCACCCCTGGCCTTCCCCGGCCTCGAGCATGAGGATCTGGAGCGGGCCGAGCGCCGCTGGTGGGCAGACCGGATCCGCGAAAGCCTGCTGGGCGCGGGCGCGGAGCCGGCACCCGAAGAGATGGCGCTGGAACTGTTCAACCACTACGCCGATCCTGCCCCGTGGCACGTTTTTGACGACGTACCCTCCCAGCTGGAGCGCTGGCACCGCCGCGGCCTGGCTCTGGCAGTGGTGAGCAATTTCGACAGCCGGCTGCCCGGCCTGCTGGAGGAGCTGGGGCTGGCCCGCTGGCTGACGGTGGTGGTGGTGTCGAGCGCCGCCGGAGCGGCCAAACCGGAGCCAGCCCCCTTTCAACTGGCCCTGCAGGGTCTGGGATTGAACGCCGACCAGGCCTGGCATGTGGGCGACAGCCCGGAGGATGTGCAGGGGGCGGCGGCGGCCGGCCTGCGCTGCCTGCTGGTGCGTCGTCCTTGAGACAGGGGGCGCTGGGGGGGCGCACGGCAGGCCTGAGGCCGGCCCAGCGGCGGCGCCTGGAGCAGCTCTGTCATCGCCGCCATCCGCCGGCCGCCGTGGCCGAGTTGCTCTGCCTGCAACGCCTGGCCACGGAGAGTCGGGAGCTGGAGCTGCCCCTCACCCTGGTGATCGATGGCCGCGGCCTCTGCCGCCTGCTCTGGGTGGGGCCGTTGCAGGCCTGGGGCCAGCGCCGTGACACCTTGGCGGGGGGCCGGCGGGGCCAGGGCCTGGAGCTGCGCCTGGTGACCTGCTGCGGCCGTAGCCGGCAGCTGGAGCCGGGCCGGCTGGAGGGGGTGGCCGCCCTCGATCTCGAGCCGCTGTTGTGGCTGCGCTATGGCGACCAGGCCGGCGCGGGAGGGCGCTGGCCCGCCCTGCTGCTGCAGGCCAACGGCGACTCGGGGGAGCCCTGGCCGGTGAGCGAGGCGGGCGAGCTGGCCCTGCTCTGCGGCCGCGACCCCGGCAGCCTGCCGGCGGGCATCACGCCCCCCCCGGGCGCCGAAACCGGAGGCCACGACGAGATCCGCTCAGGCGCCGCGGCTGCCCCCAGCCGGGAACGGGTGCTGCTGCTGGCCCAGAGCCCCGCCGACCGCGGCCTGGCGCAGCGACGGATCGGCGAGCTGGAGGGTCTGGTGCGCAGCGCCGGCGCCGATCCGGTGGGGGTGGTGGAGCAGCGCCGCGGCCAGCCGGCGCCGCAAACGATCTGGGGCGAGGGCAAGCTGGCGGAAGCCGCCCTCGAGGCCCGGCAGCTCGGAGCCACGCTGGTGGTGACGGACCGGGAACTGACCCCGGTGCAGGGCCGCAATCTCGAGCGCCTGCTGGATCTGCCGGTAAGCGATCGCAGCGAGCTCATCCTCGACATCTTTGCCCAGCGCGCCGCCAGCGCCGACGGCCGGCTGCAGGTGGAGCTGGCCCAGTTGCGCTATCGCCTGCCCCGGCTGCTGGGGCGCGGCCGCAGCCTCTCCCGCCAAGGCGGCGGCATCGGCACCCGGGGGCCCGGCGAAACCCAGCTGGAGAAAGACCGGCGTGCCATCGCCCGCCGCATCGAACGGCTCCAGCGCCAGGTGCGCGAACTGGGCGCCCACCGGGCGCGGTTACGCCAGGGGCGAGGAGCCCTGAGGCGCCTGGCCCTGGTGGGTTACACCAACGCCGGCAAGAGCTCCCTGCTCAATGCCCTCGGCCGGGGCGAGAGCCGCCAGGCGGTGCTGGCCGAGGACAAGCTGTTCGCCACCCTCGATCCCATCACCCGGCGCATCGAGCTGGTCGATCCCGCCGGGGGCCCCTGCACGCCGGTGCTGCTCACCGACACGGTGGGCTTCATCCGCGATCTGCCGCCACCGCTGCTGGAGGCCTTCCGCTCCACCCTCGAGGAGACCCTGGCCGCCGATGGCCTCCTGGTGGTGGTGGATCTCAGTGACCCGGCCTGGCCCGACCAGCTGCGCACGGTGCACACGATTCTCGATGCCCTGGACTCAACGGTGCCCCGCAGGCTTGTGGCCAACCAGATCGACCGCTGCCCGGCCGGGGAACTGGAGCGGGCTCGCCGGCTCGACCCCCAGGTGCTGTTTGCGTCGGCGACGGCACGCCTCGGCCTGCAGCACCTGCGCGGGGAACTGCGCCACTGGCCAGAGCCGGCGCCACAAACAACGGCATCCAGGTAGGAATTACTTTCACCAATGGCCCCAGGAAGCCCTGAAGCAAGTGCTGATCAGGGGCTTGGGCATCAGGAATTCCCGGGCAGCCAAGCGTTCTATAGTCAGCAATGCCCCTGGAGACCTCCAGCCCGGCCATGATCGTCTCCTTTCCGGCCGGCATCCAGCCCGACGCCGTCATCACCCTGTTGGTGCTGGCAGGATCGGTGCTGCTGTTCGTCAGCGGCTGGCTGGCGCCCGAGGTCACCGGCCTGTTGGCCGCCGGTCTGCTGATTGCCACCGGGGTGCTCAGCCCCGCAGAAGCGCTGCGCGGCTTCGGCAGCCCCGCCGTGATCACGCTGATCGGCCTGTTCGCCCTCTCCGCTGGCCTGTTCCGGGCCGGTGGTCTCGATCGGCTCAGGGCTCTGCTCGGTTCGGATGCGATCCGCAGCCCTCGGCGGATGATTTTGCTGGTCACCACGGTGGTGGGCCCGGTGTCCGCCTTCGTGCCCAACACCCCGATCGTGGCCGCCCTGCTGCCGGTGCTGGAGAGCTGGTGCCAGCGGCGTGGCATCTCCCCCTCCCGGGTGCTGCTGCCCCTCTCCTTCGCCACCGTGCTGGGAGGCACGCTCACCCTGATCGGCAGTTCCGTGAATCTGCTGGCCAGCGAGGTGAGTGAGCGCATGGGCTATGGCGCCCTGGGCCTGTTCAGCTTCAGCCCCATCGGCATCGGCGTCTGGCTCAGCGGCAGCCTGGTCATGGTGCTGCTGTCCGATCGCCTGCTGCCCGATCGGGGGCTGAACGACGACGACCTGGTGGCCGATCTGGCCAGCAGCGGCTACCTCACCGAGGTGGACATCCCGCAAAGGTCCGAACTGATCGGCCAGTCCCTCCACGACAGTCGGCTTCAGCGGCGCTTCGATGTGGATGTGCTGGAAGTGCACCGCGGCCGTGAGCGAATCCTGCCGCCGTTGGCCGATCACACCCTGGAGCTGGGCGACCGCCTGCTGCTGCGCTGCAGCCGCAACGACCTGCTGAGACTGCAACAGGAGCACACCGTGGTGCTGGCCCCTTCCGCCGATCCTGCCGATACCCTGTCCACCACCGACGCGCCGACCCGGCAGCGCACGGTGGAGGTGCTGCTGCCTTCCGGCTCTGCCCTCACCGGCGACAGCCTGGGCAATCTGCGCTTCCGCCAGCGCTTCAACGCCACCGTGCTGGCCCTCAGACGCGGCAACCAGGAGGTGCGCGAGCGGCTGGGACAGGTGGTTCTCCGGGAAGGGGATGTGCTGTTGCTGCAGGGCCCGAAGGACGCCATCCGGGGCCTGCAGGCCAACAACGACCTGGTGGTGCTCGAACAACTGGAGAAGGATCTGCCCACTGTGAATCGCAAGGGGGTGGCGATTGCCATCAGCGTGCTGGTGGTGCTGCTGGCTGGGCTGGAGTGGCTGCCCCTGGTGGCTGCCGTGCTGCTCGGCACAGTGGCGATGGTGGCCACAGGCTGCCTGCGGCCGGGGGAACTGCAGCGGGCAATCCGACTCGACGTGATCCTGCTGCTGGGGTCGCTGGCCAGTTTCAGCGTGGCCCTCGAGAAAACCGGTCTGGCTGGAGCCCTGGCCGGGGCGCTGTTACAGGCTCTCACTGGCTGGCCGGTCTACGCTGCCCTATTGAGTGTGTTTCTGTTCACCACCCTGCTCACAGAAGTGATGAGCAACGCCGCAGCAGTCGCCCTGCTGATTCCCGTGGCGGGGGAGCTGGCGGTCGGGCTGGGGCAGCCGCCCCTGGCTTTCGTCTACGCCGTGCTCTTCGGAGCGAGCCAGAGCTTTCTGAGCCCGGTCGGTTACCAGACCAACCTGATGGTGTTCGGCCCCGGCCGGTACAAATTTCTGGATATCACCCGCTATGGACTCCCTCTCACGTTCACCATGACCCTGGTTGTACCCCTGCTGATCTGTCGACACTTCAACCTCTAGGGACTGCCCCAAGGACCCGAGTCCCCAGTACTGATGTGTCTGCTGCTGCCCCTCAAGGGCATGCCAAACCGTTTCTCCGGCAGCTTCGCTGCTGGTGAACCATTCCTTGCTTACCCTGATTCCTCTCTCCCCTCCCATGAGCCTCCAACTCGGCGACACCGTGCCCGACTTCACCCAGAACTCTCAGCTGGGCCCGATCAACTTCTACGACTTCGCAGGCGACAGCTGGGTGGTGCTGTTCTCCCACCCCGCCGACTACACGCCCGTTTGCACCACGGAGCTTGGTGAGGTGTCACGCCTGCGCCCCGAGTGGGAGCAGCGCAACGTCAAAACCATCGCCCTCAGCGTGGACTCGGCCGAAAGCCACAAGGGCTGGATCGGCGACATCAACGAAACCCAGAGCACCAGCGTGGATTATCCAATCCTCGCCGACGAGGACAAAAAGGTGGCCGACCTCTACGGAATGATCCACCCCAATGCGCTCAACAACCTCACGGTGCGCTCGGTCTTCATCATCGATCCCAACAAAAAACTGCGTCTGCAGATCACCTACCCGGCCAGCACCGGTCGCAATTTCGATGAGATCCTGCGGGTGATCGACTCCCTTCAACTCACCGACTACCACCAGGTGGCCACACCGGTGAACTGGAAAGACGGTGACGACTGCGTGGTGGTGCCCTCGATTCCCACCGACGAGGCCCGCAACAAGTTCCCGAAGGGCGTCACGGAGATCAAGCCCTACCTGCGCATGACCCCCCAGCCCAACAAGTGAGGGCCGGGGCCCGATGAGCGCAGGGGCCATGGCGGTGCTGGGGCTGATGAGCGGCACCAGTGCCGATGGGGTGGACGCAGTGCTGGCCCGCTTTGCCGGTCCCTGCCACCGGCCGCGCTGGCAGATCCTGGCCAGCCACTCCACTCCCTATCCCGAGCCCCTGCGCCAGGAGCTGGTGGCGGTGGGCCAGGGGGCCCGGCGCAGCAGCGCCGAGCTGCTGGATCTGGCGGAGGCGGTGACCGAGGTGCAGGCCGCTGCCGCCCGGGCCTGCGATCCCAGGGCCCAGGCACGGCTGGTCGGCTGTCACGGCCAGACCATCTGGCACCGTCCCCCCAGCCCACCGCGCCGGGGTGCCAGCTGGCAACTGCTCCAGGCTCCCCTGCTGGCGCAGCTGCTGCAGTGCCCGGTGGTGCACGATCTGCGGGCGGCCGATCTGGCCCTGGGCGGTCAGGGAGCACCCCTGGTGCCGGCAGCCGATGAAGCTCTGCTGGGGCGCAGCGGCGGCTGGCGGGCCGTTCTGAATCTGGGGGGCATCGCCAACCTCACCCTGATCCCGCCCCGCAGCGGCCCCGACCGCCGCCAGGTCGTGCGGGGCTGGGACTGCGGCCCGGCCAACACCCTGCTCGATCTGGCCGTCAGCCAGTTCAGCGGCGGGGAGCAGAGCATCGATGCCGGCGGCGCCTGGGCCAGCCGCGGCCGGGTGGACGAGCCCACCCTGGAGCGCTGGCTGCTGGAGCCCTATTTCCAGCAGACCGGGCCCAAATCCACCGGCCGCGAACTGTTCGGGCACGCCGATCTGCGCCGCCGGCTGGAGGACCTGGAGCAGGCGGCCGGCCAGCAGAGGCAGTCGCTGCAGCCAGCTGACGTTCTTGCCAGCCTCACCGCCTTCAGCGCCGCTGTGGTCGCCCAGGACCTGGGCCGCGGCCCCCAGCCCGTGGAATTGCTGGTGGCCGGCGGGGGCAGCCGCAACCGGATGTTGATGGCCGAGCTGCGCCGCCGCTGCCGCGGCGTGATCGTGCGGCCCCTGGCGGAGCTGGGCATCGAGGGGGCCCAGCGGGAGGCCCTGGCCTTCGCCCTGCTGGCCTGGTGGCACCGGCGCCAGCACCCCGGCAACGCGCCCGCGATCACCGGTGCCCTGCGCCCGGCGGTGCTGGGGGTGTGCGTCCAGCCGCCCTGCGGCGGCTTCTAGCTGGGCCGCTGCAGTCGCAACCGCCGCGGTGCCGCCTGCAGGCGGCGGGTGCGCTGACGCTCCAGCTGCAGACGGAAGCGTTCGGCGGCAGCAGCGTCTGCCGCGGCGGCCGCTGCCGCCCTGCCCGGCTGGGGACGCTGGTGTTCGAGCCGCTCCACCCCTTGCTGGATCAGCACCCGGGCCATGTTGCTCACGGTGCGGGCCTCAAGTTCCGCAAGATCGCCCAGTCGGCGGCAGAGATCCTCCGGAAGGACCACCTGGATCCTGGGCGACTTGGGGCGCCCGCTGGAGGAGGTTTGCCGCGTGGCCACGCCGGGGAGGGGAGAGGGCAGGGATGCTTCTGGCTACGCATCAGTGTAGTCGGATGCGCATGGGTAGTATCCACGCCTATGCTGATGTCACTCAGCTGATGGCGCTCTGCTACTGGCCTTGCGCCCAGCCGGGATCCAGTCAGGTTTCAGCCCCGATCAGATTCAGCCCCGAGGTCTCCCATGCCCAAGAGCCGCGAGCAGCGCCAAGCCGAGCGCAGCGACGTGCTGGTCTCGGCCGTGATCAGCACCTATCTGCTCACCCACCTGCACCACGTGCTGCAGCGCGCCGAATACGGCGCCCAGAAGGAGGGGCGAAGTGCCTTGGCGGCCAACTACGCCCAGCTGCGCAAGGTGCTCTGTCTAGACGCGCGCACGATGGAGGACGCCTCGGCCAGCGGCACCCCGGTGAGCGACAGCCCCCGGGCCGCCTGAGCCCTGGTTTCAGCATGTGTGTAACGGGGGGCTGCCGCGCACCGGTGGCACCCATAGGGTCGGCTCACACCCACAGGGCCGGAACAGCAGGCCCATTGCCATGAGCTCCAGCAGCCCCCAGCCAGCCGCTTCAGAGGCCGCCGCCTCCAACAACGCTGCCCCCAACGCCAACTCCAACGCCGCCTCCCTCTACGCGCGGATCAGCGCCGACGCCAGCCTCACTCAGACCCTGTTCCGGCAGGCCCTGCAGGATCCCGGTGGGGCCCTCGATCGCATCGTGAGCCTGGGAGAGGAGCTGGGAATGCCGGTGAGCCGCGAGCAGGTCAAGGCCCATGTGGCCTCCCTCGACGATGGCGCCAGCAAGCAGTGGCTGCTCAAGGCCCGTGGCGGCCTCTGAGCGGGGCGCGCGGGCAGGGCGGTTGATGCCGCCGCCCTGGGCCAGGCTGAAGAACAGCCAATAGCTCACGATCGCCAGTCCAGCCGCCACCACCAGAGCGGCAACCTGCTCCAGACGTTTGATCATGGGGGGCTCCGGCGCGGCTGCTGAAAGTCTGACCGAGGGGCCTGCCCCACACGCCACCGGTGCCGGCAGGGATGATGGGGCCGTGGCCGGCTGGTGCCGGTCACGGCTCTCCGCAGTCAGCTCCCGTGCTCCGCCTCGAACGCATCGGCAAGATCTACCCCACCGGGGAGGTGCTGCGCGATGTCACCTGGGAAGTGAAGGCGGGTGAACGCCTCGGGCTGGTGGGCGTGAACGGAGCCGGGAAATCCACCCAGCTGCGCATCCTGGCCGGCCTGGAGGAACCGAGCAGCGGCGCAGTGGTGAAGCAGGGCACCCCCCGCATCGCCTACCTGCAGCAGGAGTTCGACGTCGACCCCCGACGCACGGTGCGTGAAGAGCTCTTCCAGGCCTTCGGCGAGGCGGCCAGCGTGCTCATCCGCAAACACGCGGTGGAACACGAGATGGCAAGCGAGAAGGCTGCGGCCGACCCCGACCATCTGGAGGACCTGATCCACGAGCTGGGCCATCTTCAGGAGCGCTTCGAGGCCCTGCACGGCTACGAGCTCGACGCCCGCATCGACAAACTGCTGCCCCAGATCGGCTTCACACCGGAGGGGGCCGAGCAGCTGGTGGCCGCCTACTCCGGAGGCTGGCAGATGCGCATCGCCCTGGGCAAGATCCTGCTCCAGGAACCGGATCTGCTGCTGCTCGACGAGCCCACCAACCACCTGGATGTGGAGACCATCCAATGGCTGGAGGGATACCTGCTGGAGCAGAGCGCCGCCATTGTCGTGATCAGCCATGACCGCACCTTCCTCGATCGGGTCTGCACCCAGATCGTGGAAACCGAGCGGGGCGTCGCCCGCACCTACCTGGGCAACTACAGCCAGCACCTCGAGCAGAAGGCCCTGGAGCGCGAGGCGTCGCAGGCGGCCTTTGAACGCCAGCAGAAGGAGCTCAGCGCCCAGCAGGCCTACATCGACCGCTTCCGCGCCAGCGCCACCCGTTCCACCCAGGCCAAGAGTCGCGAGAAACAGCTGGAGAAGGTGGAGCGCATCGAGGCCCCGGTCGAGAGCGTGGGCGGCCCCCGTTTCCACTTCCCTGAAGCCCCCCGTTCCGGCCGGCTGGTGGCCGAGATCAAGGACCTCACCCACAGCTACGGCGACCAGATCCTGTTTCTCGGCGCCGAGCTGGAGGTGGAGCGGGGCGATCGCATCGCCTTCGTGGGACCCAATGGTGCCGGCAAATCCACCCTGCTGCGGCTGATCATGGGGCTTGAGCAGCCCGATGGCGGCCACGCCCGCCTGGGCGAGCACAACGTGATCGCCGGCTACTTCGAGCAGAACCAGGCCGAGGCCCTCGATCTCTCCAAGACCGTGATCGACACGGTGTTCGAGGCGGTTCCCGACTGGACCCAGACCCAGGTGCGCTCACTGCTGGGCAGCTTCTGCCTGTCCAATGAGAGTGTGTTCAAGGAGGCCGGCAAGCTCTCCGGTGGCGAGAAGGCGCGCCTGGCACTGGCCCTGATGCTGTTGAAACCCTGCAACCTGCTGGTGCTCGATGAGCCCACCAACCACCTCGACATCCCTGCCAAACAGATGCTGGAGGACGCCCTGATCGCCTACGAGGGGGCGGCCCTGCTGGTGAGCCACGACCGCTACTTCATTTCGCGGGTGGCCAACAGGATCGTGGAGATCCGCGGCGGCGAGCTGGTGCTCTACCGCGGCGACTACGCGTACTACCTGGAGAAGAAGCGGGAGGAGGCCGAAGCGGCGCGGGCCGCCGCCGAGGAGGAAGCCCGGGCAGCCAAGCGCAGTGCCAGCCGCGAACGGCAGCGGCAGAAGCAGGCGGCGCGGGGGACGCCAGGGGGCTGAGAACCAGACGCGGGAACGAACACAAAACTCGAAGGGTTGTCGCAACGACTACGCAAGACTTCGCAACAGTTTGTAGTGTTGTGTGATACCGCCGTTTCCCGAGCCCTCCATGACGGAACCCCTCGCTCTCTCCCTCGGCCAGCAGTTCGAGCTTGAGCGCATGAACCGGGCGATCGACGAAACGGCTGACCCCAAAGTGCTCCAGGGCATCGCCAAGCAGTTGCTGCAGGCCTGGCAAAGCCAGAAAGCTGCCACCCAGTGGGTGATGCGCCAGCAGCTCGGTGCTCCCCAGAGCCTCACCCGCGGTCTGCCCAGCCCTGGCCTTGGCCAGTGGGATCAGGCGGCCTGATCCCACTGGCCAAGGCTCAGCGATTGATGACGCCCATCTGGGAGGGAGTCACAGTCAGTCGCAGGAGTTGGCCCTGGCGGTTCACGCTCAGACTGAGCTGACCGCCCACACCGGCCTTCTCCACGGCGGCCACCAGCTGTGAGGGTTCCGCCACGGGCTGGCCACCAGCGGCCACCACCACATCACCCTGACGTAACCCGGCACGCTCGGCCGCACTGTTGCTGACAACCGAGGCCACCCGCACCCCCCGATCGAGACCGGTGCCATCGCCGGGGCGCACGGCATCCAGTCCGATGCCGATCACAGGATGGCTGACGGAGCCCGTGGCCACCAACTGGCGGGCGATGTCCCGAGCCCGGTTGATCGGAATCGCAAAGCCCAGGCCGGCGCCCGGACCGGTGCGCACCAGGGTGTTGATGCCGATCACCTCCCCGTCGGCGTTGAGCAGGGGACCACCGGAGTTCCCCGGGTTGATCGCGGCATCAGTCTGGATCAGATCCAGCCGCCTGTCGGTGATGCCCAGCTTGGAGGCGTTGCGATTGAGATTGCTGATGATCCCCATGGTCACGGTGTTGTCGAGGCCATAGGGGTTGCCCACGGCGATCGCCCATTCCCCCACCTCCAGGAGATCGGAATTGCCCAGGGGTGCCACCGGCCAGGAGCCGGAGCCCTCGATGCGCACCACGGCCAGATCGGTGAGCCGGTCCAGACCCACCACGGTGCCGGCAACGCGGCGGCCGTCCTGAAGCCCCACGGTCACCCTGTCGGAACGCTCCACCACGTGGGCATTGGTGAGGATCAGGCCGTCGGCCTGAAAGATGAAGCCGCTGCCCTGGCCCCGTTCGGTGCGCTGGGAGGGCCTGGAGGGCTGGGCCTGCTGCGGCAAGCCGAAAAACTGCCGGAAGACCGGATCATTGAGCAGGGAGCTGGGCACCCCGCGCTGACCCGCCACCGCGACCGTGCGCTCGGTGTCGATGGTCACCACCGCTGGGCTGGTACGCCGCACGGCGGCGGCAACGAAGGACTGGCGGCCCAGGCTGGCGGCCAGGGCCGGGGAGGAAGTCGAGGCGGCAACGTTGGACGGGGAGGCAGACGCCGGGGGGGCCGGGGCCCGGCTCAGGCCGGCAACCAACAAAGGCAGAACCAGCAGGGGGGTGCGAACGGACGCCAGGAAACGGTGGGGGGACATAACGGCAAACCGGTGTTGAGCCGGAGGAGTGCCTGGACCGTAGGCAGGTCGGATGCGGCGGCGAAAGGGGGGCAGACCGGCCCTGCTATCGCCCACCGCAGCAGACACACTCCAGTAGTATTTGTTTAGAAATATGTCTAGCCATGGACACGTCTCGCCTGCTGTTGGCCTTCCTGGCTTTTGGGGCTGCCTGCACCACCCTCTGGGCCTGGATGCTGGCCACCAGCGGCAACAATTCCGACGCCGCCAGGCAATGATGGGTGAGCCGGCAGCGCATCCCGCCACCGCAGCGGGCCCGAGGCCATGAAAGCCCTCCTTTCCCAGATCTTCCCCATCCTCTACGGCGCCTGTTTCCTGCTGCTGCTCTGGCAGGCCTTCCGGGTGATGGGTAAGGGGTTCCGCGCGGCCTCCGGCACTCCGGACAGCCCCCCCAGGCCCTCCAGCGGCGACCGCACCGGGCGCCTGACGATCCACCCGGAGCTTCTCGATGCTGAGGGTCAGCTCACCCAGGATGATCTGCTCACCGTGCGTTTCGGCGGCGATCAGGAGAGCTCCACCCCGCCCAGCGAACCCAGCTGAACCGGCTCCGTCACCTCCACTGAATAGGCTCACTGGTGAGACCGTTCATTGAGGGAGACGATCGGCTTGGATCAACGCACGCGAATCGTGGCAGCAGTGCTGCGCAATCTGAAGCTGCCGCCCCGCTTTCGCCTCAAGCTGGTCAAGGAGGATCCGGTGCGGCTCGAACTCAGCCTCACCCCCGCCTACGGCAAGGCTCCGCTGCTGGTGGGCCTGCTCGAGTCGCAGGATCTGGTGGCCCGCCGCGATCGCGAGGGCCGCATTCCCCGCGACCTGCAGGGCACCTGGGACTGGACCGTGCGCCACGGCAAGGTGAGCACCGGTGGCTGGAACCCCTACCTGAAGGAGGCGCTGCAGACGATGTTTGAAACCGGACTGCCCGCCATCGTCTACGAAGAGCTCACCAGCGAGGCCTACCACCCGGTGGATGGGGTACGCCACGTGCGCTGAGCCAGGCCCGGGGCACCATGGCCCTTGAGCCCCTGCCCATCGACCTTCTGCTGCCTCAGGTGAGGGCGGCTGTGCAGCCACCGGGCTCCACCCTGCTGCTGCAGGCGCCACCCGGTGCCGGCAAGACCACCCGCGTTCCCGCCGCCATCCAGCCAGCGTTTGCCGGCAGGGTGTGGATGCTGGAGCCGCGCCGGATCGCCGCCCGCACAGCAGCCCAGCGCCTGGCCGCCGAGCTTGGGGAACCGCTGGGGGGATTGGTGGGATACAGCGTGCGTCTCGAGAGCCGCACCAGCTCCGCCACCCGCATCGAGCTGCTCACCGAGGGGCTGTTCCTGCGGCGTCTGCAGGCTGATCCAGCCCTCGAGGGGGTGGACTGCGTCGTCTTCGACGAGTTCCACGAACGCAGCGCCGACGCCGATCTGGCCCTGGCTCTGCTGCGCCAGGGGCGCGACCTGCTGCGACCCGACCTGCGCCTGGTGGTGATGTCGGCGACCCTGGCCCTCGAACCTCTGGTGCGCCAGCTGCCGGAAGCGGCCGTGCTGCGCAGCGCAGGCCGCTGCTTCCCGGTGGCGATCAGCCACCAGCCGCCGCGTCCGGAAGAACGCCTCGAGCACCAGGTGCTGCGGGCCCTGGAGCAGCACTGGCTGGACCAGCGCCAGCCCGGCCAGAGCGTGCTGGTGTTCCTGCCCGGTCGGCGGGAGATCCTGCGCTGCGAGCAGGCCATCGGCGCCGCCGGCTGGAGTGGGGACCTCGAGGTGGTGCCCCTGCACGGCAACCTCAGCCTGGCGGAGCAGGGCCGGGCCATCGCCGCGGCCAGCGGCCCGGCCGGCAAGGTGGTGCTGGCCACCAGCATTGCCGAGAGCTCCCTAACGATCGCCGGCGTGAGCCTGGTGATCGACACCGGGCTCAGCCGCCGCAACCGCTTCGATCCCGCCCGTGGGATGGACGCTCTGGTGACCCGGCCTGCCAGCCTGGCCAGCGCCGAGCAACGGGCCGGACGGGCAGGGCGCCTGGCTCCGGGCCGCTGCGTGCGGCTGTGGTCGGTGGCTGACCAGCGCCAGCGGCCGCTGCACGATTCGCCCGAACTGCTGGAGAGCGACCCGCTGCCCCTGGCTCTGCAGCTGGCCCGCTGGGGTGATCCCACGGGCGCTGAGCTGCCCTGGATCGATCCACCCGCGGCCGAGCCGCTGTTGGAGGCCCGCCAGCTGCTGCGGCAGCTGGGGGGCCTGGACCCAGCCGGCCAGCTGAGCCACCACGGCCGCGACATGGCCCGCCTGGGCCTGCATCCGCGGCTGGCGCACCTGCTGCTGGTGGGCCGGCAACGGGGACTGGAGCAGCTGGCCTGTGAACTGGCGGTGCTGCTCAGTGAGCGGGATCCCCTGCCCCGCGACGAGGCGGGGTGCGACCTGCTGCGGCGGCTCGACTGGCTGCGGCGGCAATCGCCCCGTCAGCCCATGCAGCAACTGAGGCGGCGGTTTCAAGACCAGGTGCAGGAGATGGCCCAGCGCCGGGTTCCAGCCATGGGGATCTCCCAGACAAGCGGCGAGGACGGCCAGGCCGCCCTGCTGGTGGCTGAGGCCTTCCCCGAGCGGCTGGCCCTGGCCCGCGCCGGCCAGCCCGGGAGATTTCTGCTGCGCAGTGGCCAGGGCGCCGTTCTCCATCCCCACGACCCCCTGGTCCAGCAAGCAGCCCTGGCGGTGGCCGCGCTGGATGGGGAGGGCCAGGACGCCCGCATCCAGCTGGCCCTGCCCCTGCCCCTGGATGAGCTGCGGCACCTGGCCGAAGAACACGGCAGGGAGGAGACCGGCGCCCGTTGGGACGCCCAGGCCGCCAGGGTGCGCTGCGAGCGCAGCCTGCAGCTGGGGGCCCTCGTGCTGGAGCGCCGGCCCTGGACGGATGCGGCGCCCGAGCAGGTGCAGACGGCCCTGCTGGCGGGCCTGCGGCGCCTGGGGCTTGAGGCCCTGCCCTGGACAGCTGCCAGCCGCCAGCTGCAGCAACGCCTCTGCCTGGCCCACCGGCACCGCGGCAGTCCCTGGCCCGATCGCACGGATACGGCGCTGGCTGCCCACCTGGAGACCTGGCTGGCCCCGCACCTGATCGGCCTCTCGAGCCTGGCCGAGGTGCAGCAACTCGACCTGCACGAGGTCCTCTGGGGCGAACTGGACTGGGCCTGCCGCCAGGACCTGGAGCGGTTGCTGCCCAGCCGGCTGGCGGTGCCCTCGGGCCGCAGCGCGCCACTCGATTACGCCAGCGGTGAGCCCGTGCTGGCAGTGAAACTGCAGGAACTGTTCGGCTGCCGGGGGACGCCGGCCGTGCTGGACGGGGCACTGCCGGTGACGCTGCATCTGCTCACCCCAGCGGGACGGACGGCGGCCATCACCCGCGATCTGGATGGGTTCTGGCAGCAGGGCTACGGCCAGGTGCGGCGCGAACTGCGGGGCCGCTATCCCAAACACCCCTGGCCCGAGGACGGTGCCAGCGCCCAACCCACCGCCCAGACCAAGGCGCGGCAGGCTGAGGAGCGCCGATGAGCCCAGCCCAAACCCAGCCCGAGCACCTGACTACAGGATCGCAACGGCTCACTCAAGGCACGAAACCACCACGTCAGGCAGGGCCGCCCCTCGTCCACCCCCGCCAATCTTCTTGACCATTCGAGCATCGTGGAAGCGGGTCTGTCCTCCGACCAGTCCCGGGGCCGGTCCCGCTTTCCCATTCAGTCATGTCTGAGGCTTCCCAAGCCCGCTTCGGCGTGGTGAACTTCGCCGAAACCTGGAATGGCCGACTGGCCATGATGGGTTTTGTCATCGGCCTGGCCACCGCGGTGCTCACCGGCCAAGGCATCCTCTCCCAGATCGGTCTGGGCTGAACTCCGGTCATCCTGCAAGGCGTGAAGGACACTGGCTGGTGCGATCTGGCAACGCCATGACTGAGTTGCCACTGCAGCGCTACAGCGTCAGTGCGCTCAACAGGGCCGTTGCCAGCCTGCTGGAACGGGGTTTTGCCCCCCGCTTTCTGCTCGACGCCACTGTCAGCCGTCCCCAGCTGAAAAAGGGGCACCTGTGGATGACCCTGGTGGATGAAACCGCCTCGATCTCGGCGGTGGTGTGGGCCAGCCAGCTCACCAGGCTGAGCTTCCAACCTGCCGAGGGTGATGGCGTGGTGGTGGTGGGGAAGCTCAACTTCTGGGCCGCCCGCGCCAATCTCTGCGTGCAGGTGCTCGACCTGCGCCCCAGCCTCTCCAGTGTGCTCCGTCGCTTCGAGCGGGTGCGCGATCAACTGGCCCCAGAAGGTCTGTTTGACCCCGAGCGCAAGCGCTCCCTGCCGGAGATCCCTGGCTGCATCGCCCTGCTCACAAGCAAGCCGAGCTCGGCCCTGGCTGACATGCTGCGTACCGCAGCCGAGCGATGGCCCGCCACCCGGGTGGTGGTGGTGCCGATCCCGGTGCAGGGCAACGTGGAGGAGCAGATCGCCACAACGCTGGAACACCTGGCCCGAAGGGCGGGGGCGCTGGGGGTTGAGGCCATCGTGCTGGCCCGCGGGGGTGGCAGCCGCGAGGATCTGGCGGTCTTTGATGGTGAGCGCCTGGCGCGCGCGATCGCTGCCTGTCCGTTGCCAGTGGTGAGCGGCATTGGCCATGAGGATGACACCACCATTGCCGATCTGGTGGCCGATCTGAGGGCGGCAACGCCCACTGCAGCCCTGGTGGCCCTGCTGCCAGATCGCCGCCAGGCCAGGCCAGCGCTGCATCAACTGCGGCGACACCTGGGCCAGGTGCTGGGCCTGCGCCTGCAGGGCGAACGCCAGCGGCTGGGGGGACTGCAGGAACGGCTGACCCAGCAGCACCCGCGCAGACAGCTTGAGCAGCGCCGGGAGGATCTCCTGCGTAGCCGGCTGCTGCTCCAGGCGCTCTCACCACAGCATGCGCTGGAGAGGGGGTTCTGTCTGCTGCGCACGGCCGGCAACCGGCTGATCCGGAGCGCCGGCGAGCTGCAGCCAGGCGAGGAGGTGCGGCTGCAGCTCGCCGACGGTCAGGCCGATGCCGAGATCAGGCAGGTTCACCTGCACGGCACGAAGACCAAGAAGCAAGCCTCTCTGCGCCAGAGTCAACGACGTTCCGCCGGAGAGGCCGGTGCTGGATGAACCATGGCCAGAAAACCCAGCCCTGAAGCCGCCGACGGCGGTGCCGCCGACCTGAGCTACAGCCAGGCCCACACTGCCCTGGAACTGGTTCTGGCGGAGCTGCAGGCCAACGACCTGAACGTGGAGGCCATGACCGGGCTGTATCGCCGGGGGCAGGCCTACGCCCAGCGCTGCGAAGCCATTCTCGACCAGGTGGAGCAGGAGGTGCTGCTCTGGGATGGCCTCCATGATCCCGAGGCAGCGGCAGTGCCCGCTGAAGAGTCCATGCCCACAGAGTCCATGTCCAAAGAGTCCATGTCCACGGGACAAACCCGCACCACCACTTGAACACCATGACCGTGTCGCCCCAACCCTTGCCGAAGCCCGGAGACCGTGCCACCAGCTGGTTGCAGTGGGTGTACCTGGCCCTGGCTGTGGCTGGCGCCGTGCTGCCCTGGCTGGCGAATCTGGAGTTCATCCGCAGCAGCGGCTCCAGCTTCGATCTGGGACTGTTCGTCCAGATGGCCGCCGCCAACCCGGCGGCAGCGTCCCTGTCTCGCGACCTGGCCATCGGCGCCACGGCCGTCTTGATCTGGATTGTTCAGGAGAGTCGCCGGCTGCAGATGCGCGGCCTGCCCTGGGTGCTGCTGTGCTGCGTCACCCTCGCCTTTGCCTGTGGCGCGCCCCTGTTCCTGTACCTGCGGGAACGGCGGCTGGCGGAGCTGGCGATCCAAACCGAACAGGCCGGGCAGGCTTGAGGGATGGTGAACCAGGCTCAGGAGCCTTGATCGTCCACCTCCACCACGTCCACATCGATGGTGACGTCTGAGGCCCGGATCTCCGGGGAGGACGGCGCCACGGACGAGGCGTCAAAGGGGGTGCCACAGGCCGGGCATACCGCGTTACCGACGCTGATGAAACCGCAGGCAGAGCAGGTGCGAAGGCGGCGCCGGAGAAGTTGCCAGCCCACCAGACCAGCCGCGCCGAACAGTAGAGGCAGCAGGAGAAGCAACAGGGTGAGGCCCCCCAGCAGATCAAGCAGAAAACGGCCGGCTGGACCAGGGGCCAGCAGCAGCAGCAACAGCGCCAGCAGGATCCAGGGCCAGGGAATCGGCCGTTGCATGCTCAGGAGAAATGGCCTCGATGCCCATCCTGACGCCTGCCCGTAGCGATGGAGAGACACTGGCCGTAGTAGAGGATGGCGCCCACCATCCACACCCAAAGACTGAACACCAGCACGCCCCCCACCACCCCGTAGGCCTGGAAGCGGTCACTGAGAAGAAACAGGATGCGCCCCAGAAGCTGATTGAGGAGTGTGAGAACCGAGGCAATGAAGGCCGCTCCAGGCAGCAGCCGGGTCCAGCGCACGTGGCGCGACGGCAGCAGCCAGAGCAACAGGTGGGCAGCGACAAAGGACAGGGCCAGTGACACCACCACATCCACACCGGCGCTCACCGGCTGCTGCCAGCCCTGGATGAACGGCACCTGGGTGCTGAGCCACTGCTTGACACTGGTAGGCGCCTGCAGCGGTACGCGCGAGACGCGCTGATCGAGCATGAACAGCAGCGAGAAGAGGACGAGCAGCGCCATGGCCTTGAGACGCAACTGAAGCTGGTGGCGGATCGCCCGAAACCAGGACTGCTTGCCGGGGTGGGGATCACCGCGCCACCAGAGACGATCAGCACCGCGACTGAGGGCTAGAAAGGCGTTGCTGGCCGTGAACACCAGCACCACCAGGCCCAGGACACCAGCGCCGGCGCTCTGACGGATGAAACCCTCCAGGGCCCGCTCCAACACCGGCAGCGACTGGGGAGGCAAAAAGGCCAGCAACGACTCACGGAACTGACCGATCAGCTGCAGATCACGCCCCAGAACCCAGCCGATGACGGACAGCGCTATCAGCAGAATTGGCAGCAGCGACTGAAGGGTGTAGAAGGCAAACGCAGCGCTGAGATCAGCGCAACCTTCACGATTCCACAGTTTGAGAGCACGCCAGCACGGCCTGGCCAGAGCCGGCAACGAACCCATGGCCCGCTTCATAAGGGAATCACAACGGCCACACCAAGCAGGCTAGGGAAACGCGCGCTGATGAGCCGCTCTCGTTCTCACAGACAGACGCACGTGGCTGCCAGAGACCGCTGTGAAACGGATGACTTAAAACCTGTGTAGGGATTGGAAGGGTGTGGTTCCTGGCATCGACCTAGTCTCTCAGGGGGCTACCCCCCAAATACCGTCGGCGCTGCAGCGTTTCACGGCCGAGTTCGAGATGGATCGGCGT
>NZ_JAGQCU010000012.1 GCF_024346355.1 Cyanobium sp. ATX 6A2
GCCAGGCGCAGGTCGCCCCGCGGCGGCAGCTGGGCCGCCGCTGAGCTCCGCCACCAGCCGGTGGCGATCAGTGCTGCCGTGCCGGCGCCGGCCAGTCCCAGAAAGCGCCGGCGGGGGATGGGCATGGGGGCAGGAGGGGAGGTCAGGCGGCCTGGAGCTGACGCAGCTGGGCTTCGAGGCGCTGCTTCAGGCGTGACTGCACAAGAGCGCAGAGATCGTGCACCAGCTCGTCGTCGGCCGCGTAGATCATGCGCACACCCTCACGCCGGCAGCTCACCAGGCCTGCGCGCTGCAGCTGGCCGAGCTGGCGGCTGATGTGCGACTGGGAAAAGCCGGTGGCCTCGATCAGGGAGGCCACATCAAGGGGGCCCTGCTTGAGGTGACAGAGGAGCTGCAGACGGGCTGGCTCGCTGAGCAGGCGGAAGAACTGGCTCAACTCCTCCAGCAGCTCGGGGCTGGGGTCTGGGCTCGGGTCTTGAGTGCTGGTGGGCGCGCCCATGGCGATGCGAGAACTGCACTATGACGGTTTACGCATTATGACCCATGGGCGCAGAACGGCTTCAGAGCACGCTCAGGGCGACCCCCAGGCCCACCACCAACGCCGCGATCACGGCGAAGGCCCAGGCGGCATGGGCTCGGGCATCAGCGGGGGTTTCACCGATCACGGCCGCCACTTCATCGGCGTAGAGGTTGTCGTGATTCTCCAGATCGTGGGTATGCATGGCGGGTCCTCCTGAGGGGGCGAGGTGCTGATTTCAACCTAGGCAGCCCATCGAGGGCTGCCCAGGTTGTCGCCATCAGGCTTCACGCCGGGCCGATCAATTGCCCTTGCGGCCCTTGCCCGAGCCGCCACCGCCCTGTCTGCCCATGGGCGCCGCGATGCCGTCGCGGGAGTAGATCTCTTCCATGGCCTTGCGATGCTTCTGGCGCTCGGCGTTGTTCTGCTGCCGCCCCTCCTCCATGCAGCTGCGCAGGGCGGCGGAGTCACCGGCGCCTTTGATGCAACGCTCGTTGCTCTGCAGAGACTGAATCCGCTCGCGCTGATGGCGCAGCAGCGCGGCCTTGCGCTCCGGGAAGATCTGGGCCTCCTGGGCGGGGGTGAGCTGCTGGCGGGCCGGGCTATCGGCCAGGCCTGGCAGAGCGGTGGTCCCAGCGAGTGCGGCGATGCTCAGGGCACCTGCCAGCAGGAGGCCGGGGCGGAATCGGGCTGGGGAAATCATGGCAACCATGGGGATACGGGGAGAGGGAGAGGGACATCACAGGGCAGGCGGTGCACCCCGCTGGGCCGGTGCTCTGCTGGCCCGTTGCTCCTGGGTGCAATCCTCCCCCCAGACTGCGGCTGGGATGTGACAGCTCAGCGCTGGGTTGTGACCGGATCTTTCCGGAACCGCTCAGCCCAGGACCGCTCAGCGCGGCACTGGTACCGGCGCCAGGCCACGCTCGTCGAAGACTCCTTCAAACAGCACGGAGCTGAGGTAGCGCTCGCCGGAATCGGGCAGCACCACCACGATCGTTTTGTCCGCGTACTCCGGCTCGGCGGCCAGGCGCAGGGCGGCCGTGGTGGCGGCCCCGCAGGAGATGCCGGCCAGGATGCCCTCCTCCTTCATCAGCCGGCGGGCCATGGCCACCGCCTCGGCGTCGCTCACGGTTTCCACCCGATCCACCAGATCGAGGTCGAGGTTGGCGGGCACGAAACCGGCACCGATGCCCTGGATCTTGTGGGGCCCGGGGCGCAGCTCCTCGCCGGCGCGGGTCTGGCTGATCACCGGGCTGTTGGCCGGCTCCACCGCCACCGATTCCAGGGGCTTGCCGAGGGTGTGCTTGATGTAACGGCTCACCCCGGTGATCGTGCCGCCGGTGCCCACGCCCGCCACCAGCACGTCGATCCGGCCCTCGGTGTCGGTCCAGATCTCAGGCCCGGTGGTGTCGTGGTGGATCTGGGGATTGGCGGGATTGGCGAACTGCTGCAGCAGCACGTAGCGGTCCGGGTCGGAGGTGGCCAGTTCCCGGGCGGCGCCGATGGCACCGGCCATGCCGAAACGCCCCTCGGTCAGCACCAGGCGGGCGCCGTAGGCGGTGAGCAGTTTGCGCCGCTCCAGGCTCATCGTTTCCGGCATCGTGAGCGTGAGCGGAATGCCCCGCGAAGCGGCCACGAAGGCGAGGGCAATCCCGGTGTTGCCGCTGGTGGGCTCGATCAACTCCTTTCCCGGCCCCAGCAGGCCGTCCTGCTCGGCGCGCCAGATCATGGCCGCGCCGATGCGGCACTTCACCGAATAGGCGGGATTGCGGCCCTCGATCTTGGCCAGCACCCGGGCCCCACAGCCTTCGGTCACCCGCTGGAGGCGCACCAGGGGGGTGCGGCCGATGCTGAGGCTGTTGTCGGCATAGATGGTCATCGCGGTGCGCCGGGCGTTGCTCCAGCCTAAGGACGCCGCCTGACGCGCTCAGGACTGGGCCGGCTCCCACTCGATCTTCACCACATCCACCGGCCCGCGGCCGCTCTGGTTGAGCTCCTGGGCCGCGCGCAGGGCCGCCTCATGGGTGTGGAACAGGAAGGCCTGCTCGGGACTGCTCACGTCACTGAGGTGTTCGTCGCTGCCCTGCAGGGCCAGGTAGGCGGAAGTGTCCAGCCGCTGGATGGCGTAGCGCTCCGCCTGGGTGCAATCCATCGGATGGGACGGGTCGATCTCCGGTGCCCAGAAATGCATGGTTGAGCTGTGGGTGTTGATCTGGAGGGTTGAAGGGGTGAGTGTTTCTACTGAATCTTCAGGCTGAATCGTCAGAAGTGACGTTGCTGAGCGCACCCGTGAACAAGTTAGCTGTGCTGCTTGCCTGCGCAGCTCCTTTACGCCTCTTCATGGAAAGCGAAACGTTCAATGAAACCTGGTTGGAGGCTTGCTGAGTTGGCCCTTAGCTTCGCCAGGCGGCCGGTTGGCCGCTCTCCCTGCCCGACCCCAAGCCCTCCACCCACCACACCCCACTGGCCCTGGTTAAAGCCCCCGTGCTCGGCATTGAGCGTTACGCCAACGATCGCGACAAGGAAAACTGGGCCCACGCCTCCAGTGAGGATCGCAACACCATCATCCGCGCTGTGTATCAGCAGGTGCTGGGCCATCAGTATCTGATGAAGAGTGAGCGGCTTGATGGGCTGGAGTCGTTGTTCCGCAACGGTGATCTGACCGTGCGGGAGTTCGTGCGCCAGGTGGCCAAGAGCGGGCTCTACAAAGAGCGCTTCTTCGAGAACTGCAATCCCTACCGCTTCATCGAGCTCAACTTCAAGCATCTGCTGGGCCGGGCGCCTCAGAACAAGGCCGAGATGCTCCACCACTTCACGATCCTGCAGGAGCAGGGCTATGATTCTGAAATCGATTCCTACCTCGACAGCGACGAGTATCAGGAGCGCTTCGGTCAGGATGTGGTGCCCTACATCCACGGTTGGGACTACTCCAAAGGTCATGAGGGCCGGCAGTTCTCCTGGCTGATGCAGCTGGCCCGCGGCGCCGCCGCGTCGGTGAAGGGGGATGCCCTGGGGGTGCAGTCGCGCCTCAACAAGGTGGTGCACACCAACCAGCCGATCGCCGTGAATCCACCCAGCTCCGGGCCGGCCTTCTTCCGCTCCGCCATCGGCACGGGCGTCTACGACGGGGAGCTGGGCACCAGCGTGGCGGTGTTCAACAGCGACCGCCGCGACCGGGTGGGCGGCCTGCCGGTGATGGCCGGCACCCGCAGCAGTGATGGCGCCAGTGGTCGTCTGGTGACCATTCTCGTCACCGGCGTGGCTGATAACACCTACGTGCGTTCGGCCGAAACCGTGATCCGAGTGCCCTTCACCCGCATGAATGAAGCCCTGCAACGGGTGGGTCGCATGGGCGGCCGCGTGGTGGAGGTGCGGGTGAGCTGAGATCCACACTGGAGGGAGAACTCCTCAGGAGGGGCTGCCATGTTTCTGAAAACCCGCCACGACGACGATTCCAGCCTGGTGGAGGTGCTCGACCTCAAGCAGTTGTTCGATCCCTTTGCCACAGAGGTGGAGGTGAGGATGCATGCCGGTGAGGAGCTGCAGGATCCCCAGGCCCTCACCAAGGCCAGCCTGTTCTTCCCCTCCGGGGAAGAACTCCCACGCTGCTGGCTGACCCCCACTACGCCGGCTGATCACGCCGGCTGATCGCTACATCCCGAGACCCTCGGTGGGCAACAGCAGATCCATCAGGGCTCCGCCCTCAGGGTGGTTGCTGGCCTGGATCCGTCCGCCGTGGGTCACGGCGATCTGTTGCACGATCGAGAGGCCCAGGCCGCTGCCCGTCCGCTGGCTGCGGGCCCGGGCCGGATCGCCCCGGTAGAAGCGCTCGAACATGTGCTCGAGATCGTCCCGGCTGAGGCCGGGACCGTGGTCGCGCACGCTCAGCTGACACCAGCCGCCCCGGCTGGAGAGCGCCACTTCCAGGGCGGCGCCGTCGGGGCTGTAGCGCAGGGCGTTGTCGATCAGGTTGAGCAGAGCCCGGTGCAGGCGTGAGGCGTCAGCCTGCACCGTGATCTCCCCGGGGTGCTGGATCTGCAGATGCACGCCGCGCTGCTCCGCCAGGGGCCGCAGGCCCGCCCACACCTCGTCCACCAGCTGGCCCAGCCCCACCGGCGCCAGCTTCAGGCCCCGCCCCGGCACCGTGTTCTCCAGCCGCGAGAGCTCCAGCAGATCGTTCACCAGCTCCTGCAGGCGCAGCAGTTCGCGCTGCAGCCGCTCCACCAGCCGGGCGTTCTGGTGGGTCACCTGGGCCGCCAGGCTGTCGCCCACCAGCAGCAGGGCGGTGAGCGGGGTCTTGAGCTCGTGGGCCACATCGCTCACCCAGCGCTCCTGTTGCTCCAGCTGGGCCTCCAGGGAGCGGCGGCTCTGGAGCTGCACGCCGATCCAGCCACCGAGGGCGGGCACCACCATCACGTCGAAGTCCTGGTGGTTGAACTGCCACTCCAGCCGCTGGGGCCGGTCGTGACGCCGGGCCATGGCCACGCAGCTGAGCAGGTTGGGGTCGGGGCAGAGGTCGGCCAGCTGCCGGCCCTTGAGGTGCCGGCCCGCCTTCAATCCCAGGATCCGCTCGGCCCTGGGGTTGAGATGGTGCAGCCCACCGCCCGGCTCCAGCAGCACCCAGCCCACCGGGGAGGAATCGATCCAGCAGAGCAGCTGAACGGCATCGGGGGATTCCCCGTCGCCGGGCTGCTCGGGCCGCTGCCAGAGGGCCCAGCGCCGCGGCGAGGGTTGGCGGAGGTCAGCCAAACCTGTAGCCGAAGCCGCGCACGGTGATCAGGTGCTGGGGCGCCGAGGGACTTGTCTCCAGCTTCTCCCGCAGCCAGCGGATGTGCACGTCCACGGTCTTGCTGTCGCCGAAGTAATCGGCCCCCCACACCTGCTCAAGCAGCTTGTCGCGGCTCCACACCCGTCGGGGATGCTGCATGAACAGCTCCAGCAGCCGGTATTCCTTGGGGGAGAGGTTCACCTCATAGCCGTCGCGGGTGACCCGGCACTCATCCTGAAAGAGCCGCAGGTTGGCGTGCTCCAGCACCTTGCTGGCGGCGGTGGGGTTGCTGGTGCGGCGCAGCAGCGCCCGGCAGCGGGCCACCAGTTCGCGCATGCCGAACGGCTTGATCAGGTAGTCGTCGGCCCCCACCTCCAGCCCCAGCACCCGATCGGTCTCGCTGTCCCGGGCGCTCACCACCAGGATCGGGGTGTGGTTCTCGGCCGCCCGCAGTTGCCGGCACACGTCGAGGCCGCCCAGCCCCGGCAGCATCAGATCGAGCACCACCAGGGAAAATCCCTCACCCTCCGGGGCGCGCTGGATCGACTGCAGGGCATCGCGGCCGTTGCCGCAGGCGGTGACCGTGAACCCCTCAAGCGCCAGGGCGTCGCTGATGGTCTCGCGGATCGTGTCGTCGTCTTCGACGACCAGCAGCCTGGGTTCCATCGCCCCATTCTGTCGCCTCAGCGACGCTCCCCAGAACAGCGGATCAGCCAAGGCGATACCCCCTGCCGCGCACAGTGCTGATCAGGCGGGGATTGCTGGGGTCGTTCTCGAGCTTGAGCCGCAGCCAGTGGATGTGCACGTCCACGGTCTTGGGATCGAGGGAGGGGCCCTCGAGCTCTCCCCACACCTGCACCAGCAGCTCCTCGCGGGGCCAGATGCGGCGCTGGTGCTCGAGCAGGAAGCGCAGCAGCCGGAATTCCCGTGGCGAGAGCCTGATCCGTTCGCCGCCGCAGCGCACCTCGTGTTCCTCCACCACCATCTCGATCGGGCCGCAGCGCAGCACGGTGCGACACGGCATGGCCAGCTGGCGGCGGCGCACGAGCGCCCGGCAGCGGGCCAGCAGCTCCGCCAGCCCGAACGGCTGGCGCAGCACGTCATCGGCACCGGCGTTGAGGGCCCGCTCCGGGTCCCGACTGCCGAGCAGCAGCAGGGGCACGGATCCGGCTGCGCCACGCAAGGCCTGCAGCTGATCGTCGTTCAGGTCGCTGCACACCACCACCAGATCGATCCAGACATCGGGGTCCTGCAGGGCGACCACGGCCTCCGCTTCAGTGCAGCACGTCAGTTCAAAACCACCCTCCTCGAGGGATGGGGCCAGGGAGGTGTCTGCAGGGGAGCTCGGATCAACCAGCAGCAGCCGCGCGGGCTGCTGCTGGCTCATCGGCGCTGCAGCGGCTGATGGGCGATCACCAGACGGCGCTGGGAATCGATGTGCAGCCAGCCCTCCTCGCGCAGGCCACCGAGCACCCGGGTGACCGTGACCCGGGTGGTGCTCAGAGCGCTGGCCAGTTCCTGGTGGGTGAGCTTCACGTTGAGCCGCAGCCCCTGCTCGCAGGGCTGGCCGTAGTCGTTGGCGAGCAATTCGAGGAAGCCACGCACCCGCTCCTCAATCCGGCGCAGGCCGAGGAGCGCCAGCATCGCCTCGCTCTGGCGGTAGCGGGCCGCCATGCCCTGCAGCAGGGCGATGGCCAGATCGGGAGAACCGGCCAGGTCTTCGCAGCTCAGGCAGAGCAGGTCGGTGTCATTCAACGTGCGGGCCTCATAGGCCTGCACGTTGCTGAGGGGTTCACCGAAGGGTTCGTTGGGCCCGGCCAGCCCGAGCAGCAGCTCATCGCCCTGCAGGGAGATGGCGCTCAGTTTCACCATCCCCCGGATCACCATCCACACGCTGCGCTTGAGCAGGGGCACACTGCTGCCGGCGTTGAGATGCACGAGGCTGCGCTTCTCGAAGCTGGCCTCCAGCAGATCGCGGAAGCTGTCCCGATAGGAGGCTTCCAGGGACGGTGTGAACACCATGACGATCTGGATCTGGATTTGCGCTCAACCTATGGGGGCTGACCGGGCACCAGGCAAAGGGCTGGTAGCGGACTGTTTAAGAGTTGGTTAGGCCCTGTTCCTGAAGGGCCGGGCAGCACTGCTACGCTCGCGCGCATGCACGTGACTCCACCCTGATCGCCTCCGGCACGTCGCACGAGACACGGCGCCGCTCCCGGCCTGTTTTCTGCATCGATAGCTTCCCGGCTTCGTCGCCGCGTCGCCCCTGCCCAGGCGTGTGGATCACCCCCGCACCATCCATCTGATCCCAGGTATCTGGATCGCTGAGGCGTTCACCTGGGGTCGTTGATCCCGGTTTGGCGGTTTCTGCGGCGTGCATTCCCCATCAGGCTGCAGTGCCGATGAGCTGGGTTGGGTGTCCGTTCTCGCCAACCCCTGCTTCTGATCCAACCGCCATTTCCATCTGTGTTTCAAGGCTTGCAACTGGTGCCCCGGCGCAGTGCGATTCCCGCTGAGCTGCTCGCGGGCATCGTGGTGGCCCTCGGCATCATCCCCGAGGCCATCGCCTTCTCGATCGTGGCTGGGGTGGACCCCCAGGTGGGGCTGTTCGGCTCGATCTGCATCCTGATCGTGGTCGCCCTTCTGGGTGGGAGGCCAGGCATGGTGTCGGCCTGCACAGCCGGTGTTGCCCTGCTGATGGGCGGCCTGGTGCAGTCCCATGGCCTCACCCATCTTCTCGCCGCCTGCATTCTCGCCGGCATCTTCCAGATCATCTGGGGCCTTCTGCGACTGGCCAAGCAGATGCGTTTCGTGCCCCGGGCGGTGACCGTGGGTTTCGTGAATTCGATCGGGGTGCTGATCTTCCAGGCCCAGCTCCCCCAGATGGGCTTCGGGCGCCTGGGCAGCGACACGCCATCGAAGCTGGTGGGAGTGGAGGCCGTGAGCTGGCCGATGGTGTGGGGCCTGGTGGCTCTGGGGCTGGTGATCATCTACGGCCTGCCCCGACTCACCAGGCTGGTGCCCGCCACCCTGGTGGCGATCGTGACGATCAGCGTGATCGCCGAGGTGTGGCAGTTGCCGGTGCCACGGGTGGGGGATCTCGGTGATCTGCCCAGCAGCCTGCCGGTGTTTGAGATCCCCTCCGTATTCGGCTCCTTCGACACCCTCGGCATCATCCTGCCCACGGCCCTGGCGATTTCCCTGGTGGGGCTGCTGCAGTCGTTCCTCACCGCCAACGTGGTGGAAGACCTCGTGGATGAGGATGCCGACTACGAGGCCGAGGCTCGGGCCCAGGGCATCGCCAACATCACCGCCGGCCTGTTCGGCGGCATGGCCGGTGCCGGGATGATCGGCCAGACGGTGATCAACATCGAATCCGGCGGTCGCCACCGTCTCTCCACCCTCACCGCCGGGGTGGGACTGCTGATCCTGGTGATCTCCCTGAGCGGCTGGCTGGCTCGCATTCCCATGGCGGCCCTGGTGGCGGTGATGATCATGGTGTCGATCAGTACCGTGAACTGGGATTCGTTCCTCAAGGTGCGCAAGATTCCCAAGAGCGATACCTCGGTGATGCTGCTCACGCTGCTGCTGGCCGTGCTCACCCGCAACCTGGCAATCGCCGTGTTGGTGGGGGTGGCTCTGGCAGGCATTCTGTTCAGCCGCAAGGTGGCCAAGGTGATTTCGGTGGATGCCACCTGGCTTGATGATCACTACCTTTATTACACCGTTCGTGGCCAGCTTTTCTTTGTGAGCACGGTGTATTTTCTGGCTGGCTTCAAGAAGCACGTTCATCCCGCTCGCGTCACCATCGACATGGCCAATGCCCATGTCTGGGACCAGACGGGCATGCGTGCCCTTGATCAGGTGATCCGCAAACTATCGCGGGCCGGCTCCAGCGTGGAGGTGTTGAACCTCAATCGGGAATGCCGGGATCTGTTCGATCGCATCAGCGAAACACCTGAGTTCGTGCTCGGCGCCCGCTGTGCGGTTCCCGCCTCCTCAGAGGTTCAGGCGTGACGTTCCTCATCTCCCTGCGGCCCGCCACGCTGTTCAGCAACTGGAAGGGCGACCTCACCGGCGGCTTTACGGCCGCCGTTGTTGCTCTGCCCCTGGCCCTGGCCTTCGGCGTGGCCTCCGGGGCTGGTGCCATCGCCGGCCTCTATGGGGCCGTCACCCTCGGTTTCTTCGCGGCTCTGTTCGGGGGCACCCCCAGCCAGGTGAGCGGTCCCACAGGGCCGATGACCGTGATCATGACGGCCGTGGTGACCCTGCTGGTGGGGCGTTACGGCCCCGAGGGGGGGCTGGCGATGGCCTTCACCGTGGTGGTGCTGGCCGGTGGCTTTCAGGTGCTGTTCGGCCTGATGAAGCTGGGCCAGTACATCACGATGATGCCCTACACGGTGATCTCCGGCTTCATGAGCGGGATCGGCGTGATCATCATCGTGCTGCAGATCCCCACCCTGTTCGGGGTGACCCTGAGCGGGCCGATTCCCACGATCGTGGCCGGGATTCCTGGGGCGTTCGCCCAGCTCAATCCCACCGCACTGGCCCTGGGGGTTGCCACTTTCGCCCTGGTGATGCTCTATCCCAGGCGCTGGAACACGGTGCTGCCGGCGCCCCTGGTGGCCCTTGTGCTGGTCACGGTGGTCTCCGTGGTGGTGATACCCGAGGACGCCATTCCGCGCCTGGGCGCCATGCCCGCCGGTCTGCCCAGGCTGGTGATCCCGCGCCTGGGCCTGTCCGACCTGCGCACCCTGGCCGGTTTCGCCCTCACCCTGGCGGTGCTGGGGGCGATCGATTCGCTGCTCACCTCCCTGGTGGCCGACAACATCACCCGCACCCACCATGATTCCGACAGGGAACTGATCGGTCAGGGCATCGGCAACATCGCCGCCGGTCTGGTGGGTGGTCTGCCGGGTGCGGGCGCCACCATGCGCACCGTCACCAACGTGCAGGCGGGGGGGCGCACCCCCCTGTCCGGCATGATCCATGCCCTGGTGCTGCTGGTGATCACGCTTGGGGCGGGTCCCCTGGCCAGCCCGATCCCCCAGGCGGTGCTGGCCGGCATCCTGCTGCGGGTGGGGCTGGACATCATCGACTGGAACTTCATCTTCCGGGCGCCGCTGCTGTCGTGGAAGACCACGGGCCTGATGTGGCTGGTGCTGATCCTCACGGTGTTCTGGGATCTGGTCACCGCCGTGGTGGTGGGGGTGTTTCTGGCCAACATCCTCACGATCAAGCGCCAGAACGACCTGCAGCAGGAGCAGATGCGGCGGCTGCAGGGCGCGGCCGATCTGGCCGCGGCCGGCCACGACCTCAGCCCTGAGGAGCGCCAGCTGCTGCGCCGCTGCGGCAAGCAGGTGCTGGTGCTGGAGCTGTCGGGCCCGCTGAGTTTCGGTGCCGGCAAGTTCCTGTCCCAGCAACTCACCAGCGTGGATGACTTCCACACCCTGGTGCTCGATCTCAGCGCGGTGCCCCTGCTGGGGGTCACGGCCGCCCTGGCGATCGAGACGATCTGCTTCGACTGCCGCGACCAGCAGCGCCAGGTGATCATCGTGACCGATCGCAGCCAGCCCGTGGAGCGCCTCAACCGCCTCGGAGTGGACCGGATCCGGGGCGTGGCCTTCATGGTGGATCGGCTCTCAGCCCTGCAGGCCTGCTCCAGCCAGCTCGCCAAGGCCGCCTGAAGTCATGGGCTGGTTCGGCCTGGCGGAGCTGCTGATCCTGGCCTTGCTGGCCGACGGCCTGTTCCGGCGGCTGGGGGTGCCGGGCCTGATCGGCATGCTGCTGGTGGGGGTGGCGCTGGGCCAGTCGGGCCTGGGCCTGCTCGACCCCCGGCTGCTGGCCCTCAGCGCCGAGCTGCGCCAGATGGCCCTGGTGGTGATCCTGCTGCGGGTGGGCTTCGGGCTCAACCTCGGCACCCTCAGGACGGTGGGCCGGCGGGTGCTGCTGCTGGCCTGGATCCCGGCCACCTGTGAGGGCCTGATGATCACCCTGGTGGCCCAGCCGCTGCTGGGGCTGAGCCTGCTGGAAGCGGCTCTGCTGGGCAGCGTGATCGCGGCGGTGTCGCCGGCTGTGGTGGTGCCGCTGATTCTGCGCCTGATTGAGGAAAGGCGCGGCACCGAGCGGGCCATTCCCCAGATGGTGATGGCCGCCGCCTCCCTCGACGACGTGCTGGTGATCGTGGTGAACGGCGTGCTGCTGGGGCTGCTGGTGCAGCAGGGGGTGGGGGTGCCTGCAGCGCTGATCCGGCTGCCGGTGGGGCTGGCCCTGGGGGCCGCCGCCGGCGCCGGTCTGGGCTGGCTGCTGATCCGCTGGATCGCCCGCTTCCGGCCCCAGGCCAACCGCCAGGTGCTGCTGATCCTGGCCCTGTCGCTGTTGCTGCTGCGCCTGCAGGAGCGCATCAACGGCCTGGTGCCGTTCACCGGCCTGGTGGCGGCGATCGCCCTGGGGGTGGTGATCCTGGAGCTGCGCGACGACCTGGCCCATCCGATCGCCGCCAAGCTGGCCTCGATCTGGGTGTTCGCCGAGCTGGTGCTGTTCACCCTGGTGGGGGCCCAGCTGAACGTGGCGGTGGCCTGGCGCAGCGGCCTGGCGGGGCTGGCGGTGCTGGCCATCGGCCTGCTGGCGCGCTCGATCGGCACCCTGCTCTGCCTGGCCCGCAGCGACTTCACCCCCGGCGAGCGCCTGTTCGTGACCGTGGCCTACCTCCCCAAGGCCACCGTGCAGGCGGCCATCGGCGCCGTGCCGCTGATGACAATGCAGGCCGCCGCTCTGCCCACCGGCCCCGGTGAGATCATCCTGGCGGTGGCGGTGCTGAGCATCGTGACCACCGCGCCGCTGGGGGCCTGGCTGAGTGCCGCCCTCGCACCGCGGGTGCTGCGGCTGGAGAACGGGGCCGGATGATGCATGGTCCATGCTCCGGCAGACTGTTCCTCCAGTGAATCCTGGGTAGGGTGAGGTTCAACGCGAGAAGAATTGGAATGAACCCACAGGGTGAGACGGGCAGCTGGATGCGGCCATGGAGGTGAAGTTCTATGGGGTTCGAGGATCGATCTCCGTATCGGGCATCAAGTATAGCGAATTTGGCGGAAATACCACCTGTCTAATGATCATTGCCCCGGGAACGCAGCGGATTGGAGTGATCGATGCTGGAACAGGTATTCGTCAGCTTGGGGCTGATTTCCTGGCCAAGGGGAGCGATCAGAAAGACATCTTCATTGCGTTCACTCATTTCCATTGGGATCATATCCAGGGATTTCCGTTCTTTGCTCCCGCATATGACCCCGACATGACTATTAACTTGCTAGCAAAAGGAGGAGATAGAAGACTAAAGTGCTTGCAGGATATATTCGCAACCCAGATGCAGGAAACCTATTTCCCCGTTGCCATGGGTGAGATGGGCGCTCGATTCGAGTTTCTCCTGATCGAAAATTCCACTCAGACCTTTATCCCTCCAGACCAAGTGCCTGTGCATGTGACGGCCGTCAGGCATAACCATCCAGGTGGCGCCTACAGCTATCGCTATGAACGAGCGGGGCGATCTCTGGTTTTTTCAACTGACATTGAGCATGGCGAGAGCATTGACGAAAACATTGTGAGCCTTGCGCAAGGGGCTGACCTGCTCATCCATGACGGCCAGTATTCCAACGAGCAACTTGCGACGAAGAAGGGTTGGGGTCACAGCAGCTACGAGCAGGCGGCCGAAGTGGCCATCAGGGCCAACGTTAAGCAGCTGATCGTTACACATCATGATCCAGATCATGATGACGAGTATCTCAGGGGCGCTGAGCAGCGTTGTCGCGACATTTTTCCTGACACCACCTTCGCGCGCGAGGGGCTGCTCGTGTCCACCTGAAATTCCAGGCGGCGCTGGTGTTGTTCGCCCGGGGGGCAGCTGAATCCGGCGGTGGCGAAGTTGCCGTAGATCAGGCCGGAGAGGGTGGCCATCACCGAGCGGATCACCAGCAGGTTGGGCAGGGAGAGGGCGGGGCCCGCCAGCAGCGGGGACAGGGCCGGGGTTTTCATCATCCCCCCCCCCCCGTCGATCTCCATCGTGTCGGGGATGTCTCTCACCTCGGCGCTCGGGGCGGTGCGGGGGATTCGGGCAGCTGGGCCGGGTGAGTGATTCGATAGTGATCAACGAAGTGGCCTGGCCCACCTCTTTGACGATTGTCAAGGTGGTGCCAGGATGGCCTCATGGTGTCCACCGAGTTCCTTCCCGGTCTGGCTTCCCCGGTGCTGGGCCGCTCTGTTCCCATGGACCCAGACGCCGCCCACGGGCTGGCCCTGCGGCTCAAGGCCCTGGCCGATCCCGTGCGGCTGAAGCTGCTGGATCACCTGCTGGTCTGCCCCAGCCAGGAGGACTGCACCTGCAACCTGGCGCCCCTGGTGCAGCTGTCAGAGCCCACCGTGAGCCATCACCTCAAGAAGCTTCAGCGCTGCGGGTTTCTCACCAAGGAGCGTCGGGGCATGAGCGTTTACTACCGCGTCTCGCCCCGGGCCATCGACGCCGTGGCTGGAGCGCTGCGCGTTGGCTGAGCCACGCCCCCACCCCGCCGCCTTCTGCCTGAGCGTGCTGCTCAATGGCGCCCTGGTAACCCTGCAGCTCGTGATCGGCTTCGGCTTCGGATCTCTGGCCCTGTTCGGCGATGCCCTGCACAACCTGGGCGATGTGGCCGGCCTGCTGCTGGCCTGGGGTGCCGAGGGGCTGGCCCGGCGGCCCCCCAGCCGGCGCTTCACCTACGGCTTCGGCCGCAGCACCCAGTTCGCCGCCCTGGCCAACGCCGCCCTGGTGATGGGGGCCGGCGCAATCGTGGTGCTGGAGGGCGTTCAACGCCTGGGGCGGCCCGTGGCCCTGGGCACCACCCCGGTGGCCCTGGCCGCCCTGGCCGGGCTGGTGGTGAACCTGGGCTCGGCCCGCCTGTTCGGTGGGGGCCATCACCACGACCTCAATCGCCGCGCGGCGGTGATGCATCTGCTCAGCGATGCGGCCCTCTCCGCCACCGTGCTGCTGAGCACCCTCCTGATCGCCATCACCGGCTGGACCCCCCTCGACGCGATCGTGGCCATCGGCGTGGGCGGCCTGGTGGTGCTGAGCGGCTTGCGGGTGCTGCGCGAAGCGGTGGCGGGCTCCCTCGATGCGGTGCCCAGCACGGTGGATCTCGAGGCCGTGGAACGCTCTCTGCGGGCGATCGAGGGGGTGTGCGACGTCCATCACCTGCATGTGTGGAGTGTGAGCACTTCTCGGGTGGCCCTCACCGCCCACCTCTGCCGCGATCCGGCGGCGGTGAACGACGCCCACCTGCTGCGCCAGGCCCAGCAGCAGCTGCGGGATCTGGGGGTGGATCACGCCACTCTGCAGCTGGAGCCGGCCACGGGGATCGGCTGCGATCAGCCCGTGGTTCCCCGGTAGGGAAACAGCCAGCGGCTGCGGTTGGCCACGGCCACCAGAGCCAGCATCACCGGCACCTCCACCAGCACCCCCACCACCGTGGCCAGGGCGGCGCCGGAGCGCACGCCGAACAGGCTGATGGCCACCGCCACGGCCAGCTCGAAGAAGTTGGAGGCGCCGATCAGGGCACCGGGGGCGGCCACGTCGTGCTGCTGGTGGCAGGCGCGCATGCCCAGGGCGGTGAGCAGGAAGATCAGCACCGTCTGCAGGATCAGCGGGATCGCCACCAGCACGATCAGGGCAGGGTTCTCGGCGATCCGGCCGGCCTGGAAGCCGAACAGCAGCACCACCGTGCCCAGCAGACCCACAATCGTCCAGGGCTTGAGCACCCGCTCCAGGTGCTCGATCGCCCGCTCGCTGGCCAGAAAGCGGCGGGTGAGCCAGCCCGCGACCAGGGGGATTACCACGAACAGCCCAACCGAGAGCTGCAGGGTGTCCCAGGGCACCACCACCTGGCTCACCCCCAGCAGCAGGGCGGCGATGGGGGCAAAGGCCACCACCATGATCAGATTATTCACCGCCACCTGCACCAGGGTGTAGGTGGCATTGCCGCGGCAGAGCTGGCTCCACACAAACACCATGGCCGTGCAGGGGGCTACCCCCAGCAGGATCATGCCGGCGATCAGCTCGTCGCCCAGTTCGGCGGGGATCCAGGCGCCGTAGAGGCCGCGGATGAACCACCAGGCCAGCAGGGCCATGGTGAAGGGCTTCACCAGCCAGTTCATCCCCACCGTCACCAGCAGCGGCTGGGGATTGCGGCGGATGCGGCGCACGGCGCCGAAGTCAACCGCCAGCATCATCGGGTAGATCATCAACCAGATCAGCACCGCGATCACCAGGTTGATCTGGGCGATCTGGATCCCACCCAGCACGGTGAACAGACCCGGGAAGGACTGGCCCATGGCGATGCCGGCGGCGATCGCCAACGCCACCCAGAGACTCAGAAAGCGTTCAAAAATTCCCATCTCAGTCGCAGCAGGGGGTGGCGGGAGCGGTGCACTGGCGGGCCAGGGCCGCCAACCAGCTCTGCAGGGCCTCGAGGGCTTCTGGCCGCAGGCTGTAGTACACCCAGCGGCCGCTCTGGCGATCGCTCAGCAGCCCGGCATCGCGCAGCACCCGCAGGTGAAACGACAGCCGCGACTGGGCCAGGCCCAGCTCACCGGTGAGATCGCACACGCAGCGCTCGCCGCCGGCCAGGGCCTCGAGCACCTGCAGCCGGCAGGGATCGGCGAGGGCCTTGAGCATCGGCCGCGCCTGCTCGGTGCCCAGGGCGGGAGCAGTGCCCAGGGCGGTGGCGGCTGCTGCCGGGGCATCTCTTAACCCGTTCATAAAACCCATCAAGCACAGTTGATGTGAGAGTACCGCCAATCGCTCTTGGGTTGTGCGCATCGGCATCAACGGCTTCGGCCGCATCGGCCGCCTGGTGTTCCGGGCTCTGTGGGACCGCCCCGGCATCGAGCTGGTGCACGTGAACGACTGCGGCGGTGATGCCGCCACCGCGGCCCACCTGCTGGAGTTCGACTCGGTGCACGGCCGCTGGCAGCGCCCGGTGACGGCCCAGTCCGCCGGCTTCGCCGTGGAGGGCACCGACGTGGGCTACTCCCAGCTCAGCCATCCGGCGGTGGTGCCCTGGAAGGACGCCGGCGTGCAGCTGGTGCTGGAGTGCAGCGGCAAGGTGAAGACACCCGACGCCCTCGCCGCCTACTTCTACGAGGGCGACATCAACAGGGTGATCGTGGCCTGCCCGGTGAAGGGGGATCTCGACGGCGTGGAGATCCCCAACATCGTGTATGGCATCAACCTTGACGCCTACAAGCCAGAGCGGCATCGCCTGCTCACCGCCGCCTCCTGCACCACCAACTGCCTGGCGCCGGTGGTGAAGGTGGTGCACGAGAGCTTCGGCATCCGCCACGGCTCGATCACCACCCTGCACGATGTCACCAACACCCAGGTGGTGATCGACAGTTTCAAGAGCGATCTGCGCCGCGCCCGCTCCTGCCTGCAGAACCTGATCCCCACCACCACCGGCTCGGCGAAGGCGATCGGCCTGATCTTTCCCGATCTGCAGGGTCGCCTCAACGGCCACGCCATTCGCGTGCCGCTGCTCAATGCCTCGATCACCGATGCGGTGTTCGAACTGGAGCGCAGTGTGAACGCCGAGGAGGTGAACGCCGCCTTCGAGGCCGCCGCCAATGGCCCCCTGCAGGGCATCCTCGGCTACGAAACCCGGCCGCTGGTGTCGAGCGATTTCCTCAACGACAGCCGCAGCTCGATCGTGGATGCCCTCTCCACCTTGGTGGTGAACGGCACCCAGCTCAAGGTGTTCGCCTGGTACGACAACGAGTGGGGCTACAGCTGCCGCATGGCCGATCTGGCCTGCCACGTGATCAGCCAGGAGGCCCGCTGATGCGCACGCTCACACCGGTTCAGCAGTACAGCATCATCACGGCCAACAACTGGGCGTTCACCATCACCGATGGGGCCCTGCGCATGCTGGTGGTGTTCCACTTTCTGCAGCTGGGGTTCACCACACTGGAGGTGGCCTTCCTGTTTATCTTTTACGAATTTTTCGGCATTCTCACCAATCTGTATGGCGGCTGGCTTGGGGCCCGTTTCGGCCTCAAACTCACACTCTGGATCGGCACGCTGCTGCAGATCGTGGCCCTGTTGCTGCTGGTGCCGGTGGCGGACACCTGGCCCAGGCTGCTCTCGGTGGTCTGGGTGATGGCGGCCCAGGCCCTCAGCGGCATCGCCAAGGATCTCGAGAAGATGAGCGCCAAGAGCGCCATTCGCGTGGTGGTGCCCGAAACACCCGACGATCACAGCCGCGGCGAGGGGCAACTGTTTCGCTGGGTGGCCATCCTCACCGGCGCCAAAAACGCCCTCAAGGGCCTGGGCTTTTTTGTGGGCGGTGTTCTGCTCACCACCGTGGGCTTCAACGCGGGCGTGGTGGTGCTGGCTGGCTGGCTGGCGGTGGCCTTTCTGGTCACCCTGCTGCTGCCGCGAGACATCGGCAAGATGAAGAGCAAACCCGCCTTCAAGTCCCTGCTGTCCAAGAGCGAGGGCATCAATGTGCTGTCGCTGGCCCGTTTCTTCCTGTTTGGCGCCCGCGATGTGTGGTTCGTGGTGGCCCTGCCGGTGTTTCTGCAGGCGAGCCTCGGCTGGGACTTCTGGAAGGTGGGCGGTTTCATGGGCCTGTGGGTGATCGGCTACGGGATCATCCAGGGTTCAGCCCCGAGCCTGCGCCGGGCCTGGGGCAGCGATCGGCCGCCCGGTCCGCCGGCCGTGCAGTTCTGGGCGGCCGTGCTCACGGCGATTCCGGCGCTGATCGCCATCAGCCTGTGGCGTGAGGCGGGCAACCCCGGCATCGCCGTGGTGGTGGGGCTGATGGTGTTCGGGGTGGTGTTTGCCATGAATTCCTCGATTCACAGCTACATGATTCTCGCCTACACCGAAGCCGACGATGTGAGCCTGAATGTGGGGTTCTACTACATGGCCAATGCCGCCGGCCGTCTGTTGGGCACCCTGCTGTCCGGGGCTCTGTTCCTGGTGGGCGGGCTGCAGGCCTGTCTTTGGGCCTCCTGTCTTCTGGTGATCCTGGCCTTCCTCGCCGGCAGGCGGCTGCCCACGCCACCGCGGCAGCTGCAGCCGGCTTAGCGATAGCCCTCTTTGCGGGTTTCATCGAAGCTCTTGCGCAGGGCTTCACCGATGGTGAGGCCGATCGGCAGATCACCGCCGAAGGAGGTGCCGAGGATGTGGCGGTAGAGCTTGGTTTCCACCAGCCGGTAGGTGTCCGCCGGCAGGGGGATGTAGCCGGCCTCCTCCACAAAGCGCAGACCATTGCCCACGGTGAAGCCCACGAAGCTGCGAATGGTGTCGTCTTCCCGCATCTGCTTGTCGTTCACATACATGAACAGGGGCCGCGACAGGGGTTTGTAGCTGCCGTCCTGGGCTGATTCCACCGAAGGGGCCACGGCGATGCCGTCGGCGCCGGCGATCGCCAGGGCATTGAGCCGATCCTGATTGGCCTGGTAGTAGGCAAAGCCGAAATAGCCCATGGCATTGGGGTCACTGCCCACACACTCCACGATCACGTTGTCGTCTTCGCTGCCCTCGAAATCGCTGCGGGAGTTGGCCTTGTCGCCATTGATGGCTTCGTTGAAGTAGTCGAAGGTGCCGGAATCGGTACCGGGGCCGCAGAGGCGCAGGGGCCGATCGGGCCAGTCGATGTTGATCTGCTGCCAATTCTTGATCTTGCCCTCGGCCTCCTTCGACCAGGTGCGCGAGAGTTCCTTGGTGGTGATGGCGGAAGCCCAGTCGTTGTTGCCGTTCACCACCACGGTGAGGGCATCGAAGGCCAGGGGCAGTTCGATGAAGGTGATGCCCTTGTCGGCGCAGGCCTTGAGCTCGGCGCTGCTGATCGGCCGGGAGGCGTTGGCGATCGGGATGGCGCCCTGGCAGAACTCGCGCATGCCGCCCGTGGTTCCCACCTCGGAGAGCTTCACACGCACGTCTCGGCCGCGTTCGGTTTTGGCAAAGCCCTCGATGGCCTTCTCGATCACCGGGAACACCGTGCTGGAGCCGCTGATGGTGAGGCTGGCGCTACCGCCTGAATCGGTGCTGTCGGCAACGCGATCGCCACAGCCGCTCAGCAGGGCCAGGGAGGCGGTGAGCAGGAGGGCGGAACACTGGCGGTGGCGAGCCATGGGGGAAAGATCACGCGAACCAAGCCTGATTGATCAAGGTTTTTTGTTGGTTAAGGGCAGGCCATGGTTGACCGTTTGCAAGGAATAAAAAAAGGGGCTGCTGGCAGCCCCTTGGATCTTGCGTTTGGATCTGGCGTTCAGTGTGCAGCCAGCTGGCTGTGGCCCCAGCCAGCGGCCAGCCGCTTACTCCTTGATCTTCTCGATCTCGGCCAGGGCACGCTTGCGCAGATCACCCGTGATCGGCACGTAGCCCAGCTCAGCGGCGGTGGCCTGGGGACCATCCTGCAGGGCCCAGGTGAGGAAGGTGCGCACGGCCTCGGCTGTCTCGGCGCCCTGGCCACTCTTGTAGCCCAGGATCCAGGTGAAGGCCACGATCGGGAAGCTTTCCGCCCCGGCGGGGTTGCAGTCTTCACCACCCAGGCGCTCGTCGAGCACCACCTCGTTGAGGGCGGCGGCGCCGCTCTTCTCATCGGCCATCACGAAGTTGCCGTCCTTGTTCTGGAGAGCGGCCGCCTTGATGTTGCCCCTCACGTAGGCCTGGTTCACATAGCCGATGGCACCGGGGGTGTTTCCGATCACGCCGGCCACGCCCTCGTTGCCCTTGCCGCCCACGCCCACGGGCCAGTTCACGGCCTTGCCCACGCCCACCTTGTCCTTCCACTCCTCGGAGAAGCAGGCCAGGGAGTTGGTGAAGGCGAAGGTGGTACCGGAGCCATCACTGCGGTGGGCCACGGTGATCGGGCTGTCTGGACAGCCCAGGGCGCTCCAGTTGTTGATCTTGCCCAGGAAGATGTCAGCCACTTGCTCCTGGGTGAGCTTGAGGTCGGGGCAGTCGGGGTTGTTGTAGGCCACCGGGACGGTGCCGCCCAGCATCGGGATCTGCACGGCGCCGCGTTCGCCAGCTGCACCTGAGCTGAAATCTTCGTCGCTGAGTTCTTCGTCGGTGGCGCCGAAGTCCACCGAGCCGGCCAGGAACTGGCGCACACCGGCGCCGGAGCCCACCGACTGGTAGTTCATCTGGTTGCCGGTTTCAGCGGAGTAGTCGGCGCCCCAGCGCTGGTAGGCCGCTGCGGGGAAGGTGGCACCCGCGCCACTGATGGTGGGCAGGGATTTGATCTCACCGCCGCCACCGCCACAGGCTGTGGCCAGAAGGGAGAGCGACACCACGCCGCCCGTGATGGCGAGGGAGGAGCGGCGAACGCGCCGGGGCTGCTTCGGCTTGGCGGAGAAGCGGATGGGTTGCATGAACTCTGGGTTGTCTGACCGCGGCCTATGTCTACTGGATGAAGGCGACGAGAGCCTTAAGAGCCGTTTATGGCCAGGTTAAGTTGGGCTCTATTTGCTCAGATCAGAACAGAGAAAAGAGGTGCCATGGGGCACCTCTCTGCGACAGGGCTGTGGGTTGGTGAGGGAGCCTGGATTACGAGCCGATGCGTTCAACCGCCTTCTTGGCTTGGTTGAGGATGTTGCCCTGAAGGGGCACGTAACCGAGGCTTGCGGCCTGGTTCTGAGCCGCGGGGCTCAGCAGGTGATTCATCGCTGTGCGCATTGAGTTGGTCTTGGCGCCGTTGCCGCTTCGGTAGGCCAGAATCCAGGTGAGGGTGGAGATGGGATAGCTGTTGGCACCTGCGGGGTTTGGGTCCTCACCCGCCAGGTTGGCATTAAGCTTGATGTTGTTCAGGGCTGCCGCACCGCTTTCCTTGGTGGGCATCACAAACTTGCCGGCTTTGTTCTGTAGGGCGGCGGCTTTGATCTTGCCCTTCACGTAGGCCTGGTTCAGATAGCCGATGGAACCCGGTGTGTTCTGGATTACGCCTGCCACGCCCTCGTTGCCCTTGCCGCCCACGCCCACGGGCCATTTCACTGCCTTGCCTTCACCCACCCTGCTCTTCCATTCGGGTGAGAAGGCGCTCAGAGAATTGGTGAAGGCGAAGGTGGTGCCGGACCCGTCGGAGCGGTGGGCCACTGTGATCTTCCCCTTGCCGCATTTGAGCTGCTCCCAGGTGGTGATCTTGCCCAGGAAGATATCCACAGCCTGCTTCTGGGTGAGGTTGAGCTTGGCGCAGTCGGATTTGTTGAAAGCGATGGCGATGGTGCCTCCCACGGCCGGGAACTGCACCACCCCGCGCTTCACCTTGGCGGCCTCGGCGGCCTTGATCGGCTCATCGGTGGCGCCAAAATCCACACTGCCGCCCACAAACTGGCGCACACCAGCACCGGAGCCCACCGATTGGTAGTTCACCCGCACCTTGCTGGCCACGCCGGCGAAGGCGCGCTGATAGAAGGGGGCAGGAAATGTGGCGCCGGCACCGCTGATCGTTGCCTGTGCCAGCAGGGGAGTGGCGGCGGCGGCAACCAGGGCCACAGCTGTGATGGTGCCGGCGGCGGTGGTGGCCTTCCTGGCGAAGGTCATGATTAGAGCAAGAATTACCTTGCTTTTTATAGCAGCGGCAAGGTTAAGCAATCACCATCTCCTCATTAACATCCGGTGCTTTCCTGATTAAGACTCTGCGCCTTTGGGCTGTTTTCTGACTGCTGACCTGTGGCGATGCTCTGGTGTACAGGTGGCGGCCATGAAAAAGGCCCTCCATGAGGAGGGCCCAGGATGAGGCGAGATGTGTGAGGTGTGGGGTGCTGCAGCGACGCAGCGGCAGATCAGAACTTGAAGGTGGTCTGGATCACGCCGCCCCAGGTGTCGTTGCCACGGTTGTTGCGGTAGTCGCTGGCGTAGAACAGCGCCGGGGTGATCGAGATGTTGTCGGTGACCTGGAACTTGTAGAAGAGCTCGTACAGCCAGGACTCGGTTTCGCCACTGCTGGTGAAGGGCGGCATGCCGACGGCGAAGCCAGCGGTGCTGCCCTCCAGGAACACGTCGCTCCACTGCAGGCCAGCCATCCAGGACTGGGAATCGCGGAAGCCGCCGTCACCCCAGTTGTATCCGTAGCCGGCACTGATCGAAGGCACCCAGCCCGCATCGATCGGCTGCCAGTAGGCACCGAAGGCAATGCTGTTCGTGTCGCCGCCGCTACCCACCGTGCGGGGGCTGAAGTTGGGAACCCGGATGTTGGAACCCTCGGAGCCGTAGCGATAGGCCACGGCCGCACCCCAGTTCTTGGACTTCACACCCAGCTGGGTGAGGAAGTTGATGCCACTTTCTTCCGTGAAGGCGCCCACGCTGGAGTCGTCGTAGCCGTTCTCGGAGACGTAGTTGGCATCAAAGGTGACGTAGGGGTTGCCCTTCTCCACCTGCTGCCTCCAGCTGACGCCGAAACCGGCGCCGGTGCCCTTGTTGTAGGTACCGGAGGCACCGGCGAGCTGGAAGAAGTCGAGGATGCTCGAGTTGTAGGCGGAGGGGATGAAGCTGAGCATCTCGGTGTTGCGCACCAGGGCGCCCACCGTGACCCTGAAGCTCTCGCCCACCGGGAAGCGGTAGAAGAGGCGATCGATCTCGACGCTGTCGTCGGTGCTTTCAGCTTTGTCGAGCTTGAAGATCTGGGAGCTGCTGCCGAAGGGCAGGGAGCTGAAGTTGCCGGAGCGCAGGCGGGTGCGCAGCAGGTCCTTGCCGGTGAAGCTGGTGTCGAAGCTGAGGCGCAGGTCGTAGTTGAACGTGACTTCGTTCGGTTTCGCCGCGCGGGTGCCGTCGGAGTTGCGCAGCGGGCTTTCGAAGTCGGGGGTGCCGCCCAGGATGAAGCTGGCCTCACCGCGCAGCTTGGTGGTGGTGGAGAACTGGTTGGCCTCCAGCTCCCCCACCTTGGCCTCGAGGCCATCGACGCGGCCCTTGAGGATGGCGAGTTCCCGCTCGAACTCGGCCATCAGGCGCTTGAGCTCGTCGGTCACCTCGGTGACGCGATCGAGGCAGGCATTCAGGAGAGCAGCGGCCTCGAAGCGGGTCATGGCCCGCTGGCCCTTGAAGGTGCCGTCGGGGTAGCCGGCCACGCAGCCGTAGCGCTCGATCAGGTTGGCGAGCGCCTGGTAGGCCCAGTCCGTGGGCTGGACGTCGGGGAACTGGGAGATGCTGGTGACCTGTTCGTCACTGGCGTATTGGTTGACGCCATCCAGGTTGATCTCAGCAGCGCTGGCGGCCATGGGGGCCAGCAGACCGAGCGCTGCAGGAGCAACCAGGAGTTGCTTAAGAAGTTTCATCGGGTCCTCACACCGATAGGGAAGAACGTCCAATGGACGTCGCGCCGCAACGTATCGGCCTTTGCCTGAGATGGGGAGTGGCCAGATCACTGGGTGCTGTCGTCCAGAACACATCGGTGCCAGGGGGTGGCGTGCATCAGCCCAGGCGGCCGGCCAGGTTGATCAGGCCTGCCCGGATCTGCCCCAGGCCGGATCGCTCCTGGCCTTCGGCGAGCCAGAGCAGGGGGCGCCGCCGGCGCTGCGGCGCCGCCAGCAGGGTGGCTGCCAGATCCCGCCACTGCCGCCAGCACTGCAGGTGGTGCTGCTCCATCAGCCAGTCGAGCTGGGGCACGGTGCGCTCGATGCCATCGCGCAGTTGCTCGTCGATGGCTTTGCGCAGCACCTCCAGGTCGTTGAGCTCAGCCAGCAGATCCCGGCCCCTCCGCAGCTGCTGGCGCCAGCGTTGGCGGGCGCTGGCGCCTGCCAGGGGCAGGTTGTCGAGCCGGTCGCCATGGTCCTCGAGGCAGACCCCCAGATCCCGCAGGCCGGCCAGCTCCTCCCTGCGCTCAGCCACCCACCAGCCGCGGTGCAGCAGCAGCGGTGCGGGGTCGGCCTCCCACTCCAGCAGCCAGGCCTGCAGGGGCTCCTCCCCCAGGGCCGTGTAGCGGGGGTCCCGCAGCCAGCCCTGCAGCCGGGCAAGCTGCTCGAGATGGCCACCACTGCGCAGTGCCTCCCCGAGATGGTCGTGGGCCAGCTGCCGTTCGCGCTTCAGCTGTCGCAGCACCGGCTTGAGCCGGCGCACCTCCCGCTCCGGTGCCTGGGGCAGGAAGGCGACATCGAGGCGCTCCCGCAGGCGATCGAGATCCCGGACCATCGCCAGTCGCCGCTGGGTTTTGGCGAGTCGTTTGGCGTTCACGCCCTCGGGTAGATCCAGGGCCGGCTCGAACTGCAGCAGGCTGTGGAGCAGCTGGCGCAGGTGGTCATCCATCTGGCGCAGGGGTTCTGGATCCCGGTTCTCCAGCACTGCCGCCTGGAGCTCCACCAGCCCCCGGCAGTGCTGGGCGATCAGGCCATGGGCGTGATCGCCGTTGAGGATCGGCATGGCTGCGGCTGCCATCACTCCACTCTCCCGGCCCCAGAGCCCCTCAACGGTTAAGGGAAGGTTGTCTCAGCGGGGGGTCGTCCAGTCCTGGAACCAGCCGCGACGCTGCAGCAGCCACACCTGCAGGGTCGCCACCAGCGCCATCAGCAGCAGCGCATAGGCATAGCCGTGGCGCCAGTGCAGTTCGGGCATGTGCTCGAAATTCATGCCGTAGATGCCGCCGATCACGGTGAGTGGAGCGAAGATGCTGGTGATGATCGTGAGCGTCTTCATCACCTGGTTCATGCGGTTGCTCACGGTGGCGGCATAGGCCTGGGAGATGCCATCGCACTGGTGGCGCAGCAGCTCGCAGTTCTCGAACAGCAACTCCACCTGCTCGGCCATGTCGGTGAAGCCGGCGAGAGCCTCCGGGCCGAGGAGCTGCTGCCGCTGGCGCAGCAGCTTTCTGATCTGGTGGCGCAGCGGCCAGATCTGATGGCGGATCCGGCGCACGTTGCTGCGGTGTTGGAAGGCCATGGTCAGCAGCCTGGGTTTGGCCCGTCTCAGTGCCGCCTCCTCCAGCTCATCGAGCCGGTTGGCCATCTGCTCGAGGATCGGAAACAGGCCATCGAGCACGTCATCGATCAGGTAGTGCAGGATGTCGTCGAGATCGCGCTGGTCCACCGCGCTGGCGTTGGAGCGCAACCAGGCGGTGATCTCGGCAAACGAGTCCCCCTTGTTGGCCTCCTCGAAGCTCACCAGCAGGTTGGGCATCAGCAGCAGGCCCACCTGGGAACTGATCAGGTGGGCCGGATCGCGGGCCGTGGCCAGGCGATGCAACACCACCAGGAGGGCGTGATCGAGACTGTCTACCCGTGGCCGCTGGGGCACCTCCAGCAGGGGTGGCAGCAGCAGGGGCGGAATTCCCAGCCCCTCGAGCTGGGTGGAGATCTGATCCGGGTGGGACAAGCCCACCACCCGCAGCCAGATCGGCGCCCCGAGAGCCTTCAGCCGTTGCAGGTCGCGGGCTGTGGCCACCGTGCACAGCTCGGCCCCGTTGGGGCCAAACACCATGGCGCTGAGGCGGCTGGGTTGGTGACCGCCATGCACATAGAGCTCGGTGGGCAGGCTGGCCGGCCGTTCCTCGAGGCGGCGGGAGGTCAGGGCACCAGGGGTCGGACGCAGCACGGGGCCTCAGGGACGATCCAGCGGTCGAGCACCTGGGCGCCGCCCAGAAGGGAGGCCTGCAGCAGCAGGCAAACCATCACGTCGGACACCAGGCTCGAAGAGATCATGCCGCTCGCGTGCGCCATCGGCATCCTCGGGGCAGGGGCCCGGCCCGTCGGTGCCGCAGGCCACAACGGCCGCCCTGAGGTGTGCGGTGTGGCGGCGTGCAAGCCAGCTTCGCAGCTACTTTGAAATGAACGTCCAACTTCGGCGCAGGGCTTCCACCTGCAGCACCCCGCCCTTGAGCTCTTCCCCCTACAGGTCATCCTCCGGTGACCGTCGCCCCGACGAAGCGCCCAGCGTGCGCGCGCCCCTGGAGGCCCATTCCTCCTACCGGGCTCAGGATTGGTCGCCCCAGCGGGTGACGTTTCACCAAAACCTGGAAACCTTCGCCGACCGCGTGGGGCTGCTGGTGGGCCTGCAGAGCAACGGCAAGCTCAGCCAGGAGGAGGCCTACGACGAGATCCGGCGCATGTGGAAGCAGCTCAAGGACAGCAAGGGCTCGCTGCTGAAGGATTGAGGGAGGGTTCCGGGGGTTGCTTCACTCCTGCTGGCCCAGGTGACTGCTGATGCGCTCCAGGTGCTCGCTCACCCGGCGCAGCCAGCGCATCGCCTCCAGGCGCGCAGTGCCGCCGTCCACATCCAGATCCCCGGCCGCCACCCGCGCCAGCACTTCGTCGCGGTAGGGATCCAGGCGCTGGGCAAACCGGCGGGCGCAGCCCTGGGTGGCGGCGGCTGAGAGTTGCCACTGGCGCTCCAGGGTGAGGGGGATCAGGCGTTCCACCAGGTGCTGCAGGGCCTGGCGCTCGTCGGCCAGGGAGGCACTGCCCACCACGGTGCGCAACCGTTCCGGTTCCTCCTCGCAGCGTTCATGCAGCCGCTGCAGGTGATCGAGGCCATGGAGCAGATGCACGAGCTGCCGGCCCAGGGGCTCGCTGAGGCCGCCGAGGTGTATCTGGTCGAGATAGAGCTCCAGCCGGTCGAGGTCGGCCTGCAGCACGTGCAGTGTCCGGGGCTGGCGGCGGCTGGATCGCTCCGCCAGTGCGCCACGCAGCAGGTTGAGCAGGGTCACGAAGGTCTGGTTGATCGCCGCCTCGGCCTGGCTGACGGCCGTATCCGCGTCCTCGGGCGGCGTGTCCGCGAGGGCATCCACCGTGCGGTCTCCGTCGGCGGGCAGCAGCCGGCGGATCAGGTTGGCGAAGGGCAGGGTGAATGGCAGCACCAGCAGCACACCGGTGACGTTGAAGCCGGTGTGAAACAGGGTGAGCGCGAATTCGGGATCATGGCGGCCCAGGGCCGGCCACCACTGCTCAAGGGCCCCCAGGTAGAGGGGCAGCACGGTGAAGGCCAGGCCGGCGGTGAGCAGGTTGAACACCACATGGCCCGCGGCGGTGCGCCGGGCGCTGAGGCTGCCCCCCAGGGCCGCCAGGATTGCGGTGATCGTGGTGCCCACATCCATGCCGATCACCAGGGCCAGGCCCTGGGGCAGGGCGATGGCGCCGGCGCCCAGGGCCGCCAGGGTGGTGGCCACCCCCGCCCCCGACGACTGGGTGATCACCGTGGTGAGCAGGCCGAGCAGCACCAGCTGCAGCCGGCCGATCAGGGTGCCGGCATCGAAGCGGCTGGGATCGAGCAAGAGACCCTGGCCGGCCATGGCCTGCTGCAGGGCCGCGATGCCGGTGAACAGCAGGGCGAATCCCGCCAGCGCGATTCCCAGCTGCGCCTGCCGGCCGCGGCCCAGCAGGCGCAGGGCGGCCCCCACCAGCAGCAACGGCAGCATCAGCTGGCTGAGGTTGAGCTTGATGCCCAGCAGGGCCACCAGCCAGCCCAGCCCGGTGCTGCCGATGTTGGCCCCGAAGATGATTCCCAGGGAGGCCTGGAAGCTCAGCAGGCCGGCACTCACGAACCCCACCGTGGCCACCGTGGTGGCCGACGACGACTGCAACAGGGCCGTGGTCAGGGCACCGCTGAAGGCGCCGCTCCAGGGCGAGCGGGTGAACCGCAGCAGCCCCTGGCGCAGCCGGCCGCCGGCGAGGCTGCGCAGCCCCTCGGTCATCAGCGCCATCCCGAGCAGGAACAGACCCAGACCGCCGGCGGCATTGAGCAGGACACCACCGGCTGAGGTCATCGCGCGGGCTGCTGCGGACCCGGCCAGCCTGCCTGGTCAGGGTTGGCCGCTGCCCACGCACGTTCTCTGGAAGCTCTGGCAGCACACCAGCCGGTCGCGGTGGCTGGGGTGCTCCGGCTGTCCGCTGAGGCTGCCGGCCGCGATCTGCCGCAGGGCGCGCACGGTGGCGGTGATGTTCGGCCCCTTGTTGAGCATCAGGGCATCGGCCCGCGCCCCCAGGGCCGCGTCGCTGATCTCCGCCCGGGTGGGGGTGCCATGGCGGGCCATCTCCTCCAGCACCTGGGTGGCCCAGATGCAGGGCACATGGGCGGCGGCGCAGAGGCGCAGGATCTCCTCCTGAATGGCGGCGAGGGCTTCCCAGCCGCATTCCACCGCCAGATCGCCGCGGGCGATCATCACCCCCAGCGGCTGGGGCCGGCGCATGGCCGTGAGCAGCAGGCGGGGCAGATTGGCAAAGGCCTGGTGAGTTTCGATCTTCAGCACCACCCCCATCCGGCTGGCCCCCAGCTGCTCCAGTTCGCGCTGCAGGGCCTCCACATCGGTGCCCTGGCTCACGAACGAGTAATTGACGATGTGGGCGTGGGTCGTGGCGAAGGCCAGATCCTGCCTGTCCTTGGCGGTGAGTGCCGGCAGCTGCAGGTCGCTGTCGGGGAAGTTGATGCCCTTGTCGGCCCGCAGGCGGGTGCCGCGGGGTTTGCTCTCGTTGATCTCGATGGTCACCGCCTGCGCGTTCACCTGGCGGATCACGCCGCCGAGCTTGCCGTCGTCGAACACCACCCGCTGCCCAGGCTGGAGCGCAACGAAAACCTCCGGCAGGGTGCAACTGATGGTTCGCCGGCTGCGGCTGCTCGGCACGCTCTCCGCAGCGGCGGTGAGTTCGAGGGTGTCACCCACCCGCAGGAGCAGCTCTCCGGGGCAGGGGGGCAGGGCAGCCACCTCCAGCTCGGCGCCGCCCCCTTCGCGGCGGAAGCGCAGTCCGCCGGTGAACCGGCAGTGCTGCCGGCAGCCCAGCAGCAGGCCGTCGGCGCGGTGCTCCACCACCGTGAGTTCCCGCACGCGGCCGGACGCATCGCGGCCGCTGAAGCGGTCGCCGGGGGCCAGGGATTGGGCCACCCCTGCCTCGGGCAGCTTCACCACCGGCAGGGGGGTGATGTCGGCCTCCGGCACAGCCGGCTCCCGGCCCGGGGTCATCGCCAGGATCAGGGCCGGTTGCAGCAGGCGGCCGTAGCGATCCCGGCGGGGCCGGGCATCCACCACCCCGGGCTCCTCCGGCAGCGGGCCGGTGCGCAGCTTGGGTCCGCCCAGATCCATGCTCACCCGGCAGGAGCGCCCAGAGGTGCTGGCGGCCGTGTGCACGGCCGCCACCAGCGCCTGCCACACCGGGATGCTGTCGTGGGCGCAGTTGATCCGGGCGATGCCCATGCCTGCCTCCACCAGCTCCTGGATCAGGCCGGAGTGGTGGGCGGCCTCAGCGGGCAAGGTGACCATGATCGCGTTGCCCTGGCCCGTGGGCTCCTCGCCGAACAGCTGCTCGCAGTGCTGTTGGAGCAATTCCACGGCCAGGCCATGGCTGGGCGAGGCGGCTGCGACTGGCGGCTGATCCCCAGCTGCCAGCTGGGAGAGCACCGCGTTCAGGCTGGCCAGCAGGTGACCATCACAGCCCTCCAGGGAACTCAGGCCCCGTTCGCGCAGCTGGCGCTGCAGGCCGGGATGGTCGTGGCGGTGGAAGGCGATGAAGTGCAGCAGATTGCGCGCGCTCTCGCGGTATTGCGGCTGCACCGCGGTGAGCCAGTCGCCGCAGTCGGCTTCAAAGGCCAGCAGGTAGACCCGCAGGGCCTGCAGCTGTTGGATCAGTTCGGTATCGGGGAGGGGCGGCGCGGCGAGGGGACTGGTGTTCAAAGCTCAGGCACCACCGACGCGCTCTGTACCCATCGTGGTCAGCAGCTCGCTGCCACGACGGTGTTCCAGAGCACGTGGTGCCGTTGGCCTCAGGCCGCCAGGGGTGGGGCGGACAGGCACGTCGCCGGTGTGCGTTCGGCGCCGGCGATGGCGCTGGGGGTTTCGCGGCGGAAGCTGGTGAGCCGGTGGCGGCCGGCCCCGAGTTCAGCGGCGAGCACGGCGCATGCGCGCTCGGGCATGGTGTGATCGCCACAGGTGAACACATCCACGGCGGCATAGCCCGACTCGGGCCAGGTGTGGATGGAGATGTGGGATTCGGCCAGCAGGGCTAGCCCGGTGACGCCCTGGGGCTGGAAGCGGTGGGTGATGAGGTTGAGCAGGGTGGCACCGGCCTGATGGGCGGCGGCGGTGATGGTGTCCCTGAGGAAAGCCTGGTTGTCGAGCCGACCCGGATCGCAGTCGTAGAGCTCGAGGATGCAGTGTTTGCCAACCGTGTCGCAGCTGGGGGGCGCTGCGGTCCATCCAGGGTTGGGGTGCAGGGATTGCAGGGTTGGGGTCATTGACCGGCCATGGGCACAATCCAGCAATGTAGGGCCACTGCTCCCGGGGGCCATGCCGGTGCTCCTGGACACGCCTGCGGTTTGCATCCGCCCACCCGATGGCCTCAACCCCGGCGCCGGCGCTTAGGTCATCGCAGAGCACCGCCCCATCCCGGACGCCATGGCCACCCCGTCGCCCTCAGTGCTGGTGCTCAACAGCGGCAGCTCCAGCCTCAAGGCGTCCCTGCGCGACGGGGCGGGGGGGCGCCTATGGCAGGAGCAGCGGGCCTGGGACGGCGGCGACGGCAGCCGGGCCATGGAGTCGCTGCTGGAGGACTGGCTGGCACCGGTGATCGCGGCCGCCGATCCCGCCCCCACCCTGGTGGCTCACCGCATCGTCCATGGCGGTGCCAGCTTCACGCGCCCCACCCGGCTGAGCCCGGCGGTGCTGCGGGAGCTGGAGGCCCTGGTGCCCCTGGCGCCGCTGCACAACGGCCCGGCCCTGCAGGCGATCGCCTGGCTGCAGCAGTGGCTGGCGGCCCATCCGCTGGCGGATGAGGCCGCCATTCCCCAGTGGGCCTGCTTCGACACCGGCTTTCATGCCAGTTTGTCCCCCGCGGCCTTCACCTATGCCCTCCCCGCTGCCTGGCGCGACCAGGGCCTGCGCCGCTTCGGCTTCCACGGCCTCAACCACCAGCACGTGGCCGAAACCGTGGCCCGGCTCCACCCCGGGGCCCGGCGGGTGATCAGCTGCCACCTGGGGGCCGGCTGCTCGCTTGCTGCCATCGCCATCGCTGCCGATGGCACCGCCCGCAGCATCGACACCACCATGGGTTTCACGCCCCTGGAGGGACTGGTGATGGCCAGCCGCAGCGGCAGCGTGGACCCGGGACTGCTGCTGCAGTTGCTGCGCCAGGGGATCAGCGCCGAGGAGCTCGACCACGGCCTCAACCACGCCAGCGGCCTCAGGGGGCTCTCGGAGCTCAGCGGCGACATGCGCGAGTTGCGGACCGCGGCGGATCAGGGCCACGCTGGTGCCCTGCTGGCCATTGCCGTGTTCCGGCACCGGCTGCTGCAGGGCATCGGCGCCATGGCCGCCAGCCTCGGTGGTGTGACTGTGATCGCCCTCACTGGCGGCATCGGCGAGCACGACGACGCCCTGCTGGAGGAGCTGCGGGAGCGGCTCGACTGGCTGCAGCCCCTGGTGCTGCTGCGGGTGGCGGCCGATGAGGAGGGACTGATGGCCCGGCAGTGCCTGGCGGCCATGGCGTCTTGATGTTGCCTTAACCCGGGTTGGTCAAGCTGGGGGCGTTCCCTTCAGTGTTTTATGTCGGCTCCCACGGCTGATGAGCAGCTCCTCCACAGCATGCAGATGCTGAGCCGCAACGGCTCCATCCTCGAGCTCGAGCCCGGTGCGGTGATCTTCCGGGCCGGTGAGCCGGGCGACTGCCTGTATGGGGTGCTGGAGGGCAGCGTGCGGCTCACCTGGGGCGATGGCTCGGAAGCGGAGTGTCTCGGGACGGGCCGCTGCTTCGGCCAGGGCGCCCTGGTGCAGCCCGACCACCGGCGCTATGGCACCGCCACCGCCACCGAGCCCACCAAGCTGATCGTGATGCAGCGCGAGGGCATGCTGTTCGCCATCGAGCAGCTGCCCATGTTCGCTCTGCAGCTGCTGGAGTCCACCGAACGGCGGCTGCAGCACCTGCGGGCGCTCGCGGCCTGAGCGGGGCTGCCGGGGACCCATGCCTCTCCTTTGACACGCCCCCATGAATCAGGCCGAGGCCTTTGCCGCCATCACCGTTGCCGCCGTGGCGGCGGACCACTCCTTCGTGGGCGATGAGGCCAAGCTGATCCGCGAGCAGCTTCTGCAGCGCGCTCCCTACCGCACCATGCCGCTTCCCAGCTTCGGGGAGCTGTTCTCCGGCCTGCTGCTGCGGCTGCGTGACATCGGCTGGCAGGCCCTGGTGCGGGAGGCGGCACCGCAGTTGCAACCTGATCAGCGCGAAACCGCCTTTGCCCTGGCCGCCCAGTTGGTTCACTGTGACCGTGAGGTGAGCGCAGAGGAGGAGGCCTTCCTCGAGCAGGTGGCCCACCTGCTCGAACTGGCGCCCCAGCGCAGCCACCAGATCCTGGAGGTGTGTGCCTTGCTCAACGCCGACTGCCTGGCCTGATGTCAGCGCCTCACTTGACGCCGGGCATGAAGCGGCGCTCATGCTGGGCGCCGGTGAGCATGCGGTTCCAGTAGAGCGCCGGCAGGATCTTGCGCTTCACGAACCACATGCTCCAGCGCTCCTTGGTGGGATCGAGCGGGAACGACGGCGCCGGCTCCTGTTTGTAGTTGAACTCGGCCATGATCGTTTTGCCGTAGCCGGTGATCAGCGGGCAGCAGCTGTAGCCGTCGTAGGCCGCCTCCAGGGGCCGGCCGTCGAGCAGGGCCAGGAGGTTGGCCACCAGCACCGGCGCCTGGCCGCGCACGGCGGCGGCGGTTTTGGAGTTGGGCATGCCGCTCACATCGCCGAGGGAGAACACGTTGGCGAAGCGGACGTGCTGGAGGGAGAACTGATCCACCTCCACGAAGCCGGCGCCATTGGCCAGGGGGCTTTCGGCCACCACATCGGGTGCCGCCATCGGCGGGGTGACGTGCAGGAGGTTGTAGGGAATCACCTCCTCACGGCTGCTCTCCCCCTCCGTCACCTTGAACACTGCTTCTTTTTTGTCCGCGCGCACGGCGGTGAGCACATGGTTGTAGCGGGCGTCGATGCCCTTGCGCTTCACCACCTCCCGCAGGGGCGCGGCATAGACGGGAACCCCGAAGATGCCCGGCGTGGCGGTGGCGTAGATCACGTTGGCCTGGAGTTTCTTCTTCTTGAAGACGTCGTCGGCCAGGTAGGCGATCTTCTGGGGCGCACCGGGGCACTTGATCGGCATCGGCGCGCAGGTGAACACCGCGTTACCGCCCTTGAAGGCCTGGATCGCCTCCCAGGTGTAGGCCGTGAACTCCTTGCTGTAGTTGCTGCACACGCCGCCCTTGCCCAGGGCCTCGCTCAGCCCCTCGATGCGATCCCAGCAGAGCTTCATGCCAGTGGCCACGATCAGCAGGTCGTAGCTGACCGTGGCTCCGGTGGTCGTGGTGACGCGGTTGTGCTCCGGGTCAAAGCTGGAGGCCCCTGCCTGGATCCAGTGCACGCCGGAGGGGATCAGGTCGCGTTCGGCGCGGTGGGTGTCCTCGAGGCTGAACACGCCACCACCCACCAGTGTCCAGCCCGGCTGGTAGTAGTGATCGTGGGCAGGCTCCAGGATCGCCACATCGAGGGCCGTGCGCGCCCGCTTGAGCTGCGCTGCCACGGTGATGCCCGCGGCCCCGCCGCCGACGATCAGGATCTGGTGGTGGGCCATGGAGGCAGGGCAGCCGTGATTGCCCGTCCATTCCATCAGCCGCAGCTGCGGATGTCAGTGGATCGGGCCGTGGCGTGACGGGATTGTTGGAATCGGCGGCTGCCGGCCGGTTCAACGGGCGGAGTTCAGGCGGCCGGCTGCTCGATTTCGCGCTTGAGCAGCACGTAGAGGTAATCGGGCGACTTATAGCGGGTGGGCAGACATTTCTGCAGCAAACTCAGACGCTCCCAGCACACCGTGCGCTGAATGGCTTCAAAACTGCGGCCATTGCGGATCAAGAGGCGGAGGGCCTTGCAGTAGGTGGGGTAGCTCGCCTCCAGTTCCCCGATCGTGAGCTTGGCAGCAGCACCCATGGGCCTTCAGCGGATTGTCCAGATCAACCATAGGAACCCACCTCTCGGGCCCCGGTGCCGGCGATCACCTGCGGCCGGTTGGCTTCATGAATCCTTACGTGGCGGCGCTGATCCCGCATCTGCCAGGGTGGATCCTGTGCGCAACAGGGGGCCAGACCCCGGCACGGCGATGACACCGCAAACACACGGCGATGACAGCCCCAGATTTTCCTCGGCGGCTCACGTTGCGCCAACCCGACGACTGGCATGTGCACCTGCGCGATGGGGCCATGCTCCAGGCCGTGGCCGGGGCCACAGCGGCTCAGTTTGCCCGGGCGATCGTGATGCCCAACCTGAAACCGCCGGTCACCAGCGTGGCCGCCGCCACGGCCTACCGGCGGCGCATCCGTGAGGCCCTGAGCGACGGCTGCCCCTTCCAGCCGCTGATGACCGCCTACCTCACCGACACGATCGAGCCGGCTGAGGTGGAGCGTGGCTTTGCCGAGCAGGTGTGGGTGGCCTGCAAGCTCTATCCCGCCGGCGCCACCACAAACTCGGCGGCGGGGGTGAGCGCCATCGAGGCGATCACGCCGGTGCTGGCGGTGATGGAGCTGATCGGCATGCCGCTGCTGATCCACGGGGAGGTGGTGGATCCAGCCGTGGACATCTTCGATCGCGAGGCGGTGTTCATCGAGCGGGAGCTGGCGCCGCTGCTGCAGCGCCACCCCGGCCTGAAGGTGGTGCTGGAGCACATCACCACCGCCGACGCCGTGGATTTCGTGCGCAGCGGCCCGCCCAACCTGGCGGCCACCATCACCCCCCACCACCTGCACATCAACCGCAACGCCATGTTCGCCGGCGGGCTGCGGCCCGACTTCTACTGCCTGCCGGTGGCCAAGCGGGAGCTGCACCGCCTGGCCCTGCGCGCTGCGGCCACCTCCGGCAACCCGAAGTTCTTCCTCGGCACCGACAGTGCCCCCCACGGCCGTGGCGCCAAGGAGTCGGACTGCGGTTGCGCCGGCATCTTCAACGCCCCCTTCGCGATCGAGAGCTACGCGGCGGCGTTCGAGCAGGAGCAGGCCCTCGAGCGCCTGGAGGGGTTTGCCAGCGAGCATGGCCCGCGCTTCTACGGCCTGCCGCTCAACAGCGGCACGATCACCCTGGAACGGCAGCCCGTTGCGGTGCCCCAGCGGCTGCACCGCAACGACGCCGCCGGCACCGCCGTGGACCTGGTGCCCTTCCACGCCGGCGAAACCCTGCCCTGGCGGCTGGCCACCACGGCGGCAGGCACGTGATTACGAGGTATGTCGGGCCCTCGCCCGGCTCCGGCGCCGTGCCCTAACAACGCTCCAGGCATCCCTTGGCCATGGGCTTTTTCGTCCAGCTCACCGAGGCCATGGCCGATCGCCAGTCGCTGCTGGTGACCGGCCTCGACCCCAACCCCGAGATGCTGCAGAGCTGGGCGGCGCGCCGCGGCATGGCCAACCGCTCCTTTCTCAGTCAGGCGCGGCACTGGATCAAGGCGGTGATCGAGGCCACCGCTCCGCACGTGTGCGCCTATAAGCCCAGCCTCGGCTTCTACCAGGCCCTGGGGCCGGTGGGGCTGGAGCTGCTGCTGGAGGTGCGCGAGCTGGTGCCGCCCGATCTGCCCCTGATCATCGACAGCAAGCACGGCGATCTCAACTCCTCCTCCGCGCTCGCCCACTACCTGTTCCGGGAGCTGGCCGCCGACGCGGTGAGCCTCTCGCCGCTGCCGGGCCAGGACATCGCCGCCCCGTTCCTGCTCTATCCGGGCAAGGCGGTGGTGATGACCTGCCACAGCTCCAACCAGACGGCCCGCGTCATCCAGCACTTTCCCAGCGAGGACGACCCCCTGTTTCTGCGCATCGTGCGCGAAACCCTGCTCTGGGGCACCCAGGAGCAGCTGCTGCTGGAGGTGGGCACCAGCGACCCACAGATCCTGGCGCGGGTGCGGCAGGTGGCCCCGGAGCGCTTCCTGATCCTGCGCAGCCTCTGGGGTGAGGAGGAAAAGCTCGAGGCCATGCTGCAGGCGGGTTTCACAAGCTCCGGCGACGGTTTGCTGCTGCCCCTGCCTCAGAACCTGCTGGTGGAAGACGACATGGCCCAGCGCGCCGTGGCGCTGAAGGCGCAGATCAACGGGATCCGCGATCGCTGGCTGGAGCGCCGGCAGGGAAGCGCCAGCTGCGATCTCTGGCTGGCGGGCAACCCCGCCGAACCGGCTGGGACATCGGGAGCGCCGCCACCGGATCCGCTGGAGGCGCTGATCCTTGATCTGTTCGACATCGGCTGCCTGCTGTTCGGCGAGTACGTGCAGGCCTCCGGGGCGGTGTTCAACTATTACGTGGATCTGCGCCAGATCATCTCCGATCCCAACCTCTTCCACCGGGTGTTGGATGCCTACGCGGGCTGCATGGGCGAACTGGCCTTCGATCGCATCGCCGGCATCCCCTACGGCTCCCTGCCCACCGCCACGGGTCTTTCGCTGCTCCTGCACAAGCCGCTGATCTATCCCCGCAAGGAGGTGAAGGCCCATGGCGCCAGGCGGCTGATCGAGGGGGATTTCGAGGAGGGCGATCTGGTGGTGGTGGTGGACGACATCCTGATCACCGGTGGCAGCGTGCTGGAGGGCATCGCCAAGCTGGAGAGCTCCGGCCTGGTGGTGCACGACGTGGTGGTGTTCCTCGACCACGGCGGCGACCACGACCGCCATGCCCGCGAGCGCCTGGCGGCGGCCGGCTACCGCTGCCATGCCGTGCTCGACATCGAGCGCATCACCCGGGTGCTGCACGGCGCCGGGCGGCTCAGCGACGCGCAGGCCGCCACCCTGCGTCCCGGCCTGGCACTGGGCTAGAAACCCGCCAGTCGCCGGCCCTCCTGTGGAGCCCACACCCAGGGGGTCGATCTCCGATCCGTTTCTGCGCCGGCCGGTGCTCACCGTGGTGCTGGCCCTGCTGGTGCTGCTGGCCGGAGTGGTGAGCCTGCCGGGCCTGCAGATCGAGAACCTGCCGGAGATCGCCCCGGGGCGGGTGTCGGTGAGCGCCAGCTACCCCGGGGCTGGCCCCGAGGTGGTGGAGCAGGGGGTCACATCCCTGCTGGAGAAGCAGCTCAACGGCCTCGAGGGGCTCGATCAGATCCGCTCCACCAGCTCCAACTCCAGCAGCAGCATCACCCTCAGCTTCGAGGGTGGCAATCCGGAGATCAACCAGATCAACACCCAGAACGAGGCCGCCGTGGTGCAGCCGCGGCTGCCGGGGCCGGTGTCGCGCTTCGGGGTGCGGGTGCGGCGCAGCTCCGACGACCTGTTGATGGTGCTGAGCTTCAGCGCCGAGCGCGATCGCTACGACGACGTGTTCCTGAGCGGCTGGGTGGAGCAGGTGGTGATCGACCGTCTGCAGCGGGTGAGCGGGGTGGGGGAGGCACGGCTGTTCGGCGGCAGCACGCTGGCCTTCCGGCTCTGGCTGGATCCCCAGCGCCTCAATCTGGCGAACCTCACGATCGCCGATGTGAGCAGGGCCCTGCAGGAGCAGAACGTGCTGGCGGCCCTGGGCCAGGTGGGTGAGGCCCCGGCTCCCGCCGACCAGATGCTCACCCTGCCCCTGCGCATGGAGGGGCGCCTGCGCACGGTGGCGGAGTTCGAGGATCTGGTGGTGGCCCGTGGACCGGGCGGTGGCGTGATCCGACTGGCCGATGTGGGCCGGGTGACCCTGGGCAGCGAGGACTACGGCTCGATCGCCACCAACCTCGACGGGCGCTCCACCGTGGCGATGGGGATCTTCCAGCGCGACGGCAGCAATGCCCTGGAGGTGAGCCGGGGCATCAGCGACGCCCTCGATGAGCTCGGCGGCCAGATCCCTCCCGGAGTGGACCTCCAGGTGATCATCGACGAGGCCGAAACGGTGCGCCAGAGCATCGATCGCACCCTGGCGGGCCTGCGCGACGCGGTGCTGCTGGTGTTCTTCGCGCTGCTGCTGGGTCTGGGCAACAGCCGCCTGGCCCTGATCTCGGCGCTGGCGGTGCCGGTGGCGCTGGTGGGATCGCTCACGGTGCTGCGCCTCAGCGGCAGCTCGATCAACACCCTCACCCTGTTCGGCATGGTGCTGGCCACCGGCCTGGTGGTGGACGACGCCATCGTGGTGAGCGAGGACATCGGCCGGCGGCTGGAGCGGGGCCATGCCCCGCTGGCGGCGGCGCGGGAGGCGATGGCGGAGCTGGGCGGCGCCGTGATCGCCACCTCCCTGGTGCTGGTGGCGGTGTTTCTGCCGGTGCTCACCCTGCAGGGCAGCACCGGGCGGCTCTACGCCCCGATCGGCCTGACGATCGGCGCCACGATCTTCTTTTCCACCATCAACGCCCTCACCTTCACGCCGGTGGCCGCCAGCCGGCTGCTGAATGCCGACCAGCGCGAGCCCCGCTGGTTGCTGCGCCTGATCGATCCCCCCCGCCGGGCCCTGGAGGCCCTGGAGGGCCCCTACGACCGCTGGCTCACCCGGGCCCTGGCCTGGCGCCGCCGGGTGGTGGCCGTGCTGCTGGTGGGCTTGCTGCTCACGGCCTGGGCCTACCAGCAGCGCCCCAAGGCGTTCATCCCCCAGGAGGACGGCAGCCAGCTGCGCGGCCTGGTGGTGCTGCCCGACGGCATGGCCCTGGCCCGCACCCAGGCGGTGATGGAGCGGGTGCGGGAGCTGGTGCGGCAGGAGCCAGCGGTGAGTTCCGGCAACTTCTACGCCGGCCGCTCCTTCGGCGACAGCGCCCCCAGCCGGGGCATCTTCTTCCTGCGCCTGCTGCCGATCGGCGAACGGCCGCCGGGGGAGCACACCCCCGCGGCGATCGCCGGCCGCCTCAACCGCGAGCTGTCCAGTGCCATCGACGATGGCCAGGTGGTGGTGATCGAGGCCCCCAGCGTGCGCGGCTTCGGTAGTGAGGGGGGGATCGAGTTTGATCTGCTCGACACCAGCGGCGGCCGCCTCAGCCTCAGCGCCTTCCAGGAGGCCGTGCAGACCTTCATTGCCGCCGCCCAGGCCACCGGCGACTTCGAGCGGGTGACCACCCGCTTCAGCGCCGACGCCCCGCTGCTGCAGCTGGAACCCGACCGCCTGCAGCTGGCGTCTTTGGGGGTGGATCTCAGCGCGGTGGTGGATGTGCTGGGGTCGAGCTTCGGCAGTGAGTATGTGAATGACAGCTTCGAGGGCGACCGCATCCGCCGGGTGATCGTGCAGCTCGAAGGCACGAATCGCCGCGATCCCGCCGACGTGCTGGCCCTGCGGGTGCGCAACCGCGAAGGCCGGCTGATTCCGCTCTCCCAGCTGGTGCGCGTGCGCGAAGACACCGGCCCCACCGCGATCACCCGCACGCGGCTGGTGCGCTCGATCGCGGTGCGGGCCCAGCCCAGGGCTGGGGTGAGCACTGGCCAGGGGATGGAGCGGCTGCAGCAGGTGCGCCGCGAGCTCGGCAGCCAGCTCACGGACCTGGAGTGGGCGGGCCTGGCGCGGGAGGAAGCCCGCTCCGGCGGCGCCAACGAACGGGTGTTCCTGCTGGCGGTGGTGGTGATGGTGCTGGTGCTGGCCGCCCTCTACGAGAACGTCCTCGATCCCATGATCATCCTGATCACGGTGCCGCTGGGGCTGCTGGGAGGCATCGCCGGGCTGGCCCTGCGCGATCTGCCCCTGGATGTGTACGGCCGCATGGGCCTGCTGGTGCTGATCAGCCTGGCCGCCAAGAACGGCATCCTGATCGTGGAATTCGCCAACCAGCGCCTGGCGGCCGGCATGGCCCTGGAGCCGGCGATCCACGGCGCCGCCGTGGCCCGGCTGCGGCCGATCCTGCTCACGGCGATCTCCTCGCTGGCCGGTTTCCTGCCGCTGGTGTTCGCCGAAGGGGTGGGGGCGGTAAGCCGCCGCAGCATCGGCACCGTGGTGTTCTCCGGCCTGCTGATGGCCACGGTGCTCAGCCTGTTCGTGGTGCCGGTGGTCTACCGGATCGTCAAGGGCTGGGAGCTGCGCTGGGGTGAGCGGCGTCGCCATGGCTCCGTGGACGCGCCGTCTGCGGCTTCTCAGCACCCTTAGGCCACGCTATGGATCGCGGCAGCGACAGACCAGGCCGCAGTTCTGTGAGGAGTTGATCGCGTGACCGCAGCGGACACCAGGCCACCGCAGACGGGCAGTAACGCCTCTGGCTTGCTCGGCCGGCTGCTGCCGGGCCTGGAGCGGCTGCTCCACTACCGCATCGGCTGGCTGCGCAGTGATCTGCTGGCCGGCATCACGGTGGCGGCCTACCTGGTGCCCCAGTGCATGGCCTACGGCGAGCTGGCGGGGTTGGAGCCGATCCAGGGCCTCTGGGCAATCCTGCCGCCGCTCTTGCTCTATGCCGTGCTGGGCTCCTCGCCACAGCTCTCGGTGGGCCCGGAGTCCACCACCGCCGTGATGACGGCCGCGGCGGTGGGGCCCCTGGCCGGGGGCGACGCCGCCGGTTATGCGCTGCTCGCCAGCACCCTGGCGCTGCTGGTGGGCCTGGTGTGCTGCCTGGGGGCCTGGCTGCGGCTCGGATTTCTGGCTGATCTGCTCTCCAAGCCGATCCTGGTGGGGTACATGGCCGGTGTGGCGGTGATCATGATCACCGGCCAGATCAGCAGGATCAGCGGTGTGCCGCTGGCGGCCGAATCCCTGGCGGGCCAGCTGCTGGAACTGATGCGCCACCAGGGTGAGATCCATCCACCCACGGTGCTGCTGGCGGCGGGGGTGCTGGGGTTCCTCTTCTGGGTGCAGCGCCGCTTTCCGCAGGCACCCGGCCCGCTGCTGGTGGTGCTGCTGGCCAGCTCCGTGGTGGGGGTGTTCCATCTCGACCGTGCCGGGGTGGCCGTCATCGGCCCCATCCCGGCGGGTCTGCCTTCGCTGGCCGTTCCGGGCGGCATCACCACCAGCAACCTCACCTATCTGCTCTCCACCGCGGTGGGCATCGCCCTGGTGGGCTATTCGGACAACGTGCTCACGGCCCGCGCCTTCGCCGCCCGTGGCGGCTACCGCATCGATGCCAACCAGGAGCTGCTGGCGCTGGGAACGGTGAATCTGGGCAACGGCCTGTTCCAGGGGTTCCCGGTGAGCAGCAGCGGCAGCCGCACGGCGATCGGCGATTCCCTCGGCAGCCGCTCCCAGCTGTTCTCACTGGTGGCCTTCGCGGTGGTGATCACCGTGCTGCTGTTCCTCAGACCCCTGCTGGCCCTGTTCCCCAAGCCGGCCCTGGGGGCGATCGTGATCTACGCGGCCCTGCGCCTGATCGACGTGGCGGAGTTCCGCCGGCTGCGGCAGTTCAAGCGCAGCGAATTCCGCCTGGCACTGATCACCCTGTTCGGGGTGCTGGCCACCGACCTCCTGATCGGGGTGGGTCTGGCGGTGGCGCTGTCGATGCTGGATCTGCTCGCCCGCCTGATGCGCCCCCACGATGCGGTGCTGGGTTCGGCTCCGAACCTTGCCGGCCTGCACGACGTGAACGACTGGAAGGGCGCCACCACCGTGCCGGGGCTCGTGATCTACCGCTACGACGCGCCGCTGTGCTTCGCCAACGCCGAGAACTTCCGGCGGCGGGCCCTCGAGGCGATCGCTGCGGAGGAGACGCCTGTGGAGTGGTTCGTGCTCAACGCCGAGGCGATTGCGGAGGTCGACATCACGGCCGCTGATGCACTGCGGGACTTCGCCGAGGAGCTCCAGAGGTGCCACATCACCTTCGCCATGGCGCGCGTGAAGCAGGACCTGTACGGGCTGCTGGAGCGGGCCGGCATCGTCGAGCGCCTGGGGCCGGAGCGGTTCTTCCCGACCCTGCCCAGTGCCCTCGCCGCCTTCAACGCCCGCAGCCAGAACCGCCCTGCATCGCTTTCTATCGGTGATGCGTAAGGGATCTCCTCTGCTCGGCTGCGCCGGGGAGAATGAACTGATCTGCCAGCTGCTGCTCTTGCCCGTTTCCGTCTCCAGGTGGCAGCCCTCCAGGTGTGCGGCTCACCCCGTCGGGCGTTCTGCCTGGAGGAGCTCGCTGCTGCTCGGCCTGGCCGTCGCGGCTGGGGGCTGCGCCGCCCCGGTGAGCACACCCCTTCCCAAGCCCCTGGCCGTGGCGGCTGAGCCGGTGGCTTCCCAACCCTTTCCGGAGGAGATCACCACCATCAGCACCCTGGAGGCGCCCGAGGAGGTGAACCTGGCCGCCCAGGCGGGCGGGCGCATCGAGAGCCTGCGCGTGCGGCAGGGCGATGCGGTGCGCGCAGGCCAGCTCCTGGTGGTGCTCGACCAGACCCAGCTGCGCGAGGAGGTGAAGGCCCTGGAAAGCCAGCGCAACGAGAGCCGGCTGAACTTCCAGCGCTTCGATTTTCTGGCCAAGCAGGGGGCCGCCAGCCCCATCCAACGCGATGCCCTGCGCCAGAACTTCGTGGCGGCCGAGGCGGCCCTGAAGGCCAAGCAGGCGGATCTGGCCTACAAGGACCTGCGGGCGCCGATCGATGGTGTGGTGAGCGACGTGGCCGTGAAGCCCGGCGACGTGATCCGCGCCGGCACCCCGTTCACCACCATCCAGCGAACGGAACGGCTGCTGGCACGGATCGACGTGCCCTCGCGCTACGGGCAGCGGGTGCGTCCCGGCCAGCCCGTGCTGGTGAATGTGCCCGGCGGCAACGGCGATGTGGAGGGCCGGGTGGTGTCGATCGATCCCCGCGTCAACAACGCCACCCAGTCTTTCCTGGCCAAGGCCGAGCTGGACAACGCCGGTGGAAGGTTCCGCAACGGAGAGCGGGTGCGCACGCGCCTGGTGATCGATACGGTGCCCCGGCTGGCCGTTCCCGCCCTGGCGGTGACACGCACCAGCGGCCAGACGTTCGTGTTCGTGGTGGGGAGTCTCCAGGATCTCGAGGCCCAGCCGGGCAATGTGCCGCTGGAGCCGCTGCGGGCGCTGCCGCCCGACAGCCGCTTCGCGCTGAAGGTGCCGGTGAGCCTCGGACCGCTGCAAGACAACCGCTACCCGGTGGTGCAGGGCCTGCAGGCCGGCCAGTCGGTGATCGTGAGCAACCTGTTCAGCCTGCGCCACGGCACACCGGTGACCGCGTCATGAGCGATCCCGACCAGCGCCTGCTGCAGCTCGAGCAGCGGGTGACGGAGCTGGAGGCTGAACTTCGCCAGCTCCAGGGAACCCTGACCCTGGTGGGTGACGTGCAGCGCTACTCCCGCCTGCGGGACCTGCTCGCGGCAGGCGATCTGGATGCGGCCGATCGGGAGACCGCCCGGCTGATCGTCGACCAGCTGGCGGACCGGGATGGGGACGTGAGTCCTGAGGCCCTGGAGCGCAGTTCGGCGGCGATGCTGGAGATCATCGACGGGCTCTGGAGCGCCAGCAGCCATGGGCGGCAGGGATTCGCCGTGCAGCAGCAGCTCTACCGGGAGCTGGGCGGCAGCCGCACCAGCCTGATCGCCCAGGACTCGGCCCTGTTCGAGCGCTTCACCCGGACGGTGGGCTGGCCCACCCAGGCGGGCGTGGGATTTGCCTTGTCCGAGGAGCTCAGCGTGCCGGTGGTGGCGGCCCTCGATGACCAGGGCCTGCCGCCGCCGGGACACCTGCCCCTGCGCTGCTGGTCCAGCGACTACGGCCTCAAGGCGGCGAACCTGCTGATGGCCCGCCTGATCGAGGTGTTCGCCGCCTGAGGCGGCGGCGCTGGGCCTGGGCGATGGTGGCGAAGCCGGCCCCCACCAGCGCCCCGATCCCGGCCCCCACGCGGGGATAGGCCCGGTAGAGGCGCTGGTAGGGGAGGCTGCGGAAACGCTCCCGGCCGGCGGGATCCTGGGCCAGCGGCTCGATCGAGCGGCCCAGCCCGGCCCCGAGCACGGCCCCGATCACGGCGGCGAACAGACGCTGGCGGTTGGCCCGGTTCATGCTCAGGCCGGCTCCACGCTGCTGTCGATCGGCTCGGGGTCGCTGAGGTAGCGAAGCTCCAACCCCTTGATGATGACGTAGATCACCGGGGCCACCCCCAGGCTCAGCACCGTGGCCACCAGGTAGCCGCCGAAGCTCACGGTGCCGATCGACCAGCGGCTGATCGCACCGGCGCCGGAGGCGGTCATCAGGGGGATGTAGCCCACCAGGCCTGAGGCGGCCGTCATCACGATCGGCTGGAAGCGCACCTTGGCGGCATTGATGGCCGCCTGGGCCAGGCCCATGCCCAGGGTGCGGAATTCGTTGGCCTGCTCCACGATCAGGATGGCGTTCTTGGCGGCCATGCCGATCAGCATCAGCAGGCCCACCTGGGCAAAGATGTCGTTGCTGATCACCGGCCAGAAGCCGCCGGCCTGGAGCAGATTGGCCCGGCCCCAGATCGCCACCATCGCCCCGAGGGTGGCCAGGGGCACGGTGAGCAGGATGATCATCGGGTCGATGTAGCTGCTGTACTGGGCGGACATCACCAGGAACACCAGCACGAAGGCCAGGGCGAAGATCGCCACGGTGGCGCCGCCGGCCGTCCGCTCCTCCAGGGAGAGGCCGGCCCACTCGTAGCCGAAGCCGGGGTCGAGGGTTTCGGCGGCCAGTTCCTCCATGGCGGCGAGGGCCTGGCCGGAGCTGTAGCCGGGGGCGGGCACACCCTGGATCTTGATCGACTCGTAGACGTTGAAGGCCGTGATCGCGGGTGGGGCGATGAAGGGCTCGGTGCGGATCAGGCTCTGCAGCTGCACCAGATCACCGCTGCGGGAGCGCACGAAGAAGGCGCCGATGTCGCCTGGCTGCCGGCGCTCCTCGGCCTCGGCCTGCACATACACGCGGTACTGATCGGCACCGAGGATGAAATCGTTCACGTAGGCGCCACCGAGATAGGCCGCCAGGGTGCCGAAGGCCTCCTGCACGTCCACATCCAGCGCCTTCGCCAGATCGCGATCCAGGGTGATCGACATCTGCTCGGTGGCCGGCGTGAAGGTGGTGGTCACCCGGCCCAGCTCAGGGCGCTCCACGGAGGCCGCGATCAGGGCCTGGGCGTTGTCGATCAGCACATCCATCGGCTGGCCGGCGCGGTTCTGGAGATGGAACTCGAAGCCGCCGGTGGCCCCCACCCCGTCCACCGGCGGGATGTTGGCGGCAAAGGCCAGGGAGCCGCTCACCTCGGCGCGCAGCCTGCCGTTGATCGACTGCAGCAGGCTGAACACCGATTGGTCGGCCTCGCTGCGCTGATCCCAGGGTTTCAGGCGGATGAAGAACAGATACTTGTTGTAGGCATTGCCCTCCAGGCCGAAGCCGGCAGCCCCCAGGAAACTCTCGATGTCGGGGTAATCCTTGAGGATCTCCGTCACCTGCTCCACCTGGCGCTGGGTGTAGGGCAGCGCCACGGTGGGTGGGGCCTCCCCCTGGATGATCATCAGGCCCTGGTCCTCATCGGGGATGAATCCCGTGGGCACGATCGTGAGCATCAGGTAGGTGGCCACCAGGCCGGCCACGAAGATGGCGAACACCAGGTAGCGCATCCGCACCAGCAGCTCGATCGTGCGGCCATACCAGCTCTCCAGGCCGCCGAAGATGCGGTTGAAGCCCCGGAACAGCCAGCCCAGCCCGACATTGAGAACCCTCTGCACCGCATCGGGTTTCGCACCCTCCGGTCGCAGGAACAGGGCGCTGAGGGTGGGGGAGAAGGTGAGGGCGTTGAAGGTGGAGAACACGATCGCCGCCGCCAGGGTGACGGCGAACTGGCGGTAGACGATGCCGGTGGTGCCGGGGAAGAAGGACACCGGGATGAACACCGCCAGCTGCACCAGTGCGGCCGTGATCGTGGGCGAGGCCAGCTCGTTCATCGAATCCAGCGCGGCCTGCAGGGGTTTCATTCCCTGCCCGAGCTTGGCCTTGATCGACTGCACGATCACCACGGCGTCATCGGTCACCGTGCCGATCGCCAGGATGATGCCGAACATGGTGAGCTGGTTGATGCTGAAGCCGAGGCCCAGCACCACCGCCATCGCCCCCACCATGGCCACCGGCATCGCCAGGGCCGGCACGATGGTGGAGCGCCAGTCCTGCAGAAACAGCAGGATGGTGAGCACGGCCATGATGATGGCATCGCGCAGGTTGCCGGTCACATCCGCCAGGGAGGTGGTGACGAACAGGGTGGAGTCGTAGGGAATCTCGTAGCGCACACCGGGAGGAAAGGTCTGCGACAATTCCCCGATCCTGTCCTTCACCCGGTTGCCCGTGTCGAGGGCATTGGCACCGGGCAGCTGATACACGAACAGGGAGGTCGAGGGGCGGCCGCTCTGGCTGGTGTCGACGTCGTAGTTCTCTGCCCCCAGCTCCACCCGTCCCACATCGCTCACCTTCACCAGGGTGCCGTCGTCGCCCACCTTGAGCACCAGGTTCTCAGCGTCGGCCACATCACGGAAGCGGCTCTGGGCCACCAGGGGGACGGCCACCTCCTGCCCCGGTGTGCTGGGCTCCTGGCCGAGGCGGCCGGCCCCGGCCTGGATGTTCTGATCCAGCAGGGCCCGCTGCACGTCCATCGGCGTCAGCCCGGCGCTGGCCAGCCGGGCCGGATCCAGCCAGATGCGCAGGGCGAAGCGGCGCTCGCCGATGATCTTCACGTCGCCCACGCCAGGCACGCGCCGGATCTCGTCGATCAGGTTCTGGTCGACGAAGTTGCTGAGGAACAGCTGGTCGTAGAGGGGCTGGCCGTCGGCGCCGGTGTCGGCATAGAAGCCGTAGGCCACCAGGATGCTCGGTGAGGCGGCCTTCACGGTCACCCCCGTCTGTTTCACCACCTCCGGCAGGGTGGGCTCGGCCTGGGCGACCCGGTTCTGAACATTGACCTGGGCGATGTTGCGATCAACGTCCACCGGGAAGAAGACGTTGATGTTGCTGATGCCATCCGAGGAGGTGTTGGAGGCGATGTATTTCATGTCCTCCACTCCGTTGATCTCCTTCTCCAGCGCCCGCGTGGTGGTGTCGAAGGTGGTGCGGGCGTCGGCGCCGATGTTGGTGGCGGTGACCTGGATCTGGGTGGGGGCCAGCTGGGGAAGTTTCTCCAGCGGCAGCAGCGGGATCGCAACCCCACCGATCAGCAGGATCACCAGCGAGCACACCGTGGTGAGCACCGGATTGCGGATGAAGCGATCGGAAACGCTCAAGGCAACCCGGCGCGCTGGTGTTCGAGACTAGGAACCACTTAGCGTGGGCCTGCTTCGGTGTCGCCGAATGAAAGATTGCCGGCGACAGCATGGTTGGCCAGAGCGATGAGCAACGGCCCAGACAGCAACAGCCCGGACTTCAACAGTCCAGATAGCAGCAGCCCAGACCTCAACAGCCTGGACTGCAGATCCTCGATGCCCGGATCACACCATCAGGCGGTCGGGCCCGGATCGACCTGATGGGCTGGGTTCAATCCCCATAGGCCACCACACAGGCCGCGTTGAGCAACTCAGCTTCCGAGGCCGTGCGGGGTGTCTGTCCGTCGAGGGTTCCCTGCTGACAGTCCGCCCTCATCTCCACCGTGCCGGTGTCGGTATTCACCACGAAGGTCACCCCCTGGCTGCCGGCAGGTTCGACGCTCGGGTAGTACAGCTCATAGCTGGTGTTGGGAACGGCGATGTAGGTGACCTGATCGGAGATGGCGTCATCCACCGCGGCGTCGATGATCGCGGCGGTGGTGAGGGCGGTGACGCCCCAGGCCGCGGCGCTGGCACCCCACCAGTTCCAGGGGGGAGAACTCCAGCCGCCATACCAGCCGTAGTTCCATGGGCGGGCATAGCCCCAGCCCGGCCGGGCCCAGCCCGACCAGTAGTTGTCCCAGCGGTTGTCGGAGCGGTCGCGCCGCACGTCCGTGCGGTCCGACACGCGGTCGCTGCGCTGGTCCTGGCGGTTCGTGCTGCGGTCGGTGCGGTTGTCCTGGCGGATGTCGGTGCGGTCGGTGCGTTCCCCCTGGCGATCGCCGCGCTGGTCCGTGCGCTGGCCCTGCCGGTCCCCGGCCCCGTCCTGGCGGCCCTGCTGGCGGGTCGTGGTGGTCTGGCTGCGCTGCGGTTGCCGGGTCCCGCTTGCGGCGGGCTTGGGCTTGCTGCCGCTGCTGAAGCCGCCGGCGGGTTTGCTGCTGCCCCGGAAGGAGCTGCCGCCGTTGCTGTAGTTGCCGAAGCCGGTGCGACCGGAGGAACTGCGGCTGCCGCCACTGCTGCGGCCGTAGCTGCGGCCACCGCCACCGCCACCGCCGCCACGACCGCCACCGCCGCCACGACCACCGCCACCACGGGCGAGCAGCGACACTTCAGAGACGGCGGGGGCCTCGGCCGCGAGACCTGATGCGGCCAGCAGCGGCAGCGGCTGGAGGCCCAGGGAGAGGCTCAACCCCACCACGGTGCCCAGACGGAGAACGCGGTTCATCGGTTGATGGCCTCCAACAGGCGGGTGCAGCCGTCGTCGAAGCAGGCGATCTCGGTGCGGCCGTTGCTGCCGAAGCTCAGGCCCATCCGGTCACGACCGGCCAGGGCCGGCCCCCCTTCCTCGCGCACGCTGTTGAGGTAGTTGGGGTTGACCACGCAGAAGGCGCGGTCGTTGAAGCAGAGCTCGTTGGTGGAGAAGCGGATCGTGGCGTTGCGCACCGGCCCCCAGCTGTTGGTGGTGGGGTTGAGGGCCTCGATCCGCACATAGGGCTCATCGAACACCCGGTACACGAGGGTGCGGTCGCCCACCCGGTGCCGGTATTCGGTGGAGTCGCCCACCTCCACGGCCTCCACCACGCAGGGCACGGGGGCCATGCGCTGGATGCTGCAGGTGGTGTTGAGGGAGTAGAGGGTCTGCGCGCCGGCGGCCCTGGGGAGGGCCACGGCACCAAGCGAGATGGCAGAGCCGAGCAGCGCCAGCAAGCGGAGCGAAATCATGGCGTTGAGAAGGGAAAACCCGGCGGTGCGTTCAGGAGCCGTTCCTTCACTCTGTGCATCACCTATGCACCAGCGCGGGCCCGCTCACTGGACGGTCATCTTTCATCACAGCCAGCCCTGCGGCTGACCGGGGCCGGGTGGCTTCAGTCGCCGCCGGTCTCGTCGTCATCGCTGCCGCGCATGCTGAACCGCCCGATCAGCACCCCCAGCACGATGGCCAGGTAGCTGTTGCCGGCCACTGCCAGGGCAATGCTCAGCATCTGGGCCGCAGGCGTGATCGGCAGGATGTCGCCGTAGCCGGTGGTGGTGAGCGAGACGAAGGCGAAGTAGTTCAGCTTCACGAAGTCGAGCCTCCACACCGGATCCAGACCGTCAGGCCCGTGCGTGGTGAGGTCGACGCCGGTGAAACTGCCGGGCGCCACGGTCTCCACGGCCGCGCTGAGGATGCCGCCGGAGAGACCCAGCATCAGGTAGCCCGCCAGGGCGCCGCTCAGCACGGCCTGATCGACGCTGCGCTCCTCGTTCAGCTGGCGGATCAGGCGCTGGGTGCTCCAGAGGCTGAACAGGGCCCAGAGCACCACCACCGGTACCCCGGTATCGCGCAACTCCAGCGGAGTGAGCAGCCAGAGCCCGCCCACGGCCAGGGTGGCGATGCCCGTGCCCCGGTACAGCCGCCGGTGGAGGGTGCCCCGGCGGCTCCGCTCGCCGCCGCCCCCCAGGGCCCTCAGCATCACCACCCCCAGGGCCAGGTAGCCGGGGGAGGCCATCTGGTTCCAGGGATCGGGCAGGATGAAGATGGCGAGCAACGCCACGCAGGCGCCCAGCAGCAGTCGGTAGTGGTGCTGGCGCGCACGGCTGGCCATCGCCTTCAGGTCTCCAGCTGGCAGTTCACGTTGAACTCGAACGGCACCGCCGCCGCCGGCAGCGAGAGCAGATGGCTGACGCTGGCGGCCAGGTCCTCCGGCTGGGTCATGGCCTGGCTGGGGATCGCCGTGACGGCGGCGGCCATGTCGGTGTTCACCCAGCTGGGGCAGATCGCCGTGACGCGGATGCCGTCCTCCCAGCCCTCGTTGCGCATCGCCTGGCAGAGGGCCAGCAGGGCGAACTTGCTGACGCCGTAGGCGGCCAGCCGCCCCTTCACCCGCTTGCCGCTCATCGACACCAGCGTCAGCACGCGCCCGTCGCCACTGGCCGCCAGCAGGGGCCACACCGCCCGGCTGAGCCGCCAGGGGCCCATCAGGTTCACATCCAGCACCCGGGCGATCTCCGCCTCCTCGCCGGCGGCGAAGCGCAGGCCCACCCGCGAGAACACCCCGGCGCAGTGCACCAGCGCATCGATGCCGCCCCAGCGGGCCACGGTGGCGTCCACCCAGGCCCTCGGACCGCGGGGATCGGCGTCGCCGGCGCCTGCTTCGTAGGGATGGATGAGCAGGCGCTCCGGTGGCTGCCGGCACAGTGCCGCCGCGCCGGTCTCGGCCTGCAGGCCCGCCGGATCGCGCACCCCCGCGCTCACCCGGTGGCCCTCGGCCAGCAGGCGCCCGGCGATGGCGCGGCCGATGCCGCGGCTGGCGCCGCTCACCAGCACCGTTCGCGGGCTCGGGGCGTCGGCGGGTTCAGGCTTGCCTGGAGTGGCGCTCATGGGGCGGTGCTCATGGGGTTGCGGGGCCGGCCCGCACGATCGCCCTGGCTGGGTAGCGGTGCACCAGGTGAATCGGGCGCTCCAGGGTGGCATCCATGCCGCTGAAGCTCACCAGCAGTTCGCCCCCGCCCGCCGCAGGATCGCGGTCATGGCCCGCCAGCGGACCGCCGTCCTCAAGGGGATGCAGCAGGCGCAGGTCGTCGAGCATGGGCAGGCCGTCGGGGGTGAGCAGGGGCAGCGGCCGCAGCTGCCGGTCCCCATCGTGGGGCTGCCAGAACACGCGCACGCGCACATCAAAGAGGGTGTTGGGGCGGCTGTTGTGCAGCCGGATCACCAGGCACTCGCGGCCCTCCTGCGCCTCGATCCGGGCCTGCTCGGCGAACTCCACGCTCTGCGGGGTGCGGGCGAAGCGGGCGAAGGCCAGGCCGGTGATCAGGGCCACAAGGATCAGGCCGGTGATCGCCTCGCCGGTGGTCACCAGGTGCACCCAGAGGCTGTCGGGGTAGAGGGAGCCGTAGCCGATCGTGGCCAGCGTCTCCACCGAGAGGAAAAAGGCCCGCAGGGACACAGGCAGATCGTCGCTGCCACCGATGCCGGCGGGATCGAGCAGGTAGAGGCCGGCGAACAGCAGGTTGATCAGCAGGTACAGCCCCGTGACCAGCGCCAGGAAGCGCCACCAGCTCAGCTCCACCAGCAGCAGATAGGGCTGGCGCCAGCGGTCGCTCATGGCTGCTCCGGCTGCCGCAGGGCCCGGCGCCAGCGCCGGCGCACCGCCGCCGCCGTGGCCGCCACCGCGCTCTGGGGGCCCACGTCGATCGCCTGCTGCCGCTCGTCGGAGTCGAGGGGTTCATCCCAGCCGATCTGGCGCTCCAGCACCGTCAGATCAGCGTCGGAGGGGTCGTGGCCGCGGCGCTGGCGCTGCTCGATGCGCTCCCGCAGCAGCGCCTCCGGGGCGCTGAACTCCAGGATCAGCAGCGGCACCCCAGCGCGGGCCGCCACCACCGCCATGGCGGCGCGATCGCCGCGGCGCAGGAAGCAGGCATCCACGATCACCGCAAAACCGGCTGCCAGCACCTGCGCGGCCAGCTCCGGCAGCCGCCGGCCGAACAGCGCCTCGCTCACCTGCCGGCCATAGAGATCGCCCTGGCGTAAAGGGCCGGCCGGGACGCCCCAGAGCCCGAACATCCGCTTGCGCTCCACATCGGAGCGCAGGCGGATGGCCCCCAGCTCGGCCGCCAGCGGGCCGGTGTGGTGTGATTTGCCGCTGCCGGAGAGCCCGTGGCAGATCAGCACCGCCTGGGGGGCCGGCGTGATGCTGGCCTCGGCCAGGTCCAGGTAGGCCGCCACCGGTCCATCGGCGCTGCCGTCGCCGCTGAGGGCTGCCACCTTGGCGCGCACCAGGGCCCGGTAGCTCTGATACCAGCGCCACAGGGCCAGGCCGCCGTGGTCGCCGCTGAGGTCCAGCCAGTGGTTGAGCAGCCGGGCCCCCAGAGCCGGATGGCCGCGCTGCTGCAGATCCATCACCAGGAAGGCCAGGTCGCTGATCACGTCGATCCAGCGCAGGGCGGGGCTGAACTCGAGGCAGTCGAACACCTCGATGCGCCCGTTTCGCAGCAGCATGTTGCCCAGGTGCAGATCACCGTGGCACTCGCGTACCCGCCCCTGCTCCAGGCGGTGCACCAGCAGCGGCTCCAGCTCGGCGAAGGCGGCCCGGTTCCAGCCCGCCAAGCACTCGATGCGGGCCTGCAGCTCGGCGGCCGCTCGCTGCCGCAGGCAGGCCACATTGGCCTCCACCGGCTCAAGTACCGCAGCCGGGGTGCCGTAGGGGCCGGCGGCGGGGGCAACGGCCGCGGAGGCGTGGAAGCGGGCCAGGGTGTCCGCCAGGGCCTCGATCTGCTCGCCCCCCACCTCCTCCCGCGCCAGGGCGGCCGGCAGCAGGGCCTCCTGGGGAAACTGGCGCATCCGCACGGCCACCTCCAGCGGCGCAGTCCGCAGGATCTCCCCGTCGCTGGTGTTCTCCGCCAGCTCCTGCAGCCGGGGTCCCCGTTCGGTCTGCACCACGGCCGCCAGACCCAGGTAGAGGTCGCTCACCAGGCGCCGGTTGAGGCGCAGCTCCTCGCGGCAGTCGTGCAGGCGCAGCGCCAGGGTGGTGAAGTTCACGAAGCCCAGATCCACGGGCTTGCGGATCTTGTAGGCCACCGGGCCGGTGAGCAGCACCCAGGAGATGTGGGTCTCGAGCACCGCGATGGTCTCCACCGGATGGCCGTAGGCCTGGGGACGGCGCAGGGCCTCGATCAGGGCGGAGCCCTCGCTCACCTGCTCCCTCCCGGCCTGGGTGGAATCGTGGCAGATCCGCAACGATCCGATCTGCAACGATCCGCGGGCCGCGGGCCGGGACTGGGCTATTCAAGTTCAGCCAATCACGGTGCTGCCATGGGGCGGATCGTTCGCTGGGGGCTCGGCCTCCTGCTGGCGGCGGGGGTGCTGCTCGCCGGCCTGCTGCTGTTGCCGATCGGGGAGTGGTTGCCGGGGGGCACGGTGGGCGATGTGCCCAGCGCCCAGGTGGTGAACGGCACCGCCTTCAACGCCCTGTTCCCGGAGGCCGGCCCGGGCGAGCAGCTGGTGTACACCCAGGAGAAGCGGGGCTTCAGTGAGGCCCGCCTCAAGCAGGGCGACAGCACCCTGGCCCTGCTAGCCATCTCCGACACCACCACCGCCCCCGAGGCCCGCGAGAAGTTCGCTGCCAGCAGCGAGCGCATCCAGGGCTGGCCGCTGGTGGAGCAGGGCCCCCAGGCCAGCGCCCTGCTGGTGGCTGAGCGCTTTCAGGTGAAGGTGATCGGCCAGGGGGCGGGGCTGGATCCGGCCCAGCGCCATGAGCTGCTGGACGCCTTCGACCTGTCGGGTCTGGCGGATCTGCAGGCGCCGGCCCTGCCTGCCAAGGGGGCCCGATGAGCGCCACGGTTCTCGAGCGCCTCGAGCGCCTGCCTCGCCGCAACCTCACCGTGCTGGCCCTCAAGGGCATCGGCACCCTGGTGCCGGGGGGCTGGCAGAACATCACCTCCGCCGACGCCCTGATTGCCGAGGTGATGGGCAGTGAGGATCCGGCCCTGATCGCCCAGGTGCGGGCCCGGGCCGATGTGCTCAGCCGCGCCCGCCACGAGGGCTATGGGCGGGCCCTGAGCCTCTACGACGCCGTGAACCGCTCCCAGCGGGCCGGCGGCGGCCTGCGTCTGCTGGCCAACGTGGGCGGCGCTGTGCCGCTGCTGCGGCGGGTGGCCGATCTCACCCCCACCAGCGACACGCTGCAGGCGGCCGATCTGGGCCTCAAGGTGGCCGCCGAGCTGTTGGCCTTCACCCAGGTGAACGGCCTGCCCGGTGACAGCTTCGGCGACTTCGCCGCCGCCCTGGCGGACTACGGCAGCGAGGCCCGGGTGCGGATGGCGGCGCTGGTGTGCTTCGACGCCCTGCTGCCCCTGGGCGATCAGGCCCTGGCACGGCTCGACGAGCTGCTCGGGATGGTGGCGCAGAAGGACCTGCGCCAGCTGCCGGCCTACGCCGGCATGGCGTCGCTGATCCCTGGCCGGGGTGAGGCGGCCCACCTGAGCTTCATCCGCCGCGGAGTGGACACCTGGCTGGGCTGGGCCGGCGGCCTGGTGAGCGGTCTCGGGCTCAGTGGCCAGAAGGCGGTGCAGGCCCTGGAAACCACCCTCGGCCCCTGGCAGGGGCGCTTCGATCAGATGGCCACCTTCCTCGACGTCTTCACCGACACCTATCGCCATACCGGCACCCAGGCCGTGGCCCGTAGGTTGGTGCAGCGGGCGGCCGCTGAGATCTGAGTTCTGGACCCCTGCCCCCAGCCGATGTCGATGCCATCCCTCAGCCTGCGCGCCAAGGTCTCCGTGGTCGCCGTGCTGCTGGCATTTGTGGGCGTGTTCGCGCTCGCCTGGCAGCTGCGGCGCCAGCACCAGCAGCGCGCGCTGGCGGTCTGCCGCGAGCTGCGCAGCGAGATCAGCGACCTCAAAACCAACACCTTCGACCCGCGCCTCGAGGAGATGCGCACCATGCGCCTCAACCCCTCCCAGGCCGAAACCCTGCGCAACGCCGACCCCGACGCCTACGCCCGCTTTGCCGCCACCTACGGCCAGCTGGTGGAACAGGTGGCCCAGGCGGCGGACCGGCTGGGCGAGAAGGTGGACCTGTTCCAGAGCAAGGGCTGTGTGGATCTGGGGCCGGCCTCCTGAGGGGGCGGCAGTGAGGGGGCGGTGGCGACAGTCAGTCGAAGCCCAGCAGGTCGAAGATCTCCCTGTCCTTGAGCGATTCGGCTTCCAGGGGCTTCACGTCGTCCAGCATCGCCTGGGCCAGTTTGAGGTATTCGTTCTGCACCGCCTCCACTTCGGGCGTGGGCTCCATCTCGAAGATGGTGCATTTCTTCAGCCGTGAGCGCCGGATGGCATCCACCGTGGGGAAGTGGGCCATGGTCTTCATGCCCACCCGTTCGTTGAAACGGTCGATCTGATCGGTGTCTTCCGAGCGGTTGGCCACCACGCCGCCGAGGCGCACCTTGTAGTTCTTTGCCTTGGCCTGGATCGCGGCGATGATGCGGTTCATCGCGAAGATCGAGTCGAAGTCGTTGGCGGTGACGATCAGGCAATAGTCGGCGTGCTGCAGCGGGGCCGCGAAGCCGCCGCACACCACATCCCCCAGCACATCGAAGATCACCACGTCGGTGTCCTCGAGCAGGTGGTGTTCCTTGAGCAGCTTCACCGTCTGGCCGGTGACATAGCCGCCGCAGCCGGTGCCGGCCGGTGGGCCTCCGGACTCCACGCACATCACGCCGTTGTAGCCCTCGAACACGAAGTCTTCCGGCCGCAGCTCCTCGGTGTGGAAATCGACGGTTTCGAGGATGTCGATCACCGTGGGCACCATCTGCTTGGTGAGCGTGAAGGTGCTGTCGTGCTTGGGATCACAGCCGATCTGCAGCACCCGCTTGCCCAGCTTGGAGAAGGCCGCCGAGAGGTTGGAGCTGGTGGTGGATTTGCCGATGCCGCCCTTGCCGTACACGGCGATCACCAGGGCCCCTTCCTCGATCTGCAAGGAGGCGTCCTGGTGCACCTGCACACTGCCCTCTCCGTCCTCGCTGTGGCTGCCGATGGAAGCGGGGGGCTGAAGGGTGGTGGTCATGGTTGCAGACAGTGCAGAAAGAGTGCAGAAAGAGTGCAGAAAGAGCGCAGAAAGAGCGCAGAACCAGCCGCTGATCCAGCGACGGGTCCCGGCTGCGTGGGTCCATCCAAGGCCCCGCCATCACCGCTTGCAGGGGGGTGGTGCAATCCGAAACAACGCCGCGTTTGAGGTTGTCAAACCCCCACAAGTGGGGTGAGCAGAATCACTCATTCACAGCGGTGGCTCAGCGGCTGAAATGCACCTTGGCCTCGTAGAGGGTTTCGCCGTCGATGCTCACCAGCCCCCGCTCGCGGGCGAAGGCCTCGGTGTTGCGCCGCACCTTGCTGCGCACGAAGAAGGGAATGCGGGAGAGTTCCGCCTCGCCATCGGCCGTCCAGCGCAGTTCGCCGTTACCGGGGGTGGTGGCCGGCTCGGCAGCCGGTTCGTCGACAGAGGTGGCTGGGGGAGCGCCGGATCGGGCGCCGGATGGGGCGGCCTCGGCGAGGTGGCTGCGATGGCCCTCCACGAATTCGAAGTCGTGGCGGAACATGCCGATCAGGTGCTCCTCCAGCCCCATCATCAGCGGGTGCACCCAGGTATCGAAGATCACGTTGGCCCCCTCCCAGCCCATCTGGGGGGAGTAGCGGGCCGGCACGTCCTGCACGTGCAGCGGTGAACTGATCACGGCGCAGGGGAGGCCCAGCCGCTTGGCGCTGTGGCGCTCCATCTGGGTGCCCAGCACCAGCTCCGGCGCCGCCTCCGCCATCGCTGCCTCCACCGCCAGGTAGTCGTCGCTGATCAGGGCCTCAAGGCCCAGCTCGGCCGCCGCCGCCCGCACCTCGCGGGCCTGCTCGCGGCTGTAGCTCCCCAGCCCCACCACCTGGAATCCCAGCTCGCGGCTGGCGATGCGGGCGGCGGCCACGGCATGGGTGGCGTCACCGAAGATGAACACCCGTTTGCCGGTGAGGTAGGTGGAATCCACCGAGCGGGAATACCAGGGCAGCCGCGACCGCCGTTCGGCCTCACACACCCCATCGGCGCCGGCCACGAGCTCGGCCGGCAGCTCCATGGCCAGCACCCCGTGCAGCTCGCGCAGGAAGGCGGCGGTGGCGCCGATGCCGATCGGCACCGTTCTCACCGTGGGCATCCCGAAGCTGCGCTCCAGCCAGCTGCACACCGGCCCCGCCACTTCGGGATAGAGGCACACGTTGGCATCGGCGCTGGGGAGGCGCAGCAGGTCGGCGGGGCGGGCCCCCAGGGGTGCCACCACGGTCACGTCGATGCCGTGGTCGGCCAGCAGCGCCGTGATCTCGCGCGCGTCGTCGCGGCAGCGGAAGCCCAGCAGCGAGGGGCCCAGCAGGTTCACCCGCGGACGGCGGCCCTCGTCGCGCCAGCGGCTGGGATCCGGCTTTGGGCTTCCCGGTGCGGGCACCTGCCCTTTGAGCAGGCCGCGCACCAGCTGGTAGAGGGTTTCGGCCGCTCCCCAGTTCTCCTTCTTGGAGTAGGCGGGCAGATCCAGGCTCACCACCGGCACGCCGCCCAGATCCATGCCGCTGGCCAGGGCGCCGGGCTGGTCCTGGATCAGCTCGGCGGTGCAGCTCTCACCCACCAGCAACGCCTCGGGCGCAAAGCGCTCCACCGCCTCGGCGATCGTGCGCGTGACCAGTTGGGCGGTGTCGCCGCCCAGATCGCGGGCCTGGAAGGTGGTGTAGGTGACCGGCGGCCGCCGGTCACGGCGCTCGATCATCGTGAACAGCAGGTCGGCGTAGGTGTCGCCCTGGGGGGCATGCAGTACGTAGTGCACCCCCTCCATCGAGGTGGCGATGCGCATGGCGCCCACGTGGGGCGGGCCTTCGTAGGTCCAGAGGGTGAGTTCCATGGGGGGTATTCAGGGGTGGTGTTCAGGCGAAGGTGAGGGCGGCGCGGCGGCGCAGGGAACGGGCGAACAGCTCGGCCAGATCACCGGCCTGGTCGCAGCCGTGGATCGGGCTGAACACCAGTTCGATCGACCACTTGGTGGCGATGCCCTCGGCTTCCAGGGGATTGGCCAGGCCCAGGCCGCACACCACCAGGTCCGGGCGTGAGGCGCGCACCCGTTCCAGCTGGTTGTCCAGGTGCTGGCCCTCGCTCAGCTGGGTGCCGGCCGGCAACAGCGCCAGCTCCTCGGCCATCAGCCGGCGATCCAGGTAGGGGGTGCCCACCTCCACCAGCTCCATGCCGCACTCGCGGCTCAGGAAGCGGGCCAGGGGGATCTCCAGCTGGGAATCCGGCAGCAGGAACAGCCGTTTGCCCGCCAACACCTCCCGGTGTGGCGCCACCGCCTGCCGGCCGCGCTCCACCAGCGGATCGAGCACGGCGGCGATCTGGGCCGGGGCGATACCGAAGGCGTGGGCCGCAGCCGCCATCCAGGCCCGGCTGCCCTCCACGCCGATGGGATAGGGGGCGGCGATCAGCTCGGCACCCCGGTCCACCAGCGCCCGGGCCGTGGCGGAGAGGAACGGCTGGGCCAGCAGCACCCGGGTGCCGGCACCCACCGGCGGCAGCTCGGTGGAGCGCCGCGGCGGCAGGCTGCGCACCGTTGGGATGCCCAGGCGCTCGAACAAGGTGATCAGCCGTTCTTCAACCCCATCAGCGAGGGTGCCCACCAGCAACAGCTGGTCGGCCTGCGCGGGGTCGCCGGCGGGCGGCATCAGCGGCACCATCGCCAGCAGGGCGCCGTCTTCCCCCTGGGTGAAGGTGGTTTCGATGCCGCTGCCGGAGTAGTTGAGCACCCGCACGCGGCCGGCGTGCTGCTGCTGCAGGCGCTCGGCCGCCTTGGCCAGATCCAGCTTGATCACCTCGCTGGGGCAGCTGCCCACCAGAAACAGGGTGCGGATCTCGGGTCGCCGTTCCAGCAGCTTGGCCACCAGCCGGTCGAGCTCCTCGTTGGCGTCGGCCAGGCCGGCGAGGTCGCGCTCCCCCAGGATGGCCGTGCCGAAGCGCGGTTCGGCGAAGATCATCACCCCGGCGGCGCTCTGGATCAGGTGCGCACAGGTGCGCGAGCCCACCACCAGAAAGAAGGCGTCAGGCATGCGCCGGTGCAGCCACACGATCGAGGTGAGCCCGCAGAACACCTCCCGCTGGCCGCTTTCCTTGAGCACCGGGACGCCGGGGTGGGGGGAGGAGGTGAGGGTGGCGGACATCCGCGCGTGCCTTGCAGGAGTGTGGATGGTTAAGGCTTAGAGAATCCGGCCCCGTTGGGGATGACAACAGCAGGAAAAGTTTGGGATCAGGTGGAAGGCCACCCCGTTGGGATCAGGTGGAAGGCCACCCCGGCGTCGATCTCCAGTGCTTCCTGCCAGGGGAGCAGCTGCGCCTGGGGTGAACACTCTCAATGACCTAGCAACCGGGGGGGCATGACATCGGCCAGGGAATCGCCGATGCGCAGATCATCGAAGTGGGTGACGTAGCGATGCGGCTCGTTGCCCTTGTAGATCCCGAATTTGACCCGGTAATGCTGCGGCGGTCGCCCCGGCTCCCCTCGGCATGCTCCGGTCTCGCTTGATCCATAGGGCCCCTGCCAGTGCGCGATGCGTTTGCCGTCAGCCCAGACGTCGAACTGGCCCGCGCCGTGGGGATCCGGTTTGGCGGCGATCACGAACCTGTGCCAACGCCCTGGCGTGAGGCGAAAGCGTGCCGCCACGGAGGTGTCGCGGTTCCGGTGGCGCGTCATGAAATTGATGGCATGGCTGGAGCCGCGATCCACACGCACGCCGGCAATGGGTGACAGCGGTGCGCACTGCCACAGCTGCAAGGGGTAGAAGCCCTCGGTGGTGACCGGCGCCCGAGCTGGCAGCCGCAGCCTGAAACCGATGTAGGTGGTGCGAGCGAACGGCCGGTAAGGGCCGTGGGCTAGCTCCACCCGGTCGTTGCCCTCTGCGGATTTGCCGTTGGTGCGGAATTCCAGATAGCGGTTGCCGGGTTCCGTGCGAATCCTCGGTGGCTCCACTGAGCGCTCGCACTTGCCCATCAGACGCGTGGCCCCTTCCTGGTAGTTGCCGCCTCGATGAATCTGGGGTCCACAGCGTTCAGGATGCTGGATGGTGCCTTCCCCAGTCACCGCGATCGGGGTTTGGGGCGGGGGTGACATGGCTGGTTGGGGGGTGACCGCGCCCCCCAGGGTCACTGCCGCCAGCAGGACAGGGGGTAGGAACTGCCGAACCGCCGCCGCGTTCATCCGGGGAGGGCGGCCGTGTCCAGTCGCAGATCCACGGTGCACAGCCCGGGCTCAAGAGGCCGCCAGGGCGGGCCGAGCGGCCCTGGGATCCGGCCCGGCGCCTCCGCCTGCCAGCCCACCTCGGCACGCTCCAGCCGCCACTGGGCCAGGGGCAGCCCGGGGCCATCCCCATCGGCCTCAGGACCGAGCAGCTGCAGCACCAGTGGCAGGTGGGGCTCGATGCCCGGATGCAGGCAGGGGTAGAGCCGGTGCAGGCGGTAGCGCACCGCCAGTGGGCCATCGGCCAGGGGCAGGGGGCGGCCGTTGAGCAGCAGCCGGTGCCGCTGGCGGAAGGCTGCGCTGCTCTGCACCTCGAAGCGCTGCAGGGAGGCATCCACGAAGCGGCTGGTGAAGCCGCCCTCCCGCGGCGTGTCGCAGATCAGGGGCCAGGGCTCCAGGGCCGGCAGCAGGCTGCACCGCTCCCCGGGGTCCTCCCCCTGCCACTCCAGCAGCGGCGGGAAGCGCCAGCGCCAGATCGCCCGGAACGGCTCTGCCGTCAGGGGCAGTCCGGCCTCATCGAGATCGGCCAGCACCAGCTCCAGGTCGTGCCAGAGGGGGCCCGGCAGCAGCAGGCGGTCGTGCAGGGCTGTGCCCCAGGGGCGCAGCTGAACCGGCCGCCGCTCCGGGCTGAGCAGCATCGCCGCCAGGGATGACCAGAGCAGGGCGATGGCGGCGGTCCAGTCGGGATCGGGCAGGGTTTCCAGGGCCCGGAATTCGATCAGCCCCAGACAGCCCGCCGGTGTGCCCGGATTCCAGAACTTGTCGAGGCTGATCTCGCAGCGGTGGTTGTTGCCGGAGCGGTCGGCGTGCAGGTGGCGAAGAGTTTCGCCGATCAGCTGGCGCTGATCGCCGCTGCCGAGGGCCTCGAGGTCGCGGTAGGCCAGCTCCAGGTCGAGCAGGCTGCCGAGGGCCTCATCCGGCCGCGGCGCCTGGGAGGCCGGGCCCACGCCGGCTCCGCAGAACAGGTAGCCGAGGCTGGGGTGGTGCTGCAGGTAGCGCAGCACGCCCACCAGCCAGGCCGGTCGGCTGAAGAAGGGGTGGCGCTCCAGGCTGGGTCCGCCCCAGAGCAGGTGGTTGCCGCCACCGGTGCCCTCCTGGCCGTCGCCGCCCCGGGCCTTCCAGGTGCGCAGCCCCACCTCCGCCGCGGCGGCATCCAGCAGCCGGATCCAGTGGCGGTATTCGCTCCAGGTGGCACACACCGGCAGGTTGATCTCCAGCACGCCTGGATCGGCGGCCAGGCCGAGCACCTGCCAGCCCTCGGCCGCATCCACCGGCAGAAGCCCGCTGAACTCCGGCGGCGCCAGGGGGATGCCTGTGGCCGGGTGCTGGGCCAGGCCGCTGATGGCCTGCAGCAGCAGCTCGGTGGGCTGGCGTTCCAGGGGCGGCAGGAACAGCCCCCAGCCCTGGGAATCGATCTCGAGGGTGAGCAGCTGGCAGGGCACGGTGGTGGGGAAGTGCTCCAGCGGCAACCGCAGCCCCGCCGGGCCCGGCGCCAGCGTCAGCTGCCGCTGCTGGCGCGGCAGCGGCCAGGGGCTGCTGTGCCACTGGTCCTGGTCCCAGGTGAGCGGCACGGCCCACACCTGGCGCTGGGGATCGAGGGGATCCCGCAGCCGCCGCCGCTGCAGGGGCACCCCCAGGGCCTGGCCGAGCCGTTTCAGCCAGGCCTTGGCGTCGGCTGCCGCCAGGGCCTGGCCCTGGCCGTCGGGCACGGGCCAGGGGGCGATCGGGCGGCCGTCGAGGCCGGTGACCAGGCGCAGGGCCCAGCGGGGGTTCACCTCGCCCTCGTAGCGCTTGCCGCTGCAGTAGATCAGGGTGCTGCCGGGCCAGGTGCGGCGACGGATGGCCCCGGCCATGGCTCGGGCCACAGGCAGCTTGGTGGGGCCGTCGGCGGCCACGCTCCACTCCGCTCCCTCCGGCTCGATCGGCACGTAGGTGGGCTCGCCGCCCAGGGTGAGCTCGATACCCGCCTGCTGCAGCCGGGTCTCGGCCCGGGCGGCGGCCAGCTCCATCCAGTCCTGTTCAATCCAGTCGTGCGCCATCGCCGCCCTGTGCGCTCCGAGGTGTGGAACATCGGGTTTGCCCCCATGTTGCCTGCCAGGCGTTGGTTTAATACGCCGAAGAACCGCAGCTGCGGTTCTGGATCGTTCGGTGCCCCGCTTCTGGATGGCCCCACTGCCCTGGCGACGGCGCCGTCCCCCATCCAGCCGCAGCAATCGCGCCTGGCAGGCGCCCCTTGCCCTGGCCTTGGTGGTGAACCTGGCGGCGCTGGGCTACCGCCTCACCGAGGGCTGGGACTGGGGCGATTGCTACTGGATGGTGGCGATCACCCTGAGCACCATTGGCTACGGGGAGGTGCATCCGCTCTCGTATTCGGGCCGGCTGGTCACCGCCCTGCTGATCCTGGGCGGGTTGGTGGTGGTGCAGATCGCCATCCAGGGGGTGCTGGGGCTGAGTGAATCGGGCTATTTCCGGCGCCTGCGGGAGCGCCGTTTCCGTCGCTGGTTGAACGCCATGCAAGATCATGTGATTCTCTGCGGCTACGGCCGCATCGGCCAGGAGATCGCCCAGCAGGTGGCCCGCGAGGGGGTGGAGCTGCTGGTGGTGGAGACCGATCAGGAGCGCCGGGAGGCCGCCGAGCAGGAGGGCCTGCCCGTGCTGGTGGCCGATGCCACCCTCGACGAAACCCTGCTGGAAGCGGGCATCCACCGCTGCCGCTCGCTGGTGGTGGCCCTCTCCAGCAATGCCGCCAATCTCTATGTGGTGCTCAGCGCCCGCGGCCTGGCTCCGCGCTGCCGGCTGGTGGCCCGCTCCGACAGCAGTGAGGCGGAGCGCAAGCTGCGGCTGGCGGGGGCCGATGAGGTGGTGAGTCCGTATGTGAGTGGCGGCCGCATGATGGCGGCCACGGCCCTGAGGCCCATGGCGGTGAGCTTCATGGACCTGCTGGCGGGCAGCGACTGCGAGGTGGAGGAGTTTCTGCTCAGCTCCGATCCGGCCGACCTGGGCCGTCTCAACGGCATCAGCCTGGGCGAGCTGGAGCTGGGTCGGCGCACCGGAGCCCTGGTGCTGGCTGTGCGCCAGCCCCGGCGCCAGGCGGAGGCCGGCCTGCAGTACCGGGGCAGCAGCTACCGGCTGCCGGATCAGGAGCTGGTGGCCAATCCGGGCAGGGAGCAGCAGCTGGAGCCCGGCCAGCTGCTGGTGGTGATGGGCAGCAAGGAGGAACTCGCTCAGGTGACCGAGCTTCTGGGCCCGGCGCTGCGCAGCGTGGATCTGATGTCGAGTTAGGCCTGCACCCTGTGGGTCAGGAGTCGGCTTCCTCGAGGATCTGGCGCTTGAGTTCGATCTGATAGCCCTCGGTCATGGCGTCGAGGGCCTCGGCCTCGTGCTCATCCACCTGCAGGGCCTCGCCCAGCACCAGGTCGGGCACCTGGGTGGCGCCCACGGCGGTGAGCGCCATGCCCAGGGAGGCACTGTCGCGATGCCAGATCGAGGCGGCTTCGGCCAGCTTGGTGAGGGTGTCATCGCTCACCACCTCGCCGCTGCGCTGGGCGATCGCCGCCGCCAGCCGCCGGTCGTCGAACACCGCCGCCGCCGCCAGGTGGGCGGCGTGCAGGGCCCCCAGGCTGTACAGGGCTTCGGAGCGCAGGGTCACCAGGCTCTTGCCCAGGGCCCGCTCCCGCACCCCCTGCCAGGGCACCGACGGGGTGGCCTCATCGCCGGCGGCCGGTCCGTCGTCGAGATCCCCCAGGGCCGGCAGCTTGCGGCTGGCCAGGCTGAGCTCGCCGCCGGCGGGGGGATCGAGCCGTTCCCCCACCCACCGCAGCCAGTGCCCGATCCCTCTGCGTAGACCCCTGCGTAGACCCCTGCGCACTCCCATCCCTGCGTTGCTGCTGCAACCACTGTGGCCCCGATCAGGCCTCGCTGTCGCGGAAACGGTCGCGGATCGCCTCCACTTCCGGTCGCCGGCGGCCCAGGGCCGCCACGCAGTCGGCATCCAGCTTGCCCAGGGCCACCAGCCGCTCCAGCTCTTCCAGGGCAGCCTCCAGGCTCCAGGCCTGCTTGTAGGGCCGGTGGCTGGTGAGGGCGTCGAGTATGTCGGCCACCGTGATGATGCGCGCCTCCAGGCTGATCTCCTCGCCGCTCAGGCCGCGGGGATAACCCGAACCATCGAGGCATTCGTGGTGGTCGGCCACCACGTTGCGCATCATCGCCGCCTCCCCCCGGTGCTCCAGATCGAAGTCGCCGATCAGCTTCTCCAGCACCTCCACGCCCATCCGCACATGGTTCTCCATCAGCTGGCGCTCATCGGTATTCAGCTGGCCGGGCTTGAGCAGCACCTCGTCGGGGATGCCGATCTTGCCGATGTCGTGCAGGGGGGAGAAGAGGTAGAGGTTGGCCACGAATTCATCACTGAGGCCGCGGCTGGTCTGCAGCTCCCGGCCGATCAGCCGGGCGTAGTGGGCCATGCGCTCCAGGTGTCCGCCCGTCTCGGTGTCGCGCAGGTTGGCGAACTCCCGGGCCACCGCTGCCGAGGTGGTGATGGAGCGCACCAGGTTGAGCTCCTGGCCGATCGTGAGGTTGATCAGGGCGGCGAACAGTTCCAGGCTGCGCTGCACCGTGGCGGTGAACGCCGCCTTTCGAAGGGAATCGAAGAACAGAACACCGATCAGGGCGCCCCGCTGCTGCAGCGGCACGGTGAACGAGGAGCGGTAGCCCTGCTCGAGCAGCCAGCGGGAATGGGGGGTGTCGCCCGTGACCACGGCCGGGATGTCGTCGATCACGCGGGTGCCGCCGCCGCCGACCAGCCGGCTGAGCGAGGGGCTCTCGGCCAGCCGCCACTCGTAGGCCTCGATCGGAGTGCCGCAGCGGGTGCTGTCCACGAACGTGCTCAGCAGGTCGTCGTGCTGGTCGTAGAGGGCACAACTGATCCGGTCCACCGCCGGCACCACCTCCAGCAACTGGCTGTGGAGCTGGCGCAGGCGGGCTTCAAGGCCATGACCGCCAAGGGTGTCGCTGCTGCCGCCGGCGCTGCTGGAGGTGTGAAGCGAAACCATTCCGTTGGCCCTTGGGCCACAGACCTCTCCATGATCGGCCCCCACCGACGGTTTCGCAGGGCATGGGTATCCGCCCTAGGAGTTGCCGGAGGGTGAGGCTGGGCCACCGAGCTGGATCGGCAGCCCGTGGCGCAGGTTGATCAGCCTGGAGGTGATCACCGCCTGGCCAGGCTCCAGGCCACTGAGCAGGGGGTAGCGGTTGTTCTGCAACGGGCCGAGCCGCACCGGCACCTGGATGGCGAAGCGGCTGCCGGCCGGCAGGTTGCGCAGGCTCTCGAGATCCACCCGTCCGGGGTTCTGCTCGAGATCGGCCAGGCTGCCGGGCACGAACACGAACGCCTGGCCGGACTGCTGGCTCACGGCCTGGAAGGGCACTGAGAGCTCACGGCGCTCCTCCAGCAGCAGCCGCGTGAGGCTGCGCAGGCCGCTGCGCAGGCTGCCTGTGGGGTTGTTGAATTCGGCCTTGGCCAGCAGGAACTGGCTGGCGTCATCGATCAGCGGATCCACCGAGCCCACCCGGCCCCGGCCGAGCTCCCGCTCGCCGGAGGGATCGAGCAGCACCACGGTCTGCCCCGGCCGCACGCGCTCGGCGTAGAGGGCCGGCACCTCCAGCCGCGCCTGGAGCTGGTCGTTGCGCACGATGCGCGTGAAGGGCTCGTTGGCCTCGATCACATCCCCCACCTTCACCTGCAGGTCGGCCACGATGCCGCTGATCGGTGCGCGCACGTCGCGGAAGGCGAGGTCGGCTTCGGCGGCCCGCAATTCCTCCCGCGACGCCACAGCCTGCTGGCGAAACTCATCGCGCTGCTGCACGCTGGCTGCTCCCTGGGCGGCAAGGGCGGCAAAGCGCTCGGCATTGATCTGGTCGGTGCGGGCCTGGGCGCGCAGGCGGGCCACCTCGGAGCGGGCCTGCACCTGGTCGAGCACGAGCACCAGCTCACCGGCGCGCACCGGGTTGCCCTGGCTCACCCGCAGCTCGCGGATGCGTCCCCCCGCCTGGGACGAGAGCTGCACCTCCTCGATCGCCTCCAGGGTGCTGATCGTGTCGATGGTGGAGCTGAAGGGGGTGGCAGACAGCGTCTCGGTGCTGACGCTGAGGGGGGGCGGCGCCGGCCTGCTGCCCTCGCCCTGCTGGCGGCAGCCCACCAGCAGCGGCAGGGTCACCAGCGCCGCCGCCAGGGCTGCGCTCAGCTGGGTGCGGCCCGGGCGACGGCGGCGGCGTGTGGCTCCAGCCCTGATTCCCTCAGCTGCCATCGAGGTTGGTGCGCAGGATGCAGGGTAAGAGCCGCCCCGATCAGGGCGCTGGCGCTGCAAACGCTCAGATGTAGAACATCTGCTGGGGCTGAGCCCTGGCCGCCCGCTCTTCGAGCAGGTGCTCCAGGGTGGTGCTGTTGAGCAGGCGGGCGCGGGCCTGCTCGAGTTGTCTCTCAAGGCCGGACACAACGCCGAACTCCAGCGTGGAGCGGTCTCCCTGGCGCTCGGCCGTTGTGCCCCGCTCCAGGCAGCTGATCACCTCGGCCACGGTGATCGCGGCAGGCGCACGGGCCAGTTGATAGCCGCCGCGGGGGCCACGCATACTGCTCACCAGCCCGCCCTTGCGCAGGCTGGTGAGCAGCTGATCGAGGTAGCGGGCAGGAATGCCCTGCCGGCGGCAGATTTCCCCCACCTGAAGGGCGCTCCCGGGGGGCTCCACCGCGGCCAGCTCGATCAGGGCCACCAGGCCGTATTCGGTCTTGGCACTGAAGGTCATGGGCCCGCCGCCGGCCGCTGCTGGGGCCATTGTCTCAGCTGAACCCCGGTGGGTGGGTGGGGATTGTGCCGTGGGAGTGTGGTGTCCGTGATTCCCAGTTGTTGTGCGTGCTGCCCTGGCGATCCTGGTGGTGATGGCGCTGGTGGTGGTCAGCCTCAATCCACGGCGAGCGGATTTTGCCTGGTTCCTGCAGCTGCGCCGGCCGCCATGGCTCACCTTCGAGCCCCTGATTCCCCTGATCTGGTTGCTGATCTACGGATGTTTCTTCGTTTCGGCGCTGCTGGTGTGGACCGCCAGTGGTCGCTGGGATCTCATGGCCGGGTACCTGCTGTTGCTGGTGCTGGTGCAGAGCTACACCTGGCTGATCTGCCGCACCCGCCGGCTGGATTCCGGCACCGCGGTTGGATTCATCGGCTGGGTGTGGGGCATTGCTCTGACGATCGCCGTGGCTCGCGTGAGCGCAGTGGGCTGGTTATTGCTGGTTCCCTATCTCCTCTGGAGCCCTGTGGGTACCTTTGTCACTTGGCAGATGCAGCGCCTCAACCGCTGAAGCCTGGTGTGATCCCCACAGCCCAACCGGCGTTGATCGCCCTGATCACTGATTCGCTATGCTTTCGATGTTGATGGTTTGAACCATGCTGACGGGACAGGAACTTCTCACCCGGGTGAAGGAGCTCGGTGACGCCTCCAAATCGGAGCTCGTGCGTGAATGCGGCTACGTGAGCACCAAGAAGGACGGCAGCGAGCGGCTCAACTTCACGGCCTTCTACGAAGCGCTGCTGGAAGCCAAGGGCGTGAGCCTTGGGGATGGCGCCGCCCAGGGCCGTGGCAAGGGTGGCCGCAAGCTCAGCTACGTCACCAAGGTGCAGTTCAACGGCAATCTGCTGGTGGGCAAGGCCTACACCGCCCAGCTCGGCCTGCAGCCCGGCGACGAGTTTGAGATCAAGCTGGGCCGCAAACAGATCAAGCTCATTCCCATCGGCGGCACCGACGAGGAAGATTGATTCCGGGGGCCCGATGGCCCAGCGGCACAAGGGCGGGCCTGGTCGTCCGATCGGACATCCCCCCGACGATGACGACGACCTGCCCACCGGGCCGAGCCTGTCACTGCCCCTGCGCCTGCTGGCCCTCCTGGGGGCATTCTCCTTTCTGATGATCGGCCTCAGCAGTGTTGTGCCGCTGTTCAGATCCCCTCCACCCAGGCCCCTGCCGGATCAGCAGAGGGGACCCATCGTGTGATCCCTGGCCCCAGCGCTCTGCAGGGCCGCCTTCGGGCCTTGTGTTGCAGTGCCTTGGGTGACTCTGGGGCGACAGGCCCTCCTAACGTTGGCTCTCGCCCATCGCGCCCCTCAGCACGTCATCGGCATCACCATCGGCACAGCCATCCAAACAGCCATCGGCGGCAGCCTTCTGATGCGTGTGGATCCGCTCAGCCCGGCTCCAGTCCATGCCGGCTTGGGTCTCAGCTGCGGGCCCCTCCCCTGTCCCGATCTCAGCCTGCTCCACCGGTCCTGGAGCGGCCATTCCCTGGTGCTCGATGGGGTGGTGCTCTTCCTGATCATCCTGGGGCGCTACTTGCTCACCGCCGGGGGATCCTGGTGGCTGCTGCGCCTCTGGGGCCGGGGCCGAACGCCGAAGCCCACCCCAGCGCAGCGCCGCCGCCGCGACGAGGGGATTCGCCATGACATCCGGCTGTCGGTGGTTTCCGCGGCGGTGTTTGCCCTGGCCGCGGGCCTGGTGCTGTGGTTGCAGGCCCAGGGGCTCACCCGTCTCTACGCCCGGCCCGATGCCTACGGCTGGTGGTACATCGCCGTCAGTTATCTGGCGGTGCTGATCCTCCAGGACGCCGTGTTCTATGCGACCCACCGACTGTTTCACCATCCGCTGCTGTATCGCTGGTGCCACCACGGCCATCACCGCTCACACCATCCCACCCCCTGGACGTCGTTTGCCTTCGATCCACCTGAAGCGGTGGTGCAGGCCCTGTTCCTGGTGCTGGTGGTGGCGCTGGTGCCCCTGCACCTGATCACCCTGGTGGCTGTCTTGAGCACCATGACGGTGTGGGCGATCGTGAACCATGTGGATCTGGATCATCTGCCCCAGCGCTTCCCCCACCACCTGTTCGGTCGCTGGCTGATCGGCCCGGCACACCATTGCCTGCATCACCGCCGCCCCGGGGTGCATTTCGGCCTCTACTTCACCTTCTGGGACTGGCTCTGCGCTACGGAGGATCAGAGCTATGCCGCGAGTGTGGGTCCGGCTGGCGTTGGCTCCAGGGCGTCATGACAGCCGGATAACCGCCACGCGCCGGGTGGGTGGACGCGCCAGCTTTGTAATACTTCACATCTGGAACCATGAGCGTTTCTCAGGTGCACCGGCAGGCCATCACCTCCGGCGTGATCACCGTTCAGGAGATCCACTGGCTGGCCCACCATCGTGACCACTTCACTCCGCAGGAACGACAGGTGGTCTCCGGCCTGATCCGCTTCCTGCAGCAGGGAGTGATCAACTTTGGATGCCGCCTCGCCGACCCCGTCAATCGGCGGCACGTCCACAGCGCCGAGCTTCAGGCCGTCTGATGTCACTCTGATGGGCATGGAGCCCTTCGAAGCATGCTCTTTCACGTTCGCCACGCCCTGCGGTATGCCTATGAGCGGCCGGTGTTTCTTGAGCCCACCACGGTTCGGCTCACTCCCCGCTCCGATCCCGCCCAGCGGCTGCTGCATCACCAGCTTCAGGTGACCCCGGAGCCGAGCGGCAGCAGCCGCGTGCTGGAGCCTGACGGCGGCGAGGCCGTGGTGCTGTGGTTCGACACGCTGCGGGAGGAGCTCACCCTCGAGGTGGACATGGTGGTGCGCACCTTGAGGGAGAACCCCTTCGACTGGATCATTACCCACCCTCCGGTCAGGGGCCTGCCGGCTGCCTACCCGCCCGGTGAAGCCCTCTCCCTGGCCCCCTGTCTGCAGGGGCAGGGGCCGCCCATCGCTGAACCGGTGCGCCAATGGGCAGCCGAGTTGGCCTCAGCGGTGGATGGCTCGGCCACCGACTTCCTCATGCATCTGGCCGACACGATCCACCACGGCTTCCACCACATCGGCCGGCCCGACGGGGAGCCGATGGGCGCCGCAGACACCCTTCTGGGCCGCACCGGTGCCTGCCGCGACACCGCCATCCTCTATGTGCAGGCCTGCCGCAGCCTGGGGCTGGCCGCCCGCTTCGTGAGCGGCTACTCGATGCACCATCCCGAGGAGGTGAGCGAGCACGAACTGCATGCCTGGGCCGAGGTGTACCTGCCGGGGGCTGGCTGGCGGGGCTACGACCCCAGTCTCGGGCTGGCGGTGGCCGACGGCCATGTGGTGCTGGCGGCGTCTCCCGATCACCACCTGGCGGCGCCCGTGAGCGGCCGCTATCGCGGCACCGGGGTGGGGTCTTCGATGCGCTACGCGGTGGAGGTTCGCACCGCCGAGAGTCTCGAGGCGCTGCAGGCTCTGGATCGCGACAGGCCCGTGTGCATGCCGGCGCCGGAGGAGTGGATCAGCGGCGAGGGCACGCCTGGCCGCGATGATGGGCCACGTGAAAACCCCCAGGCTGAGCCCGGGGGTTGATGGGGGTCTCGACGTTGCGAAGACCTCAGAAGCAGAAGGGCAGGAACTGGGTGCGGCAGGCGGCGTAACCGTCCACCAGGGCTCCGAGGCCGATCTGGTGAGCGATCCCGAAACCGGTGAGCCCTTCCACCACCACGCCGATCACAAGGCCGAGCATGGCGGCGCGGCCGTTGAAGAGCTCAGCCCGCTTGAGCTGCTCCAGGTGGTTCTGCTGGGTGTTGGTCATCGGGGGTTGTGGGGGGCGAGGTCGCTGGGGCGGGACAGCACAAATGCCACCATGGAAGTGAGCACGATCACCAGGGCGGTGACGCCGGCGATGGCGGTGGAGTAATCAGCGGACATGGCGATCAACCCAGGCCGATCTGGGAGAGGATGCCCTGGCCGGTGAGCAGCTCGGTGCCGAGGCCGATCACGAAGCCGAGCATGGCCAGGCGGCCATTCCAGGTTTCGGCGAAGGCGCTGAACCCGAAGCGGGGAGTGGTGTCGGTCATGGAGGTGACGAAGTGTTGAGTGAACTGTAACAGGATGTAACGGGTTTGTCGAGGTGGGTGCCGGGTGGGGGCCGCGCCCGTTGCCGATCAGCGCGGAGCGGCTCTGTTCAGGCCGGTCTGCCCTGGAGCGAGCGCTCGGCACAGGAGCTGCTCACCCGCCTGGCGATCCCCTGCCCCCCATCGCTGCACGCTTGCGCCCCATGCCGGGGAGGGCCTGTTTCGCTTGACGGGTGCTCCGGCCCGTGGCCATAACCAAAGCAGGCATGCTGGTTCGCCATGGCCACCGAGATCGGCTCAGAGACGGCCACAGACAAAGGAGTGCCGCAACCGGCGGGGTGGCGGCTCCCTGCTGTCCTGCTCGCTGCGGTCGAGTCGCAGGCCGCGGTTGAGGGAGTGATTCCAGACGTGATCGCCGCTCGCGTGGTGGAGGCCGGCCTGATGGAGCTCGGGATCATGCCCCACGGCCGCTGCTCGGTGCGAACCGGATTGTGCGGTGGCGGTCCGATCCCGCTGCCGATCCAGCAGAACCTCAGCGTTGTTTCATAGCTGAGCTTGCGGCCGCCCTTGGCATCCAGCACGGCGGCGCTGGACCTTGCCCCATGAATTTCCGCGAGGCGCACTGATCCAGGTCGCGGCGGTGGGCAAAGGCCGGGCCGTCGTCCACCTTCGCCAGGTTGATGTTGGTGCCTGTCATCACCTCGGCCACGGTGCGGCCGCAGCGGTCGGTGGTCTTCATATCAAGCCGCACCGTGATGGTGTCGCCGTCGCCGACCGACAGCACCGTTGCGCGCTGGGTCGGCCAGATGCAGCAGGCCGTTCCTGAGCATCGGTGCAGTGTGCAGCGGGGTCTGGAGTTGATCGAGGATGGGCCACTCCCCGAGGACTGATCCAGCGACCCAGATGGACGCCCATGCCCCTCAGCCCGGGCATGGATTCATTGCGTTTGCGCTCTTTTCGCGTCCTGACCTGTCCAGAATCAAGGCCCCCTCCCGCTGTCATGGCCCGCCTGGAAGTCCTGCTCTCTCCCGTCGCCGATGGCGAGGCGTTTCGGGTTGCGCTCGCGGCGCTGGCCAGGGAGTTGGGCGGCACCTTCACCTGGCTGGATGGCCGCAACGCCTCGATCGCCCTGACGGCAGGCCCCCGGGCCCTTTCGGTGCAGGTGCTGCTGGAGCTGCGTGCCGGTGCGGAACTGGGGCTGCTGCTGAGCAGCCGCGAGGGGATGGGCAGCGGCGCCCCGCTGAGCGGCGCGGTGCTGGAGCAGCTGCTGGCCGGCCTGCAGGCGGTCGCCCCTGGCTCTCGGGTGCGGTTCCGCTCCGACCGCGACGGCCCCATCTGTCACTTCTTCAGGGCGGAAACGGTGGGCCGTGATCGCGAATGCCTGGCCGCGGGCTGAGGGCTGCCTGCGTCAGGCCTGGGGTCAGGGGAGACGGGGCCGCAAGCCCCCGCTGAGGTGGAGCGCCCCCATCTCCTCGGCCTTTCTGAGTGTGCTCCGCTCCGCAGCCGTGATCCGGGGTGCGGCCATGGCCACCTCGGGCGCCGCTTTGCTCGTGCTGCTCCTCTTGCCAGCGATGACGACGAGGGCGGCGGCCGCCCCAGCAAGCAGGTGGCGAATGAACGGGATCAGGGGCTCCCCAAGGACTACCGCTTCTCCGCCAGCGAGGTGGCGGTGCTGCGATCGGGCCTGATGGCGATGGTCCTTGCCGCGGATCCTCAGCGTGCCCGGCAGTGGGGGCAACCCCAAACGAGCCAAGGTGTTGGCCTGGGCTGATGGTGATGCCGGGTCTCGTCTGTGTGCTGCCCGAATTGCGGGCATTTGCGTCTTCCGCTCTGGCGCAAGGCTCGTTTTGGCCTCACCGGAGCGCCGCACCAGTGCCTCAATCACCAGGAAGGAAGGGTAAAGCTGTTGTGCTCAAGCTGCTCGACGCAGGGGGCTTTGAGAGCAGCCGAGGCTCAGTCATCAGGTGCGGCGTCGCTGCACCTGCAAGGCACGCTCCAGGTCCTCGGACTGGGATGGCTCCACCCGATCCTGCGCCTCCTGAAGAAAGCGGACGCGATCGATCATGCGCGACAGCCGACCGGTGAAGATGTCCACGGACAGCGGAATGGCGCGGGCCAGGCCGGCGATGGAAGCGTTCGGATCCACCGCTCACCACCAGCAGTCCAGGTTCTGTCCCACACCTGAACCGCCTCGGGCAGGCACCGCCTGCCGCGCACCCGGGGTTCCAGCAGATCCCCGTTAGGGTCCGCTGGCGCACGACCGACCGCGATGGGCCTGCTGGTGGATGGGGTCTGGACCGACCAGTGGTACGACACCAGCAGCAGCGGCGGGCGGTTCGAGCGCTCCCGCGCCGCCTTCCGCAACTGGATCACAGCGGACGGCTCGCCCGGGCCGAGCGGGGTGGGTTGCTTTGCGGCAGAAGCCGGTCGCTATCACCTCTAAGTGTCGCTGGCCTGCCCCTGGGCCCACCGCACCCTGATCTTTCGTGCCCTCAAGGGCCTGGAGGGCCTGGTCGGGCTGTCGGTGGTGCACTGGTTCATGGGGGAGCAGGGCTGGACCTTCCGCGAAGGGGATGGGGTGATTCCTGATCCCAACGAGGGGGTTGCGGTGCTGCACGAGCTCTACACCCGGGCCGATCCCTGTTACTCCGGCCGTGTCACGGTGCCGGTGCTGTGGGACAAGGCGCAGCGCACGATCGTGAGCAATGAATCCTCCGAAATCATCCGGATGTTCAACAGCGCCTTCGATCACCTTGGCGCCCGGGAGGGCGACTTCTACCCGCCGCCGCTGCGTGAAGAGATCGATGGGCTGAATGAGCGGATCTACAGCACGGTGAACAACGGTGTGTACCGCTGCGGGTTCGCCACCAGCCAGCAGGCCTACGAGGAGGCGCTGGGTCCGCTGTTCGCCACCCTCGATGCGCTGGAGGAGCGCCTGGCCAGCCGGCGCTATCTCACGGGTTCAGCCCTCAGCGAGGCGGACTGGCGCCTGTTCACCACCCTGCTGCGCTTTGATCCGGTGTATGTGGGGCACTTCAAGTGCAACCTCCGGCGGCTGGTCGATTACCCCCACCTGTTTGCCTACACCCGCGATCTGTTCCAGGTGCCGGGCGTGGCGCACACGGTGAACGTCGATCACATCAAACGGCATTACTACCAGAGCCACGGCACCATCAACCCCACCGGGGTGGTGCCGGTGGGTCCGGAGATCGACTTCCTCACGCCCCATGGCCGGGAGCACCTGGCATCAAAGGCTGATTGAGCGGCGGATCGAGCGGCTCAGTCTCATCGAAGCGGCTGAAATCCAGGCAGATGCTGTCCGGTCCGTCCATCCGCACCATGTCGCTGAAGCGCTCCTCGAAGCGCAGGTCGCCGGCGCCGTAGCTGCAGCGGAAGTGCACCGGCGCCAGCAGGATCTCGTCGATCCCCTGGAAGGCCACCACAATTTCGCCGTGGCGCCGCTCCAGATCCTCTCTGCCCAGGCCGTGGAGGGGGCTGTCGGCGTCGATGCGGTGCATCACCGTCCACATCAGCTGGAGGGAGATCGACTGGTCGCGCACCAGGGGCAAGGGCACGATGCGGCGCATCGTGCGGCCGTCGGGGCAGTCCTCGTCGATGGCCAGCGAGGCCTGGATCCGGCCGTCCACCAGGCTGGTCTGGCGCACGCTGGCCACGCGGAAGGTGAGGGTGGGGCAGCCCTGCCACGGCTCGATCGTGGCCACTCGGCTGAACAGCAGCCGTGCGCGGCTGCGGGAGAAGCGGGCGAAGGCCAGACCGGTGGTGACGGCGATGAACAGCAGCCCGAGGAAGGCTTCCACCGTCACCACCAGATTCACCCAGAGGCTGGTGGGGTGGAGCAGGCCGTAGCCGATGGTGCTGAGCGTCTGCACGCTGAAGAAAAAAGCATCCAGCAGCGTCAGCGTCTGCCCCATCGGCGTGCCGCCGATGCCGCCGAGATCCAGGGCATAGAGCAGGGTGAAGGCGAGATTCAGGAGCAGGAAGCTGGCGGCGATGGCCAGCAGGAAACCCGGCCAGGGGATCGCCAGCATGAAGCGGTAGGGCTCCCGCCAGTGCCGGTGCCAGCGCTGGAAGTGCTCGGCCTGAAGCACCCCGCCCTGCCGTTGCAGCCGCACCGAGCGGATCTGCCGGCGGCGCTCTGCCGGATGCCGCATCAGGTCTCAGCGGTGCCGAAACCCATGGTGGCACCGATTGCGGGCCAGCAGGTGCTCAACCTTGGGCACCCCGGCCCGCAGCAGATCTGGTGCTCATCGGTGCAGGGGGTCCGTCTGAGCCGATCTGGTGAGGAGTCAGGGCTAGCCGTACCAGCTGCGGTACCACTGCGTCATCTGCTCGATCTCCCGGCTTTGGTCCTTGACCATGGCCTGCTGCATCGCCCGCAGTTGCGGATGCTCGCTGTTGGTCTGGGCCATCGAGGCCATCATCACGCCCATCTGGTGGTGGGGGATCATCTGCTCGATGAAGGCCCGGTCGAAATCCTGGGCTGTGCTCAGGGCCGAGAGATTCGTACCCCCGCCCATATGTCCCATCCCCATCCCCATGCCCCTGTGTCCCATTCCCATACCCCCTTGCCAGCCCCAGTCCGTGCCTTGTCCCCAGCTGGGCACGGGTTGGCCGAACCACTGCGAATACCACGCGCGCATCTGAGCGTTCTCACGCGTCTGGCTGGCCTTGATGCTCTTGGCCAGCTCTTTGATTTCGGGCCGCTTTGCGCGGGTGAGGGCAAGATCGGCCATGGCAATCGCCCCGTCGTGGTGAGGGATCATCATCACGATGAAGTGCTGATCCATCGACTGGGAGCCCATCCGCCCCGGACCCATCCGCCCCACTCCCATCCCGCCTCCTGGTGGGGCCACCGAGGCGGGTTGCTGGGACAGCGCTGCAGCCCCCAGGGACAGCACGAGCACTCCCAGCCCTGCTGTCGCCGCGAGTCGGTGCTTCATCATCAGCTTTGCTCCATGGCGTCTGCCTGTCATCAGCATGGGGACGCAGAAGGACGCTGGACGCCGCTCCGGGTCATTGCTTCACCTGGCAGCAGCACCATCGTGATCAGGCCGCCCGGAAGCGACGCAGCAAGGAGGAATTTACGATCACCGACAACGAACTCAGGGCCATGGCCGCCCCGGCAATCATCGGATTGAGCCAGCCGAAGGCGGCGATCGGGATGCCGATGATGTTGTAAAAGAACGCCCAGAACAGGTTCTGGCGGATCTTGCGCATCGTCGCCCGCGACAATCCGATGGCGGTCACCACCAGCCGCACGTCATTGCCGATCAGGATGATGTCGCCGGCCTCCTTGGCCACATCCGAACCCGAGCCAATGGCGATGCCGATATCGGCGGTGGCCAGGGCCGGAGCGTCATTGACGCCATCCCCCACCATCGCCACCTTTTGCCCCGCCAGCTGCAACGTCTTGATCGTTCCAGCCTTGTCGGCAGGACGCACCTCGGCGATCACCTCGGTGATTCCCACCTGGGCGGCAATGGCCTCCGCAGTGGCGCGGGTATCGCCGCTGAGCATGATCACCTGCACACCTCGGCGACGGAGCAGGGCCACGGCCTCCTCGGCTTCGGCTCTGACGGTGTCGGCCACGGCAATCAGACCGAGGATGCGTGTCGAGCGGCCTAACAGCATGGACGTGCGGCCATCGGCCTCGAGTTTGGCCAGTCGCTGCTGCACGTCGTCAGGGAGGTCGCCCAGGAAGCGAGTGGCCAGGTGCCGATTGCCCAGCCAGATCGGCTCTCCCCCCTCAGTGGCGGTGAGGCCTTCACCAACCTGGGCCTCGAAGTGGTCAATCGGCAGCAGGTCGAGGCTGTGCGTTGTCACGGCCTCGGCGATGGCAGCAGCCAGGGGATGCTCCGAACCATGCTCCAGCGAGCCCGCCAGTTGCAGCACCTCCCGCTCCGAACTGCCCGGCAGGGCGATCAGATCCGTGAGGATCGGCTTGCCCTGGGTGAGCGTGCCCGTCTTGTCAAAGACCACGGTGGTGAGCGTCTCGGCCCGCTCCAGCACTTCGCCGCTGCGGATCAAGATGCCCTGCTCGGCGGCCTTGCCCACCCCCACCATCAGGGCCGCAGGGGTGGCGATGCCGAGGGCACAGGGGCAGGAGATCACCAGCACGGCAATGAAGGCCAGCAGGCCACTGCTGAACTGGCCCGCCAGTGTCCAGATCCCGAACGCCGCGAAGGCGATCAGCACCACGGCAGGCACGAACCAGGCCGTGACCTGATCGGCCAGGCGCTGCACCGTGGCGGTGCTGGCCTGGGCCTCCTCCACGATGTGCACGATCTGGGCCAGGGCTGTGTCCGCCCCCACGCGGCTGGCCCGAAAACGGAGCAGCCCCGACCCATTCACCGTGCCGCCGATCAGCTCGGCGCCGGCATTTTTGGACAATGGCAGGGATTCGCCGGTGAGCAGCGACTCATCCACGGTGGAGCTGCCGTTGAGCACCACGCCATCGGCGGGGATCTTCTCGCCCGGGCGCACCAGCACGGTCTCATCTATGGCGATGGCATCGGCAGGAACGGTCATCTCCATGCCGTCCCGGATCACCGTGGCTGTGGCTGGCTGAAGATCGAGCAACTTCCGCACGGCGGCAGAGGAGCGTTGCTTGATGGTCTCCTCCATGAATTTGCCCAACAGCACGAAGGCAATCACCACCGCCGAAACTTCGAAATACACGTCCCGTTCATTGACACCGACCGGAAGCCAGCTGGGCGCAAAGACCACCACCACGCTGTAGAAGTAGGCGACGGAGGTGCCGAGGGCGATCAGCACATCCATGTTGAGGGCGTGGCGCTTCAGGGCAGCCCAGGCGCCGGCATAGAACGACCAGCCACCGATGAACTGCACGGGGGTGGCGAGCACGAACAGCCACATCCCCCAGCTCATCCAGGGCAGCGCCGGCAGCGGCACCCACGACATCAAACTGACGCCCGCCGCCAGGGCGATGAAAGCACCGGCCCGGAACAGCGCCAGCGCCAACACCCCGCCGATCACAAGCCCGACGCGGCGGCGCATGACGCGCAATTCACGGTCGGGATTCTGGAACGTCAGCAGGCAAGTCTGGCTGCAGAAGTAGTAGCTGCGGCCTCCACGCTCGGCGGAAAGTGCCGTGGCCCGGGGCACGACCATGCCACAGATCGGGTCCTTGGCCATCCCCTTCCCGCCGCCGCCTTGCAGTGGTGGGGCATGGCTACCGTGCTGCCCGTGGTGATGGCTGTGCTCCTGGCTGACCGTCGTCGCGTTCATCTTGGCTGCTCCAGATACGAGGGGCTTGCTATGGCTGGTCTAGTCAGAATTGCGATCAAAGATCCAACAGTGCGTCATATCTGCTGTGGTGATCGAGCATGCCGTCAATGAAGCGCAGGTCTTGATCCCTGGCAGTCATGGTGCCCTTTGTGTTTCGCGCCACCGGGCAGCTGGGCCAGGGCAGGAGCCACCAAGGTGAGGGCAGAGGCCAGACCGATCAAGCTGGCGCTGCAACGGGACGAGCGCATGGCCGCAAGGTCAGGACACCTCACCGTATGGTCTCCACTAACAGGAGAGTCAATGGGGGCTTGACTCTCTCGCTGACAGGAGGCTCTGCGTTGAGATCCGCTGCTGCGAACTGGAGATCAACCACACCCGCTTCCACCGGTATCCACGGCTTCTTTGAGCCCTGCAGCGGCTGCAGCCCTGCCGGAGGACACCCGGGTGTGGTGCGCCGGCGCTGCGGCCTGGCCACGGTCCCCAGCACCATCGCCAGCGAGCGGGCCACCAACTTGTTTCCGAGAACACAGGAGACGGCGCCGAACTGGCGCGTCTGCGCAGCAGCAAGGATGATTGGCTGGCGCACGAAGCCTTGGTTCATGGCGCCACGAGCCATGGAATGAGTTCCCATTCGCTCCCCGGTGAGCAGGGCGGGAAGCAGAACCTGCCTGCCACGATTGCTGCCGGACTCACGGTTGGCAGCCTCTCCGCCTTCGCACAGATCTCCTTCGGAGCCCTGCTCTTCTCTGGATCCCTCTCGGGAGGCATGGGAGAGGGTGTCAGCCATACGCTGCTCGGGGGGGTGCTGATCGGGAGCGTGATGGCGCTGGGGGGCTCGTTCCCCGGCACGGTGGCCCGACCCCACGAACTGCCGGTGATCGTGCTGGCGCTCCTGGCGGCCCAGCTGGCCCACCGTCTGCCCAGCGCCGCACCCGGCGCCGATGTGCTCGCCACCGTGACCGTGCTGATCATGGTCAGCACCGCCGTGTTCGGCCTGACGGCCCTGCTGCTGGGTCGCTGGGGGGCCGGCAACCTGTTCCGATACCTCCCCTTTCCGGTGCTGGGAGGGTTTGTGGCTGGCACCGGTGGCCTGCTGGTGAAGGGAGGGCTCACGGTGATGCTGGGCGTGTCGGCTGATCAGTTGACCTGGTCAGCGCTCATCGACCCAGCCCTGCTGGGCCGCTGGTTACCCGGCCTGGGCTTTGCGGTGCTCATGGTCGTCGGGACGCGGCGCTGGCCGTCCTGGCGGACCATCCCGATCTTCATGATCAGCGGCATCGCCGCCTTCCACCTGCTTCTGGGCCTGACCGGCGGGAGCCTGGGCTCGGCGATGGTGGGCGGCCTCGTGCCGTCGTTGCCAGCCGAGATGGCCGCCCGCAGCCTGGTGCCCGCCGCGCTGGCTGGTCCTGTGGCCTGGAGAGAGGTGGCCGCCAGCCTGCCGGACATTCTCGCGGTGGCCTTCCTGGCCAGTCTTGGCACGCTGCTGAACGCCAGCGCCATCGAAGTGACGGTGCGCCGGGAGCTGGATTTCAACCGCGACCTGCAGATGGTGGGCCTGGCCAACCTGCTGGCAGCGCTGGTGGGCAGTCCGGCGGGATTTCACTCCTTGAGCTCCACCGCCCTTCCCGACCAGATGGGGGCCCGGGGACGGGCGGTGGGGCTGCTCGCAGCGCTGGTGTGCCTGGCCGCCTGGCTGGGGGGACCCAGGCTCCTGGAGGCGATCCCGTTCGCCGTGACCGGAGGGTTGCTCGTGTTCCTCGGGATCTCGCTGGTGGCCAACTGGCTGCTGGACCGGCGCAGCTTCCTGTCGCCGCTGGAGAACTCGGTGCTACTGGCCATCCTGGTGGTCACCATGCTGGCCGGCTGGGTCGCCGCCCTGGTGGCGGGCCTGGTGCTCGCCCTGGTGCTGTTCGTGGTCGACTACAGCCGCATCTCCGCGGTGCGCAGCCTGATGACCGGCCGCACCCGCCGTAGCCATGTGGATCGCAGCCCCGCCCGCAGCCGCCTGCTCGAGCGCTACGGCGATTCGATCCTGGTGATCTGCCTGCAGGGGCATCTGTTCTTCGGCACGGCCCACATCCTGCGCCGCACCATCATGGAACGGCTGGAGGTCCCCTCGGCTTCCAGGCCGCACTGGATCCTTCTGGACATGCGGCTGACCAGCGGCCTGGACGCCTCGGCGCTGTACACCTTCCAGCGACTGGCTCAGATCTGCGAGAGCGCCGGCATCGAACTGCTGTTCAGCGGACTCTCGTGCGACACCCTACGGCTGCTGCTGCGCTCCGGAATCCTGCAGGGCGGACGGGAGGGCCAGCATTGGTTCGCGGATCTGGACCACGGCCTGGAGTTCTGCGAGAACGAACTGCTCTCCCTGCATACGGTGCAGGAGAGCAAGGAACCGCTGGCGCTGATGGAGGCCGGGGAACTCCGCGGCCAGGGCGATCAGCAGGCCTTCGAGCGACTGCTGGAATGCTTCGAGGCGGTGAGCTTCCCGGCCGGCAGCACGATCATTTGGCAGGACCAGCCCCCCGGCGATCTGATTCTGCTGCTCTCAGGTCGTGTGGTTGTGGAGCGACGCCCAACGCCGCAGGGTGCACCGATGCGGTTGCGCACGATGGATCCCGGCACCTGCGTGGGGGAGATCGGCTTCTACCTGGGCACACCCACCAGCGCTTCGGTGATCTGCGAGGAGGAGGTGAGAGCGCTGCGGCTCTCGCAGAGCGCGCTGGCGGAGCTGGAGAAGGACGCGCCGGAGGCGGCGATGTTGCTGCACCGGCTGGTGGCCCGCAAGCTGGCCCAGCGGCTGATCAGCACCAATCAGCTGGCCACTGCCCTGGCCGGGTGATGTGTCCTGGACGACAGCAGCTCGGGGACCCGAACCCCAGGCCAGGGCTACGGTTCAGAGCAGTGATCAGAAGCCTTCCCCCCCGATGACCACCACTTCCATCGAGCACGAGGATCTGGCCGAGGACCTGCGGCGCATCCGCCTCAGCGGACGCCTGGACATGGTGGGCGTGGGCGAGATCGAGATGCGCTTCACCTCTCTGGCGGCGAGCCGGCCGATCCGGGTGCTGGTGGATCTCACCGGCGTGTCCTTTCTGGCTTCGGTGGGTCTGCGCTGCATCATCCACAGTGCCAAGGCACTCGAGCTGAAGGGCGGCAGGATGGCGCTGCTGCTTGGAGAGAACACCGTGGTGCGCGGCACCCTCGACACCGTCGGGGTCTCGGACATCATCCCGGTCTGCGACGACGAAGCCGCCGCCATGGACGCGCTCACCGTGTGACCCCCAGGTTCCGGATGGCTTCCCCTCCACCTCCCGCCGCGATCCCCTTGGAGATCCAGGCCGCCCCCCTGGAACTCCGCCGAGCTTCAGCCTGGCTGCGGGCCAGTGGAGACAGCATGGCCGTGCCCGCCGTGCAGATCGACCGGCTCGAGATCTGCCTCAACGAGGTGCTGGCCAACCTGCTGGAGCACGGCGGCACCAAAGAAAGCGGTGAACCGATCCTGCTGCGGCTGTACACCATCACCCCCGATGCCGGCGCCGGCGTGCGGCTGGAGATCAGCGATGGCGGTCTTCCCTTCGATCCGCTCGTGGCCAGCGACAAGCCCCTGCCCTCCAGCCTGAGTGAAGCCAGTCCGGGAGGACTTGGCCTGCGCCTGGTGCGCGCCTACACCGATGGCATGGCCTACCGGGTTCTGGAGCACCGCAATGAACTAAGTATCGAGATGCACTGGTCACCGCAATCCTGAGCAACGATCCCGACCCACTGGCCCGTCCCTCAGCCCCCCGGCATGGCTACGGCTGGATTCCCCTGTTCCGCGACGTGGACGAGGCGCTGCTGGCCCGTCGGCTCGAGTGCTGTGAGGTGCGGCACCTCAGCGCTGGCACCGACCTGCTGCGCCCCGGCGAGCCCAACGACACCATCTACGTGCTCCTTTCCGGTGAGCTATGGGTGCACCTCAGTCCTGAGGCCCGGGCGGACCAGAGCATTCCGGTGGCGGTGGGCGAATGCATCGGCGAGTTCTCCGCCATCGACCAGCAGCCGGTGTCGGCTCTCGTGCGCTGTGAAGGCGAGGCGGTGGTGCTCTGCCTGCAGGGGGAGTTCTTCTGGAGGCGCCTGGTGCCCCTGCCCGGCGTGGCCCGCAACCTGATGCGGGGTCTCACCCACCGGGCACGCACCGCCAACAGGCTCACCCTGGAGGCCCTGCGCGAGCGGCTCGAGCTGGAGCATCTGCGCAAGGAACTCGAGCTGGCGCGCGAGCTTCAGGCCGGCATGCTGCCGTTGCGCCATCCGCTCGTCCCGCAGCGCCCAGACCTGGACATCAGTGCACGGATGGAACCCGCTGCCAGCGTTGGCGGTGACTTCTTTGACGCCTTCCTCGTGGGCGATGGGCGGCTGTTCATCTGTATCGGCGATGTGTCGGGCCATGGCATCGGCGCGGCCCTGTTCATGGCCCGCGCGATCGGTCTGCTGCGCAGCCTGGTGATGGGCGCCTCCTGTCCCGCATCCGTGCTGGAGCAGCTCAACGCCAGCCTCTGCGAAGGCAACGAGACCTGCCTGTTCGTGACCTTGTTCTGCGGCTTCCTGGATACCGCGAGCGGGCGGCTGGAGTACTCCAATGCCGGCCACTGCCCGCCCCTGCTGGTGAGGAGCGGGCAGGTGACGGAGCTGCCCCTGCCCCAAGGCCCGCTGGCGGGCGTTCTCCCCAGGGCCACATTCAGCAGCATGGAAACCCATCTGGAGCGGGGCGATCTGCTGTTCGCCTACACCGACGGCATCACCGAGGCTGAGGATGGAGATGGCAGGCCCTTCGGCACTGAGGGCTGCCAGCGACTGTTGGGAACCCTGCACAACGCGGCACTGCCAGGGATCCTCGATGCGCTGCGCAGCGAACTGCACAGCTTTAGCCAGGGCCGCAGCCTGGAGGACGACTGCACACTGCTGTTGTTTCGGCGTACCTGAGCCTGCGGGTGCAGGGGAGTTCCTGGGCTCTGGCATGGGAGCCGATTGGCCAGCAGGACGCATTCAAGGGCAGGTGGGTGGCCGTGCTCGTCCAGGAGGTCTTCCAGCTGGAGCAGGACGAAGCCTTCGATGTGGCTGCGCAGGCTCGCCAGTCAACCTGAGTACTGCAACCGGGGTGGGCGCCTTGAGGCCGGAGTTGAGATTCAACGCCTGATGCCGACACGCACAGGACCATTGTACTCAACTCGCGACAATCTGCCATCGGGAGAGACCAGGATTACCGTCTCAAGCGTTCCTATTTCCCCCTTTGCATCCCAGCCGGGAGCACCTCCAAGGAAGCGGAAGCGATAGCCCCCTGAACTCTCTTGCACCATGCAACTGCCGCCGCCAGTTTGATGCATGCATTTTTCTGATGAATAGTTACTCAGCCCATCATTAATCACTTCGGCTTGCATGCGTGCAAGGTTGGCGGCACGCATTTGCGACTGACTAATAGTCTGTGCGAAGGCGGAAGGGGCGAGAACAATAAGAAGGGATGAGATGGCTGGAATGAGCTGTTTCATGAGAGTCGATAAAGAAGAGAATTGAATGGAAATTGAGGAGGCAGCTGACGATCCGCAAGAAGGATGTGGGTGCTGCGTTTGGATCGATATCAGATGGGTCTTCGACAAAACAAAAACTCAGCCCCTATTGCCAAGGCGGAATCATGCTGCTTCGCTTTCCCCTTGGCTTCGATGCAATTCACATGGCCTGCTTGGCGAAGGAAGTGGCTGAACCGCTCAGCGATGCTTTGATCAAGGATCGGGTCGATGGGCTGGCAGTCCTTATTTCTTCTAGACAGGTCAGTTCGCTCTGATCCTTTCGAGCTGAATCGTTGCGGCAACGGCCTGTCCAGAGCTCTGCCGCATCAGTGCCGAAGGGGCCTCTGGGGAAGTTGCGAAACATGAACGCCCCAGGAGCACACTGCCCAGCTCGGCCACCAGCTCCTCAGGGGCATCGCTGCGGGAGCCGAAGACCCGGACAGATCCCGCTTGAGCCGCGGCGCGTGGCCGCTGGCGTGGATGGCCTCGTGGTCCCAAGCGGCATAGAGAGCCGCGGCCCCGTGGATGCTCTCGCGCTCCGGCAGCTGGATGCGATCCGTTGGCGTAGCCGATCGGTTGGAACAGGCTTGCCTCAGCCATGCGCTGGAATGATGCCTAGCTTTTGGATAGGAATTCAAGTCTCGCGAATATGGTCCGATCAGCTGTCACGCTGTTCCCGTTCGCCCTGCTGTTCGGAGGCGCAGTCCTGGTGAACACCCCGGTCCAGGCACAGTGGTTCACCGGCGCCATCACCAACCCAACCCCCGGGGTGCTCTGCGATCGCAACGCCCAGCGTTGCTTTGACAACCAGGGCCCCTCGATCTCCCTGACACAGCGCTATCTGGGTAACAGCGCTGGCCAGCGGCTTTCCGCCGAGCAGAGCGGCAGGCCCAGGCCGTCGGAATTCCAGCTCAGCAACGGCACGCTCTGCAGTGTCCCAGACCAGACCTGTTGGAGCGACGGCTCGAAGAAACGGACCAGGAACACGACTCTCAGCGAGCAGCTGTTCGCTTCGACCACCGTTGACACTTCCGGCAATGAAACACAGGCAGCACGCTGCAGCCTGCACCAGCAAGGGCGGGGTATTTATGACGGTCCCTGTGAAATCCGTGTTGTGAGTCGCGACGGCAATCTCCAACGCTATGCGGCGATCTTTCCCGATGGGCGCCGCTACCAGTTCCGCCGCAGCGGGGATGCCCTCCAGCTCGAAGACGCCACAGGCACCTGGCCCGTTGAGTTGATTGATCATGGCTACACCGGTGTGTTCCGGTGGAGCACCATGTTGCTGGTCGCCACTCGCGAGCACAGCCAGATGCGGCCTCTCGCAGGTGCTGATAGTCCGGAACCAGGCTCATCGGTCTCGCCGTTCAGCCCCGGGCAGCTGATCGATCTGCTCTTCTTCCGCAACTGAAGCCAGCGGCGCAACAGCCGCAGGCTCACTTGCTGCAGTGGTGGGCGGCTCACGGTGTCCACCACCGGTACGTCGTCGCTCCGAAACGGTGTTCGCCGCCGCCGCCTGCCGCGTCCCCGCACAATCACCACCGCATGCAGTTCCTGAAGCCCGGCTTCACCCAGGCGGCTGCTGCCCTGGGCCCATTCCTCCACCCGGTCGAGCGCACGCCAGTCGTTGCACACCTCTTGTTCCGCCTTACTGCCTGCACGATCCGCAGCGCCGATGGCGCAGCAGGTGAGCGCTGCATCCCCTACCCGCTGATCGGCCCAGGGCGTAGCTCCCAGGCACAGCGCACTGCGGCGACTGGATCCATTGGTGCAGGGATTCGATGACCTGCTGGAGCTGGTGCTCGCCCGCCTGGATCGCCCCACGGCCCGTCAGGGTGGGCTTGATGAAGACCTTTGTCGGCAGGTCACGGCTGTTCTCGATCGCCTGCGTGCCCATTGCCGGATCATCGACCTGCCCAATGTCGGTCCCGTGATCGCGGGTGTCCTGCGGTCCCTTGGCTGCGCCACGCCGGCTGATCTGATCGGCTGCGATGCCATCGACCTCTACCAGCGTCTCTGCCGGCAGCGGGGGGGCCGGCAAGATCCCTGCGTGCTCGATGTCTTCCTGTCGATCGAGCGATTCCTGGCCGGCGAGGAGCCGCGCCCATGGTGGGCCTACAGCCAGGAACGCCGGCGCCGTTTTCCCAACCTCTGATCAGCGGGCAGCTCAGCAAGACAAAAGCGCCCCATGTCGGGCGCCTTGAGGACGGTTGCCGGGTTGCTCCAGAATTCTGCGAACTTTCCATTCCCAAATGTCTGACTATCTGGTCAGCACCCTGCAGATCGTGCTGGGCATCGCCTTGCTCTTCGGTGGCGGCGAACTGTTCGTTGCCGGCTCGGTGGCGCTCTCCCTGATGCTGGGGATCCCTCAGATCGTGATCGGCCTCACGGTGGTGTCGCTGGGTACCAGCGCACCGGAGCTGTTCGTGAGCCTGATCTCCACGATTCAGGGAAACCTGGGCATCTCCGGCGCTGACAACCTGGCGGTGAGCAACATCGTGGGCAGCAACATCTTCAACGTGCTGGTGGTGCTTGGCCTCAGCGCGCTGATCGTGCCGCTGCGCGTGAAGAGCCGGCTGGTACGGCGGGATGTGCCCCTGCTGCTGGGGGTGTCGATGGCGGTGTGGGGCATGGCGTCCACGGGGCGGGTCACCTGGCAGTCGGGTGCGGCCCTGCTGGTGGCCTTGGTGATCACCACGGTGTGGGAGGTGCGCACCGCCCGAGAACATCCCGATGAAGGCGATGAGATCGATGCCTCGGAGCGCAGCACCCCCTCGGTGGCCGCCGTCAAGCTGGCGGCGGGCCTTGGCCTACTGGTGGGCGGCTCCCAGCTGCTGGTGCAGGGAGCCACGGCGGCTGCGCTGGCCCTGGGAGTGAGCACTACCGTGATCGGCCTCACGATCGTGGCCGCCGGCACCTCGATGCCGGAGCTGATCACCTCCTTGGTGGCGGCCTACCGAGGCAAGGCCGATCTTGCCATCGGCAATGTGATCGGCAGCAATCTTCTCAACCAACTGCTGATCCTGGGACTCAGTGCTGCCGTGTCTGGAAGCCGGGGCCTCGGGGTGGATCCGGTGATGATCCAGCGGGATCTGCCGATCATGGTGCTCACCACCCTGGCTTGCCTACCCATCTTCTGGAGCTATGGCGTGATGACGCGCCTGGAGGGCGGCGTTCTGGTGTCGCTCTACGGCGCCTATCTGCTGGAGCAGCTGCTGGTGAACCTTGGCTCGGGGTACACCGATGAATTTCATCTCATCGTGCTGGTGGGGCTGCTTCCGGCGGTGATGATTTTACTGGCCTGGCAGGTGCTCGCCTGGCTGAAACTGCGCCGTCAGCCCGGCTGAGCGGATGCCCACGCTGTTGGAACAGCTGACCCGGGGAATCCTGGCGCCTGTCGACACCAATCCGCTCCGTGGTGGTGATGTCCCTGGCCGGGTTCCTGATCCAGTGCGTCACAGTGGCCATCAGGAGCCCAGCTGCGCTGCACCTGGCGCATCGATGCGGACGTGAGATCGGGGAGGGGGGTGCGGATCAGACCGGGCTCGATCACGATCACGTCCAGCCCGAAGGCTTTCAGTTCCAGCAGCAGCGCGTCACCCAGCGCCCGGCGATCGAGGGGCTCGAGGATGGCCCCCCGTTCGGCCCTCTCCTGACCCTCCAGTAACTGCGCCCCCTGAGGGGCACGGTGAGCTCGACCCGGAACACATGGGCGAGGGGCCGGCTGGCAGCCGATCTCCTCCCGCAGGGTGACCGTGATCTCCTCGAGTCCACCCGGTTGTAGGCATGCATCAACACATCGCGGATGCCAGACATCTCACGCCAGGGAATCTGCTGGTTCATCTCAAGCGCCTGTTTGCGTTGTCGAAGCCAGAGCTCGACGACAAGGTCTTTCTTCTGCTCGGCATCGACAAGATTGGGATCCTGCTGTTCTTCCTGATTCCCAGCATTGCCCTGCGGCTTGTCTCTTCACCGCCACCGGCATGGAGCGGCCATGCCGATCACGATGGCCAATCACCATGGCGGATCGCACGGCTGCCAGCCCTGCTGACGCTTCTGGTGCCGGTGCTTGACGGCCTCCTCGCGAGCTCGCCTGTGGCGGCTCCAGCGGATGTGCCCCAGGCAAGGCCTGGTTTGAAAGGCGAGCTGAGTGGCAATCGAGACGACTCGATGTTGCGAATTTCTGCTTTCTCAAGCGCCCATCTTTCCAGCTCAGGCTGGCCATAGTGGGGCTTGTTCCGGGCCAGCTGAATATTCCATATCGGTGCCGACCCGCGAAGAACGACAGGCGCTGGCCCATCACCGCCACACGCCGAGCGTGTCGATTGTGCTCCCCACCACGCCGATCACTCCGGACACGGACGTGGACAGGCTCCAGCTCCGGGCTCTGGCAGAAGAGGCGATCAGCCAGCTGGAGGCTGCCGGCACTGAGCGGGCTGCTTTGGCCGATCTGCAGGAGGCCTTCGACAACCTGATCGAGGACGACGATTTCTGGCGGTTCCAGGCCCGCTCCCTGCTCGTCTATGCCACGCCCGAGACCGTGATCACGTACCGGTTAGCCAGCGTGGAACCGCTCGTTGCCGTTTCCGATCGCTTTCACCTCAAGCCCCTGCTCCGGGCCACCGGTTTCACCAACAATGGCTACGTGCTGGCCTTGCCAACGGCCGAGGCCACATCAACGACCGTTCTCCTCGCGGCCGGATCACGGGCTCTGAGGGAAAAAAAGGTAAGGCTGCGGCAGTACGTCCGTCAGGTCGACCGAGCCTTGCGGGAACGACTCGCCGGCCGCGACGTTCCCCTGGTGCTGGCCGCGGTGCAGAGCCTGGGCGCGATCTTCCGATCGGTCAACACCTACCCCCACCTTGCGGCTGCCGGCATTGAGGGCAATCCCGAGCGGCTGTCCGATGGCGAAATCGCCCAGGCCGCACGCAGTGTGCTGGATGGACTCAACCAGCAGCGGCTGGCCGACTGGCGTAAGCGCTTTGTTCAGCGCCGCAATCAGGGTCGAGCCAGCACTGATGTCGCCCAGGTTGCCCGGGCTGCAACCTTCGAGGCGGTAGCGCCCCTCCGAGTGGTGTAACTCAGGAGGTCCTGTGACCCTCTCCGGAGGGTGAACAGGAGCAGTCAGGGGATGACTGCCTGGAAGCTGATTGCGCAGCTCCGTTTATCCACTATGAACCCTGATCGCTGAATGCGCAACTCGGCGATCGG
>NZ_JAGQCU010000013.1 GCF_024346355.1 Cyanobium sp. ATX 6A2
CAGGAACATTTGGAAGCTTGAAATGGCCGATTCATTGGCCGCTGTATAGCCAAGCGTCTGGGCAGACAACGCGCCGCTCGTTCGCAGTATTTGGATCCAGCCGGCGGATCCCTTTTTCAGGAGTCCCTAATTGGCCCGTGGCTATTCTTGTGGGATCAATCTTGGCTTCTACAGTCGCAGCAGTTGATTCAATAGTTACTGCAAGAACCTTTGATCGCCTACAACCTGCTTACGCACGAAAAGCAATAACCTCTGCGTCAGATCTTCGAAGCAGAATCGAAAGTTTGTCGTCTGAACAAGAAATGATCAGAGAGAGAAATAACATAACCAGAGAAGCCAAGGAGATAGCCAGTGGGCTATCTCAAGATAGACCAGTCCCTCGAGAAGATATCCTAAGGATGCCAGCCTCAGGATTCATGAAGATTGCTCTTGATGTCAAGTTCCAGAAAGGATGGAGCCTGTTAAACCCGACTCGAGCCAACTTGGCCGTATTGCAGACGTTTATAACGCTTCTCGTTGCATCAATAACATTCATTGTTCTTGTAATGTTGACGCTTGTGGCCCAGGAGAAATCTATAGTTGAATTATCCCCAGCAGTTGAGGCCTTGAAGTGGTCGATAATCTTCTTTGCCATATATCCAATTTGCTATAGGTACTTTCGGGCTGAGATGTTATCTATCAGTGAAACGACATCTACCATCGGCGGAGACATTCTCTCGACGTTGCTTATTGGCGTCTCGGCCTACTTTGTTCTGGCTATAGATCCCTCAATTCAAGGGCCTATAAGTTTCTTGCACCGCGCATTTCCGTTTCTGGTTGTAATTGGGCCAAGTATTTATTCGAGTCTTGCAGGCCCGTTATCGCTTAGATCTATCATTGGAACAGACTCTAATTTCGGCTCCCGAATCGCATTGGCAATAATAATCTTTTTAGTGGGCATACTGGTTGTTGCCTCGACATGGCCATATCCTAAGGGCCAAAAGACGTGGCAGCGGCAAAATAATGCATCTCCAAGGCCGTAGCCTAACATCAAGATTCAGAAGACGGGAGATTTAGGTAACTGCCAATTCTAAGGTTTTGTCCCGCTTCTGATCTTAGCGTTAGGCCTCATGATCTACAGCGCCGTTCCATCGCACTAGGTACCGTCATGCCCTACGAGAGTCATCCGATAGCGACACACGGTCTCTTTCAGAGCGGGCAGTCGTTTGAGACATTAGTCCAGCATTGGGCTAAGGCGCGCATTGATGGCCCGATGCAAGTCATCGCGAGGTTTGATGAAGCCGCGAAGCAACTCATTGCCACGGGAGGCCTGCTGCAGGGCCTTTTCTTTGCAGTCGTGGCCATTGGAAAATGGAAGAACGATTTCCCATTTCCTCTGTGGATTGTTGGAGCCTTTTTTCTTCCGTTGCTGGCGATGGTGTTTTGCGCGGCGAAAGTAATCTGCACCGTTCCTCTCAAGATGGAGGCGATTGACACGTACCTGTTGATGCAGCGCGCTAGCAACCCATCGGGAGTAAGCGGCGAAGATCTAACGGACGCGATGCGTCGATGGTGTCGCACGGTCGACCGAATCGCAATGGTGAAACACCGGTGGCTGTTCGCGGCGAATTTGCTTTTTATGGTCAGCTCTCTCCTTACCTTGGCCATGCTGCTGTGCTTGGGGTTCATGTAGCTAGCAGCTCGCCGTTTGCATGTGGCCTAACCCCTCCATCGAGCGGTGGACCAAAGGTCGCTTTGCGCCCCTTGGTCCACCGCTCATGTCGAACGTTAGGCCGCTCGACCACATACGCCACCGCGATCCATCACATGGACACACCAATAATGATCGGCATGTTCGGCCTTGGGCCCACTGAGCTACTGCTCGTCGGGCTCATGATCGCTCTCAGCGCGTTCTGGATTTGGATGCTCGTTGACTGCGCTAAGCGCATCAGCCGCGGCGACACCAAGCAAGTCGGATGGATAATCGCCATCGCGCTGACTCACTGGGTGGGCGCGCTCGCTTACTTCTTCTTTGGTCGGAGTTCATCGCCCCCGACTCATACGTAACGCACGCAAGGCCTAACCACACGCTGGATCAGACGGCGGATAGAATCCAGCGGTAACACAGAGCCGATGGTCCGCCGCTGATCAGCTTTGCCGTTAGGCCTATCAGGTGGATGTCGCGTCTCAGCTGGAGAACTCAGCTATTATGGGACTCATGAGCACCCTCGAAGAGATTGAGGCTGCAGTTCAGCAGCTGCCGCCGGCCAAGCGGGCCGAGTTCCGGGCTTGGTTCCAGTCGTTCGACGCAACGGACTGGGACCAGCAGATGGAGGATGACATAACTGCAGGCAACTTGGAATGGCTAGCCAACGAGGCAATCAGCGACAGCAAGGCTGGTCGATGTTCTGAATTATGAGGCATCGGGCCAGCCCACGCTTCTGGGCTTGCTATAACTCACTTCCTTCAGAGGTGAAACTCCAGGCTGATCGCTGCTTCGAATTGCTCAAAGCCGAGCCACGCCATCCTTCGCTCCATTTCAAGAAGATCGGCAAGTTTTGGTCGGCCAGAGTTGGACTTCGATTCAGAGCTTTAGCTGTTGAAGCAAGCAGCAATGACTTGATCTGGGTCTGGATTGGTAGTCATGCTGAGTATGATCAATTGCTTCGTTTTAAGGCCTAACATCAAGATGCATCGGTCGGGGAGCCAAGCATGCCTGTTCAATGCAACGAGCTATCGCCCGCCGCTGATCTTGAGCGTTAGAAGGATCAGGGGGAAGCCGGCAGCCACACCGTCTTGACGTCAGAACGTCAAAGCGCTAAGGTCGTGGGATGGATGAAACAAAACGGGCCACGGTCTACTTCGACGCGGATGTACATCGTGCACTGCGCTTAAGAGCTGCTGCATGTAACCGCTCAATATCAGACATGGTCAATGAAGCAGTTCGCATGACATTGGCCGACGATGCTGATGATTTGAGAGACGCTGATGAGAGGCAAGATGAGCCAAGCTCTAGCTTCGAAGAGTTCGTCACAAGCCTAAGAAATAGTGGCCGACTATAGCCTCACGATCAAGTCATCAGCCACTAAAGAGCTACAAGCGATTTCAGACAAGGCGACGCTGACACGATTGATTGAGAAGATCAAACTGCTGGCCACTCAACCGCGCCCATCAAGATCTGAAAAACTCGCGGGAAGACCCAATCTTTATCGTGTCCGCCAAGGCAACTATCGGGTCATTTACTCCATCGATGACGAGACGCGCGTTGTCGACGTTATTAAGGTTGGCCACAGAAGAGATGTCTATCGATGAGTGGACCTTCTAACATCAAGATACAGAAGGCGGGAGTACAGGACGTTGTTGATGCCCGATTCCCTGCCCGCTTCTGATCTTGAGCGTTCGAAGGATCGGTAAGACCGAGCAGAAATGTCTCGTGGAGGAGGCCGCTGCTGTTGGCACAAGCACACCCTGCAGCCAATTCCGAGCACAGCACGCCAACGATGTTCGTAATACCGCTTGGCAACTGGTAGGATGACGGGGTAGCGGCGGGGTGCTTGCCATGGCGGTGATCTCACTCAAGTTGACCGAAGCCCTGGATGCGCAGCTCACAGAGCAGGCACATCGTCGTCGGCTGAGCAAGTCTGAGCTGGTTCGACGAGCATTGACGGCGTTTCTCCAGTCCTCAGAGCAGGGTGTGGATGGCTCAGCACGACAATCAGCAGCTGATCTGGTGGCCGATTTGGTGGGATGTTGTGAAGATGGACCAGTAGATCTTTCATTCAACCCTGCATACATGTCTGACTTCGGTAAACACTGAATATGGCGGTACTGCTGGATACAGGCCCTTGGGTTGCCCTGTTGAGTCGCAACGATACCCATCATCGATGGGCTCTTGAACAGTTTCAGTCTTTTCAGCCTCCGTTGCTGAGCTGTGAGGCTGTCGTTGCGGAGACTTGTTTCCTGCTGAAGCGCTCCGGTTTTGATCCTTCCCTGGCGTTGCAGTTGATTGAGCGAGGGGTCGTTCAATTGCCTTTCGTGCTCCAGGAGCAGATCGGCTCTGTGAGTTCACTCTTCAAGAGGTATGAGAATGTTCCTGCATCTCTAGCTGATGTTGCTTTGATTCGGCTTGCGGAGATGAACGATTCACCATTGCTTCTCACTACCGATAGCGACTTCCATATCTACCGCCGCCATGGAAGGCAAACGATTCCTTTGGTCAGCCCGTAGTTGCCATGGATCCTCCAGTAGATGCGAAGGTCTCCTGACGTTGCCTATGGAGAAGCGACACTTCGAACACATCCCTCAAGTGAACAGGCCACCACCAGCTCTTTGCTGCGCCACCGCAGGTTTCATGCCTGCCACTCAGAGGCAGCGTTAGGAGTTGAACCACGGCAGTTTCAGGCCAAGGGCTTCGATTGGATCCATCACGAGCTTGTTGAGAGCACGGCCTAGAACCACTTGTGGCTCGTCTGCCCGAATGGGCAGAATGGGATGCGAGTGATCCGCACCGTTGACAATCTTGCGCCTGATCAGGGAGTTCCCTGCCTCCAGCCCGCACACATAGGCCCGTTCCTGACACAGTGCCTTGGCTCCATGTTCTTTGTCGCCCATCCGCACCCAGTCACCAGCACAGACGATCGACTCCACTGAGGTTTCCAAGGGTGGCCGTTTTCTGAAACTGCACGGAGAAAAGAGCGACACCGAGCCTGGATAGCGCCGCACCTCGGAATCAACCACCCTGGCATTGGTGAATTCCGGATGAGCGATGGGAAGCAGGTCATGCGTGAGCCGATCAATGATCTCTTGATCGCTCATCGCTGCGATGGCCGATGCGTTGTAAAAGTCGCTGGCGACCACCGAGCCCTGGGGCCGCTCATCACCCCAGAGAGCCTGTTGCGCATCTTGGTGCAGCTGATCCAGCATGAAAAAAGTGCCCCCAGCGCCCTTCAGTGATTCGAAGCGGGAGAACACGTTGGCCGGGTAAGCGATTGGAACATAACGATCCAGCCATAGACGTGCTGACACCACATCGATGGCACCAAGCGAAGCAGCGCAAACAAGCTCTGGTGCTGCCTTGCTGAGTTCTGGAGATTGAGCCATCAGAGCCTTGAGCCCTTTGACACCAACGGCCAGGACCACAGCATCCACATCGTCAATCACCTGAACTGTTTGGGTGGCCACGTTCTTAAGCTCAACCGAGCTGACGCGCTGCGAGTCAGATGACATCGTCACCCGTTTCACCAACGTTCCCCCAAGGACCTGCAGATGATGACGGGAAATCAGCCTTCGGCTCAGAGGTGCAAACAGATGTTCCGCGATGCTTTTCGACTTGATCCAACGGACATCAAATGAGTCTTGGTGGGCCAGGGCGTAGTAATAGAGGAGCTCCATGGTGACCGCAGCCGAAAGCTCTTCGGGCGGCTTGAACAAGCCAACAAGCAAGGTGGGGCGCAAGAACTCATTGATGAGTCGCTCGCTGATGCCGAGCTTGACAAAGAGTGATTGCGCGTCGAGATCGTCGTACTGCTGGAATATCTTGTCGCTGCGATAGAGGTCAAGAATCGCATAGAGAAGCCCTGCGATGCTGAGCCGGTCTTGAATGGGTAGTCGTGTGAAGTTGGTGATTGTTGCCACCATCTGGCCAAGGGGGCTTGGCCATTGGGGTGATTCTCCAAAGACGGGCGCTGTTGCTTCTAGCCCATCGGGCGACCAGAAGGCACTGGATGTGAAGTCAGTGAAGATATCGCCAACGCCGAGTTCATCGGTGAGCGCGTTGATATTGGGATAGTCTTTCCAAAAACCTCTGGTGCCTGCCTCGAAAGGTTTGCCGCTTTTGGTTGTGATTGGTGTTCTGCCTGTTGGATCGGGCATCCCATCAATCAAAGTGACACGAATACCGGCTTCACAGAGTGACTTGGCTGCGCCCCAACCTGCCCATCCGGCTCCGATGACGACTGCATGGGATCGTCTTCCGCCGGGCATGGTCGCGTCTGGCATGGCTGCTACGAACGTCGGCTCATCTCCCGCAAGTCCTGGTATGTCCCTGATCGCGGGGGCTTGGTTTGGCTTGAATTCACAGCGCTGACAGGCCGCGAGCAGGTTGGAAGCATCCCTACGTTAAAGCCAGGCTGATGGAGCGAGCTTCTTCTGAAGTTCTGCTGATGGTTACAGCAAGGATCCTTCCTCTGCTTGGCCCTGATCGTGCTGCCACTCCTTGACCCGGCCATACACCTGACCCGCCGCCCAGGATTCACAACCCTGCATCCAGCAGCTCCCGCAGCTGCGGCGCCAGCAGGGCAAAGGCCTGGCCCCGGTGGCCGATGCGGCCCTTGAGAGCCTTGTCCATCTCGGCGTAGGTGAGCCCTGCCTCGGGCACGAAGAACACCGGGTCGTAGCCGAAGCCGCCTGTGCCGCGTTGCTCCTCAAGGATTTCGCCCGGGCAGATGCCCTCCACCTCGAGGCGGATGGTGCCGCTGGGATCGGCCACCGCCAGGGCGGCGGTGAACCGGGCCGAGCGGTCGCCGGCGCCGTCCAGCTCCCGCAGCAGCCGGGCGATGCGCTCGGGGTCGCTGGGGCCATAGCGGGCTGAATGCACGCCGGGGGTGCCGCCCAGGGCGGTCACGCTCAGGCCGGAGTCGTCGGCCAGGGCCCAGCAGCCGCTGGCGCGGGCCACGGCCGACGCCTTGAGCCGGGCGTTCTCGGCGAAGGTGTCGCCCGTTTCCTCCACCTCCAGGCCCTCTGGCTGGGGGCGGATCTGCAACTGCAACCCGGCCAGCATGTGGCCGAATTCGCGCACCTTGCCGGCATTGCCGCTGGCGATCACCAACAAGGAACTCATGGCGATCAGTCCTCCAGGGCGTAGCGGCGTGCCCAGGCCAGCACCTCGGCCACGCGCTCGGCACTGGGCGCCTCGCAGTAGAGCCGCAGCAGCGGCTCGGTGCCGGAGAAGCGCAGCATCAGCCAGTGGCTGGGGCCCAGGCGCAGCTTCACGCCGTCGGTGCGGATCACCTCCAGCACCGGCTCCCCGGCCACCTGCTCCGGGGGCGCCTGCGCCAGCTGCTCCTCCAGGCGCCGGCGGGCAGCCATGTCCGCCAGCCGCAGGTCGAGTCGGTCGTAGCTGGCGGCGCCGCCATGGGCCCGCTGCAGGGCATCGAGGCGCTCGCCCAGGGGCACGCCGCCCTCCACCAGGGCCTCGATCAGCAGCAGGGCGGCGAAGGGGGCATCGCGCTCGGGCAGGTGCATGCCGAAGCCCACGCCTCCCGACTCCTCCCCACCCACCAGCACCTCCCCGGCGAGCATCTCGGCGGCGATGTACTTGAAGCCCACGGCCTTCTCCACGACCGGGCGGCCCAGGTCCTCGGCCACCCGCCGCATCAGGTCGGAGCCGCTCACGGTCTTGATCACCGTGCCCGGCAGCCCCCGGGCCCGGGCCAGATGGTCGATGAACAGGGGCATCAGCAGCTGGGTGCTGCAGAAGCGGCCGCGCTCGTCGATGGCGGCGATGCGGTCACCGTCGCCATCGAACACAATTCCCATCGCCGGCCGGCCGGCAGCGGTGCTCGCCTGCACGGCGCTGATCAGCTCGCCCAGGTAGGGGGCCAGGGGCTCGGGTGGGTTTCCACCAAACAACGGATCGCGGTTCGCCCGAATCTCCTGGATGGCGCCGCTGGCGATCGCCTCCGGGCCCAGCAGGGCCGGCAGCACGCCCGCCGCCGAGCCGTGCATCGGATCCACAATCACCGTCAGCCCCAGCTGCTGCAGCCCCGCCGCCAGCGGGGCGGGGTCGAGCCGGCTGCGCAGGCCGTTCACGTAGCTGCCGAGGGCGTCGAAGCGCTGGAGCTCGCCGGGGCTCGGCACGCTGATGCCACCAGCCGCCAGGCGCGTCTCCACCCGTTGGGTGAAGTCGCCTTCCACCGATCCGCCGAACGGTCCCTTGATCTTCAGGCCCAGCCATTCGGGCGGGTTGTGGCTGGCGGTGATCACCAGGGCGCCGAGGGCACCGCGCTCCACCACCGCCCAGCTGGCCGCCGGCGTGGGGGTGGCGGAGGTGGCCAGCAGTGGCGTCAGGTTCACCCCGCGCACGGCACTGCAGATCGCCTCGGCCAGCTCCGGGGCCAGGAAGCGGCGGTCGTAGCCGATCACCACCTCGCGGCTCGCCAGCCCCTCGGGCGCGGCGTAGGCCAGCTCGGCGGCGGCGGCAGCCGCCACCGGCAGCAGCCGCTCCACGGTGATGTCCACACCGAGGATGCCCCGCCAGCCGTCGGTGCCGAAGGCGATGGCACTGGGCGCCAGGGGGAGGGGGGCTGAGGCCATGGGCGCCGGCGGTGGAACACTACGGCCGCCAGCTTGCCCGAGTTCCGCCGCGCCTGGCCAAGGACGCTGCCCCCGGCCAGGACCCAGGCCGTGGCTGCCTAGCGTGCTGCCATGTCTGAGCAGGTGATCACCGACCGGCTGCTGCGCAGCTGGTTGCGTTGCAAGCGCCGCGCCTGGCTCGATCGCCATGGCGAGCCGGCTCAGCGCCTCTGGAGCGCCCACCGCGCCCTGGCCCTCAGCGACCAGCTGGCCAGCTTCCAGAGCCTGTTGCCCCAGAAGCCCGGCCGCGGGGAGGCGGCCTGTGCCGCTGCGGCCCCTGGGGTGGTGGGGCTGCGGCTGCACGGCCAGGGCCCCGGCGGGCTGGCCGTGCAGGCCCACCCGGCCCTGCTGGAGCGGGTGGCGGGGCCGAGTGTGTGGGGGGATCACGCCTACCGGCCCGTGCTGGGCCGCCAGGGCCGCCACCTCACCCGTGAACACCGCCTGCTGCTCACCCTCTGGGGCCGCCTGCTGGCCGAGCGCCAGCAGGCGCCGGTGCCCCAGGCCCTGGTGCTGGCCGGCGGGGGCCGGGGCCTGGAGCGTCAGCGGCTGCCGCTGGGCAGCGGCCTGCAGCGCCAGCTCGATGAGGCCCTGGAGCGGCTGGCCGGGGATCTGCGCCGGCCGGAGCCGCCGCCCCTGGTGGCCGACCGCAAGAAGTGTGTGCTCTGCGGCTGGCGCGGGCTCTGCGATCAGGAGGCCAGCCGCCTCGGCCACCTCAGCGAGGTGAGCGGCATCGGCGGTCGGCGCCGCGACCTGCTGCTCGAGCAGGGCATCAGCAATCTGAGCGACCTGGCCGCCAGCGATCCCGCGGTCCTGGCCGAGGCGTTGGCGGTGCACGGTGAGCAGCACCGCGAGGTGGCCGCCGAGCTGGTGGCCCAGGCGCGGGTGCAGGCGGCGGCCCGGCCCGAGCGCCGCGCAGCACGCCCGGTGCCGGCTCTGCCGGAGCTGGCCAGGGCCCCGGGGGTGCTGCTCTACGACATCGAATCGGATCCCGACGCCCGCGACGATTTCCTGCACGGGTTCGTGGTGGTACCGCGGCTGCCGTCGGCGGACCCGCTCGAGGCCTGGCCGCGCCGCGCCGACCCCAGCTGGCGCTACCAGCCCCTGCTGGCTCTCCAGGAGCATGGCGAAGCGCGGCTGTGGTTGCGGTTGCGCCGCTTTCTGGCCCGCTATCCGGGCTGGCCGCTGCTCCACTACGGCGAAACCGAGGCGATCGCTCTGCTGCGCCTGGCCCGTCGCCAGGGCGCTGAGGATGGCGAGATCGAAGCCCTCAGGGCGCGCCTGCTCGATGTCCATGCCCGGCTGCGGCGCTCCTGGCGTCTGCCCGTGAGCAGCTACGGGCTCAAGGCGGTGGCCAGCTGGCTGGGGTTCCGCTGGAGCCAGGCCGGGGTGGATGGGGCCCGCTGCCTGCTCTGGTGGCGGCAGTGGCGCCGCGATGGCGGCACCGCCCGGTTGCGGCGCATCTTCACCTACAACCGCGATGACAACCTGGCCACCTGGGCGGTGGTGTGCTGGCTCCTGGATCAGGAGGCCTGAGATCCCGTCCCCACCGGCGGCCTCACGAAGCCATCCGGAACCGAGATCTCCAGGCGGGGGGCGGCGCCACCGGGCCCGGCCTGCAGCTGGATGTGATCCAGGGCGCGGCGGCGCACCAGCGCCAGGCCGATCCAGTCGCCGCCGGCCAGCGCCATGGCGGAGCTGATCACGCCCAGCCGGGCATTGTCGGCTGCTGGTGCGGGGTCGTGCAGCGCCTGGCCAGGGGCCGGAGGGGGGGTGCCGGCTGCCGCTGCCGCCGCCGGCCAGTGCCAGCGCCGCAGCTGCTGCTTCACCCCGTCGTAGGTGGCGAGCTTGGCGAGGGTTTCCTGGCCCACATAACAGCCCTTGCTGAGACTGACCCGATCGGCCAGGCCGAGTTCGAAGGGATTGTGGTCGTCGTTGATCTCGCCGGGCGCCGCCGGCAGACCGCTCTGGATGCGCCAACGTTCCTGCTCCGCCGCACCCAGGGGCTCCCGCGCGGCCCAGGCCGGCGGCAGGGCTGCCTCCTGGCGCAGCACCAGGCCCAGCCCCAGGGCGCCGCTGCCCAGCTGCCAGCCGCCGCCATTCTCCAGCTCCTGCCATTCGCCCGACTCGCCGGCGTTGGGGGGCTCCTGCCGGCCCGGCACCGGCGTGAGCAGCCAGCCGGCCCGGGGCGGCTGCAGTCGCACCCGGTCGGCGGGGAACAGCACCCGATCGAGGGCCTGATGCACCTGCTCGCCGTCACCGGCGCTCACCGCCAGCCAGGCCCCGTCGCCATCCACCAGCACCTCCGCCAGGGCCCGCAGGCGGGCGGTGGGGCTGATGCAGCAGGTGGACATCCACTGGCCCGGCCGGGCGCCCTCGATGGCGGCGCTGGTCTGGCCGTGCAGCACCCGCAGGCTGTCACTGCCCTCCAGGCGGATCAGGCTCGCCGGCTGGCGCATCAGGGCGGGGCGCTCCGGCCGCCAGTTCCAGAGGCGGCTCATCGCGCGCTCTCCGCCATGGCGGCGCGGCAGGCCGCCACCTCCTCCAGCTGGAACAGGCTGCGCAGCTCCAGCCCCGCCGCCGTCATCGCCTCCAGGCCGCCCTCCTGACGGTCCACGATCGCCACCACCCGGTTCACCTGGTAGCCGGCGTCGCGCAGCTGGTGCACCGCCTGCAGCGACGAGCCGCCGGTGGTCACCACGTCCTCCAGCACCGTGATCGTGCTGCCCGCGGCGGGCAGCGGGCCCTCCAGCCAGGCGCCGGTGCCGTGGCCCTTGGCCTGCTTGCGCACGATCAGGGCCTCGAGCGCGCGGCCGTCGAGCGCGGATCGCATGGCCACCGCGCTCACCAGCGGATCGGCCCCCAGGGTGAGGCCGGCCACGGCGGCGGCTTGGGCCTCCACCAGCTCGAGCAGCAGCGCGCCCAGCAGGGCCAGCCCCTCGCCGCTGAGGCTCACCGGTTTGCAGTTCACGTAGTGGGGGCTTGTGCGTCCGGAGGCCAGGGTGAAGCTGCCGTGGCGGTAGGCGCGGGCGGCGAGCCGCTCCAGCAGCAGGCGGCGCATCGCCGCCGCTTCGCTCGGCAGGGTGAGCCGGGGCTTTGACTCCAGAGACGACACTGGTGGAACGGCGCTGAATTGCCTAGTTTGGATGCGGAGACACCATCTCTGGCAGATGCCTCAGGGCTGCTCTCCCCCCATCCGCTGTTCCGCGGTTTTCCCAGCCCCGCTCCACCAGTTTCCTGAGGTCCCGGCCATGTCCCCCCGTTCCCGCCTGACCTGCTCCCCCACCCTGCTGCTCGGCGCTGCCCTGCCAGCTCTCGCCCTGCCAGCGTGCGCCCTGGTGGTGGGCCCCCTTGCCGCACCTGCCCTGGCCGGTCCCGTGGTCTGCACCACCACCCTGGAGGCCCCTGCCCCGGCCGCTGCCGGCTCTTCCCCTGCAGCCCCGGTGGAAGTCACCCGCTGCGGCACCGTGCAGACCGTGCCCGAGCTGATGGAGGCGCGCTTCTTCAGCTACACCGCTCCCTTCGCCCGCGGTGTCAGCCTCACCAACCAGATCACCGATCTGTTCGGCATCGCCATGGGTGGCCGCGAGGGCAACCGGGTGATGGGCCTTGGCTTCACCGACCAGACCATCATCTGGGACGGCAGCGCCGTGGAGAACACCACCCGGTTCCTGCTCGACCAGCAGCACGATCCGATGCCCCTGCGCACCGGCGATATCTCGAGTGGGTTTTCGGGCAGCCTCAGCGGCGGCGCCGAACCGCTAACGGTGGAGCGCGGCTCGCAGGAGGCGCCGCAGTCGTTTTCCATGCAGGGGAGCGGCGACACCTGGTCGGTGCCCGTGCGCGGCCTCTGGTGAGCCTGACCTTCGGGCGTGCCCGGGGGTCTAGCAATCTGGTGAATGCAGCGGACTCATAATCCGCCCAAGGCGAGTTCGATCCTCGCGACCCCCATGCCTGTGGCCGGCCCCGATGCCGTGATGCTGTTTCTGGCCCTGGCGGCACTGGTGGCCCTGCGGGCCTTCTTCTCGGCCGGAGAGGCCGCACTGATCCAGCTGCGGCCCAGCCGGGTGAATCAGCTGGTGGAGGCCGGTGAGCCCGGCGCAGCCGCTATCGCCAAGCTCCAGCGCCGCCTGCGTCGCGCCCTGGTGGCCACCCAGCTGGGCTCGGTGCTGGCCTTGGTGGCCTTCGGCTGGGCCGGCCGCGGCCTCGCCGAACGGCTGGCGCCAATGCTGACCAGGGGCACCTACAGCCTGCCCCAGGCCTGGCTGGATCTGGCGGTGTTCCTGGTGATGGTGCTGGTGGCCACCCTGTTCGGCGGCCTGGCGCCCAAGGCCTGGGTGCTGCACAGCCCCGAGCGCTCAGCTCTGCGGCTGGCGCCGCTGCTGGCGGCCCTCAGCCGCAGCCTGGCCCCTCTGCTGGGCCTGGTGGAACGGCTCGGCGCCCTGCTTCTGCGGCTCCTGGGTCTGCCGCGCAACTGGGATCAGCTGGTGCCGGTGATGTCGGCGGAGGAGCTCGAAACCCTGATCGAAACCGGTGGTGTCACCGGTCTGATGCCCGATGAGCGCAACATCCTCGAGGGCGTGTTCTCCCTGCGCGACACCCGGGTGCGGGAAGTGATGGTGCCCCGCTCCGGCATGGTCACCCTGCCGCTGGAGGTGAGCTTCGCCGAGCTGATGCGGGTCGTGCACGACACCGCCCACGCCCGCTTCCCGGTGATCGGCCGCTCCCTCGACGATGTGCGCGGCGTGCTCGACCTGCGCCACCTGGCCGATCCCATCGCCCGCGGTCTGCTTCAGCCCGATTCCCCCCTGGCCCCCTTCATCCGGCCGGTGGCCCAGGTTCAGGAGAGTGCCTCACTGGCGGAGCTGCTGCCGCTGATCCGCAGCGGCCAGCCCCTGCTGGTGGTGGTGGATGAACACGGCGGCACCGAGGGCCTGGTCACCGTGGCCGACCTCACCAGCGAGATCGTGGGTGAGGAGGACAATCCCCTTGAACCCCACAACTTTCTCACCACCCTGGGGGAGGGCTGCTGGTCGGTGGCCGGCGAACTGGAGATCTTCGAGCTCAATCGCCAGTTGCCTTTGCCCCTGCCCGAGGCCGACGACCACCACACCCTGGCGGGCTTCCTGTTGGAACGCCTGCAGCACATCCCCGCCGCCGGCGAAAGCCTGCGCTGGGGGGGGTATCAGTTTCAGATCCTGGCCATGGACGGTCCGCGCATCGAGAGGGTGCAGATCGCGCGCCCTCCCGAACCGGCCGCCGCAGACCCGCTGGATCCGGCCGCCGCTCCCGATCGCTGAGCCGGGAGCCTGACGATCGTTGATAATCAGCCCGTCTGCATACCGTTGCCATGAACCCGGTCCGTGTGGGGGTCATCGGCATCGGCAACATGGGCTGGCACCACGCTCGTGTGCTCAGCCTGATCAAGGACGCCCAGCTGGTGGGGGTGGCGGATCCAGACCGGGGGCGGGGTCGGCTGGCCACCCAGCAATTCGGCTGTGCCTGGTATCCCAGCCATCAGCAGCTCCTGGAGCAGGTGGATGCGGTGTGCATCGCCGTGCCCACCCTGCTGCATCACCCGGTGGGGCTGGCCTGTCTGCAGGCGGGCAAGCACGTGCTGATCGAGAAGCCGATCGCGGCCAGCCAGGAGGAGGCCGCGGAGCTGATCGCCGCCGCTGAGGCGGCCGGGGTGCAGTTGCAGGTGGGCCACATCGAACGCTTCAACCCCGCCTTCCGGGAGCTGGTGAAGGTGGTGGCCAGCGAGGAGGTGGTGGTGCTGGAGGCCCGGCGGCACAGCCCCAATCCCGAGCGCGCCAACGACGTGTCGGTGGTGCTCGACCTGATGATTCACGACATCGACCTGGTGCTGGAGCTGGCCGGTGCCCCGGTGTTGCGGCTGGCGGCGGCGGGGGGGCGCAGCGGCGAGGGTCCGATCGACTACGTGAACGCCACCCTGGCTTTCGCCAATGGCGTGGTGGCCAGCCTCACGGCCAGCAAGATGGCCCACCGCAAGATCCGCAGCCTCAGCGCCCACTGCCGCGCCAGCCTGGTGGAAACCGACTTCCTCAACCGCACCCTGCACATCCACCGGCGCTCCCATCAGTCGGTGAGTGCCGACCACGGCGAGCTGGTGTACCGCTCCGATGGTCTGGTGGAGGAGGTGAGCACCACCTCGATCGAGCCCCTCTACGCCGAGCTCACCCACTTCCTGGCCTGCGTTCGCGGCGATGAGTCGCCGGCGGTGGATGGCCTGCAGGCCTCGCGTGCCCTGCTGCTGGCCGACCTGATCGAGCAGTGCGTGGATCAGCCCAGTCTCTCCCTGAACCTCGAAGAGCCGATCTGATCCCGCCGATCCGATTCAGGCGTCCTGGCTGAGCTCCCGCAGCGCCTCCAGTTGCCAGCGCCGGCAATCGGCCGGGGAGGCCCGGTAGAAGCGGTCCCAGGCGGCGGCCTTGTGCAGGCTGTAGTCGCCGGCCGGCACCTGGGGGTGACTGCCCTGCCAACCCACCCGCACGGCGTGGCCGATCACCACATCGAGGGCCAGGTCGTCCTCGAAGCGCACCTGGGGGTTGGCCTCCACGAAGGCGATCAGTGTGATCAGGGTTTCCGTGCACAGCTGGCGGTACTCCGACGCCTCGATCTTGCTGAGCAGATGCTCCACCAGGGAGGCGAAGTTGCGCTCACCCGGGGTCTTCTCGCTCAGCAGCGGTTCGCTGGCCAGGCGATTGCGCTTCTCCAGCTTGTCGCCGATGACGATGCCGCGGCAGTGATGCAGCAACTCCCACACGCCGGCGTAGAAGTCGCGCGGCACCCGCCCCAGGGCGCCGAGGCGCATGCGGTGCTGCAGCCAGCACTCGCCACCGGGGAGGTCTTCGAGCGGCACCGGTGCCGTCCAGCGCACCCGCCCGCTCACGTGCAGCTGCTCCTTGCGCTGCAGGGCGGTGCGGGCATGGTCGGCATCCAGCAACACCGCCCGCAGGCGGCGGCGGATCGCGTGGGGGGGCTGGCGGCAGAGGCACTCGAAGGCCTCGATCGGGCTGAGGTCGCCTTCCAGGGCCAGTTCACCGGTGAGCAGCAGCAGCAGCTGCCCGAGCTGAAGGGTGAGGCTGCCGCTCAGCAGGCTGGGCTCGTGGCGCGCCAGGCCATCGAGGGCCAGCAGCAGTTCCTGCTGCAGCATCCACTCACGCCCGTCCTCGCCGCTGAAGCGGCGGATCATGGCCGCGATCGCGCCACTGGAGCGGGGGCTGGTGATCCGTGAGTCCACGGTGTAGTTGCGTCCCACCACCACCTGTTTCTGCCGGGCCAGCAGGTCGGTGAGGGCATCCTCCAGCTGGGGATGCACCAGCTGCAGCTGGGCGGCCATGCGCCGCACCCCATCCCAGTCGGCTGCTGCCAGGGCCCGGTGGTACACCTCCTCCAACAGGCCCCGCAGTGCCACCGACTGGCCGTCCGGGCCCAGCAGCCGCGCATCGCCGCCGAGGCGGCGGCCCAGCTGTTCGAGCACCTCGGCCTGCTCCTCGAGGGAGGTGCTGGTCCAGAGCCGTTCGGCCAGGTCGGCGACGCTGAGATCGCCGCGCTCGAGCTCCAGTTCCTCGGCGGCCGTGAGCGGCGCCTGGGGGCTGCTGGCCTGCAGTGGGGTGTGGGGGGATGGGGCCCTGGTGCCGGCACCGGCCTCGGCGGGCAGGTCCACCCAGCTCGCCCGGTCGGAGAGCTCCTCCAGGGTGCCGAGCTGCACCGGCACGTCGTCCACCACCCCGGCACGCAGCTGCTGGGCCAGGGCCAGCAGGGGCTCGGGGCCGGCCCGGAAGGCTCCCTCGGTGATCGGGATCAGCAGCAGCGGCTCGCCGGGACCGCGCCAGTGGCGGCGCAGCAGGTTCAGCTCCGCCACCACGCTGTCCACCAGTTGCTCCGGGTCGTCGGCCAGGTAGAAGCTGCCCTCCTCCAGCACCGCCGGCAGAAAGGCCAGCCGCTCCGCCCCACCCGCCCCATCCGGCCGGCGGTAGAGACGGGCGGTGGCCAGGGTGCGCATGTTGCTTGGGGGGTGGCCGCTCAGCCCCAGGCCGGGGTTGGCCCCCACCTGGGCCAGGCGCTGGGCCAGGGCCGCGGAGGGCCCGATGCAGAAGCCCTGGGAGGCGCCGTCCTGGAGGCTGCAGGGCAGCTCCTGCTCGCGCAAGCGGGCGGCGATGGCGGGTGTGGCCGGCACCAGGGCCACCAGCACCCGCTCGGCACCGAGGCTGGCGGGCAGGCGCCGGCCACTGGGATCGAGGTCGGCCGGGCTGATCAGACCCGCCAGCAGCAGATCTCCCAGCCAGGTGAGGCTCTGGGTCCAGAGCAGCGGCACGTTGGCATTGGCCACCCGCGGCTGGCTGCCGGGCTGGCGGCGCTCAGCCGCCACGGCTTCCTCCGGCACCAGGTAGAGCTCGGGCAGCAGGGCCACGCCATCCACCACCAGGCTCACGCTGGCCAGCCGCTGGCGCCACTGGCGGGCCTCCTTCCAGCGTTCTTCGCAGCAGGCCGTGATCAGCTCGTAAGCCCAGAACAGCGGCCACTCGCACTCGATGTGCTCGAACTGGGCCAGCTCCTCGCGCTCGTAGTGAAGGCGCGTGTGGTCCTCCACCACGGTCTGGTGTCCGTCGCGGCGGAAGCGCTTGTAGCCGTAACCGCCGCTGAGATCGTTGCGGATGCGGCTGCGGGTGCGTTCGGCCAGCTGGGGATCCTCCACGGCCCAGGCCGGGTAGCCGATCACCGACAGGCAGGCCGCATCCACCTCCTTGCTGGCCGATTCCCTGGGCAGCAGCCCCTGCAGGGCACGGCGCAGCCGCACGATGGCGTCATGGGGGATCACCAGGCAGCAGCTGCCGTCTCCATGGGGGCCGTAGAGGTCGAGGCCCTCGAGGGCCTCCAGGGCCGCCTTCACCAGGCCGATCGAACTGGCGTTGCGTTCCGGCAGGCCGTGGTTGCCCTTGTCGCCCCGCTCCCAGATGCCGTAGTCGGCCACCCGGTGGGCCTCGGCCACGTAATACACCAGGTTCTGGATGAAATCGCGCTCATGGCTGGAGCGCACCACCACCAGCCCGGCGCGGGTGAGCTGGGCCAGTTGCAGCAGGAACAGCCCGGTGGCGTCGAGCTGCAGGTGCCCCCAGCCGTCGTCGGGCACCACCGGGTTTCCGGTGGCGGTGTCGAACTTGGCGTGGATCGCATCCAGCCGGTTGCGGCTGTGCTTGAAGCGCTCCACCTTCCCCGCCTGGCGCAGCATCGCGTTCAGCAGTCCTCGCATCAGCTGCAGCACCCGCTGCTCCAGCTCGAAGCTGCGCCGGTTGGGGCCCCGCAGGCGGCGGTGGGCCAGGGCCAGCCCCCACACACACTGAATGGAATAGACGCCGTCGCGCACCCAGGCGTCGCCGTAGTTGCCGTGCACCGTGTGGGCCGTGCTGGCCGGCAGCAGGCCGGTGATCGGATGCTGGCGCGCCAGCAGCACCTGCTCGATCTGGCGATCCAGCTCGTCGAGCAGCGCCTCGGCCTGGGCGGGATCGGCCAGGGCCGTCAGGGGCGGTGCGCTGGCCATGTCGAGAAACGCTGGGGTGGTTTGGAGGCGGCGGCGGGATGAGGAGATGGGATGCAGTGGCGGGATGCAGTGACGGCGCGGGCACCCCATAGATTCTCCCCCGCGGCGCCAGGCTCCATGGCAGTAACGGCCACTGATGCGGAATCGCCACGGCGCAGCCAGGTGCTGGGGGTGCCGGTGGATGTCTGCCCCGACGTGTTCGCGGCGGCCCTGGCCCTGCGCGATCGGGGCGGGGGGCAGATCGTCACCCTCAACGCCGAGATGACGATGGCGGCCCGTGCCGACCCGGAGCTGGGCCGAGCCATCGCCGCCGCCGGCCTGGTGATCCCCGACGGCGCCGGCGTGGTGTGGGCTCTGGGCCGCCGGGGGCTGCGGCTGCGGCGCAGTCCGGGCATCGAGCTGGCGCGTTGCCTGCTCGAGCATGGCGCCGCCCAGCGCTGGCGGGTGGCCCTGGTGGGCGCTTCGCCGGCGGTGATGGAGCGGCTCCAGAGCCGACTGCGCGACGAGCTTCCCGCCCTGGAGCCGGTGTTCAGTGCCCACGGCTATCAGTCGGCTGAAACCTGGCCAGCCCTGGAGGCCCGGTTGCTGGCGTCCCGGCCCGACCTGGTGCTGGTGGCCCTGGGGGTGCCGCGTCAGGAAACCTGGATCGCCGCGCTGCCCGGACGCCAGGGTGGCCTGTGGATGGGGGTGGGCGGTAGCTTCGACGTCTGGGCTGGGGTCAAAAAAAGGGCCCCCGGTTGGATGGGGGCCCTGCACATTGAGTGGCTGTACCGGTTGGTGCAGGAACCCAGGCGCTGGCGACGGATGCTGGCGCTGCCCGCCTTTGCCTGGGCGGTGCTGAAGAGCGGCTGAGGTCTTCGGGGATTGTGGCACTCCCCTCTGCCGTTCGGCTGGGGGGTGGCGCTGGTTCAGCGGAAGCCCACGGAGGCCTGCCACACGAACGCCAGCAACAGGAAGAACAGGGGGATGATCGGCAGGATGTCCACCAGTGGGGCGAAGGCCTGATAAGCCTCAGGCAGCTGAGCCAGGGTCTGCAGGGCGTAGGCGGCCATCCCGGTACTGATTCGACAGGCGTGGATCGGACGCTACCACGTGTGTGCGGCCCCAGACTCCAGCTCCCAGGGAGCGAAATCCTCTGCAAAACAACCCTCCCGGATCGCCTGGGCCATGGCCCGGGTGAAGCGCATCAACTGGGTGATGTTGTGCAGGCTGAGCAGGATCTTGCCCAGCATTTCCTGGGAGCGGATCAGATGGTGCAGGTAGGCGCGGCTGTGGTGCCGGCAGGCCGCACAGGGGCAGCTGGCATCGAGCGGTTGGTGGTCGTGGCGGAAGCGGGCGTTGCGCAGGTTCCAGCGCTCCCCGCCCACCAGGGCGGTGCCGTGGCGCCCCAGGCGGGTGGGCAGCACGCAGTCGAACAGGTCGAAGCCCTGGGACACCGCCAGGGCCATCTCCGGCAGGCTGCCCACCCCCATCAGGTAGTGGGGCTTCTCCTCCGGCAGCAGCGGCCCCAGCTGGCGCAGGATCCGGTGCATCTCCGCCGCAGGCTCGCCCACACTCACGCCGCCCACGGCGATGCCGGGCAGGTTCATCGACGTCACCACCCGGGCCGATTCCGCCCGCAGTTCGGGGAAGCAGCCCCCCTGCACGATGCCGAACAGAGCTTGGTCCGGCCTGGTGTGGCTGGCGATGCAGCGCTCCAGCCAGCCATGGGTGCGCCGGCAGGCGGCCGCCACCTCGGCCTCGCTGGCCGGGTAGGGCGGGCACTGGTCGAAGGCCATCGCCACATCGGCCCCCAGGTCCATCTGAATCGCCATCGCCCGCTCCGGTGTGAGCGCGATGCGACGCCCGTCGCGGGGGGAGCGAAAGGTGACCCCCTGGTCGTTGATGCGGTTGATGTCCCCCAGACTGAACACCTGGTAGCCCCCCGAGTCGGTGAGCAGCGGCCCCTCCCAGCCCATGAACCGATGCAGTCCGCCGGCCTCGGCCACGATCCCCTCACCGGGCTGCAGATGCAGGTGGTAGGTGTTGGCCAGAACCATGCGGGCGCCGGTGGCCTCCAGCTGGGTCGCCGTGATCCCCTTCACCGTGGCCAGGGTGCCCACCGGCATGAAGCAGGGCGTGTCCACAGCTCCGTGGGGGGTGTGGAAACGCCCGCAGCGGGCGCGGTTGCCGCTGCTGCGGGCGGTGATCGCGAAGCTGAAGGGCCTGCCGCTCGCGGAGTCGCCGGGTGATCTGCCACCGCCGGGAGAAACGCTGATGGGGCCGCACCGGAGCTGCGATGACGCTACGCGTCAACCCTTCCGCGCACCGGGCTGGCTGCGCGATCTGGCCGGCGCCTGGGTGTTCTATTCGGTGCTGCCGGCCTGGCCCGGCATCGCCCCCCGCTTTCAGCGCATTGCCCGCTTCGCGCCGCTGATCGGCGTGGTGCTCGGTGGCCTGCAGGCACTGCTGTGGCTGCACAGTGAGGTGTGGCTGCCGGCCGGAGGCCGGGTGGCGCTGGTGATCGCCCTTGCCCTGGTGCTCAGCGGCGGGCTGCATCACGACGGCGCTCTCGACACCGCCGATGGCCTGGCCGCCGGCCCCCGCGCCCTCGAGGCCATGCAGGACAGCCGGGTGGGGGCCGCGGCGGTGCAGGCGGCGCTGCTGCTGGTGCTGCTGCGGGCCGCCGGCCTGTTCTGCCTGGCACCGCTGGCGGCATCGCTCGGCGCCATCGCCCTGGTATGGGCCGGCTTCTGGGGACGGGTCGCCCCCCTGCTGGCCATGCACCGCTACCCCTACCTGCGCCAGGGGCCTTCCGCCGGCGGTACGGCCGCCTTCCATCGCCGCCACTGGGCCGGCCTGGGTCCTGAGCTGCTGCCGGCCCTGCTGGTGGGCGTGCCCCTGCTGGCCGCCAGTGCGGGTTTCAGTGCCGCCGCGGGCCATCCCCTGCCTGCGTCGGGTCTGTTCGTGCTCGCTGGGGCGGGCCTGCCGCCGGCGCTGCTGCTGCCCTGGTGGCTGGGGCGCCGCCTGGGGGGGCACAGCGGTGACAGCTATGGCGCCTGCGTGGAGTGGAGCGAAACCCTTGCGCTGCTGCTCAGCGGTCTGCTGTGGAGCGGGCTGTCTCTGCCGGCGGCAGGCTGAGCCGGAAGGCATTGCCGCACTCCGGCAGGGATCCGTCCACCTGCCGGGGGCAGGCCTCCAGGCACAGATCACCCCCCAGCCGGCGGGCCAGCTGCCGCCCCAGTGCCAGCCCCAGCCCGGTGCCCGGCAGATCGGCCCCGCTGCTGCCCCGCTCCCCCGGCTCGAAGATCCGTTCCCGCTCGCAGGCGGCGATCGGCTCGCCGCTATCCCACACGGTGAGCGCCCAGCCCCCCTCCGGGCAAGGGGCCACGTGCAGCCCCACCGCCGCGCCGGGCTGGCTGTAGCGGAAGGCGTTCTCCAGCAGGTTGGCAAGGATCTCCGCCACACTCTCCGCATCCCCCTGCCAGTCGAGCAGCTGCGCTGGCGGGAGCCAGGCGCGCGACTGCAGCGCCGCAGTGGCGGCGGCCCGCTGGAGCAAGGGCTGCACCAGCGCCGCGAGGTTCTGCTGCCGTCCGCCGCCGAGGCTGGGCGGCAGCAGCAGGGGCATGACCATGTCGGCGGCGCTGAAGGCCGCTTCGCCGCTCTCCAGTTGGTCGATCGCGTCCACATAGCGGCTCAGCTGCCGTTCTTCCTGCAGCAGACCCTCCACCAGGCCGCGGTTGCGGCTGTCCCCCTCGAGCCGACGCAGCAACAGCTGGCCGAAGGTGCGCAGGGCGGCCAGGGGATTGCGCAGCTGATGCAGCAGCACCTGCAGCTGCTCCTGCTGGTGCTGCAGCTGGTGCTGCAGGCGCGTGTGCTCCAGATCGAGGCAGAGACCCTCGGTGAGGCAGAGAGCCACGGCCTGCAGCCGCTGGCGCAGGGGTTCGGGCCAGGGCAGGTGGCTGGTTTCCACCTGCAGGGCCCCCAGCAGCACGCCCTGATGGCGCAGGGGCAGCCAGCGCCGCCGTTCCTCCGGCGCCCGCAGCGGGCTGTCCGCCGCCAGCGGCGGCAGCACCCGGCCGGCGCTGGGCCACTGCCCCACGGGAATCAGGCTGGGGGTCTCGGCAGGGCCCGGTTCGGTGACGTACACCACCAGGGAGGCCACGTCGCCGCGGTCGGCGAACTGGGCCAGCTGGAAGTTCAGCAGGCTCAGAAACCGCTTGGAGACTGCCATCGGCTTCGCTGGGGCGGACCTGTGGGGAACTGCAGAAGAAAATCTGCAGCCTGCGCGGAAATTCCGGGAAAAAGTCTTAAGATCAGCGTATCGACCACTACCGCACGGTTTGCGCGCGGGCTCATGTGGTTACCGATGCCGCCGGCCCAGTTGCGCTCCGTCGCAGCCAAGGCTACAGCAGAGGAATGAGCAGGCTCTGGGTTTCCAGGGCCTGCTCCGTTCAGCTGTTGCAGGGGGGTCCCGAATGGGCAACCCCCCGATTGTGTCGGTGCTCCTGAGCTCACGGCCGCAATCGCCAGGTTGGACGTCATGCCCCGGGGGCTCTTTGAGCCGCCGGTGCGTTCTGCGGGCCAGCCCTGCTCGTGTTCCCCTCCCCCTGTTCCTCGACCCTCCCGCCGTCGGGAGTTAACTGATGTCCAAGAAGCGCAAGCGGATCAGCCGCCGCCGTCTGGCCGGTCAGCGGGTGCTGGCCCACATCCCCACGTTCAATCTCGAAACCGGCTCCCACAAGCCCGTCACCGCCGCCCGTCGCTACATCGCCGAGCAGGTCCTGGTGCCGCCGGCCCTGCTTCACGTGCGCCGCAACGAGCACACCACCGATCGCTTCTTCTGGGGGGAAAAGGGACTGTTCAGCGCTCAGTACGCCGAAGAGAACCACTTCCTGTTCCCCTCCCTGCGCGAGATCGTCGACCGCATCGGGGAAGAGGTGCTGTTTGAGGGGATCGAAGCCCTGGCGGCCGATGACTGGGAGGAGATGGAGGAATACGAATACGCCTTCGTGTGAGTGGCCGGCCGGGGCGGCCCTCGGTCTCACCGGCCGGGCCCGCCCCAGCAGGCCTCCAGAAAGGCGCGCAGTTCCGGAAACAGGGCCGCATCGATGGTGTGGCCCCCGGCAAAGCCGATCAGGTTCACCTCGCGTCCGCTGTCCTGCAGCCTCTGGCGGAGCTCCTCGCTGGCGGCATAGGGCACCACCGGATCCTGTGTGCCATGGGTGAGCAGCACCGCCGCCCCACCAGCCCCACCACCCACCGCACCGCTCGACGCCGGCTGCCAGTTTGGGTGGGGGTAACCGCTGCAGCCGATCACCCCGGCCAACGGCAGGTCGAAGGCGCTCGTGGCCACATCCAGAGCCAGGGCGGCACCTTGGGAGAAGCCGAGCAGCACGGTGCTGCTCAGCGGCAGCTCGTCATCGAGGGCCAGCAGGCGCCGGCGCAGGTCGTCGCGGGCCGCCGGCAGCTGCGGCCAGCCCGGCTTCTGCAGGTCATACCACTGGCGCCCCTGGCCGGCCGGATGGGCCAGGGGTGCCCGCAGGGCCACCACGCTCAGCTGCGGTCCCACCAGCAGATTGCCGAGTTCGAACAGATCGTCGGCATCGGCGCCCCAGCCGTGCAGCAGCACCAACCGGCGCTTGGCGCCGGCGCTCCCCCCCGTGATCCGATCGCCGAGCGGACACCCCTCCAGGGGCTCCGCGCCGCCACGCTCTTCAACCATGGCAACGTCGTGTGGTTGCGGTGTTGCTGCTGCGTAGGTTGGCTCCATTGACCTCCGATCGCGAGCCATGGCGCCCACGGCCCTCCTGAGCGTGTCCAACAAGGAGGGTCTGGTGCCCCTGGCTGAGGGGCTGCTGGAGGCCGGTTACCACTTGATTTCCAGCGGCGGCACCGCCGAGGCCCTGCTGGCAGCTGGCCTGCCCGTGACCAAAGTGGCCGAGCACACCGGCGCCCCCGAAATTCTCGGCGGCCGGGTGAAGACCCTGCATCCCCGCATTCATGGGGGCATTCTCGCGCGCCGTGCGCAGGCCTCGCACCAGGCTGACCTCATCAGCCAGGGCATCACCCCGATCGATGTGGTGGTGGTGAACCTCTACCCCTTCCGCGAAACGGTGGCCGATCCAGCCGTGGCCTTCGACACGGCCATCGAAACCATCGACATCGGCGGGCCGGCGATGGTGCGGGCGGCGGCCAAGAACCATGCCGATGTGGCGGTGCTCACCAGCCCCGGTCAGTACGACGCCTTTCTGGCCGCCCTGCGGGCGGGGGAAGTGGATGAAGGCCTGCGCCGTGAGCTGGCCCTGGCCGCCTTCGAGCACACCGCCAGCTACGACGCCGCCATCAGTGGCTGGCTGGCTGGCCGCCTGGCCGACCAGCGCGCCACCGAAGCTGAGGGGTCCGGCCCAGCGGCTGAGTCGGCACCCCTGCAGCTCGAGCTGCCGCCGCGCCAGTCTCTGCGTTATGGCGAGAACCCCCACCAGCCGTCCCTGTGGTTCGGCCTGGGGGATGCAGGCTGGGGGGCGGCGCGCCAGATCCAGGGCAAGGAGCTCAGCTACAACAACCTGATCGATCTCGATGCCGCCCTGGCCACGGTGCGCGAGTTCGGCTACGGCAGCGGCGCCCAGCCGGCGGCGGTGGTGGTGAAGCACACCAATCCCTGCGGTGTGGCCGTGGGCAGCGGCTGTGCCAACGCCCTGGAGCGGGCGCTGAATGCCGATCGCCTCTCGGCCTTCGGCGGCATCGTGGCCCTCAACACGCCGGTGGATAGGGCCGCGGCCGAGCAGCTCAGCGGCCTGTTTCTGGAGTGCGTGGTGGCCCCTGGCTTTGATGGACCCGCCCTCGAGCAGTTGGCGGCCAAGGCCAACCTGCGGCTGCTGGACCTCGATGCCGGCGCCATTGCCAGGGCGCCGCGGCGCCAGCTGCGCAGCGTGCTCGGCGGTGTGCTGGTGCAGGACCTCGATGATGGAGCCGTGGACGAGAGCGGCTGGCAGGTGGTGAGTGAGCGCCAGCCGGAGATCGAGACATTCGACGATCTGCGTTTTGCCTGGAAGCTGGTGCGCCACGTGCGCTCCAACGCCATCGTGGTGGCCCACCAGGGCCAGAGTCTGGGCATCGGTGCCGGCCAGATGAACCGGGTGGGGTCGGCGCGGCTTGCCCTGGAGGCCGCCGGGCAGGGGGCCCGGGGAGCGGTGCTGGCCAGCGACGGCTTCTTCCCCTTCGACGACACGGTGCGGCTGGCGGCCCGCTATGGCATCCAGGCCGTGATTCAGCCCGGGGGCAGCGTGCGCGATGTCGATTCCATCAGCGCCTGCAACGAACTCGGCCTTGTGATGGTGGTCACGGGCCGGCGTCACTTCCTGCACTGAGCGGTTGTAGCTTCAGCCACGCGCACCACCACGGCCCCGACCCATGAGCGAGTCGCTCGCCTTCACCCTCAACTTTCTGCACCCCCTGACCATGTGGGGACTGCTCGCCCTGGCTGGCTACAGCGCATTTCTGGGCATCAAGGCCAAGAAGACACGCACCGCCGATGCCGAGACGCGCAAGCAGCTGATCAAGGGGCAGTTCGCCAAACGCCACTTCCAGCTCGGCAGCATCCTTCTGGCCCTCCTGGTGCTGGGCTGTTTCGGTGGCATGGGGGTGACCTACCTCAACAACGGCAAACTGTTCGTGGGTCCCCACCTGCTGGTGGGCATCGCCATGGTCTGCCTGATCGCCTTGGCCGTGTCGCTCACGCCCCTGATGCAGCAGGGCAATCTGATCGCCCGCAAGGCCCATGTGGGACTGAACATGGCGATGGTCACCCTGTTTCTGTGGCAGGCCCTGAGCGGGATGCAGATCCTCAACAAGATCTGGGAGAACCGCCCCGTTTAATCGGCCGGTTTGATCGCTCCGGTGTGATCGGCTGAGGTCAGAACTGGGCGCGGCGCCGGGGCGGGCACTCCAGCCCATGGCTGGCGTGGAAGTCCTCCTGCACCTTCCAGGTGAGCTTCCGTGAGATCTGGCGCACGATCTGGCGCAGCAGGTGCTCTCCACTGCTCTGCACCAGCCCGTCGGGCAGCAGGGTGATCACGGCCGGCAGGCGGATCCACACACTCAGGTCGAGGTCCCAGCGCACCAGGGTGAGCCCCTCGCCGCCGGGATCAAGTTGCAGGGAGGCGTTGAACTCCACGTCGTAGAGGCCGTCGAGACGGTTGGCACCGGGTTCCACGCGCCCACTGGCCTCAGGGGGCACCGTGATGATCCGGTAGACACCCTCGCTCTGGGGCAGCAGTTCGAGGGCGATGGTGGGCTCCACCTCGAAGCCGAAGTTGCCGAAGCGCCCCAGGGTGAGGCGGTAGCCATTGCGGCCCAGGGGCGCCACCGGCATCGGCGCCGCGCAGCGCTGGAACCAGCCCTCGTGGCAGTCGAGATAGGCGGCCACGGCTGCGGCCTCGGCCCGCATCTCCATCAGGTCGGCGAAGGTGCTGGCGTAGCGCCGCACCTTGGGGTCGTCGCCGTCGCGCAGGCGGTTGGCTGGGGCCTGGAGGCCGCCTGCACCCCCTTCGGCGCTCGGCTCTTGGTCGCCGAGCGCGCCGCTGTTGAGGGCGCCGGCGGGGCTGGGGAGCAGCGGAGGCGAAGACAGCAAGGGCTCGAACACTGGGTGATATGAATCAATGTAAAGCGGCCGTCGCCCTGCGGCCTGCAGCGCCTGCGACAGCGCGCCGCCCTCAATCCTCGCTGAGCTCGATCAGGCGCTCGATCACCGCCTCCACGATCCGGTCGGGGGTGGAGGCACCGGAGGTGATGCCCACCCGGATCGTTCCGGCCGGCAGGAACAGCTCCTCCAGCTCCCGGTCACTGCCCAGGGGTTTGTGGGTGATGCGGTTGCCGGGGCTGATGCGCTCCGGGGTGTCGATGTGGAAGGAGCGGATGCCGCGGCTGACGGCAATTTCCTGGAGGTGGGTGGTGTTGGAGGAGTTGTAGCCGCCGATCACCACCATCAGGTCCAGGGGTTCGTCCACCAGCGCGAACATCGCGTCCTGGCGCTCCTGGGTGGCGTCGCAGATGGTGTTGAAGGCCAGGAAATGGTCGTTGAGCTCGGCCGGGCCGTAGCGCTGCAGCATCGTGCGCTCGAACAGCTTGCCGATCTCCTCGGTTTCGCTCTTGAGCATGGTGGTCTGGTTGGCCACCCCCACCCGCACCAGATCGCGGTCGGGATCGAAGCCCGGCGAGCAGGCACTGGCGAAACGGGCCATGAACATCTCTCGGGTGCCCTTGCCGAGGATGTAGTCGCTCACCAGCTGGGCTTCGGGCAGGTCGAGCACCACCAGGTAGGTGCCGGCGAAGCTGCTGGTGGCCAGGGTTTCCTCGTGCTTCACCTTGCCGTGGATGATCGAGGTGAAGGCTTGCTTCTTGTGCTTCTCCACGGTGTTCCACACCTTGGAGACCCATGGACAGGTGGTGTCCACGATGTGGCAGCCGCGTTCGTTGAGCAGCTGCATCTCCTGCACGGTGGCACCGAAGGCCGGCAGGATCACCACGTCGCCGCTGGCCACGTCGGAGAAGTCCTTCACGCCGCCATCCACGCGAATGAACTGCACGTTCATGTCACGCAGGTGGTCGTTCACCGACGGGTTGTGAATGATCTCGTTGGTGATCCAGATCCGCTCACTGGGGTAGTGGCGGCGGGTCTCATAGGCCATGGCCACCGCCCGCTCCACACCCCAGCAGAAACCAAAGGCCTCCGCCAGCCGCACCGTGAGCCGGCCCCGCTGCAGCTCGTAGCCATTGGTGCGCAGGCTGGCCACCAGATCGCTCTGGTAGGCCGTCTGCAGGCTGCCGGCCACCTCGTCCCCGAGGCCGAAGCCGCGGCGGTTGTAACGGTCGGAGTGATGCAGGGAACGCTTGAAAGCCCGGGTATCCACAGTCGCCGCCGCTTGGGGGAGCCAAACTCTATGGGTGTTGCCCCTGTTCCTGGCGATCCGCCCCCGGGTCGCGGGGGTCCACGGCGGCCAGCCCCAGCCAGTCCACAGCGCCGCGCTCGAAGCGGTACATGCACGGCAGCACCTCCACTCCCGCTGCCAGGGCGGCACGGAACAGATCGCCGTAGCGCGGGTCGGCCCCATCTCCGGGGGCGAACCGGCGCACATCCCCCCGGCTCAGGCAGGGCACCAGCACCGCGCGGGCCTCGGGCAGCAGGGCCGTGAGTTCCAGCAGGTGCTTCTGGCCCCGCTCGGTCACCGTGTCGGGGAACAGGGCCAGGTCCCCGCGGGTCCAGGTGGTGTTCTTCACCTCCACATAGATCGGACGGGGATCGGCGGCCCCCTCGGCCGGGCTGAGCAGCAGATCGATCCTGCTGCGCCGGCCCTGGCCGTAGGGCACCTCCGCCCGGATCGTCCCGATCGGCCCCAGCCAGGGCTCGAGGCACCCGGCCTCGATCGTGGCTCGCACCAGCCGGTTGGGCAGCGCTGTGTTGATGCCCACCCAGATGGGGATCCCGCCTGAGCCGATCACCTCGGCCTGCTCCCAGGTCCAGGCCAGCTTGCGGGCCGGTGAGGGGGCGTGGCGCAGGAGCACACGGCCGCCGGGGCGCAGCACCCCGCTCATCGGCCCGGTGTTGGGGCAGTGAGCCGTGACCACGGTGCCCACCGGCTCCCCGCCGGGCCCCGGCTCCAGGAGCTCCACATCGGCGAGAAAGCGCTTGTAGCGCTTCACCAGTACGCCCTCCACCAGCGGGCCCGGGTTGAGGATCGGCTGCGTCATCGGCTGGGGCCGCAGGGGGGCGGCCGCCATACTGCCGCTCAGCTCCGCGGGCCCCGGGCTCGCCCCACCGGCCCCGCCGGCCCCGCCATGGCCCCCTCGCTGCGTCGCATCGCCCTGATCGTGGCCGTGGCCACCGCCCTCAGCAAGGTGGCCGGTCTGGTGCGTCAGCAGGTGATCGCCGCCGCCTTCGGGGTGGGCGCGGCCTACGACGCTTACAACTACGCCTATGTGCTGCCGGGCTTTCTGCTGATCCTGCTGGGCGGCATCAACGGCCCCTTCCACAGCGCCATGGTGAGCGTGCTGGCGCGGCGCCCGCGCCAGGAGGGCGCCCACGTACTGGCGGCGATCAACACCCTTGTGGGGGCCGGTTTGATCCTGGTCACCCTGCTGCTGCTGGTGGCCGCCGATCCCCTGATCAGCCTGGTGGGACCGGGACTCGAGCCCGAGGTGCATGCCATCGCTGTGGTGCAGTTGCGCTGGATGGCCCCGATGGCCCTGTTCGCCGGCCTGATCGGCCTGGGGTTTGGGGCCCTCAACGCCGCCGACGTGTTCTGGCTGCCCTCGGTGAGTCCGATGCTCTCCAGCCTGTCGGTGATCGTGGGTCTGGCTCTGCTCTGGTGGCAGCTGGGTTCGGAGATCGCCCTGCCCCAGCAGGCCTTGCTGGGGGGTGTGGTGTTGGCGGGCACCACCACCGTGGGGGCGGTGTTGCAGTGGCTGATCCAGCTGCCTGAGCTGATGCGCCGCGGCCTGCAACAGTTCCGGCTGGTGTGGGACTGGAGCGATCCCGGGGTGCGGGAGGTGCTGCAGGTGATGGGCCCGGCCACCCTGTCCTCGGGGATGCTGCAGATCAATGTGTTCGTGTCCCTGTTCTTCGCCTCCGGGATCCCGGCGGCGGCGGCCGGTCTGGGCTACGCCAACCTGCTGGTGCAGACCCCGCTGGGGCTGATCTCCAACGCCCTGCTGGTGCCGTTGCTGCCCCTCTACGCCCGGCTCACGGCTCCCGAGGACCGGCCCCAGCTGATCCAGCGGGTCCGCCAGGGGCTGATGCTCTCCAACGCCTCGATGCTGCCCCTGGGGGCGCTGATGGTGGCCCTGGCCGTGCCCATCGTGGCGCTGATCTACGAGCGTGGCGCCTTCGACGAGAGCGCCGCCACCCTGGTGGGTCAGCTGCTGATGGCCTACGGAATCGGCATGCCGGCCTACCTGGCCCGCGACGTGCTGGTGCGCGTGTTCTATGCCCTGGGGGATGGCGTCACGCCGTTCCGCTGGTCGCTGGCGGGCATCGGCCTCAACGCTATCTTCTGCTGGACGTTCGTGGGCGGGCCCACGCCCTGGACCCCCCAGGTGCTGCCGGCGCTCTACTTCGGTGCCGCCGGGCTGGTGCTGGCCACCGTGGCCGTGAATCTGATCACCACCGCCGGCCTGCTGCTGGCCCTGAGTCAGCGCCTGGGCGGACTGCCACTGCGGGCCTGGGGGCGGGACACGCTGAAGCTGCTGCTGGCGGCGGTGCTGGCGGCCGGGATCGGCTGGATCCTGGCCAGCGTCGTGGGCTGGCCGCCGGGCCTCTGGGGACGGCTCCTGCAGACCGGACTCAGCAGTGGTGTGGGGTTGCTGGTGTACGGCACTGTCGCCGGTGCCGCCGGGGTGCCCGAGGCCAGGGATGTGATCGCCCTGGTGACACGCCGGCTGCCCCGGCTGCGCCGTTCCTGATCAGCCGCGCCACTGTCCTGAGCAGAGCTGACCGGAGCAGAACGGTCAGGAGCAGAACGGCTCGAGGACGTCCTCCAGATCGCGCAGCTGGCCTGCGGGAATCAACCGTGCCATTGGCAGGCGCGTGCTGCCACCGCCGATCGGCACCTGCACCGCCTCCAGGGCCTGGCGGGCGCAGACGCTGCTGCCCTGGTCGAGGCGCGCGGCACACTCGATCGCCAGCTCCTGGGCCAGGCCGGCATCTCCCAGATACAGATGCCAGCCGGCCACCTGCAGGTAGAGGCGATCGGCCAGGGAGTCGCGCAGCGCGTTGAGTTCAGTGGCGGAGAGGGTCATGTTTCAGGGTCGCGGGCAGGCCGCAGGGCGATCGCAACACTGGCGTGCAGCAGCAGGGCCAGCAGCCAGCCCAGGGTGAGCCAGTTCAGGTGGCTCCAGGGCTGGCGCAGTTCCTGCACCACCCACAGGCCGCTGTTGATGGCGGCGAACAGGGCGGCGTGCACGGTGAGGTTCACGACCCGCTCGAAGTGCCGGTAGGTGGCATCGGAGGGATCAGCCGGGCCGTACCAGCGGATCGGCATGGGGCGCTGCGCTGTGGAACTGTTCCCGATCATGGCCCGGGTCATGCCCCCTGCCGCGGCCGGCGCCGGGCGGCAGTTGACGGAAGGGCACCCTGTGGGCTGAGAATGCTCAAACGCCAGCCGGCTAGGCTGACCATGTGCGCTTGTAGCTCAGCGGATTAGAGCATCTGACTACGGATCAGAGGGTCGGGAGTTCGAATCTCTCCAGGCGCGTTTGTTTCCTGCTCCGGTTCGCCGGAGCTTTTTTATTGGCACCTCGGGATCGGCGGCCTGGCCGTCCCTGGAACAGGGGCTTCCCTTTCTTACGATTCACTCAACCCTCTCTGGCGCACCGATGGCCGACAACGCCGCGATCAACCAATCCCTGGCGGCCGGCGATCCCGCCATCGCGGAGCTGATCGGCAAGGAGCTGGAGCGTCAGCAAACCCACCTGGAGCTGATCGCCTCCGAAAACTTCGCCTCCCGCGCCGTGATGGAGGCCCAGGGCTCGGTGCTCACCAACAAATACGCCGAGGGGCTGCCGTCGAAGCGCTACTACGGCGGCTGCGAGCACGTGGACGCGATCGAGGAGCTGGCGATCGAGCGGGCCAAGCAGCTCTTTGGCGCGGCCTGGGCCAACGTGCAGCCCCACAGCGGCGCCCAGGCCAACTTCGCCGTGTTCCTGGCCCTGCTGCAGCCCGGCGACACGATCCTGGGCATGGACCTCAGCCACGGCGGCCACCTCACCCACGGCTCGCCCGTGAACGTGAGCGGCAAGTGGTTCAAGGCCGTGCACTACGGCGTCGATCCCGACACCCAGCAGCTCAATTTCGAGTCGATCCGCCAGCTGGCCCTCGAGCACCGGCCGAAGCTGATCGTGTGTGGCTATTCCGCCTACCCCCGCACGATTGATTTCCAGGCCTTCCGCGCCATCGCCGATGAGGTGGGCGCCTATCTGCTGGCCGACATGGCCCACATCGCCGGGCTGGTGGCCGCAGGCGTGCATCCCAGCCCGGTGCCGGTGTGCGACGTGGTCACCACCACCACCCACAAGACCCTGCGTGGCCCCCGCGGTGGCCTGATCCTCTGCCGCGACGCGGACTTCGCCAAGCAGTTCGACAAGGCCGTCTTCCCCGGCAGCCAGGGCGGCCCGCTCGAGCACGTGATCGCCGCCAAGGCGGTGGCCTTCGGCGAGGCGCTGCAACCCAGCTTCAAGGCCTACAGCCAGCAGGTGGTGGCCAACGCCCAGGCCCTGGCGGAGCGCATCCAGGAGCGCGGCATCGCCGTGGTGAGCGGCGGCACCGACAACCACATCGTGCTGCTGGATCTGCGCAGCATCGGCATGACCGGCAAGGTGGCCGACCTGCTGGTGAGCGATGTGCACATCACCGCCAACAAGAACACCGTGCCCTTCGATCCCCAGTCGCCGTTCGTGACCAGCGGCCTGCGCCTGGGCACCGCCGCCTGCACCACCCGCGGCTTTGATCAGGCCGCCTTCCGTGAGGTGGCCGATGTGATCGCCGATCGCCTGCTCCATCCCGACGACGCCGTCGTTGAGCAGCGCTGCCGCGATCGGGTGGCCGCCTTGTGTGAGCGCTTCCCGCTTTACACCGTCGAGCGTCAGCTGCAGCCGGCCTGAGCTGCGGGCCTGAGCGTTTCCTTGGCTACCCGTAGGGTGGCGGCCCCAGGCCTTCTCCATCCCACCGGCCCGTTGCCGTGACCCTTGCCTACAGCCCCAACGCGGCCGCTCTGCTGACCTTTGGGGTGGCTGCGGCCCTGACGGCGCTGGTGGTCCCCCGGGTGCGGCAATTTGGCCTGCTCTGGGGTCTGACCGACCAGCCCGATGCCCGCAAGCAGCACACCCGGCCGATGGTGCGGCTCGGAGGTGTGGGAATCATGATCGGCTTCAGCCTGGCCCTCACCCTCACCTGGCTGCTGGGGGGGTTCGCCGAGCTCGAGCCCAGCAAGGACCTGCTGATCTGGACCACCCTGGCAGGCTGCCTGTGCTTCTTTGTGATCGGCCTGGCGGACGACCTGTTCGCCCTGCCGCCACTGCCGCGGTTGGCGGCCCAGCTGGCGGTGTCGCTGGTGGTGTGGGGTGAGGGGGTGCGCATCGGCAGCATCGAGATCCCCTCGGGCTGGGCCGGTCAGTCGAGCACCCTTGTGCAGCTCCCCGACTGGCTGAGTCTGCTGGCCACGGTGATCTGGCTGGTGGGCATCACCAATGCGATCAACTGGCTCGATGGCCTCGACGGCCTGGCCGCCGGCGTGAGCGGCATCGCCGCCGTGGGTCTGCTGTCGGTGAGCTTCAGCCTGCATCAGCCCGCCGCCGGGCTGCTGGCCGCGGCCCTGGCCGGCAGCTGCCTGGGCTTCCTGCGCCACAACTTCAACCCCGCCCGCATCTTCATGGGCGATGGCGGTTCCTATTTCCTCGGCTTCGCCCTGGCGGCGATCAGCATCGTGGGCCCCGCCAAGGGACTCACCAGTGTCAGCCTGCTGTTGCCACTGCTGATCCTCTCGCTGCCCCTGGCCGACATGTCGGCGGTGATCATGGGCCGGCTCAGCGAGGGGCACTCCCCCTTCCACCCCGACCGCCGTCACCTCCACCACCGGTTGCTGCGCACCGGTCTCAGCCACCGCCGCACGGTGCTGGTGATCTATGCCTTCACCCAGTGGCTGGCCTCGTTGGCCCTGGTGCTGGTGAACGCGGAGATGCGCTTTCTCTGGCTCGGCCTGGCCACAGCGGTGCTGATCTGGGTGCTGGTGAGCACCCGCCGGATCCTGCAGATTCAGGACGGTCAGGGATGAGCGGGTCGGCCGAGATCCTCTGCATCGGCACCGAGCTGCTGCTGGGCTCCATCACTAACGGCAATGCCCGCTGGCTCGCCGAGCAGCTGGCCACCCTGGGCATTCCCCACCTCCGCCAGCAGGTGGTGGGCGACAACCGCGACCGCCTGATCACCGCGCTGCGGGAGGCGGCGGGGCGCTGCCGGGTGCTGATCACCACCGGTGGACTGGGCCCCACCCCGGACGACCTCACCACCGAGGCGATCGCTGTCGCCTTCGGTGCCACCCTCGAGGAGCGGCCCGAGGCCTGGGCCGCCATCGAGGCCCGGCTGGCCCATCGCGGCCGCCCCGTGACCGCCAGCCTGCGCCGGCAGGCCCTGCTGCCCCCGGACGCGGAGCTGCTTCCCAATCCCACCGGCACGGCCCCCGGCATGATCTGGACTCCCCGGCCAGGGTTCACGGTGCTCACCTTCCCGGGGGTGCCGAGCGAGATGCGGGCGATGTGGCAGGCCACGGCGGCTCCCTGGCTGCGGGCCGCCGGTCTGGCTGAGGGGGTGATCGCCAGCCGCCTGCTGCGCTTCTGGGGCCTGGCGGAATCCGACCTGGTCGAGCGGGTGGCGGATCTGCTGGAGGGCAGCAATCCCACGGTGGCCCCCTATGCGGGGGCGGGGGAGGTGAAGCTGCGCCTCACGGCGCGGGCCGATTCGGACACCACCTCCCGGGCGTTGCTGGAGCCGCTGGAGGCGGAGATCCGGGGCCGCCTGGGCCCGCTGTGCTTTGGCGCTGACGACGACTCCCTGGCCTCGGTGGTGATCGAGCTGCTGCGCCAGCGTGGTGAAACCGTGGCTGTGGCGGAGAGCTGCACCGGTGGCGGCATCGGCGCGGCCCTGACTGCGGTGCCCGGTGCCTCCGATGCCTTCCTGGGCGGTGTGATCGCCTACGCCAACGCCGTCAAGCAGGCGGTGCTGGGGGTGTCGGAAACCTGCCTGGCGGTGCACGGGGCCGTGAGCGACAGCGTGGCCCTGGCGATGGCCACGGGGGTGCGGCGGCTCACCGGCGCCAGCTGGGGCATCGCCGTGACCGGCATCGCCGGCCCTGGCGGCGGCACGGAGGCCAAGCCGGTGGGGCTGGTGCACATCGCCCTGGCGGGCCCCGACGGCAGCAGCAGCGAGGGGGTGCGCTTCAGCGCCAGCCGCGGCCGGCCATGGATTCAGATGCTCACCACGGGCGAGGCTCTCAACCGGCTGCGTCTGAGGCTGCTGGTGGAGTGAGGCCTCCGCCCTAGGGTGACCAACCGCTCCCCTGCTGTCCCGTGAGCGCCGGCACCCTCTACGACAAGGTCTGGGATCTGCACCGGGTCGCCGACCTGCCCGGTGGATCCACCCAGCTGTTCATCGGCCTGCACCTGATCCATGAGGTCACCAGTCCCCAGGCCTTCGCGGCCCTCCGGGATCTGGGACTCACGGTGCGCCACCCCGAGCGCACCGTGGCCACGGTGGATCACATCGTGCCCACCACCTCCCAGGCGCGGCCCTTCGCCGATCCCCTCGCCGAGGAGATGCTGGCCACCCTTGAGGCCAACTGCAGCGCGCACGGCATCACCCTGCATGGCCTCGGCAGCGGCCGCCAGGGGATCGTGCACGTGATCGCCCCCGAGCTGGGCCTCACCCAACCCGGCATGACCGTCGCTTGCGGCGACTCCCACACCTCCACCCATGGGGCGTTCGGGGCGATTGCCTTCGGCATCGGCACCAGCCAGGTGCGCGACGTGCTGTCCAGCCAGAGCCTGGCCATGGGCAAGCTCAAGGTGCGGCGCATCTGGGTGGATGGCCGCCTGCAGCGCGGCGTGTTCGCCAAAGATCTGGTGCTGCACATCATCCGCACCCTGGGGGTGAAGGGCGGGGTGGGTTACGCCTATGAGTTCGCCGGTCCCGCCATCGAGGCCCTGTCGATGGAGGAGCGCATGACCCTCTGCAACATGGCGATCGAGGGCGGAGCCCGCTGCGGCTACGTGAATCCCGATGCCACCACCTTCGCCTATCTGCAGGGCCGGCCCCACGCCCCCAGCGGTGAGGCCTGGGAGCGGGCCGTGGCCTGGTGGAGCCACCTGGCCAGCGGCCCGGATGCGGTGTTCGACCACGAGGTGCGCTTCGACGCCGCCGCCATTGCCCCCACCATCACCTGGGGGATCACCCCCGGCCAGGGCATCGGTGTGGACGAAACCGTGCCCACCCTGGAGCAGACCGCCCCCGAGGAGCGGCCGCTGGCCCAGGAGGCTTACCGCTACATGGATCTGCAGCCCGGCAGCCCGATCGCCGGCACGCCGGTGGATGTGTGCTTCATCGGCAGCTGCACCAACGGCCGCCTCAGTGACCTGCAGGCCGCCGCCGCGGTGGCGAAAGGGCGGCAGGTGGCCGCCGGGATCAAGGCCTTTGTGGTGCCCGGCAGCGAGCAGGTGGCCGCGGCGGCCGAGGCCGAAGGGCTCGATGCGGTGTTCACGGCAGCCGGCTTCGAGTGGCGCGAACCCGGCTGCTCGATGTGCCTGGCCATGAACCCCGATCGCCTCGAGGGCCGCCAGGTGAGCGCCAGCTCCTCCAACCGCAACTTCAAGGGCCGCCAGGGCTCTGCCAGCGGCCGCACGCTGCTGATGAGCCCGGCCATGGTGGCCGCCGCCGCCATCACCGGCTGCGTCACCGACGTGCGTGAGCTGCTTGCTGCCTGAGTTCAACGGCTGAGCCGCAGTCTTCGCCTGCCGACCTCCCTCCCCGTCTCTCGCCATGTCGACCCGCCCTGCCCGCGCACTTCCCTCCGGCCCGATCCGCCAGCACCGCGGCCGCGGCGTTGCCGTGGTGGGCACCGACATCGACACCGACCGGATCATCCCGGCCCGCTTCCTCAAGTGCGTCACCTTCGACGACCTGGCCCGTGGCGCCTTCGCCGACGACCGCACGGAGCTGGGCGGCGCCCATCCCTTTGATCGCAGCGTGCATCAGGAGGCCTCGGTGCTGGTGGTGAACAGCAACTTCGGCTGCGGCTCCAGCCGCGAGCACGCCCCCCAGGCGCTGATGCGCTGGGGCATCCGCGCCCTGATCGGCGAGAGCTACGCCGAGATCTTCTTCGGCAACTGCCTGGCCATGGGCATCCCCTGCCTCAGCGCCGAGCCAGCCACCGTGCGGGCCCTGCAGGAGGCGATCGCCGCCGACCCCGGCGCCGAGCTTCTGCTGGATCTGGAGGCCCTGGAGGTGGAGCTGGAGAGTGAATTCGTGGGCGCCAATCGCTGGCCGGTGCACCTCGATCCCGGCCCCCATCAGATGCTGGTGAGCGGCCAGTGGGACGCCACCTCCCAGCTCGTGGCCCATGACGCCGAGCTCACGGCCACCGCGACGGCCCTGCCCTACCTCAACGGCTTTCGCTGAGGGCTGGACCGGCGGCGGGATCCGGGCGGGGCACGAAGGGCGTGCCGTTGCCGCTGAAGCTGAAGTCGTTGAGCTTCACGCGCACGCCAGCGATGCCGTTGTAGGGGCTGTAAAAGATGCCGAGCTCGTAGGAGCGCTGCAGCAGTTTCAGCTCCACATAGGAGTTGCTCACATCGCCGCTGAACCGGGAGCGCCCATCGATGTTCACCGTGGCCCCTCCCTCCAGCACGAGGGGACCATAGAGCTGCTGGGCGGCACGGAAGCTCACGGTGCGGAGATCCACGGCCCGGTCGAAGCCGAACGGACTCAGACCATCCCGCAGCGTGCCCCCCACCAGCACCGCCAGCTGGGTGTAGTCGAACCAGGGGTCCCGCAACCGCCCCAGGGTCAGAGCCGGACCTCCGTAGAGCGTGAGCGTGTTCTGCCGGGCTCCGTCCCCATAGACCGCGCCCGTGCCCACCAGTCCGAAATCCAGGGCCAGCCCGGGCCTGATCGGCACGGCGGAGTAGCGCAGGGCCGGCAGCTCCCGGCGTTCCGGATCCAGCGGTGCCTCCCAGAGCTGCAGGGAACTGCTCAGGCTGGCGTTCAGACGCGTGCGCCACTGCGTGTCGAGGGTGTCGGTGTTGAACAGCTCCGCCCGGTAGCTGCCGCCGATGGCGCTCCAGTTCACCTGCAGTGGGGCCAGGTAGGGCGTTGGCCGGCTGCTCTCGTCGGCGACCTTGTCCTGGTGGTTGACCGTGAGACGGCCCTGCAGCTGGGCCCCATAGGAGGTGATCAGGGTCTGTCGCCCCAGGCTGCCGTTGAAGATCCGCTCGCGGTAGCTGCCGAAGCCCCCCACCTCCGCCGTGTCGTGGCCCGGCAGGCGGATCGGGGTGCTGAGGGAGGCCTTGCTGCGGGTCCCGGCTCTGAAATTGTCGGGATTGAGGGTGGAGAGGTCGGCCAGGGCCCGCAGGCGAAAGCGGTCGATCGGCACGTCGAGCACCCCCACCAGGCCGAACACGTCCCACAGGCGGATGTCCTGGTTCACCCGGGAACCGGCCAGGTTGCCGCCGGGTCTGGTGTAGCTGTTGGTGCGGCCCTCGAAGGCGCGCTGGAGCATCAGTTGGGGCTGGAGGTCCAGCCGGCCCTTCTGCCCAAGCCGCAGGGTGGGTAGGTTGTAGCCCAGGTAGAGGCCATCGCGATCGCGGCGATCGCCGTTGATGGCCAGTTGCTGGCCCTCCTCGCCGATGGTGGTGTTGTTGATCCCCCGCAACGCCAGCCGGTTGCTCAGCAGGATCCGGGTGCGCTGGGCGCGGATGCGGGTCACGCCGTTCGCCTCGATCAGCGCCTCCACCCCGGTGCCGATCAGCCAGGAGCGGGCCGGCGTGAACGGGTCGTTGGTGAAGGCGATCTCCTTGGCACTCCAGCGGTTGCCGCTGACGCGCACGCTGGAGGCCTGGAAGCGCAGCCGGTTGAGGCGGCCCGACTCCCGGCGCGGCCGTCGCAGCACGCTGGGGCCTGTGGGGCTGCCGCTGGCGCTGTCTGGATCGTCGTCCTCGCTTACGGCGAACAGATCGAAGCGGATCGCGGTGTCCAGGCTCTGGTGGAAGCGCACGTCGCTCACGCGCTGGTTGATGGGGGCGCTGTCCGCCGCCCCCCCCTCGTCAGGCAACGGGCCTTCCGTGTCTTCATCCCCCGCAGCGGGGGGCGGGCTGAGGGCCGCCTCGGTGAGCAGCTCCCGCAAAGCGCGGGGCCTGGCGCCGGCGTCAGCCCCGGGGCAGCCGGCGGGGGGCGGCAGGGTGGGCAGGGGCAGCCGCCCCGGGGGAAGCAGTTCCAGCACCGGCCGCCGGGTGGGATCACTCACCAGCTCTGGGCAGGCGAACGGGGGCTTGGGGCTCGCCTCCTGGCTGGTCTCGGTGGTCTGCTCCGAGGCGATCTGCTGCTCCAGCCGCTCCTGGTCGATGACCCCGTAGACGTCCTCGAGTTCGCCGCTGCCCTCCAGTTCGCTGTAGCGCAGCCGGCCGGCCTGAAGGGTCTGATCACCCCGGCTCAGGCGGATCCGCCCAGTGGCATAGACGCTGCGGGTCGACTCCAGCACCTCCACCCGGTCGGCCAGCAGCAACCAGCCATCGAAGCGGGCCTGCACATTGCCCTCGGCGATCAGCTTGCCCAGTTGCCCGTCCACGCTCTGGCGATCGGCGGACACCAGCAGAAAGCGCTCACGGGCTGCCGGCTCCGGCTCGGGCTCCGGCCTCTCTGCGGAGCTGTCAGCGCTCAGCTGGCTGCCTGGGTCCTGGGCGTCATCTGGGCGCGGCCCGGCGACGGCGCGGTTCGGGACCAGCTGAGGCGTGGTGGCCAGCCCCATGGCGATGGAAGCCACCACGAGCACCAGCCTGCTGCCGGGGATGGGGCTCATCGCTGCTGGACGGACGCACCAGCGGGGACCTTATGGCAGCAGGCAGCTGCTCGCCGGAGCGGTGGCCAGGACCAGGAGCGGCCGCCGGCGCGGCGAGTGAGGCCAACGGTGCGACTCAGGACGGCGGTGCGACTCAGGACGGCGGCGGACCAGAGGTTCAGGGAGCTTCGGGGACCCTGACGTCGCAGTGCTCGAGATCTCAGTCCTCGAGATCCTTGCGGCTGGGGGTACGGCTGGGGTCGCTCGCCAGAAAGCCGAACACGAAGATCCCGATGAAGAAGAAAACAACCGAGTAAACCGAGATCTTGAGAGCCAGCATGGTTCGCCCTTGCGCGCGGGTGGGTGTCAGGGAGTGATCAGCCGCACGACGGGCTGAGTTGGCCCTGCCACGGCGGCATCATCCTATGGGACGTATCCGGCCATCCAACGATGCCTGCGGCCCCAGCAGACGGGCAGTCTCACCAATTTGAAACGTTTGCCGTGGCTCCTGGTGCTGCGCCGCCGCCCGTGGGCGGCCGGCTCGAGCTGCAGCCCCTGTGGCGCCGTGCCGATCCCGATGGCCATGCTGTCGTGGCCCTGGAGCATCCCTGGGGGGCTCGCCACCGTCCCGACTGGCGGGCTCGCGGCCTGGTGATCTGGCCCCGCGGCGGCCAGTGGTGCCGCCTGCGGCTCCGCCTTGCCTGCCCGCCGGCCTGGCTGGCGCTGCAGCGCCAGCCGCGCCCGCAGCTGCAGGCCCGGCTGGCGCTGCGCTGGTGGGCCGAGTGCATGGAGTTGTACGTGGATGGGGCGCCGGTGCACAGCGGCGATCTCTTCGACACCAGCTGTCGCTGGCGGCTGCCCGAGGACTGGTGGCAGGGCCGGCCGCTGCAGCTGGAGCTGCGCCTGCGCAGTCCCCGGCACGACGACGGCGCCCTGATCCACAGCCGGTTGGAGCTCGAACCCCTCCAGGCCGCCGATCCCCTGGGGGTGCTGGACCCCCAGCGTCAGCATCTGCGCGACCTGCGCCGCCGGGCCGGGCTGGCCGAGCAGCCCCAGGCCGGTGCCGGCTTCCACGTGCTTGGCCACGCCCATCTCGATCTCGCCTGGCTGTGGCCGGTGGCCGACACCTGGCAGGCGGCGGAGCGCACCTTCGCCTCGGCCCTCGACCTGATGGAGCGCTTCGAGACGCTGCACTTCGCCCACTCCACCCCCGCCCTCTACGCCTGGCTGGAGCAGCACCGCCCAGCGCTCTGGAGCCGGCTGCGGCGGGCCGTGGTTGCCGGTCGCTTCGAGCCCATCAATGGCCCCTGGGTGGAGAGCGACTGCGTGCTGATCAGCACCGCCTCGCTGCTGCGCCAGTTCCAGCTGGGCCAGCGCGACAGTCGGGAGCGCTTTCCCGGTCTTGAGCATCGGCTGGCCTGGCTGCCCGACAGCTTCGGCTTCGCTGCCGGACTGCCGGCGGTGGCTGCGGCCACCGGTGTGCGCTGGTTCTGCACCCACAAGCTGTTCTGGAACGCCAGCAATCCCTTCCCCCATCGCCTGTTTCGCTGGCGCGCCCGCTGCGGCGCCGAGCAGCTGGCGCTGATGACGGCACCGATCGGCACGGATGGCGACCCGCTGACGATGGAGCGCCAGCGGCTGGAGTGGCAGCAGGCCACGGGGCTCGGGGAGCTGCTCTGGCTGCCGGGGGTGGGCGACCACGGCGGTGGCCCCACGGCCGAGATGCTCGAGCAGCTGGAGCTCTGGAACCAGCAGCCCGAGGCGGCACCCCAGCGTCACGGCAGCCTGCGGGCCTATCTGGCCGGCCTCGAGCCCCACGCCCCCCGCTTGCCCGTGTGGCGCGATGAGCTCTACCTGGAGCTGCACCGCGGCTGCGCCACCACCCGGCCTGATCAGAAACGCCACAACCGCAGCCTTGAGCGGCTGCTGCGGCAGGCAGAGCTGGCGGGGGTGCTGGCGGGGATGCCCCCCGGGGCGCCCGTGGGGCTGCGGTCGAAGCCCGACTGGCGGCCCCTGCTGTTCCAGCAGTTCCACGACATCCTTCCCGGCACGGCCATTCCGGAGGTGTTCGAGCAGGCCGAGCCCCAGTGGCGGGCCGCCCGCCGCAGCGCCCGGAGGCTGCGGGATCAGGCCCTCGCTACCTGGCTTGCCGGGTTGGACGAGCGGGCTGACCCCGGTCTCGCTGACCCTGGCCCCGCCGCCGCTGCGGGTCAGCTCTGGTGGGCGGTGCAACTGCAGCCCCTCGCCGGCCCCCGTCCGATCCTTCGCCTGCCCCCCGGCCGCTGGCTGTCCGGCCAGACGCCCCTGCCCAGCCAGCCCGCGCCGGAGGGGGGGGCCTGGGTGCAGCTGCCGGCGCTGGGCGGAGTCTCGGCCGAGCCCGTCTGGCGACAGCCCGGTTCCAGTGCCCACGGCGCCATGCCGGCGGTTGAGCGCGCGCAGGCGTTGCCCCGGGGTGCGGTGTGGGTGGACGGCCGCCGCGCTGGCAACGGCGCGATCAGCGTGGAGCTGGGGGCCTCTGGCATCGAGCAGCTCCGCGATGGCCAGGGCCGACCCCTGCTGGCGGCAGCGCTGGCCTGGTGCCGCTACGTCGATCGGGGTGAGTTCTGGGATGCCTGGGATATCGCCGCGAACTACCGCAGTCGCCCGCTGCCCTGGCGCTGGCAGGGCGAGCCCCAGTGGCGCGAGCGGGGCCCGCTCTGCGCCAGCTTTGTGTGGCGGGGCAGCTGCGGTGCCAGCCGGGTGCGCCTGGATGGGCGGCTGCTGGCCGACAGCCCCTGGCTGGAGCTGGTGCTGAGCATCGACTGGCGCCAGCGCCACGAGTTGCTGCGCCTCGAGGTGCCCCTGGCGGAGCGGGCCGATCGCTGGGCGTCCGACACCTCCGGAGGGGTGCTGGAGCGTCCCGCCGAACCGCTCACGGCGCGGGAGCGGGCGCGCTGGGAAGTGGCGGCGATCAGCTGGATGGCCTCCTGCGGGGCCGGCGGAGACCTGGCCGTGCTGCTGGATGGACCGCAGGGGGTGTCGGCCCGGGGCGATCGGCTGGGGGTGTCGCTGCTGCGCGCCCCCACCTGGCCGGATCCCGGCGCCGACAATGGCTGGCAACGCCTGCGCCTGGCCCTGCTGCCCTGCGCCCCCGGCTGGCGCGCCGCGGCAGTGCCGGAGCAGGCCCTGGCCTTCCGCGAACCCCCGCTGCTGTACCGCGGCGGCCAGGCCACTCCCGAAGCGGGCGCCGTCGCTGCCCGGGTGGCCCTGCCGGCGCTGCCGCCCGGGGTGCAGCTGATGGGCCTCAGAACCCTGGAGCCAGAAGGGGCGGTCATCAGCCTGCTCAACACCTCGCCCTGCCGTCTGGCGGTGAACCTGGGCTGCGGCTGGCGGATCGAGGCGCGTCTCGACGGTATGGACGAGTCGCTGGCGGCGAAGGGTGGGCCGCTGGCGGCGAAGGAGGAGCAGCGAGCGTGGGCGGATCAGCGGCCGTCAACCCTGCTGCTGAAACCCTGGGAACTGGGTTTCTGGCGGATTGCCCCGGCTGATGAGCTGCTGCTGATCAGTCGTCGTGGTCGTCGAAGGGGTCGCTGAGGGCCTTGGAGGGCGGTCCGAAGGCCTGATACACGCCAAAGCCCGTGAGGCTCAGCAGCACGGCCAGCACGGCGAGGGCAACGGAGAGGGCCGGTGAACTGGTGCTGGTGGGGTCCATGGCTGGCTGGTTGGTTGTGGGCGGGGTCGGGCGGGTCGGGGCTGCGGGGACGGGGCTGCGGGCACGGTGCAGCCAACCTCCACGCCCATGGGCGCTGATGACCCGTACAGTAGGCACAGCCATTTACAGCGTGAGAGGCCGATCCATTCCATGGCGCAACGCACCCGTCTCGGTGATATCCTCCGCCCCCTCAATTCCGAGTACGGCAAGGTCGTTCCCGGCTGGGGCACCACCCCCGTGATGGGAGTGGCCATGCTGCTCTTCCTGGTGTTCCTGTTGGTGATCCTGCAGCTCTACAACCAGTCCCTGCTGCTCGAGGGGATCAACGTCAACTGGGACGGCGCCAGCTGAGGCTCGCCCCAACTCCTCTGCCGCCATGAACATTTTCGGTATCGGCCTTCCCGAGATGGCGGTGATTGCCGGCATTGCCCTGCTGGTGTTCGGCCCCAAGCGCCTGCCCGAGATGGGCCGCAGCCTCGGCCGCACCCTCAAGGGTTTTCAGACTGCGTCCACGGAATTTGAGCAGGAATTCCGCTCCGCCCTCTCCACCCCTGAGGCCAGCGCAGCGTCGCAGCCTGCCGCGGTGCCACCTGCCACCGCTGTGCAGCCGGCCCCTATGCCGCCGGCTGCTGTACCTCTTACCCCTGCCCTGTCGGAGGGCTCCGAAGCGCCCACCGCCGACCCCGCCACTGCTGACGGCGTCCCACCGCCCGCCTGATTGCTGTGCACGGTCTGCAAGCCTCCTGCGCAGCGGACGACACCGCCGCAGCTGAGCTGCGACTGGTTGTGGGTCTCGGCAATCCGGGGTCGCGCTACCGCGACACCCGCCACAACGTGGGCTTCATGGTGCTGGAGAGGCTGGCCTGCGAAGCGGCTGTTTCCTTCCGCCAGCAGGCGAAGTTTCAGGGTCTGCTGGCGGAGGTGGGCCTGGGATCGCAGCGTCTGCGGCTGCTGATGCCCCACACCTACATGAATGACAGCGGTCGCTCGATCCGCGCCGCTCTCGACTGGTTTTCCCTGCAGCCGGCCCAGCTGCTGGTGGTGGTGGACGATATGGACCTGCCGCTGGGGCGGCTGCGCCTGCGGGCCCGTGGCAGTGCCGGCGGCCACAATGGTCTGCGCAGTGCCATCGCTCACCTCGGCACCGAGGCCTTTCCGCGCTTGCGCATCGGCATCGGCGCCCCGGCCGACACGCCCGCCGAACGGCGGGCGCGCACCGTGGGCCACGTGCTCGGCCGCTTTGCCCCCCAGGAGCAACCGCTGCTGGAGGATGTGCTCACTGAGGTGACAGCCGGCATCAGCCTGATCCAGCGCCTGGGACTGGAGCGGGCCGGTAACCGTTTGAACGGTTTCCGGGCCCAGGCTGCGTCAGCCTGAATCCATGGCTCGCCTCCCCGCCACCACCGCCCAGCTGCGGGTGCTGCATCAGAGCTTCAGCAACCGGGTGCTGGAGGGAGAGGTGAGCGCCGGAGGCTTTCGCTGGACCTTCTGCTGGGCCTTCGATCGCGGCGAGCTGAGTGTGGAGCCATCCCTGGGCCGTGCCCTGATCCAGGACGCCCTGCTGCGCTTCCTGCTGCGGGCCGATTACCAGCTTGAGCCCGGCGGCGATTACGCCTTCACGGTGAGGGCCCGGTTCTGAGCGCCGGCAACCGTCGCCACACCGTCAGCTCCTGCCGCTCCAGCCGCTCCCCCAGATGGCGCTCCAGCAGCAGCTGGGCCACCACGTCATCGATGTCGCGCGGTGGCAGCCGCAGGCCTGCCGGCAGCCAGCGGCGCCAGTGCCAGCGTCCATTGAGATCCCAGTAGCGCTGTCGCGCCCGCAGGGTGGTGCCGCGTTCGTCCACCAGCTCAACCTGCAGCCCGAGTGCCCCCAGCCGCCGCTGCCAGTCGCCGCTGCCGGTGCCGTTGCCGAGCACCACACTGGCCAGGCCCTGCCGCCGCCAGTGGGCGATCAGTGCCTGGGCCTCCTCTGGAACCAGGATCGCCGCCTCCAACAGGGTGAGACTGCCGCCATCCGCCAGCACCAGGCCGCATTTGCTGCGGCCGGGATCCACCGCCGCCAGCCAGGCGTTGGCTGTCACGGGCGTGTTCGCCGGGGAGATCGCACCTGCTGCCGCCCCAGGCGCAGCTCCACGCTGATCGGATCCGGCGTGTCCGCATCGCTCAGGGCCACGGACTGCACCGGCAGCACCTGGCCGGCAGGCTGTTCGCTGATCGTGCGGATCAGGGTGCTGAAGGCGGTGGGGTCGACCTGCAGCCCATCGACCATCGTGCCCTGGCGCTGCGCCCGGGCATAGGACTCCGCCAGCAGCAGATTGAGTCGCCGGGCCAGCAGCTCGGGATTGCGCAGATCACCTTCGATCGTGGTGCGGGCCAGGACCTCGCCGGCGCTGACCACACGGCGATTGGGGCGCAGGTCGGGGACGACCAGCACCTGCTGCTCGCCACGCAGCACGTTGGCCGCCGAGCGGATGCTCACCACCCAGCTGCCCGGCCGCTGCAGCATCTCCTCAAGACGGTTGATGTCGGCGGTGGGCACCAGCAGGATCTGGCGTTCCGGTGGCTCGCCGGGGCGTACGCGGCGAAAGGCGATCAGGTTGGCCTGCTGCAGCAGGGCGTCGATCACCTCCCGTGCCTGCTGCGGACGCTCCAGCTTCACCTTGGCGCTGGACAGCAGTTCGCCGCTGGTGAGCACCACGTCACCCCGGCGCAGGGCGATGAGCTTGTCCTCCAGTTCCTCCAGCTCGCTGCTGCCGGCGTCGATGCGCTGGCGCAGTTCGGCCAGCTCGCTCTCCCGTCGACTGAGCTCGGCATCCCGTCCGGCCACGTCGCGGCTGAGTCGCTCCCGTTCCCCCAGCAGCCGGCCGCGTTCGGCCTGCAGTCGGTCGCGCTCCCCCTCCAGCCGCGCCTGCTCCGCGCGCAACGGGGCCAGTTCATTGCGCAGGGTCGCGGCCCGCTCCTCGGCCTGGGTGAGCTCGCGCTCCACCCGTTGCTGGCCCAGCTGGGCGCGGGCCACCTCCGCCTGACTGGCCTGCAGTTCGCCGCGGCTCTCCTCCAGCTGCTCGCGGCTGGTGCGCAGCCGCTCCTCGATGCGATCCAGTTCGAACAGCCCGCGCCGCAGCCGCTCACTCACCAGCAGCATCAGCCCCAGGGACACGGCGCTGATCAGGCTGCCGGTGAGCACCGTGATCACCACGGCGGTGTTGCGCGGTCGCAGCCCGAAGAGGCTCAGCCGTGCCTTGCCCACACGGCTGCCGAGGCGGTCGCCGAGGGTGGCCAGCACACCCCCGAGCACCAGCAGCGCCAGGATCAGCAGCCAGCCCGACACAGCGACGCTCGAATCTCTTCAGTATCTCCCGGCCCGATCTCCCGCTCCAGGCCCCGTCCGCGCGATTCGATCCTGCGCCGCTGGGCCATACCGGTCTGCAGCGGCGAGTGGCGGCCGCTCAGCTGAAACGTTTGGCCAGGGCGATCGGGTCGAACACGGTGATCTTCTTGCGGTCGATCTGCAGCAGACCCTCCTGGCGCAGATCGCCCAGCAGCCGGGTGATGGTGACGCGGGTGGAGCCGATCGCCTCGGCAATGGCCTGGTGGGAGAGCCGCAGATCGATCGTGATCCCCTCGCTGCCAGGCAGACCGAAGTCGCGACAGAGCACCAGCAGAAAACTCACCAGCCGCGAGCTCATGTCGCGGTGGGTGAGGGTTTCGATCATGGTTTCCGTCTGCAGGATCCGCGAGGAGAGGCCCTGCAGCAGCAGAAGGCCCACGCTGGCATCGAGCTCGATCGCCTTGCGCAGGGAGGTGGCCGGGGCCGTGATCAGCTCCACCCGCGTGAAGGCGATGGCGTGATAAAAGCGGTCGGAACGCTGACCGGTGAGCAGCGACAGCACCCCGAACAGGCTGTTCTCGCGCAGCAGGGCCACGGTGATCTCTTCGCCGCTCTCGTAGACGCGGGAGAGCCTGACGGCACCCCGTCGCAACAGGTAGACGCGCTCGGCGGGATCGCCGGGGAAAAAGATCGTCTTGCCGCGCTCAACGGTTTCGCTGCTGCTGCCGCTCAGACCCCGCATCACCTCGAGCAGGGTGGTGCTGTCCTGAACTCCGCTACCGATCGTGGTCACGGCGCCCGGGGTCCCGGTGGTGGGGGTGCTGGCGGTTCGGCTGAAGCCGCGGGTGGCGCCGACCATGGACCAGGCATGGGTGAGTCGGAACCCTAAAGATCGGACCGGAGGTCACTTGTAACAACGCGCACCAAACGCAGCTCCCGCCCTGGTGAGCCGCCCCCCGGGGCGAGGTGGCCGAGCGGTGATACGTCTGTTCTCCACCACAGGTGGTGTGCGGCCGTTGTGATCGGCTCCGAAGCCGCTACATTCAGCTCCGCGCCCGCCTGCTCCATGACCGCCAGCCTTCCCGCCGGCCTCGGCGCCCGATCCGCTGGCCCGGCCTGCGGTGCGCCACCGCTGGGCCTGAGAGCTGTGGCTGCAACCAGTGCCAGTCGGCCGCGGCAGCCGGACGCGCCGGCGCCGCCCCCCCCAACTCCGCTGCGCCTGCTGGCCCAGCCTGAAGGCCTGTTGCAGGTCCACACCGCCCCCTATCGCGGCAGTTTCTCGGCCGTGCTCAGCCAGGCCATCCGCTCGGCCGGCCTCGGCAGTCAGGTGCTGGTGTGCCAGTTCCTCAAGGGCGGGGTGAATCAGGGCACCGCGGCCAGCCCCAGCCTTTGTGGCCGCCTGCGCTGGCTGCGGCCAGCCGTTGAAGCCTGCCTTGCCGAACCGGCCAGCGAGCACGATCCGCTCGTGCGCCAGGCGGTGCAGGAGGTGTGGGAGTTCAGCCGCGATCAGCTGCTCGCAGCGGCTGTCGATCTGATGGTGCTCGATGAGCTGGGGCTGGCGATCGAGCTGGGGTTCCTGGCGGCAGAGGAGGTGCTGGCCGTGCTCGAGCAGCGGCCGGCGCCGATGGATGTCATCCTCACCGGGCCGCCCATGGCGCCGGAGCTGATGGCCCTAGCCGATCAGGTCACCCAACTGCGCCGCGGCTTCTGAGACCGCCCCTCGATGCTCAAGAACGACCGCTGGATCAAGGACCAGGCCGCAGCGGGCCTGCTCGAGCCGTTCCAGGCCAACCTGGTGCGCCATCTCGACCCCGACACCACGGCCCGGCCGGTGCTGAGCTTCGGCTGCTCCTCCTACGGCTACGACCTGCGTCTGTCACCGCGGGAATTCCTGATCTTCCGCCATGTGCCCGGCACGGTGATGAATCCCAAGCGCTTCAATCCGGCCAACCTGGAGCCCGCACCTCTGCACGATGATCAAGACGGCAGCTACTTCATCCTGCCCGCCCATTCCTACGGGTTGGGTGTGGCCCTGGAGAAGATGAGGGTGCCAGCCAACATCACCGTGATCTGCCTCGGAAAGAGCACCTACGCCCGGCTGGGCATCATCGTCAACACCACCCCGGCCGAGGCAGGCTGGGAGGGCCATCTCACCCTGGAATTCAGCAATTCCTCCGGGGCCGACTGCCGCATCTACGCCGGTGAAGGGATCTGCCAGCTGTTGTTCTTCGAGGGTGACCCCTGCGACACCACCTACAAGGACCGTGCCGGCAAATATCAGCACCAGCCCGAGCGCGTGACCCTGGCCCGGATCTGAGCTCGCGCTAAGGCGCGAGCCTGGCTCTATGCAGCCGGCTCTTTTCATACCAGCCGGCGATCTCTGGAGCCCAGCTCTGCAGATGGGGCCAGAGCAGATCGCAGAGGGCTCGGATCTCCAGCTGGGCATCGAGCTTGGCCCGCAGGTCGAGAAAGTGCAGAAAAGCCCGCAGGCTGAAGCTCACTACGAAGTGCTGGCGGTAGTCGAACGGCAGGATGCCGCGGGCGTGCTCCTCGGCATAGCCGGCATCGAGCAGGTCGCGGTAGCGCTCGGCGGCCTGGCGGCAGAGGTGGAGATCGATCCCGCGCTGGTCCAGGGAGTAGGCGTATTTCTTGCCCTGGCGATCGGCGTAGTCACCCACCGGCCGGAGGTAGAACACCTCCTCCAGCTCCAGTTCGCCGTTGGCGGCCCTGCGGATGCGGTCGCCGGTGTAGCGCATCGACTGCACATCGAAACTCACGCCCACCCGATGGGTGCGGGCCTGTTGCATCACCGAGTGCGGAAACCAGCCCACATTCAGCACGATCTGGGCATGCTCCAGAGGGCCGTAGTGGCCCCGTTCGCCCGCCAGCAGCCGCTTCACGCAGATCTCTCCGGCACGCCGTTCATCCGGCCAGCCCGCCGGATCGCTGGCCACGAAGTTCTCGCTGTAGTCCTGGTGCATGGCCGCCCACACGCACTGCTGCGGGTTTGGGGTGGCGGCGATGGGCTCCACCCGGAAGCGGGAATCGAAACTGGGTTCAGCCATGGCTGCGGGGGTCCGTGCTGGCCGGCGCGGCCGGACTGCCGCCGGCATCGAGGCGGCTCACCGCCCCCACCCCTGCCAGCTCGGGCAGGGGCTCGCCCCCGAGCAGAGCGGCCGTGAGGGCCTCCAGTTCAGACGCTGAACGGGCGCCGATGGAGTGGCCCAGGTTGGTGCCGGCGGCATCGAACAGCTCCAGATGGGGGATGCCGTTCACCGCGTAGCGCTCCAGCTCAGGCTGCCAGCGGGGGTTGTCGACATTGAGAAGCACCACGTCAAGGCTGCCGCGCTGCTGCCGTTCGATGGCCTCCACCGCCGGGGCCATGGCCCGGCAGGATTCGCACCAGTCGGCGTAGAACTCCACCACGGTGGGTGTGCCATCGGCCAGGGCTTCGCCAAGGGCCGGGGATCGCCGGGCCAGGGCCTCCAGCGGTGTCTGCGACGGCAGCCCGCCCCGCAGCCACAGCACCAGCAGGGCGAGCAGGCCGGCGATCGCCAGCAGTGCAAGCCGTTCCCGACGGCCAGGACCGACCGCGCGTTCAGAGTTGCTCATGGCTGAGGTGAGGCGAGGTCCGGCAACGGCGTCGACGCGAACAGGCAGGGGTGCTTGAGTCTGGGTGCACTCTGCCAGGGTCGGCGCCGCTGCCGAGCCGTGACCGCGTGCACCGTCGCCGCTGAACCATGAAGCGCCGTCTCACCCTGCATTTCCCCCGGGAGGTGGTGCACCAGCCGATCACCTACCGGCTGGCGGTGGATTTCGACATCGCCGCCAAGATCCTGCGGGCCCAGATCGCCCCCAACCAGAGCGGCACCATGGTGGTGGAGCTCTCGGGCGACATCGACGAGCTCGCGGCCGCCGAGGCCTGGCTGGAAAGCCAGGGCCTGGGTCTCAACCGCGCTCCCGGGGAGATCGCCATCGACCGTCAGCGCTGCATCGACTGCGGCATCTGCTCGAGTGTCTGCCCCAGCGGTGCCCTCAGCTTTAAGGCTCCGGATTGGCGGCTGCAGTTCGAATCCAGCCGCTGCCTGGTGTGCGAACAGTGCATTCCCAGCTGCCCGGTGGAGGCCATCGCCCTGGTGCTGGACCCCTCCTGAGCCATGGCTGCACTGGCCGCTGCCGTTGTGCCCCTGCTGCGCCTGCTGGTGCTGCCGCTGCGCGCGCCACTGGTGCTGCTGCTGGTGGCGGTGGCGGCCTACATCGGCACATCCTGGCGGGTGCTGCCGGGCGCTGGCCTGCTGGCGGTGCTGGGCTGGTTCGGCTCGTTTGACGCCCTGCAGACCCTGCTGGTGGTGGTGGTGTGCAGCATGCCGCTGCGGCTGTTGCGCGGCGTCACCGGACTGATGGCGGCCAGCCAGGTGATGACCCTGGTGCTCACCCTGCTGATCGTCACCGTGGCCGCCATCTATCTGCTGCGGCTGGAGGTGCTCTCGCGGGTGCTGATCCTGGGCTCGGCGGTGTTGCTGGCAAGGGTGGATCTGGCTCGTATCCGGGTGGTGCCGCCGCCGCTGCAGCTCTCCCTCGGCCTCAGTGGGCTGGTGCTGGCGAGCTGTGCCCTCGGCCGCTGGCTGATCAGCCGGGGCTGACGGGTGCTGACAGGCAGGCCGGTGGTCGGGGTTCCTGCAGGCTCCAGAGGTTGCCCATCACTTTCTTCACGTACAGGCGGGTCTCGGGAAAGGGGATGGCCTCCACCCAGAGCTCGGGTTCGCTGCTCAGGCGGGGATCGATCCAGCCGGCCACCGCGTTGGGGCCGGCGTTGTAGCTGGCCACCGCCAGCAGTGGATTCCCCTGCCAGCGCTGCAGCAGCTGGCGCAGATAGCGGGCGCCCAGGCTGGCATTGAGCGCCGGTTGTTCGAGTTCATCGACCTGCAGCGGGCGGCCCAGCAGCTCCTCCGCCGTGGCGGGCATCAGCTGAAGCAGCCCCACCGCGCCCACCGGTGAGCGCACCGTGGGCGAGAAACGCGACTCCTGCTTGGCCACCGCCGCCAGCAGGGTGGCGGGCACGGCGGCCTCGGCGCCGGCGGCGTTGAGCTGCTCGCCGAAGGCCGGAGTGTGCAGCTCCCGCTCCAGAACCCGCGCCCAGGCGCAGTCCTGGGCCGGTAGCCGCAGGCTGGCCTGCTCGAGCCGGCCCAGCCCCAGCCAGTGGTCGCCCACCGCCCGGCGCAGGCGACCCTCGTGGATCTGCGCCACCGGATCGCCGTTGGCACGCTGGTGCTGCCCCAGCAACCAGTGCTCCCAGGCTTCCAGGGGCTGGCTCAGACGCCAGAGGCGCTCCTGGTTGGGGTCGTCACTGCCGAGGGGGTGCCAGTGGGCTGGAGCCAGGGGCGGTGCCAGCAGGGGATCGAGTTCCACATCCCCCTGGCCGAGGCGCACGGCGGCGCGCCAGCCGTAGTAGCCACCGGGCTGCTGCTCCAGCAGGTCGCTCCAGATCTCCCGGGCCTGCTGCCGCTGGCCGAGCTGCCAGCGGGCCAGCCCTTGCCAGAAGCGCCGTCGGCCGTCCAGGGCCACCGGCAGCCGGCCATTCAGGCTGGGTTCATCGAGCACCAGGGCGGCCTGGCCCCAGTCCCCCTCCAGGGCCCGCTGCCGGGCCCGATGCCACTGCAGTTCCCAGCTGGCGGGATCGTCGGGCCACTGGCGCAGCACCGCCAGGACGCGCAGCGGATCGCCGCCCTCCCGGGCCAGCCGGGCCTGGGCGGGGGCGCTGCCGCGCAGGGCGGCCGGCAGCTGCTGGATCGCCTCCAGGCTGGCGGCGCTGCGCCCCTCGCCGAGCAGCCGCACCGCCTCCAGGGCCTCGTCGCTCTCGGGAGCGCTGCGGGCCAGGGCGAGCAGCCGAGCTTCCGCCGCTGCCTCCCGCTCGGGATCGAGCAGCAGGGCCCGTGCCAGCGCCAGGTCAGTGGCGGGGCTCGCGGTGGTGTCGCCCAGGCAGCTCTGGGCTGCCGCCGCATCTCCGAGCTGGGCCAGACCGGCCGCGAGCTGGTTGCGCTCTGCGGCGCTCAGGGCCGGCTGGCTGGCTGAGCAGCGTCGCCGCAGTTGGGCCCTGGCACCTGGCCAGCGCACCCCCCAGCGGGCCAGGTGCAGGGCGCCCTCGGGTCCCTGCTCCAGGGCGGCGGCCAGGGCCGCCGGATGGCCGGCAAAACGCTCCAGCAGGTGCTCACGCAGGGCCGGCTGCTGGCGGCCGAGGCTGTAGAGGGCATCGGCGCTGGCTGGATCACCGGGAAAGCGCCGCAGCAAGGCCTGCCAGCGGCTGGCCGCCACCCCGTCGTCCCCCAACCGTTCAGCCACCTGGGCTTCGCGTTTCAGCACCAGCGCCGCCAGGGGATCCCGTCCCCAGCCCTGGCCGCGCAGCAGGCGCCGCTCGGCGTCCAGCAGCGTGTGATCCCCCTGGCTGTTGGCGCCGCCGCGGCCCGCCAGCAGCAGTGCGGCTTCGCGGCGTCGCTGGGGATCGGGATCCAGCCGCCAGCTGCGCTCCAGGCTGCGGTTTGAGAGCTGGGGCGTGAGTGCCGGTCGCTGTTGCAGCAGCAGACGGCCGCCGAGCAGCAGAGCGGCGCTGCCCAGGCAGCTCACCGCCAGAAACAGGGGAAGGCGCTGCACGGGCCGGCCGGGTCGTCGGGCGGCATTCTGGTGGTCCGTTGCCTCGCCACCTCGCCGCCCATGCGCCGGCCTGCCCTGCCGCCCTACCTCTCCAGCCTCCCCGGCAGTGCCCAGCGTCTGCGGGCCCTGCGGGTGCTGGGGTTGGCGGCACTGGTGCTGGTGCTGCGCCCATGGGTGCCGTTCAGCTGGTTGCCGGGCTGGGTGGTGGGTGGCCTGTTGTTGTGGGCTCTGATGGAGCTGTGCGGCTGGGTGTGGTGGCCGCGTCGTTGGCGCTGAACCAGCTGGCACTGCCGGGCTGGGCGTCCCGGGCGCCTGGACATACGCTTGCCCCCAGCACTGGCTTCGCCATGACCCAGCCGACCAGCCATCTGCTGGGTCATCTGCCCCTGGGCCATCCGCCCCTGGCCCATCCACTGGGTGAGGGCATCGCCGGTTTCGGCACCGACGGCATCCGCGGACAGGTGGGGAGCCAGGTCACGCCTGCCCTGGCCCTGCAGGTGGGGTTCTGGTGCGGCCAGGTGCTTCCCGCCGGAGCCCCGGTGCTCATCGGCCGTGACAGCCGCATCAGCGGGCCCATGCTCACTGCCGCGCTCACCGCCGGCCTGACGGCGGCCGGACGGGAGGTTTGGCACCTGGGGATCTGCCCCACGCCGGCGGTGCCCGGCGCCATCCGCCGCGCCGCCGCCGCCGGGGGCTTGATGGTGTCGGCCAGCCACAACCCTCCAGCAGACAACGGCATCAAGGTGTTCGGCCCCTCGGGGGCGAAGCTCAGCACCGAGCTGCAACAGGCGATCGAGGCCGGCCTGTCCGGCCGCATCCCGATGCCGGAGTTCTGCAGCAGCGGCCGCAGCGTGGAGCGGGCCGATCTGATGGCCGACTACCGCCAGGCCCTGGTGGCCAGCGTCGAAGGCCGCAGCCTCGAAGGCTGCCGCATCGTGCTGGATCTCTGCCACGGCTCAGCCACTGCCTGCGGTGAGGCCGTGTTCCGCGACCTCGGCGCCCAGGTCACGGTGCTGCACGGCGAGCCGGACGGGGCCCGTATCAACGTGTCCTGTGGCAGCACCCACCTCGAGCCGCTGCGCGAGGCGGTGCTGGCCGCCGGGGCTGAGATCGGCTTTGCCTTCGACGGCGATGCCGACCGCATGCTGGCCGTCGACGGCCGCGGGCGGGTGGTGGACGGCGATCAGATCCTCTACCTGTGGGGTTCGGCCCTGATGGAGTCCGACAGCCTTCCCGATCGCCGCATCGTCGCCACGGTGATGAGCAACCTCGGCTTCGAGCGGGCCTGGCAGCTGCGCGGCGGGGTGCTGGAGCGCACCCTGGTGGGCGACCAGCACGTGCACCGTGCCATGGAGGAACTGGGTGCGGGCCTGGGGGGAGAGCAGTCGGGCCACATCCTCTCGGCCCGCCATGGCATGAGCGGCGATGGCCTGCTCACGGCGCTGCAGGTGGCCACCCTGCTGCACGGCCGGGGCCTCAGCCTGGCTGAGTGGCTGGATGGCAGCTTCCGCCCCTATCCCCAGAGCCTGGTGAACGTGCGCGTGCCCGATCGCGAGCGGCGCCAGCACTGGCAGCAGTGCGCTCCCCTGTGCCGGGAGCTGGAGCGGGCCGAGGCCGAGATGCACGGTCTCGGCCGGGTGCTGGTGCGTGCCAGTGGCACCGAACCGCTGCTGCGGGTGATGGTGGAGGCGGCCGAACCCGAGCTGGTGCAGCGCTGGGCCAGCCAGCTCGCCGCCGTGGCCGAGCGGCACCTGAATGCCGCCTGAACTAGAGCTGTTCGCGGGCCAGGCTGAGGGCGCCGGCACAGGCGTCCGCGGCCGGTGCCGCCAGCCAGGCGCCGGGCAGCTCGATGGCCAGGGCGAGCTCCAGCTCCCGGCGTAGCAGGGCCAGATGGCTCAGGGCTCCTCCCAGGGGCCACACCGGTGGCCGCTCCAGGTTCAGCCGGCGGCTGATTGCCGCTGCCATCGCGGCCAGGGCAGCGGCGTTGCGGCGCACGATCGCCAGGGCACTGGCGTCGCCGGCCTCGGCGCTCGCCAGCACCACCGGCGCCAGGGCGGCGAAACTGGCGGCGCCGAAGTCGGGCTGCACCACCCGGGCCTTGATCGCCGCCGCCGCTCCCGGATCCTGGGAGTTCAGCGCCAGGGCCTTCCACAGTCTCTGGCGCAGCTCAGTCTCGGGCCGGCGGCCATCGGCCATCTCCAGGCTGGCGCTGAGGCCGTCCCGGCCGATGTCCATCGCCGAGCCGGCGCCATCGAGCAGCCAGCCCCAGCCGGCGCAGCGATGCTCTGCCCCCTGGCGGTTGCGGCCCACGGCGATGGTGCCGGTGCCGCTGATCAGCAGCACTCCTTCGCTGGCCGTGCCCATGGCCCCTCGCAGCGCCGTGCGCTCATCGCCAGTCACGACCGTGCGCTGCGGCGGCAGGTCCAGGGCGGCGGCCGCCAGTTGCCGGCCCTGGAGCTGCACGGCACTGCCCACCTCGATGCCGCTGGCACCGACGGCAGCGGCCAGCAGCGATCCCCGTGTCCCGGGTTCCAGAGCCCTGAGGGCCTGCGCCAGGCTGAGGCTGAGGGCCCGTTGAAAGTGCTCGGCCGCACCGCCGCTGGCCAGATGGTGCACACCGGGGCCGTTGCCTTCAGCCAGGATCGCCCCACTGCCGGCGTCAGCCAGGCGGCAGCGGGTGCGGGTCTGGCCGGCATCGAAACCGGCGATCAGCTCAGACACGCGCGGCGGCCCCGGCGGGCGGGCGGCTGCCATCCGCCGCCGAGAGGGTGGCCAGGCAGAACCAGCCGGTGAGCTGCACCTCCGGCCGAAAGAAGATGGTGTCGGTGAGACCCTGCACCCCCAGCCCGGCGATCACCGCCAGAACCCCCATGGCGGGCAGTGCCATGGCGGCGTTGCGGCGCCAGACCGCCACACCCCGGCGCAGGCTCGCCAGCACCAGGCCGATGCCGGCCACCAGCCCGGGGATGCCGGCCTCCACCGCCAGCTCCAGGGGGATCGAGTAGGCGCTGAGGGCGTTGAAGCGGGGCTGCTGATAGAGGGGGTAGATCAGGTTGAAGGCGTCGTTGCCGGGGCCGATCCCCAGCCAGGGCCTGGCCTGGATCATGTCCAGGGCCGACAGCCACACGTTGATGCGGAAGTTGTTGGAGCTGTCGCCCCGCCCGGCCAGCAGGCTCAGCACCCGCACCCGCAGGGCTTCCACCTGGAACACCAGCACAGTCAGCAGGGCTACGCCTCCCACCAGCACCAGCACGGGCACCAGCCGGCGCCACAGGGGCGGCCAGCGGCGCGTCTGCTGCATTGCCAGCAACACCACGATCACGGCCGCCGCGGCCACCAGTCCCATCCAGGCGCCGCGGCTGTAGGTGAGCACCAGGGCGGCGAGGCCCAGCACCAGGGCCGCCAGGGCGAACAGGCGCCGGGCCGGTTGCCGCCAGCGCAGCACCGCCACCAGCGCCAGGGGCAGGATCGGCAGCAGGTAGCCCGCCAGCAGGTTGGGGTTGTCGAGCGTGCTGTAGATCCGCACCGTGCCCGCGGCCACGGAGGTGGGATCGGCCCAGCCGGCCAGCTCCGAGGTGTCGGCATAGAGCTGGCGCAGGCCGATCACGCTGGTGAGCAGCGATCCGCCCAGGAGGGAGGCCACGATCCGGTCCCACCACAGCGGCGCGGCCCAGAGCACTTCCTGCATCAGGGCATAGACCCCGAGATAGCTGACCAGTTTCAGCAAGCCCTTGGCCGCCGCGCTCGGCACCGGCGAGAAGCCGGTGGCCACCAGGGCCACCGCCAGGATCACCAGGATCCAGGCGTTGATGGCACCGATCCCCCGGGCCGGACGGCGCAGGGCCAGCAACAGCCACAGCGCTCCGCTGGCCAGGATCAGCAGGCTGAGGCCGGCGCGACTCACCAGCGGCAGTCCCGCCATCAGGGCGCAGAGCACCAGGCCGGCGAGAGGCACCAGCCGCTCGCCCACCGTTCCCACCCGCCAGCCCGCCAGCAGGCCTTGCCAGCGCAGCAGCAGCGGCGGTGCGGCGGAGAGGCTGGATTCGCCCACGGCAGGTCCAGGTTGGTTCAGGGGCGATTATCGGCCGCTGCATGCTCCAGCAGCGCCAGGGCCGGTAGGGGCTGCCGGTTGCGCTGGAACAGCACCCGGTACACCGGGAGACCTTGCTGCAGCACATGGGTTTCGCGCTCGGAGGCCACCGGCAGCGGGTTGGCACCGCGCCAGGGCCGCGCATCCGCCGCCGGCCGGCTGAAGCAGCCCGAGGCCTCCACCAGCTGCACCATCGGCTCGATCACCGCCTGCACATCGCTTTGCAGGAACAGCTCCCGCCCCGGTGCCAGGGCGGAAGCCAGGGCCAGCAGCAGGGCCGGTTGCAATACCCGGCGCTTGTGGTGTCTCTTCTTGAACCAGGGGTCGGGAAACTGGATGCTCACCCGCCCCAGCAGGCCCGGCTCCAGGCAGGCCAGCCAGTGCTCGAGGCTGACGTTGGCGTTGCAGAACAGAACGTGCAGGTTGCTGAGCTCCAGGGCCCGGCGCTCGGCTTCGGCCGCCTCCACCAGGGGTCGGCGGATCTCCACACCCAGGTAGTTGTTCTCCGGTTGGGCCTCGGCCATGGCCAGCAGGAAGCGGCCCCGGGCGCAGCCGATGTCGAGATGGATGGGGCGGGCCGGATCGGCGAACAGCTCTGCCGGTGGGGGCAGCGCCAGCGGCCGCTGGTGGAAGCGGCTGAGTGGGTTGACGTGCTGCCGCACCATCAGTCGGCGTCGCTGGGTACCAGGAACGCCCAGCTGGCGGTGTAGCCGTGCAGGTGGGTGCTGCCGGCCACCGGGCCGATCTCGCCATTGCAGAAGGCGCCGCTCACCGGCAACGCCTCGAACACCTCGCGGGCTGCCGTCACATCGCCGTCGGGGCCGCCGTAGAGACCCTGGCCCCGCCCCAGGCAGGCGAACAGCAGGGCCGCCAGCGGTTCCCCGGGCCGCCGCCGTTGCCGGCGCAGCAGCAGCTCCAGCTCCTGCCGGGAGGCGTTGCCATCGCGCAGTTGGAACTGCACCTGCTGTCCCACCCGCATGCGCTCGGCCACCGCCACGGCCCCGTTGCGGGGATCCACCCCCAGCAGGTTGCGCACCAGGAAGGTGGGCGCCACGCCATCGCCATCCCCATCCCCATCCCCATCGTCCGTGGCGGCCTCGAGCCGGAAGCTGTCGCGGCCCACCCCCAGAAACAGCGAGTGTTTCACCAGCTCCCGTTCTTCGGCACTGAGGTTGGTGATGATCGCCTGCAGCGCCGCCACCGGCGTGCTCTGCCGCTCGCCGCAGCTGAGCTTGAGCACCACATTGCGCTGGGCCTCCTCCACCTCGAACACCGGGCCGATCGGGCGGCAGCCCTGGGCCACCACCGGATCGAGGCTCCAGTCGCCGTCGATCAGGCAGCCCACCGCGCCGTCGCACACCTGCTGCTGAAACAGCAGCGAGCTGCGGGAGGCACTGTGGGGGCAGGCGATGCCACCCACCTTGGTGGCGGCGGGGCAGGCGTAGTCCAGGCCGCTGATCAGGTCATTGATGCCTGAGAAGCCAGGGTCCACCAGCAGCAGCATCGAGCGGCTGGACGCCAGTTCAGCCGCCTGTTCGGCCCGTCCCAGCAGGGCCAGCCAGGGGTCGGCGGGACCATCGAGGTCGGGCAGCTGTCCGCTCTGGATGGCGAAGGGCTGCAGCCGTGCCCCGGGCAGCCGCAGCAGCGTCACGCTCAGGCCGGCCTCCTGCTCGAGCTCCCGTGGCGCTGCCTGTGGGGCGGTGCCGATCACACCGCCGGCCAGACAGCCCAGCCAGTGTTCAGCCTGGATCCGCTCCTGGAGCAGGGGCAGCAACCGGGGCAGGTCGCTGGCGTAGCTCGCGGACACGAACACCAGGGCCAGGTCGGCCTGAGTGGCGCCGCGCAGCTGACGGGCCACGGTGGCAACGGCCGTCTCCAGGGAGACGTCGGTGGCCAGGGCCGTGCGGCACCACGGGGCGGGGCCTGGGGATCCCAGACCACGGCCCAGCCAGCCAGGGAGAGGGAAAGCAGCCATCAGTGGACCCTATCGCCGCAGGGGGGCGTCGGATAATGGCGCCTCCTTGGACCGCCGCTGTGCCGGACACCCTCTACCGCTCACTGGTGTGGCTCGATGTGCGGCTGGGGGTGCTGTTCAGCCTGGGTGTGCCGCTGGTGCTGCTGGTGTGGGCCGCCCTGCGCCGGGAGCGCTCCCTGCTGCGCCTGCTGGGGCTCTACTGGAAGGTGGCCAGCCTGCTGCTGCTGGCCAACCTGCTGCTCACCGACCGCCGCCCGCTCGCCTTCGTGCTGCTGGTGATCGCGCCGCTGCTGCTGGTGGTGAGCCTGTGGTTCTGGGTGGATCTCAACGAGGAACTGGCCGATCTGCCGCCCTGGCGAGCGCTGCCACTCACCACCCGCATCTGGCGCTGGAGCCTCAGCATCTGGGCGCTGCTCAGTGCCGCCTTCAGTGCCACGGCTCTGGGCTGCCTCGATGCCGGTATCCGGGCCACGGCCCGCTGCAGCGTGTGGATGGAAGCGCCGATCCGTCTGCACAGCCACCTCGAGCGCGTGTTCGAATTCGTGTTCGGTGGCCAGTGGACCCCTCCCGTGGCGGCCTTCATCGGCTATCTGGGCCTGGTGGCTTACGCGGTGGGCCTGCTTCAGTGGCTGCTGGTGCGCCTGCCGCGTCTGGGTCGGGTGGCGGGCGAGTTCTGAGAACCGATTCTGAGAACCGATGACGATGACCATCGCTGCGTTGCTGGCGGGACTGGAGGCCATCAGTCGCGGCCGGCCCGATCGGGTGCTGCGGCTGCGCGGCAGCCTGCCTGCCACCGGCGGGGATGAACCGTTCGAGCTGCTGATCTTCCGGGGCTTCTCCAGCAGCGTCAGCCACCCCACCGCCTTCAATCCCGATCAGCCCGCCCTGAGCGAGGAGGCGCGGATCGAGGCGGCCGAACTGCTGCTCGGACCCCTCAACCCGGCCGCCGAGCAGTCCCTGGGACGTCCGCAACGGGTGGCCCGGTTCCTCGAGCCCGCGGCCTGGGAGTGAGTCGCGGCGCTCAGGACGCCGCCCCGCTCAGGGCCCGGCTGGTCGGTCCTGGCACAGCCGGCGCCACTGGGGACAGAGGCTGGCCAGGGCAGCGCCGTGGGGCTCCAGCCAGTCCGTTCTGGCCAGCTCGAAGTCGTTGAAGTCGAATCCGGGCGCCACCGTGCAGCTCACCAGGCCCCAGGAGCTGGCTGGTGCCGGTTCGGCGGCAAACCAGCTGCCGGCCGGCACCACATGCTGCGGGCGCTCCCCGGCCGCCAGGTTCAAGCCCAGCCGCGTGCGGCGCACCGAGCCGGCCGGGCAGAGCTCGTAGACCAGCAGCCCACCGCCGCCATGGTGATGCCAGGCCTCATCGGAGTGGATGCGGTGCCAGAGGGAGCATTCCCCCGCCGCCAGCAGAAACAGGATGGCGGTGCTGGCGGCCCGAGGCCCGCGCGGGGTCTGCACCTGGGCGCTGGCGCGGTAGGTCTCCCGGTAATGGCCGCCCTCCGGGTGGGGCAGCAGCTCCAGCGCCCGGATCAGGTGATCCGGATCCGGCGGGGGGAGCTGGAGCTGTGGGGCCCGCACTCAGCCCTCCAGCACGGCCACGCAGCGGCCGCAGAGACTGGGGTGGGCGCTGTGCCGGCCGATGTCGGTTTCGTAGTGCCAGCAGCGCTCGCATTTCCGGCCTGCGGCACGGGCCACCCGCACGCGCACGCCGCCCTCCTCGGCCTGGCGCAGCACCACCCCAGCCGGAGCTTCGTCGCCGAGATGCAGGGCTGACACCAGCAGCCAGTCGGCCAGGTTGTCCACCTCCGGATGGGGGGAGCTCTGCAGCCAGGTCAGGGCCGCGGCCAGATCGGTGCCGCTGCTGCCATCGCCATCGCCGCTGGGCACCAGCTCCACCTGCACCTGGGCTTCCAGGGAGGCCCCCAGTTCTCCTTGGGCCCGGCAGCTCTCCAGCTGGCGGTTCACCAGGGCCCGCAGCTCCAGGATGGCGTCCATCGGCGCCGCCACGGCCGGGTTGTTCCAGGGCTCGGGCGCTTCCGGCCAGCCCCGTTCAAACACCGAGGCCTCGGCCACCGGGTAGGGCAGGTTCTGCCAGATGTCCTCGGCCATGTGGCACAACACCGGCGCGATCAGGCCGGCCAGCCGCTCTGCCACCAGGCTCAGCACCGTCTGGCAACTCCGGCGCCTGAACTCGCCGGCGGCGCTCACGTAGAGGCGGTCCTTGGCGATGTCGAGGTACACGTTCGAGAGGTCCACCACGCAGAAGTTCTGCAGGGCCTGGAAGAAGCGATAGAACTCGAAGCGCTCGAACTCGCCCGTCACAGCCTCGATCAGGGTGGCGGTGCGCTGCAGCATCCATTGATCGAGCAGCGGCAGCTCGGCGTGGGGGATCGCATCGCCCCCCTCGGCCCGGGGTCTGGGGTCGAAGTCGTGCAGGTTGCCCAGCAGATAGCGGGCCGTGTTGCGCACCTTGCGGTAGACGTCGGCCAGCTGCTTCACAATCCCCGGGCCCAGGGGCACATCGGCGGAATAGTCCACCGAGCTCACCCACAGCCGCAGCACATCGGCGCCGTAGGCGGGCTGCTGTTTCTGGTTGCTGCCGCCCTCCACCAGCACTGCCGGGTCCACCACGTTGCCCAGCGACTTGCTCATCTTGCGGCCCTGTTCATCGAGGGCGAAGCCGTGGGTGAGCACTCGCCTGTAGGGGGCGTGCCCGTTGACGGCCACCGAGGTGAGCAGGCTGCTCTGGAACCAGCCCCGGTGCTGGTCGCTGCCCTCGAGATACAGATCGGCTGGGTAGCCGAGGGCGGGCCCATGGCTGCCGCTGTTCTTCAGTCCGCCCAGCACGCCGGCCCAGGACGAACCCGAGTCGAACCACACGTCCATGGTGTCGGTGCCCTTGCGCCATTCACCCGCCTCGCCGGCCAGCTCCGGTGGCAGCAGGCCCGCCTCGTCGCGCTGCCACCACACGTCGCTGCCGTGCTCGGCGATCAATGCCTGGATGTGGGCCAGGGTGGCCTCCGTGAGCAGCACCTCCCCGGTTTCGCGGTGATAGAACACGGGGATCGGCACGCCCCAGCTGCGCTGGCGGCTGATGCACCAGTCGCCCCGCTCGCTCACCATCGCCTCGATGCGGTTGCGGCCGCTGGCCGGCAGCCACTCCACCTGGGCAATGGCCTCCAGAGCCGCGCTGCGGAAGCCTTCCACCGAGGCGAACCACTGTTCGGTGGCGCGGAAGATCGTGGGTTTCTTGGTACGCCAGTCGTAGGGATAGCGGTGCGCGTAGCGCTCCTCGCGCAGCAGGGTGCCGGTGGCCTTGAGGGCCTCGATGATGGTGGGGTTGGCGTCCTTGAGCACGTTGGTGCCGGCGAAGGGCCCAGCCTCTTCGGTGAGGGTGCCGGACTCATCCACCGGACAGAGCACCGGCAGGCCGTATTTTTTGCCGGTGTTGAAGTCGTCCACGCCGTGGCCGGGGGCGGTGTGCACCAGGCCCGTGCCGGTTTCAGTGGTGATGTAGTCGCCGCCCATCACCACCTGGCCGCGGCGCTCCAGCAGCGGATGGCGGTACACGACTCCATCCAGTTCCTCGCCCTTCAGGGAGACCAGGGGCTTGAGGGCCAGGCCGAGGGTCTGCTGCAGACCTTCCACCAGCTCGCTCGCCACCACCAGGTGGTTGGAGAGGCTGTCGCCGCCGTTCACCGCGCAGATGCTGTAGTCGAGCCGGCCGTGCACCGACACGGCCAGGTTGGCGGGCAGGGTCCAGGGGGTGGTGGTCCAGATCGCCAGCGAGAGGGTGATCGGCCTGCCGCTGGCGTTCATCTGGCCGCTGTTCTCGGCTTCGATGCCCACGGCCCTGAGTTGGCTGGCCAGGGCCGTGGGCACGGCCTCCACCGGGAAGGCCACATACACGCTCGGCGACGTGTGGCCCTCGGGATACTCGAGCTCGGCTTCCGCGAGGGCCGTGCGTGAGCTGGGGCTCCAGTGCACTGGTTTCAGCCCGCGGTAGATGTGGCCGGCCAGCACCATGGCGCCGAACACACCGATCTGGGCGGCCTCGTAGGGCGTCTGCAGGGTGAGGTACGGGGCATCCCAGTCGGCCCAGATGCCCCAGCGCTGGAAGCCTGTCTTCTGGCCCTTCACCTGCTCGAGGGCATAGGCGTGCGCTTTCTGGCGCAGGCTCAGGGGCGTGAGCTCGGCCCGTTCGCTGCTCTTCAGGCCCTGGAGCACCTTGAGTTCGATCGGCAGGCCGTGGCAGTCCCAGCCCGGCACGAAGCGCGCCTTGCGGCCCTGCAGCAGAGCTGTCTTGTTGATGATGTCCTTGAGGATCTTGTTGAGGGCGTGGCCCACGTGCAGCGCCCCGTTGGCGTAGGGCGGCCCGTCGTGCAGGGTGAAGGGCGCGCCGGGGTTCTCGCGGCTGAGGCGCTCGTAGATCCGCCGCTCGGCCCAGAACGCCTGGATTTCCGGCTCCCGCGCCTTGGCGTTCGCCCGCATCGCAAAGGGCGTCTGCAGCAGGTTGAGGGTGTCCTTGTAGGAGATCGGCTCGGACGCGGGCCTGGCGGTCACGGGGCCGGATGCAGCAACAACGGATTATCCCGTCCGGCTCGAGGCATTGGCGTCGTCGTCGCTGCCCGCGTTCTCGCTGTCCCCGCCCTCTGTGTTCTCGCCCTCGCTCGCCTCGATCAGGGCATCGATCTCGGTGAACGAGGTCACGACCTGGGGATCGCCGCTGGAGGCTGCCTGGGTGGATGGGTCCGTCCCCGCGGGCTCGGTGATGGGCTGCTCGGGCCGCACCCAGCGCTTGCCGGAGCTGCGGGGCTGCCGCCGCTGTTGCAGCCACGCGCCCGCGGTTGCCCGCCATTGGTTGACCAGCTCCAGCAGACGGCCCGCGGCGCTGCCGGCTTCCCCCAGAGCCTTCTGCCAGCGTTCGGCTGATGCCAGCCGCTGCTGCTCCTCGGCCGTGAGCTGGCGCCAGCGCCCCTGGGCCACCTCCACCCCCAGCCGCCCGATCAGCAGGCCGCCGCACAGCACCCCGAGCATCGGGGCGCCGGTGAGCCGCTCGGCACTGGTCACCAACACCAGGCCCAGCAGCAGCACCAGCGCCCCCCATACGGCGTCGCGGGAGCGGCTCAGCTCCGGCAGCAGCAGCGGTAGGAGCAATACGGCGAGCCCCAGCAGCAGTGCGAGGGTGCCGCCCAGGGTGGCGAGCATGGCCAGGGGGCGGGTCAGCCCCATTGTGAGCTGCTGGGCGCTGGCGGGGGGCCCTGCCTACAGTCGCTGAGCTGCCCACCTGGCGGAATTGGTAGACGCGCTGGGTTTAGGTTCCAGTGACCTTGGTCGTGGGGGTTCAAGTCCCCCGGTGGGCATTCCCTCGGTGACCGCGACTCCCGGCAGGCCCAGGCCCTTGCCTAAGTTTCAAAGCTCCGTTTCCTTCAGTCGGGTTTGTCTGCGCCCATGATCCAGGCCCCGGCCGCTGCACTGCTGCCCCGTTCGGTTCCCAGGCAGTTCATCGATCCCCCGGATCCCTGGAACCCCACCGTGGGGCTTTTCCTGGCTGGCTACGGCCTGGCTGCACTCACCATCTGGGGCTGGTTTGTGGGCCATTGGCCCCTGCTGCCGCTGGTGATCACGGGCTTCCTGGCCCTGCACCTCGAAGGCACGGTGATCCATGACGCCTGCCACAACGCCGCCCATCCCCACCGCTTCTGGAATGCGGTGATGGGCCACGGAGCGGCCGTGCTGCTGGGCTTCAGTTTCCCTGTGTTCACCCGGGTGCACCTGCAGCACCATGCGCATGTCAACGATCCCAAGCACGATCCCGACCACATCGTCAGCACGTTTGGACCGTTGTGGTTGATCGCGCCACGCTTCTTTTATCACGAGCTGTTTTTCTTTCAGCGTCGCCTGTGGAGGCGCTATGAACTGCTGGAGTGGGGCATTGCCCGTGGAATCTTTGTGGCGATTGTCATCGCCGCGGCAAAGTACGACTTTCTACCCTTCATCTTCAATTGCTGGTTCGCCCCGGCCCTGATGGTGGGCGTCACTCTGGGGCTGTTCTTCGATTATCTGCCGCACCGGCCATTCCAGTCCCGCAATCGCTGGCACAACGCCCGTGTGTATCCGGGCCGTCTCATGAACTGGCTGATCATGGGTCAGAACTACCACCTGGTTCACCATCTCTGGCCCTCCATCCCCTGGTTTGAATACCGTCCCGCCTATCACGCCACCAAGCACCTGCTTGATGCCAAGGGGTCACCACAGCGGCTTGGGCTGTTTGAATCCCGCAGCGACGGTCTCAACTTTCTCTACGACATCGTGGTTGGTGTGCGCAGCCATAGCAAGCGCCGCAGCAAGCTTCGTCCCCTGGCGGCCCTGATGCCCACCCGTCACGCCCGCCGTCGGGTGCTGGCCCTTCTGCATCGCACCGCCATCTCGCCGGTGCGCTGAACGCTCACTCTCCCAGAATTCTGGGCACCCGGAAGAAATCACCCTCCCGCTGCGGGGCCAGGTTGAGCAGGTCTTCGCGTATCGGGGTCGACTCCACCCGGTCGTCGCGGGTCACATTCACCACCTCCACGGCCCGGGTGGTGGGGGGCACACCCTCCGTATCCACGGCCTGGAGATGGTCGACGTACTCGAGGATGCGCTCCAGCTGGGTGGTGTAGGTGGCGATTTTCTCCTCCGCCAGGGCCAGCCGGGCGAGACCGGCCACCTTGCGCACATCGTCGGCGCTGATCTGGCTCATGGCGGCAGCGAACAGGTGGGGCGACGCTAGCGCCAGGTCGCTTCCGCTCTTCGCCCCAGTCCTCGGCCCCTCAGTCGTCGGCTGCCAGGAACGTCTGCAGATCCGCGGCGAGGGCGGCTGCCGCCAACTCCAGCAGCGTCTGGCCATGGTCCGCACGGGCCAGATAGGGGTCGGAGCCCATGCGGCCGTCGGGGTGGCGGCGGCGGAAGTCGTCGGGACCGTGGATGGGGCCGGGCGGCGCCGGCTCCGGCAGCGGTCGCTGCTTGGCGATCAGGCTCGGCTCCAGATGCAGGGTGAGGGCGATCTCGCTGGGGGTGGCGTGATGGCCTTCGCGCTCGCCGTAGAGCTGCCGCGCCTTCTGCATCACCGGTGGGGCCATGAACCAGTTGGCGAGCTTGCAGCGCAGACGCGACGCCACCGGCAGGGAGCGGGCGGTGGCCGTGGCGTAGGCCTGGGCGAAGGCGGCCTTGGCCGTGGCGATGTTGCCGCCATGGCCATTGATCACGTACACGCGCTCAAACCCATGTCGGGCGAGGGAGAGCACCACGTCGTGCAGCACGGCCATCAGGGTGCTGGGCTGCAGGCTCACGGTGCCGGCGAAGCCCAGGTGGTGTTCGGCCATGCCGAAGGCCTGGGCCGGGGTCACCAGGACGCCGGTGCGGCGCCCCACCTCCAGCGCCACGGCCTCGGCGGTGAGGGCATCCGTGCCGATGGCACCGGTGGGGCCGTGCTGTTCGGTGGAGCCCAGGGGCACGATCACCCCGCGGCAGCGCCGCAGGTAGGCCTCCACCTCGGGCCAGCTGCGTAGCTGCAGGCGGATGGCATCCACGCCCTCAACCTCGACTGTGTCGCCGGGGGCGCTGCCCAGGCCGATGTCTGGCTGGTCGGTGGTGGACAGTTCGGCGCTCTCTGGCATGGCGGGGGCGGGGATGGGGGCGAGGACGGGATCAGCAGGGGCCGCAGACTGGGCTGAGCCAAACGGATCAGGGTGAACAGCGGGGGCGCGGACCCGTGTGTCTAGGATCGATGGGCGAGCTCAGCCCGTGGCCGATGCTGCATCGCAAGCTCTATCAGTTCAGCGCCGAACGCCGGCCGGTGTGGGTGTTTCTGCGCGACCAGCAGCGCTGGATCGAGGAAGCCCTGGTGGTGGAGATCGACGGCGATCTGGTCACCCTGCGCTACGACGCCACCGATGACGACGAGGCCCACAGCTGGGAGGAGAGTGTGCGGCTCGATTCGATCGGTGCGGTGAGCACCCGCCTCTCCTACGTGTGCCGGGCGCCCGGTGAAGAGCTGCCCACGGCCGACGACTGCCCCGAAGCCGAGCGCCTCAGCGGCTGACCCTCACCGCTGCTTCCCACCGCTGGTTCTTCAGTGGGCGGTGCCGTTGCCGTCGTAGTCGTCGGTGTCGTAGTAGCCCCCCTTGGTGCCGAAGAACAGTGTGGTCAGGCAGAACAGACCGCTCACGGCCAGCAGAAGGGTGCCCAGAGTGAAACCGGAGGCCGCGGTGGCGGCAGAGCTGTCCATGGGGTTGGTGGAGCAGGAGGAGTTGACCTCCATTGTGCTGCCCGCCGCCTTCTTTGCGCGCCCGGCCGAGCGGGTGGCCCCCGAGCTGGTGGGCTGTCTGCTGGTGCGGCAACGGGGCGATGGTTCCCGGCTCTGGGGCGTGATCGTGGAGACGGAGGCCTACTGCCAGAGCGAGCCGGCCTGCCATGGGTATCGCCGCCGCTCGGCCAGCAACGCCACCCTGTTTGGCCCGCCGGGTCGCTTTTATGTCTATCTCACTTACGGGGTCCATCACTGTGTGAACGTGGTCACGGGCCGGCCCGAGTGGGCCAATGGTGTGTTGCTGCGGGCCGCCGAACTGCCCGGCGAGCCGGAGCGCCGTGCCGCGGGGCCGGGGCTGCTGGCCCGGCGGTTTGGCATCGATCGCGGCCACGACGGCGCGGCGGTGGAGGCCCTGCGGGGCCTGTGGCTGGCGCCGCGCCCCCCGGCCCTGGCTCTGGCTGCCGACGATCTGATGCAGACGGAGCGGATCGGCATAAGCCAGGGTCGGGAGCTCCCCTGGCGCTGGTACCTGCGCCGCAGCCGCGCCGTCAGCCGCCGCGCTGCCGGAGATCGGCCGCCGCCCCGCCTGCACCTAAGTTGAGTCGACCTGTGGGGGCGGGCTGTTGAGCGGCTGGGTTCACCGCCACGTGATTGATCTGTCGGCCTTCTCGACCGACGATTTCGCCACCGTGCTGGAGCTTGCCCAGCGCTTCCGCAGCCTGCCGGTGGTGGGGGCCCGCAGGCTCCCGGCCCTTCAGGGCCGGCTGATGACCACCCTGTTCTTCGAGGCCAGCACCCGCACCCGCAGCAGTTTCGAGCTGGCCGCCAAGCGCCTCTCGGCCGATGTGCAGAGCTTCCTCCCGGGGTCCAGCTCCCTCGCCAAGGGCGAAAGCCTGCTGGACACCGCCCGCACCTACGTGGCCATGGGGGCAAACGTGCTGGTGGTGCGTCACAGCTGTGCCGGCGTGCCCCAGATCCTGGCGGAGCATCTCGATCGGGGTCCGGAGCGGGTATCAGTGCTCAACGCCGGCGATGGCCTGCACAGCCATCCCAGCCAGGGACTGCTCGATCTGTTCACCCTGGCGCGCCACTTCCAACCGGATGCCCCCTCGCCGGCGGCGCTGCGCGGCCGGCGCATCGTGATCGTGGGCGATGTGCTGCACTCCCGCGTGGCCCGCTCGAATCTCTGGGCCCTCAGCGCCTGCGGCGCTGAGGTGGTGCTCTGCGGCCCGCCCACGCTTCTGCCCGACTGCTTTGCCGACTTCCTGGCGGCCCCGCCGCCGGGTCAGGTGGGGGATCCGGTGCCCGATCGCATCCCCGTGAGGCTGGTGCGTCGGCTCGAGGAGGCCCTGCCCGGTGCCGATGCGGTGATGACCCTGCGACTTCAGAAGGAGCGCATGCACCAGCACCTGCTCACCAGCCTGGAGAGCTATCACCGCAGCTACGGTCTCAGCCACGAGCGCCTGGCCCTCTGCGGCCGTCCCGTGCCGGTGCTCCACCCCGGGCCGGTGAATCGGGGCGTGGAGCTGGCCGGCGCCCTGCTCGATGATCCCGAGCGCAGTCTGGTGGAGGAGCAGGTGCGCAACGGCATCCCGGTGCGCATGGCGCTGCTCTACCTGCTGGCCACCGAAAGCGGCGTCTAGAGCAGCTTGAAGCCATCCAGCAGCAGGCCGTAGAGCAGGCCGATGCGGGCCATGTCCAGCAGCTGCAGCGGCAGCCGATCGCCGTCGCGCCGCCGCAGGGGCCCGCGGGCACGCACCGCCAGCTCCATGGCCAGCACGCACAGCAGGGCCCCCACTGGATCGCTCTGGCCGATCTGTCCACCGATCGAGGCCACCACCCCGCCGATGGAGAAGCTGATCAACAGCACGATCAGCCGTAGAGAGAGGCGACGCCAGGGGTTGCTGGCCCAGGCCACCAGCCGGTCACCAGACTCCACCAGGCTGCGCTGGAAGCGGGTCTGCTGCAGGGGTCGGGGGCTGGCCGGTGCTGCCTGGAGCGGTGATCGCATCGCCGGAAACCCCTGCCGGTGGGACAGGGGCGGTCGAAGAAGTGGCAGGGTCAGAAGGTGGTGATCCCCATCACCCGGCCAAGCCCTGCCGCACCTTGTCTACACCATCTGTTGCGTGTTGCCAGCTTTGTTGCGCTACTGATAGGGGATGGCAATAAAAAAGCCCGGTGCCTGATGGCCCGAGCCGGGTGATGGGGACTGGCTAACCAAAGCGGGCTGATGTGCCGGAGGCAAGGGTGGTCTGGACGTTTGCGGGAGCGTCCTGCTGGGCCCTTGACGGCGGTGGCTGGCCATGCCAAGGGTCCAGGGAGGGCTGCTCTGTCGCACCGGCGCTCTGCTCCCAGTTGCTCGCTCGCTCAGCCGTCGCTGTCCTTCTTCCGGCTGGACTTGCCCTCCAGCAGTTCCAGCAGCGCCTCCATCTGCGCCATCACGCCGCGCACCTCACCGGCTTCGGGAAGCAGTCCGTCCTCCATCACGCCCTGGTGCATCTCGCGGAGTTCCTGGCGGATGTAGCGGAGGTGACTCACCACCTGCTCGCGTTTCGACTGCGACATGACTGTGGGGCCGGTAATGCGTCTCTTTTACCGCATCACCGGTTCTGCGCCGCTGCGCTCCGCGGCAGCTCTGGGGCTCACGTCTGGCCGAAGCGTGTCTTGGCCTGCTCGTAAAACCCCGCGTCGATCTGCTCAAGGCCGGCCTCGGCCGCGAGGCGTTCGATGCGTTTGCGCACGGCGGGGCGCACGAAGAACGGCACCTCGCGCAGCCGGCCTTCGGCCTCAGCAGTCCAGGTCATGATCAGGGAGGGCGATGGAGAATAGGGGACTCGAACCCCTGACCTCTGCGGTGCGATCGCAGCGCTCTACCAGCTGAGCTAATTCCCCTCTCAGCCCATTATTCCTCCTGGAGCTTCCCGCTGGCCGCCCATGTCCGCCTCGATCACCCCCAACGACCTGGCGGCCTTCGATGAGGCCGGCATCGCCGAGCTGGCCCGCCGCCTCGAGGACGACGACTACCCCAGCCCCTTCGATGGCCTTGCCGACTGGCATCTGATGCGGGCACTGGCGATTCATCGTCCTGATCTGGCCCGGCCCTACGTGCATCTGGTGGACCAGGAGCCCTTTGACGAGGATTGAGCCGTGAGCCCCGATCCCCTGGCCGGTCGCCGCATCCTGGTGGGGATCAGCGGCAGCATCGCCGCTGTCAAGCTGCCGCTGCTGGTGAGTGCCCTGGTGCAGCGGGGCGCGCTGGTGCGCTGCCTGCTCACCCCCAGCGCCGCCAGGCTGGTGAGCGCGGAGGCCCTGGCCTGCCTCAGCCGCCAGCCCTGCCAGCTCGACGCCGATCAGTGGAGCCATCAGGCCGCCAGGCCGTTGCATGTGGAACTGGCCGAATGGGCCGAGCTGGTGCTCGTGGCTCCGCTCAGCGCCACCAGCCTGGGGCGCTGGCTGCACGGTCTGGGCGACACCCTGCTGGCCAGCACCCTGCTGGCCTGTGAAGCGCCGGTGCTGGTGGCCCCGGCCATGAACACCGCCATGTGGTCCTCGCCGGGGGTGCGTGCCAACTGGCAGCAGTTGCAGAGCTGGCCGCGGGTGTTGCCGTTGCCCCCGGAGGCCGGGCTGCTGGCCTGCGACCGCCGCGGCGACGGCCGCATGGCCGATCCCGATCTGCTCGTGCTGGCCCTGGAGTCACTGGCCCTGTGGGGCTGGCGCCGCGACTGGCAGGGGCTGACGCTGCTGGTGAGTGCGGGACCCACCCGCGAGGCGCTCGATCCGGCCCGCTGTCTCACCAACCCCAGCACGGGGCGGATGGGGGTGCTGCTGGCCCAGGCCGCCCGCCTGCGCGGTGCCCGGGTGCACCTCGTGCACGGCCCCCTGCAGGTGCCCCAGTCCTGGCTGGAAGGCCTCAGCTGCCGCCCGGTGACCACGGCGGCCGAGATGGAACGCGCTTTGAACGAGGCCCAGCCCACAGCCGATGCCATCGCCATGGCGGCGGCCGTGGCCGATCACCGCCGGGCGACGCCGCTGCTGCACAAGGTGTCCAAGCAGGAGCTCGCCAGCGCACTGGCCGGCGGCTGGGAGCCGGTGCCTGACATCCTCAGGGGGTTGGTGCTACGGCGGCCCGAAGGCCAGGTGATCCTGGGATTTGCCGCCCACAGCGGTGATGTGCTCGCCCAGGCCCAGGCCAAATGGGCAGGCAAGGGCTGCGACCTGCTGTTCGCCAATCCCATCGATCAGCCTGGCGCCGGGTTTGCCGCCGCCGGCAACCGCGGTTGGCTGCTCGGCCCGCAGACCGACCAGGTGAGCGAATGGGGACCCGCCTCAAAGCTGGCTCTGGCCCACCACCTGCTCAGCGCTCTGCGGCTCCAGATCAGGCCGCCAGGGGATGCTCCGGTGTCTGATGCGGTTCGTCCCCAGGGCTCTCGCGCTGCAGCAGATCCATGAATGTGCGCAGCTGCAGGCGGGGGATGTAGGGCCAGCCGCCGCTGTGCTCCATTTCCTGGAGCAGGCTGAACAGCCGGTTGCGTTCGGCTGGCAGGCTGCTCCGGAAGGGTCCGTCCTGAATGCTGCGGTGCAGCTGCTCCAGTTGCCGCAGCAGGCCCAGCAAGCCCTGGGGATCGTCGGCGAGCTCCAGGGCGAGGCCGTCGAGCTGCTCGAGCAGTTGGGCCAGGCGCCGCTGCTGGGGACTGAGGGGATCCGCGTTTGGGGTCATCGACAGCGGCGGGTGGCGTCAGCGGGGCGTGCTCGCATGCAGCGTGCTCGCATACAGGTTGTTGAGAGCCTTTTCATCGTACGGGGAGTAGGGGTTCGGCACCGGTAGGATCCGCCCCAGCCCAGTCCCTGTCACCTCTCTGCGGCGTTCTTCCATGCGTTTCCGTCCTCTGCTGGCCCTCGTGCTGGCGCTGTGTCTGACCCTGGTGACCGCCTGCAGCGGTGGGGCCAAGGCCGTGGATCGCTCCCAGCTCACCTACGAGGAGATCCACAACACCGGCCTGGCCAACGACTGCCCCACCCTGCCTGAATCGGCGCGGGGCTCGATTGCCCTCGACTCCGGCACCAGCTACCAGCTGCGTGAGATCTGCATGCATCCCGCCGAGGTGTCCGTGAAGGGCGAGCCGGCCAACAAGCGCCAGGAGGCCCGTTTCGTGCCGGGCAAGATCCTCACCCGCTTCACCACCAGCCTTGATCAGGTCTATGGCGACCTGAACGTGGAGGGTGACACGATCAAGTTCCAGGAGCAGGGCGGCCTCGACTTCCAGCTCATCACCGTGCTGCTGCCCGGCGGTGAGGAAGTGCCCTTTGTGTTCTCCAGCAAGGAGCTGAAGGCCACGGCCGATGGCGCTGCGATCAGCACCAGCACCGACTTCAACGGTGACTACCGCGTGCCCAGCTACCGCACCTCCAATTTCCTTGATCCCAAGGGCCGCGGTCTCACCACCGGTGTGGACTACACCCAGGGCCTGGTGGGTCTCGGTGCCGACAGCGATGGCCTTGAGCGCGAGAACATCAAGCGCTATGTCGACGGCACCGGCACCATGGAGCTGTCCATCACCCGGGTCGATCCCAGCAGCGGCGAGTTCGCCGGCGTGTTCACCGCCCTCCAGCCCTCCGACACCGACATGGGCTCGAAGGATCCCCTGGACGTGAAGATCACCGGCGAGATCTACGGCCGCTTGGAGGAGGTCTGATCACCACCTGCAAGCCTGACCACAAAAAGGGGGGGCCATGGCCCCCCTTTTTTGTGGTCGTGTCAGCGTCAGGGGCTTGGCTGGGTGGGGGGCTTGGCCTGGTCTGGGAGAATCCGCAGCCATTACCGCTCGCCCTGCCGATGGCCGCCGTTGACACCAGCCCCCACACCGCCCACGCGGGTCTGATCGCCCCCCACGGCGGCAGCCTGGTGGACCTGATGGTGCCGGCGCCCGAACGCGAGGCCGTGCGGGTTTCCGCCGGTCGGCGGATCGAGTGCAGCCACCGCAACGCCTGCGATGTGGAGCTGCTGGTGGTGGGGGGCTTTTCCCCCCTGCGCGGCTTCATGCATCAGGAGGACTACGACGCCGTTGTCGCCGGCCACCGCACCAGCAGTGACCTGCTGTTCGGCCTGCCGATCGTGTTCGACAGCGACGACGAGACCATCGCCGTCGGCGACCGCCTGCTGCTCACCTACCGGGGCCAGGAGCTGGCGGTGCTCACCGTGGAGAGTCGCTGGGAGCCCGACAAGGCGAAAGAGGCCCAGGGCTGCTATGGCACCACCTCGATCGAGCATCCCGCCGTGCGCATGATCAGCGGCGAGCGCGGCCGTTTCTATCTGGGCGGCAGCCTGCAGGGGCTGGAGCTGCCCCAACGCGTGTTTCCCTGCAAAACCCCCGCCGAGGTGCGCGCCACCCTGCCGGCGGGCCACAGCGTGGTGGCCTTCCAGTGCCGCAACCCCATCCACCGCGCCCACTACGAGCTGTTCACCCGCGCCCTGCACGCCGACAACGTGAGTGAGGGTGGCGTGGTGCTGGTACACCCCACCTGCGGCCCCACCCAGGAGGACGACATCTCCGGCGAGGTGCGCTTCGCGACCTACGAGCGGCTGGCGGAGGAGGTGGCCAACCCGCGCATCCGCTGGGCCTACCTGCCCTATGCCATGCACATGGCCGGCCCGCGGGAGGCGCTGCAGCACATGATCATCCGCAAGAACTACGGCTGCACCCACTTCATCATCGGCCGCGACATGGCCGGCTGCAAGAGCTCCCTCACGGGCAACGACTTCTACGGCCCCTACGACGCCCAGGACTTCGCCCGCGAGCACGCCGGAGAGCTGGGCATGGAGACCGTGCCCTCGCTGAACCTGGTGTACACCGAGGAGGAGGGCTACGTCACGGCCGATCACGCCAAGGCCCGGGGCCTGCACGTGCGCAAGCTCAGCGGCACCCAGTTCCGCCAGATGCTGCGCGGTGGCGAGGAGATCCCCGAATGGTTCGCCTTCCGTAGTGTGGTGGAGGTGCTGCGCTCGGCCGCCTGAGCCCCTCCGGGTCGTCCGGCCCCGAGTTGGCGCGAGTAACGTTCTTTTACCTTGATTCTCACCTGAGGCGAGTGCCGTGAAGAAACGCTGGCGTAACGCGGGGCTCTACGTGCTCCTGGTGATCGTGATGATCGCTGTGGGCACGGCCTTCCTCGACCGCCCCAATCCCGCCAGTGCACCGCGCACCCTGCGCTACAGCGATTTCGTGGAGGCCGTGCAGGCCAACGAGGTGTCGCGGGTGCTGATCTCTCCCGACCGCGGCACCGCCCAGGTGGTGGAGAGCGACGGCCGTCGCGCCGTTGTGAACCTGGCCCCTGATCAGGATCTGCTCAAGCTGCTCACCGACCACGACGTGGATATCGCGGTGCAGCCCAGCCGTGAACCGGCGGCCTGGCAGCAGGCGGTGGGCAGCCTGATCTTCCCGCTGCTGCTGCTGGGGGGCCTGTTCTTCTTGCTCCGCCGCGCCCAGGGTGGCGGCGGCAACCCGGCCATGAGCTTCGGAAAAAGCAAGGCCAGGGTGCAGATGGAACCGCAGACCCAGGTGACCTTCGGGGACGTCGCCGGCATCGAGGGGGCCAAGCTGGAGCTCACCGAAGTCGTCGACTTCCTTAAGAATCCCGACCGCTTCACTGCCGTCGGCGCCAAGATCCCCAAAGGCGTGCTGCTCGTGGGCCCTCCCGGCACCGGCAAAACCCTGCTGGCCAAGGCGGTGGCAGGTGAGGCCGGCGTGCCCTTCTTCTCCATCTCCGGCTCGGAGTTCGTGGAGATGTTTGTGGGCGTGGGTGCCAGCCGGGTGCGCGACCTGTTCGAGCAGGCCAAGAAGAATGCCCCCTGCATCGTGTTCATCGATGAAATCGACGCCGTGGGCCGTCAGCGCGGCGCCGGCCTGGGCGGGGGCAACGACGAACGCGAGCAGACCCTCAACCAGCTGCTCACGGAGATGGACGGCTTTGAGGGCAACACCGGCATCATCATCGTGGCGGCCACCAACCGCCCCGACGTGCTGGATGCGGCGCTGATGCGGCCCGGCCGGTTCGATCGCCAGGTGGTGGTCGATCGACCCGACTACAGCGGCCGCCTGCAGATCCTCCAGGTCCACGCCCGGGGCAAGACCCTGGCCAAGGACGTGGATCTCGACAAGGTGGCGCGCCGGAGCCCCGGCTTCACCGGAGCCGACCTGGCCAACCTGCTCAATGAGGCGGCGATCCTGGCGGCTCGCCGGCAGCTCAATGAGATCTCGATGGATGAGGTCAATGACGCCATCGAACGGGTGATGGCCGGTCCGGAGAAGAAAGACCGGGTGATGAGCGAGAAGCGCAAGCGCCTGGTGGCTTACCACGAATCCGGCCACGCCCTGGTGGGTGCCCTGATGCCTGACTACGACCCAGTGCAGAAGATCTCGATCATTCCACGCGGCCAGGCCGGCGGCCTCACCTTCTTCACCCCGTCTGAGGAGCGGATGGAATCCGGCCTCTACTCCCGCGCCTACCTGCAGAACCAGATGGCGGTGGCTCTCGGTGGCCGGGTGGCCGAGGAAATTGTCTATGGCGACGATGAAGTCACCACGGGTGCCTCCAACGACCTGCAGCAGGTGGCCCGGGTGGCCCGCCAGATGGTCACCCGCTTCGGCATGAGCGACCGTCTTGGTCCGGTGGCTCTGGGCCGCGCCCAGGGCGGCATGTTCCTGGGGCGCGACATTGCCGCCGAGCGCGACTTCTCCGAGGACACCGCCGCCACCATCGACGAAGAAGTGGGCCAGCTCGTGGCTGAGGCCTACCGCCGCGCCACCGATGTGCTCACCGCCAACCGCAGCGTGCTCGACGAGCTCGCCGAGATGCTGGTGGAGAAGGAGACGGTGGATGCCGAGGATCTGCAGGAGCTGCTGATCCGCCGCGACGTCCATGTCGCCGAGTACGTCTGAACTCCCGGCCCGCCGCTCCAGCCCATCACGACCACAGCCTCGATCGACTCCGCTGAGGCCCTGCTCACAGCCCTGCACCGCCAGCCCCTGCTGGCGGTGCTTCGCGCTGAACAGCCATTGACCCTTCTGCACCAGCTAGAGCGCCTGGATCAGATCGGCCTGCGCCATGTGGAGCTGGCCTGGACTGACCATCCCCACTGGACCGTCCAGGCCGCCGCACTGGTGGAGCGTTTTCCCCGCCTCAGCCTGGGGGCAGCCTCGGTGTGCAGCCTCGAGGCCGTGGAAGCGGCACGAGCAGCAGCTCTGGGCTATGCCGTGTCCCCCGTGCTGGATGCCGATCTGCTGCAGGCCGCGCGTGCCCGGGGCCTGGCCTTGGTTCCGGGGGTGTTCAGCCCCAGCGAGGTTCAGCGGGCCCGCCGGTTGGGCTGCCCGCTGGTGAAGCTGTTTCCAGCCGCCCACCTTGGGCCTGGCTACTGGCCCCGGCTGCGGGGTCCCCTCGGCAGCCTGCCCGGCTGCATTGCCGCCGGTGGGCTGGGGGTGGGTGATGTGGGGCCGTGGCTGGCCGCCGGCGTGGATGGGGTGGCCCTGGGCGGCCAGCTGAACGGGCCCGAGGCCTGGGCGGGGCTGGCCGAACTGGTGAACCGGCTGGGCTGAGCGCCATCGGACTGAGCCCGCCTGGACGCGGACGAAGGCGCCGCTACCAGAGGCTGCACTGGCCCTGCTGGCGCAGCAGATGGTCAGCCAGCACCAGGGCCACCATCGCCTCCACCATCGGCACCGCCCGCGGCAGCACACAGGGATCGTGGCGGCCCTTAGCCGCCAGGGTGGTGGCTGCTCCAGCGGCGTTGATCGTCTGCTGTTCCTTGCGGATCGTGGCGGTGGGCTTGAAGCCCACCCGGATCACGATCTCCTCGCCATTGCTGATGCCCCCCTGGATGCCGCCGGAGTTGTTGGTGGCGGTGCGCAGGGAGCCGTCGGCTGTGGGCAGGAAGGCATCGTTGTGCTCACTGCCCTTGAGCAGGGTGCCGCCGAAGCCGGAGCCGATCTCGAAGCCCTTGGTGGCCGGCAGCGACATCACCGCCTTGGCGAGATCCGCCTCCAGCTTGTCGAACACCGGCATGCCCAATCCCACCGGCGGCTGCCGCACCAGGCACTCGATCACCCCGCCGCAGGAGTCCCCCTCGCGGCCGATGGCCTCGATGCGCTCGATCATCCGCGTGGCGACGGCTGGATCCGGACAACGCACGATGGTGCTCTCCACCGCCTCCAGGGTCACCGTGGCCGGATCTACCGCGGCCTCGATGTCGTGGATCCGGCGGACCCAGGCGATCACCTCGGTGCCGGCGGCACGGGCCAGCAGTTGCTTGGCGATGGCACCAGCGGCCACGCGGCCAATCGTTTCCCGGGCCGAGGCCCGGCCGCCGCCGCTGCGGGCCTGGATCCCGTACTTGGCCTGATAGGTGGCGTCGGCGTGGGAGGGGCGGAAGGCCACCTCCATCTCCTTGTAATCGCCGGGGCGTTGGTCCTTGTTGCGCACCACCATGGCAATCGGGGTGCCCAGGGTCATGCCATCAAGCAGGCCACTCAGCACCTCCACGCGGTCGTCTTCCTTGCGGGGGGTGGTGATCTTGCTCTGGCCTGGTTTACGCCGGTCGAGTTCGGCCTGGATGGCCTGCAGATCGAGCGCCAGCCGCGGCGGGCAGCCCTCCACGATCACGCCCACACCACCGCCATGGGATTCGCCGAAAGTGGTGATGCGGAAGAGCTGTCCGAAGCTGCTGCCCATGGCAAGGACCCATTGCGGCGAGCGTAGGGGAGCCGCCCGCAGCGCAGAGAGCGCCGCTTTGTGCCTCAGCTGTTGCATGAAAAAACCCCCTCCCGATCGGGAGGGGGTACTGGAGATTCCGTCTGGTTGAGGCTTGTTCAACCTCGGCAGGCCGTCTGGCCTCAGCCGGGCTGTGTGGCCTCAGCCGATTGTCGGTGCGGTCAGCGCCACGGGGGTGGCTTCTGCAGCGGCCAGGTCGAGGGGGAAGTTGTGAGCGTTGCGCTCGTGCATCACTTCCATGCCCAGACCGGCACGGTTCAGCACATCGGCCCAGGTGTTCACCACACGGCCCTGGCCGTCGAGGATCGACTGGTTGAAGTTGAAACCGTTGAGGTTGAAGGCCA
>NZ_JAGQCU010000014.1 GCF_024346355.1 Cyanobium sp. ATX 6A2
TGTGGAAGCCCTGCAGGAACAGCAGGAAGCGGAAGATGGCGGCCACCCCGAAGCTGGGGGCGAAGAACCAGCTGCTCTGACCCAGGGGGTACATCAGGAAGACGCTGACGAACACCGCGATCGGGCCGGAGAAGGCGATGGCGTTGTAGGGGCGGATGCCCACCAGCCGGGCGATCTCGAACTGGCGGAGCATGAAGCCGATCAAGCCGAAGGCACCGTGCAGGGCCACGAACGGCCAGAGGCCGCCGAGCTGGCACCAGCGCACGAAGTCACCCTGGGCTTCCGGACCCCAGAGCAGCAACAGGCTGTGGCCCATGGCGTCAGCAGGGGTGCTGACGGCGGCGGTGAGGAAGTTGCAGCCCTCCAGGTAGGAGCTGGCAATGCCGTGGGTGTACCAAGAGGTGACGAAGGTGGTGCCGGTGAGCCAGCCGCCCAGCGCCAGGTAGGCGCAGGGGAACAGGAGCAGCCCGGACCAGCCGACAAAAACGAAACGGTCGCGCTTGAGCCAGTCGTCGAGGACGTCGAACCATCCCCGGCCCGCTGGCGCGCGCCCTACTGCGATCGTCATGGAGAGAGCAGAACACCGTCTGATCGTAACAACGTTCCGCCGCACTGCGAGGCACTCTGCAATGGGCTGACATCCCTTGCTGGAACTGGCTTCTGCCAGCTCCCCCCACCCTGGCTGCCGTCCCCCGCGCCAAGATGGCGCCACTTCACTCCGTCCTGAGGGACGTTTCCACCAACGTGACAGACGCGACCTCCGCGATCGATGTGCTCGAGCAGTCGGTGCTGGGATCCCGCCGCCCCTCCAATGTGGCGGTGGCCGTGGTGGTGAGCCTGGGCGGGGTGGGCTTCTTTCTCACCAGCCTCTCGAGCTTTCTGCACCGCGACCTCCTGCCCGTGGGCCATCCCTCCGACCTGGTGTGGGTGCCCCAGGGCCTGGTGATGGGCTTCTACGGCGTGGCGGCCGTGCTGCTGGCCATCTATCTCTGGTCGGTGATCGGCATGGATGTGGGCGGCGGCAGCAACCGCTTTGATCGCGGCGCCGGCACGGCCACGATCACCCGGCAGGGCTTCCGCCAGCTGATCGACGTGCAGATCCCCCTGCGCGACATCCAGGCCGTGAAGGTGGAGGTGCGGGATGGTCTCAACCCCCGGCGCCGCCTGGCGCTGCGGGTGCAGGGCCGCCGTGACATGCCCCTCACCCGGGTGGGTGAGCCCATGCCCCTGGCCGACCTGGAGCTTGCCGGCGCCCAGCTGGCCCGCTTCCTCGGTGTGCCCCTGGAGGGGGTATGAGGATGGGTGCCCAAGTCGCCGCCATCGCCCTGGCCACGGCGCTGCTGCTGGGGGGCTGTGCCAGCGGCGGCGAGGGTGCTGCCGAGTTCGGCTGCGCCACCGCCGCCGCCCCCTGCCTGAGCGGCACCGCCTCGGTGGCGCTCACCACCAGCAAGGGTGAGGTGCGCCTCGACCTCGATGGGGATGCCGCCCCACTCACCGCCGGCAACTTTGTGGATCTGGTGCGACGGGGTGTGTACAACGGCACCGCCTTCCACCGGGTGGTGCGAGAGCCCACCCCCTTCGTGGTGCAAGGCGGCGACCCCCTGTCGGCCAATCCGATGACGCCCACCAGTCAGCTGGGCAGCGGCAACTTCATCGATGCCGACAGCGGCCAGGTGCGCCTGATTCCCCTGGAGCTGAAGCTCACGGCTGAGGACACCCCCCGCTACGGGGAGGTGCTCACCAGCCCCGCCGTGACCCGCCAGCTGGCCCTGGCCCACCAGCGCGGCGCCGTGGCCATGGCCCGCTCCTCCGACCCCAACTCCGCCAGTGCCCAGTTCTATGTGGCGCTTCAGGCCCTGCCCGAGCTGGATGGCCGCTACGCCGTGTTCGCTCGGGTGAGCGAGGGGATGGATGTGATCGACCGCATCCAGCAGGGCGACCGCATCATCCGGGCGACCGTGGTGGACACCGACTAGGCGGGTACCCGCTTCAGGCCGGTACCCGCTTCTCAGAGGCGGTGATCTTGAGGAGTTCGGTGTTCACGCCGGAGGCCCGCTCCAAGGCGACCTTGCCGGTGCGGGCGATCTCGAGGATGCCGTAGGGCTCCAGCAGCTGTTCGAGGGCCACCAGCTTGCCGGGATCTCCCACCACCTCCAGGGTGAGGGCGTCATCGGCCACGTCCACCACGCGGGCACGGAACACCTGCACCAGCTCGAGGATCTCACCGCGCTGGCGCACCGGGGCGGCCACCTTGAGCAGCATCAGTTCACGCTCCACCGCCGGAATCGTGGACAGGTCGATCACGCCCAGCACGTTGATCAGCTTGTCGAGCTGTTTGGTCATCTGCTGGAGGGTGCGGTCGTCGCCCTCCACCACCATCGTGAGGCGCGACATGCCGCTGTTTTCAGCCGGCCCCACCGCCAGGCTCTCGATGTTGAAACCGCGGCGGGCGAACAGTCCCGAAATCCGGCTCAAGGCTCCGGATTCGTCCTCCACCAGCACCGAAAGGGTGTGCTTCATCGCCTGCACCTGTGCTTGCCAAGCTACCGCTCCGGCAGCTGGCTGAGGTCTACCGCCGGCAAGCGGCCCAGCCAGCCCAGCAGGGCCCCGTTGAACTGGTCCGGTGTCTCGTCGTGGGGGCAATGGCCGCAGTGCTCCAGCACCTCCAGAGGCAGCCCGGGCCGCAGCGAGAGCACCTGCACGGCCACGCGCACCGGCACCAGCTGGTCGCGCTGGCCCCAGAGCAGCAGCATCGGCTGACGCAGCCGCCCCAGCAGGGCCGGTGCCGTGGCGCCGTGGGGCCGCAGGGCCATGGCGATGCTCATCGCCCGCAGGGCCCGCACCGCCCCCGGTCGCCGGGCGGGTCGGGCGATCAGGCGGCGCAGTTCGCCATCGCCGATCACCGGGCTGGCATAGGCCGACTGGATGCCCAGATCCAGCAGCGGCGAGTTGGTGAGCAGGGGCACCAGCAACTCGAGGGGCAGCAGCCGGCAGAGGGCGATCACCAGCCAGCGCTTCAGTCGCCGCCGCCAGGGGGCTCGCCGCGGCGGCCGCGCCTGGGGGGCGCTGAGCAGGGTGGGGTCGGGCAGCGGCACCGCCGCCACAGCCCGCACCCAGGCGGGAAAGAACACGGCGCAGCTGAGGGCCACCAGACCGCCGAGGGAATGGCCCACCAGCACGGCCGGCTTGCCCACCACCTCGGCCAGGAAGGCCTGCAGCTGCCGGGCCCAGAGGCGGTTGTCGAGGCGCAGGGCGGGTTGGCTGGAGGCCCCGAAGCCGATCAGGTCGATTCCATACACCTGCCAACCGGCGGCCGCCAGGGCGGCGGCGTTGCGGCGCCAGTGGCCGCTGGCGGCCCCGAAGCCGTGCACCAGCAGCAGCGGCGGGTGGCTGGGCTCGCCCAGCACGCGCCAGTGGCAGCTCTGGCCGCGCCACATCCAGCGGCTGTGCCGGCCCCAGTCGGCGTCACCGCTGTCGCTGGCAGAGCCATGGCCGCTGGTGGGGGCCCGCTTGGCAGGCTGGGGCTTGGCTCTCACGGCAGCTGATCCCCTGACATCCCACGCTGATGATCACTATTGCGAAGCTGCGGCGTGGGTGCGGCTCGGCGGCGGCTTCTTCCGGCCCCAGTCGCGCCCCAGTCGCGATCTGGGGGTGCTGCTGGCCCGCGCGCTGACCGCCAGCGGACCGCTGGCGGGCCGGCCGCTGCGGGTGCTCGATGCCATGGCCGGCTGCGGCATCCGCGGCCTGAGGCTGGGTCTTGAGGCCGGTGCGGCCGCCGTGTGGGCCAACGACGCCGACCCCGATCGCCTGCCGCTGCTGCGCGCCAACCTGGCGCCCCTGCTGACCGCCGGCTGCGAGCTGTGCACCACGGCCCTCACCGCCCAGCAGCTGCTGGCCGGGTGCCTGGAGCGTCGCCAGCGCTTCGAGCTGGTGGACCTGGACGCCTTTGGTTGCCCCACCGCCCTGCTGCCCCTGGCCCTGGAGGCGGTGGCCCTCGATGGGGCGCTCGTGCTGGCCAGCACCGATGGCCGCTCCGCCACCGGCCACGACCGCCCTGCCGCCTTGCGGCGCTTCGGGGCGGCGGCCCGGGCCCATCCCGCCAGCTGGGAGCTGGCCCTGCGCCTGCAGATCGGCAGCGTGGCGCGCTGCGCCTGGGCCCTGGGGCGGGGGGTGGAGCCGCTGCTGGCCTTCAGCGAGGGGCGCACCTTCCGCACCGCCGTGCGCCTGTGCCGCCATCCCGCCCGCAGCGAGGAGGGCCAGCTTGGCTTGATAGCGCTCTGTCACGGCTGCGGTGACCAGCAGGTGCAGCCCCTGCTCAGCCTGCGCCAGTGGCAACCCTGCCGCTGCGCGCCGGGCAGTGCGCCGCCGCTGGCGATCAGCGGTCCGCTCTGGATCGGGCCCCTGCAGCACCTGGCCACCCTGGAGGCGATGGCCCGCCAGGCGGCAGCCGTGCCCCAGAGCGCGGCGCCCGCCACCCTGAAGCTGCTGAGCGCGCTGGGGGCCGATGCGGGCTGGCCTGCCCGCTGCTGGCCCCTGGCGGAGATCGCCCGGCGCCTGGGCCGTGGCGGGCCACCGAAGCTGGCGGCCCTGGTGGATGCGGTGCGCCAGCGGGGGCACAGAGCCACGGCCAGCGGCGTGATGGCGGCTCAGCTGCGCAGCGACGCCCCCTGGCCCCTGATCCTGGAGCTGGCGGCCCAGCTCACCCGGGCCCGCGCGGAACCCGGCGGCGGTGCTGCGGGAGCCGCTGCTGAAGGCGCTGCTAAATAAGACCGATCAACGCTGCTTCGGCCATGGCCTCCGAGATCTTCGGCATCGCTGCTCTGTTCTGGGTGCTGATCCCCGTGGGTCTGGTGGGCGGCGTCCTGCTCCTGCGCGTCGCCGACAAGGACTGATCGGCCCGGGGCGCAGGGCTTCTCTCGCCGCGCAGGGCGCACCCCTAGGCTCAGGCCCGCTTGCGCGTCGTATATGCAGCTCCTGGTTGTCGGCGGAACGGGGACCCTCGGTCGGCAGATCGCTCGTCAGGCCCTCGATGCCGGCCACAGGGTGCGCTGCATGGTGCGCTCCCCCCGCCGGGCGGCGTTTCTGCAGGAGTGGGGCTGCGAGCTCACCCGTGGTGACCTGCTCGAACCCGACAGCCTCGACTACGCCCTCGAGGACCAGGACGCGGTGATCGATGCCGCCACCGCCCGCGCCACCGACTCCTGCAGCCCCTACGAGATCGACTGGAGCGGCAACCAGAATCTCTTCGCCGCCTGCCAGCGCGCGGGGGTGAAGCGGCTGGTGTTCATCTCGCTGCTGGAAGCGGCCCGGCACCGTGATGTGCCGCTGATGGACATCAAGGCCTGCACCGAGGAGTGGCTCGAAGCCTCGGATTTCGACTACACGATCCTGCAGGGTGCGGCGTTCATGCAGGGGCTGATCAGCCAGTTCGCGATTCCGGTGCTCGAGGGCCAGACGGTGTGGGTGAGCGGCACGGCCACGCCGATCGCCTACATGAACACCCAGGACATGGCCCGCTTTGCCGTGGCGGCCCTCGACCATCTCGAAACGGTGCGCCGCTCCTTCCCGGTGGTGGGGCCGCGGGCCTGGACCACCGGAGAGATCACCCAGCTGTGCGAACGCAACACGGGCAAGGACGCCCGGGTGTTCCGGGTGCCGCCCTTTCTGCTGGGGATGATGCGGGCGGTGACGGCCTTCTTCGAGGCCAGCCTCAACGTGGCCGAGCGCCTCAGATTCGAGACGGTGACCGGTGGCGGGGCCCGGCTGGATGCACCGATGGAGGAGAGCTACGCGGCCTTCGGCGTGGATCCGGCCTCCATCACCAGCCTGGAGGATTACCTCAACGAGTACTACGACAGGATCCTCAAGCGCCTGCGGGAGATGGAGGCCGACCTGGACAAGGACGCCAAGAAGAAGCTGCCGTTCTGAGGCGGCTGGTTCATCTGTACTATGGCCTCAGTGACGCCTGCCGCCCATGTCGGTTGCCCAGATCAAGAACCTGCAGCGCCGCCTGGCCAACCTGGAAAGCGAGGCCGTTGAGGCCCTCAACCAGGCCTGCGGCCATGAGCTCTGGCAGAGCTTGGGCTTCGATGCCTTCGACAGCCTCGAGGATCCCGACCGCCGCGCCCGCGCCAACTACTACTACGGCCAACTGCAGACGGTGCGCGAGCTCAAGGACGTGGTGGGCTGAGGGAGGCAAGCCGGGTTGCTCAACTCAGGGCGTGGCGGCCAGAGTTGCTGACTGTGTCACCGAAGCGTGCTGCTCAACCGCCTGAACCAGGGTTGGCTTGATCGCCTTCGAGATGATGAGCGTGTGGATCGCCGAAGCGGCCACCACCACCAGAGGGAAGCCCAGCCAGACGCCCACCAGAACCCGTTTGATGCTGAAGTCGTTCACCGACCCATCCCAATCCCTCTCGGCTCGAATCTTCGCGCCGTTGTTGGGCTGAAGGTGTCGTCACGACTACCTGCCGGGGATAACTCCTTGCCCGCTGGCAAGCCGCCCTATCCACCACCGCCGGCCCGGCCGGACTTTCCGCCGCCGGCCCGGCCGCCGCGCCCCGGGGAGAGCCGCTTGAGCCCATCCAGCCGCTGCTGCTCGGCGGCGCTGGGTGCGCGCCACTGGCCTGGCGCCAGGCCCTCCAGGCTCAGGGGGGGCTGGCCGTCCATCAGATCGATCGCCACCCGCAGCAGCCGCAGGGTGGGGTAGCCCACCGCGGCGGTCATGCGCCGCACCTGCCGGTTGCGGCCCTCGCGCAGCTCCAGCTGCAGCCAGCTGGTGGGGATGGCGCGGCGCCGGCGGATGGGCGGATCGCGCTCGGGGATCGTTGCCGCCTCCAGCTCCTCGGCCGGCAGGATCCGGGTCCGGGCCGGCAGGGTGCGGCGGCCCTGCACGCTCACACCTTCCGCGAGGCGCTCCAGGGCCTGGGGGTCGGCAGCGATGTTGCCCTCCACCTGCACCCAATACCGGCGCCAGTGCCCATGGGCCGGGTCGGTGAGCCGCCGCTGCAGCTGGCCATCACCGGTGAGCAGCAGCAGGCCTTCGCTGTCTGCGTCCAGTCGGCCGGCCGCATAGACGCCCGGCACAGGGATGAAGCTGGCCAGGCACTGCCAGGAGCTGCCGGGTTCCGGCGTGAACTGGCTCAGCACCCCGTAGGGCTTGTGGAACAGCAGCGTGCGCCCTTCAGGAGCGGCGGGCATTCCAGATGTTCACCAGACCGATCGAGATCAGCAGCATGCCCAGATCCAGCGACAGGGGTGGGAAAACCATGGCGGAGGGGAATCCGGGGATGGGAGGTGGGAGGCCCGACCCTACCGCCGCTGCAGGGGCGGCGAGGGCGACACCTAAGCTGGTGACAGCTATTTCCTGGAATGGGCGCACCGCCGCATGATTGAGACCTCTGGCGTGATCGAGAAGGAGCAGGGCAACGGGTTCTACCTGGTGACCCTGGAGCAGCCCGCCGGTCACCAGTGCCTCTGTCGCGCCGCGGGCAAGCTCACCAAGTTCCGTATCAAGCTGCTGGCCGGCGACAAGGTGCTGGTGGAGATCAGCCCCTACGACCTCACCCGCGGCCGCATCACCTACCGGGAGCGCAATGCCAACGCCGGCCCACGCCCCGGCGGCAACCGCCCCGGCGGGCCGAGGCGACGCTGAGCGCACCAGCCCTCAGGCGTGCACGCCGAGCAGGGCCTCGATGGCGTCCTTGAATGCGCTGCGCTGCTTCACCCCCTTGAACTGCTGCTTGAGTTCCTTGCGGAAGAACAGCTGCACGGTGGGTGTGCCGGTGACGCCGGCCTGCTGGGCGATCTCCTGATCGGCCTCGATGTCGATCTCCACGCCCTGGGCGGCGCCTCCGAGTTCGTCGAGCACCCGCTTGAGCTGGGGCTTGAGCACGTGGCAGGGACCACAGGTGGGTGAGGTGTACACCACCAGCAGCGGCTTGTCGCTGTCGTGGTACAGCTTGCGAAGGGCGTAACCGCCTTTCTGCCAGAGGGTTTCGGCGTTGAAGTTGGCCTCATCGCTTTCAGCGGTGCGCTGGGGCTCGCCCACCTGCTCGGGTTCCACGGCCTTGCGCTTCACCTCCACCGCCAGGTTGTGGTGGCTGAGCCAGCGCTCGGCCGCCAGGGCCGCCTGGCAGCCGCTGCCGGCGGCGGTGACACCCTGGCGCCACTCGGCATCGGCCACATCACCGGCGGCGAACACGCCCTCGATGCTGGTTTCCGGCCGGCCGGGGCGGGTGACGAGGTAGCCGTGGGGGTCGACCTCCAGCTGGTTGCGCACCAGGCGGGTGTTGGGGGTGTGGCCGATGGCATAGAAGAGCCCCTTCACGGCCAGCTCTTCGCTGGCGCCGCTGGTGACATCGCGCAGGGTGATCGCCTCCAGCCAGTCGCTGCCGCTGCAGTCGGCCACCTGGCGGTGCCAGTGCACGGTGATGGCGGGGTTGGCCAGCACCCGGTCGGCCATGGCCTTGCTGGCGCGCAGCTGGCCGGAGCGCACGATCAGGTGCACGTGGTCGCCGTATTTGGTGAGGTACACGGCCTCCTCGCAGGCGGAGTCGCCGCCGCCCACCACGGCCACGGCCTGGTTACGGAACTGGGGGGTGGCGCCGTCGCAGATGGCGCAGGCACTGATGCCGCTGCTCCAGAACCGCTCCTCCTGGGGCAGGCCGAGCCGATTGGCGCTGGCGCCGGTGGCCAGGATCACGCTGTGGGCCGCGTAGGTGGTGCCGTCGGCGCTGATCTGAAAGGGCCGCTGCGACAGGTCGATCGCGGTGGCGTCGGCGAGCACCAGGGTGGTGCCCCAGCGCTCGGCCTGGGCCTTCATCCTGTCCATCAGATCCGGACCCAGGATGCCGTCGGGAAAGCCCGGGAAGTTCTCCACGTGGGTGGTGGTCATCAACTGGCCACCGGGGATGCCACCGTCCTGGAAGCCGGTGATCATCAGGGGATTGAGATTGGCGCGGGCGGCGTAGATGGCGGCGGTGTAACCGGCGGGCCCCGAGCCCACGATCACCAGGTTTTCAACGTCCGGACGGGCAACACCCACGGCTTAAGCGGATTGAGTATGAGTTGAGCCTAGGGGATGGGGCGCCCTCTCTGCCGCCCCCGCCCCGGCGGCCCGGCTGAGGCTCAGATCTCCAGCAGCCCGTCGGTTTCCAGATCGCTGCCGGATTCCAGAGCCTCGCCCCCCCTGGTTCTGCCGAGGTTGCGGGGCACCATCAGCACGCTGTCGGCGATCAGTTCGGGATGCTCATCGAGGCAGAGCAGCCATTCCCGGAATTCCTCGGTGAGGGCGTAGCTCTCCTCAAAATGCTCCAGGCAATCGAGGGTGGCCTGGCGGGCCAGGGCCCAGCTCACGGCAACGGTGAGTCGGCGATTCCCGATGGGGTCCATGGTCCGCGTCTCCGCGAGTGGCACCACGTTGCCTGGCCGTCTGCCGAACTGGGGTAGTGGTTGACACAACGTTGTTAACGCTTGAGCGGATTCCGGTCGCGCCTTTGTTTGCCCGGTCGTTTTGTGCTATGCGCTGCGCTGGGCGCCGGGTAGGAATGGGGGCAGCTCCGGTCCCCGCACCCGCAGCAGGCTGCCGGCCCGCTCGTCGATCGCTTGCAGTGGCAGCCGGCCGCTCCTGGCCGCGCCCGCTTCCGCCTCCTCGGCGGCGCTGGCCGGGCGCGGCCGCAGCAGGTAGGGCTCGCTCAGCGACCAGCTGCGGGCGTAGGCGATCAGCAGCGGGTCGGCGGGGGCATACACGTAGGAGGGCTGGCGGGGGATCGCCTCCAGCGCCGCCCGTTCGCCATCCATGCGCACCGCCCGGGTGATCGCCTGCACGAAGCGGCTGCGGGTGACCACGGTGGTGAGGTAGGCCACCACCCGCACCCGCGGCGCATCGAAGCCCTCGGCGGCCATGTCCACGCTCACCAGCCAGTCGGCTTCGCCGCCGCGGTAGGCCGCCAGTCGGGCGGCCGCCTCGGCATCCTGCGAGTGCACCAGCAGCACCTGGTCGCCCTGCTCCTCCAGCAGCCCACTGAGGGTGCGGGCGTGGGCGATGTCGCGGGCGATCACCAGGCCGCCCGCCCGCCCATGGGCCCCCTGCAGTCGCTCCAGTCGCTGCCGGGCGCCCAGCAACACCCGCAGGGCGATGCTGCCGCCATCCCCCAGGCGGATGGCCCGCCGCAGGTTGCGGGCCCGCCAGCTCTCGCGGCTTTCGGCCGAGAGCGGTGAGGTCTCGGTGGCCCCGCTGCCCTCCCCATCGCCGCCCGGACGCCCGTGGTCCACCCAGCCGTCCTGGAAGCGGAACTCCAGCGGCCGCACATCGCCGGCGGCGATCAGCTGGCGCGGTTCCACGCTGAGATCGGCAACGATGTGCTCCACCACCTGATCCCCATCGCGCACCGCCTGGCGGCGGGCGGCGCAGAAGGCCAGGTTGTCGGCCCGGAAGGGGGTGCCGGTGAGGCCCAGGCGCAGGGAGGCGTTGGCGCAGAGGCTGGTGAAGGCCTGGCCCCAGGCCGCTGCGTCCGGCTCGTCTGGATCCACACCCAGGTGGTGCACCTCATCGGCGATGGCCAGCCAGGGCCCGGCGGCTAACGCGGGCCAGCACTGCCGCAGGCGGGGGAGATGGCGGGCGGCCGCCTGATAGCTGAGCAGCAGCCCATGCCAGGGCCCGTCGGCGGCCAGGGCCGCGGCGCCGGGCTGGGGATCCCAGCTGCGCAGCTCCAGCCCCAGGCGGGCGGCCGCCTCAACCCACTGCCCGGCGATCGAGCTGCGGTGGCAGAGCACCAGAAAGCGCTGCAGCCGTCCCTCGCGGCGCAGCTGCCGGAAACTGAGCAGGGCTCCGAGGGTTTTGCCGGCGCCGGGCCCGGCATGGATCAGCACATCGTGACCACCGCCGCCACCGCCGCCGTCGCTGCCGCCACCGCTGCTCGGCTGGGCCAGGCGGGCGCGCAGCAGCTGGATCAGCTGGCGCTGCCACTGGCGCGGCTCCACGTGGGCCCCGGACTCGGCTGCGGTGTCAGGCCATTGCGGCTGCCGGAGCTGGAAGGAAAGCGGATCCATGGCCGTGCCCATGGCGGCCATTGTGCGGCCGCGATCCAGGTGGGGCTTCAGGCCGCTGCGTGGGTAACTCCCCACAAAGGCGCCGGATCCGTTGCCGAGGCGGGGGGGTAAACCCCCAAATGGATGTACTGCGTGCGCCTCTGCGTTGACCCAGCTCCTCATCCCCAGGGAGCGCCATCCGGGCGAGGCCCGGGTGGCGGCCACCCCGGAAACCGTGCATCGCCTGGTGGCCAAGGGCCTCAGCTTCCACGTGGAGGCGGGCGCCGGCGAGGCCTCCGGCTTCAGCGATGTCGACTACGCCCGCTCGGGAGCCGCGATCAGCGAACCCGGCAACGGTTTGTGGGGGGAGGTGGATGGCGTGCTGTGTGTGCAGCAGCCCCCCACCGAACTGCTGGAACTGCTGCGCTCCGGCACCCTGGTGGCCGGCATGCTCTCCCCCTATCGGGCCCACGGGCTGGTGGAGCTGCTCAACCGCCGCCAGGTGTCGGCCCTGGCCCTGGAGCTGCTGCCGCGCATCAGCCGCGCCCAGACCATGGACGTGCTCTCCTCCCAGGCCAACATCGCCGGCTACAAGGCGGTGCTGCTGGCGGCGGCCGCCCTGGATCGCTATGTGCCGATGCTGATGACCGCCGCCGGCACGATCCAGCCGGCCCGGGCCCTGATCCTGGGCGCCGGCGTGGCGGGGCTGCAGGCCCTGGCCACCGCCCGGCGGCTCGGGGCGGTGGTCACGGTGAGCGACGTGCGCCCGGCCGCCCGTGAGCAGGTGGAATCCCTGGGCGGACGCTTCCTGGCCCCGCCCGATCAGGAGCCGGCCCCTGAGGAGCAGGGCGGCTACGCCCAGGCGGCAAGTGAGGCCTTCCTGGCGGCCCAGCGGGAGCAGCTGGCCGAGCAGCTGGCTCTGGCCGACATGGTGATCTGCACCGCCCAGGTGCCCGGCCGGCCGGCACCGCGGCTGATCAGCGAGGCGATGCTCGATCGCATGCGGCCCGGCGCGGTGCTGGTGGATCTGGCCGTGGCCCAGGGCGGCAACAGCGCCGCCACGGTGGCCGGCCAAACCGTGCTGCGCAAGGGCGTGATACTGATCGGCGCCGATGCCCTGCCCAGCAGCGTGCCCCACCACGCCAGTGCGCTCTACGCCCGCAATCTGGCGGCGCTGCTGGAGCACCTGCTGGGCCTGGCTGGCGAGGACAGCGGCCCGGGGCAGGCCCTGGGGCTGGATCTGGAGGATCCGATCGTGGCCGGCTGCCTGTTCACCCACGCCGGCAACTGCATGCGGCCGGATCTGATGGGCGTGGCTGAGGCGCCCGTGGGGGCCGGGGCATGAGCGGCTTCTCTCAGGCGCTCTGGGTGCTGCTGCTGGGCAGCCTGCTGGGGCTGGAACTGATCGGCAAGGTGCCGCCCACCCTGCACACGCCGCTGATGAGCGGCGCCAACGCCATCAGCGGCATCACCGTGCTGGCCTCGCTCACCCTGCTGGCCCGGGCCGATGGCAACCCCGCCCTGCTGCTGCTGGGGGCGGTGTCGCTGGGCTTTGCCCTGTTCAACGTGGTGGGCGGCTTTCTGGTGACCGACCGGATGCTGGCGATGTTCCGCCGCCCGGGCGGCAAGCCGGGATCCGGCACCGCTGGAGGCCGCTGAGATGGAGCCAACAGTGATCGACACGATTTCCGGGGTGTTGCCCTACGCGGTGGATCTGGTGGCGGTGCTGCTGCTGGCCCTGGGCATCAAGGGTCTGGCCAAGGTGCGCTCCGCCCGCAGTGCCAACGGGCTCGCCGCCCTGGCCCTGGGCCTGGCGGTGCTGGGCCTGCTGTTCGAGCTGCAGCCGCCGCTGCTGGCCTGGCTGGGCATCGCCGTGGGTGCGGCCGCCGGCGGCCTGGCGGGCCTGCTCACGGCGCGCCGTGTGCCGATGACGGCCATGCCCCAGACCGTGGCCCTGTTCAACGGCTGCGGCGGCATGGCCTCGCTGCTGGTGGCCCTGGGCGTGGCCCTCTACGGCGGTGTGGCGGCTGACGCCGGGGCCGTGCTGGTGGAGCGCCTTTCGATCGCCATCTCGGTGTTTGTGGGCGCCATCACCTTCACCGGCTCGCTGGTGGCGATGGCCAAGCTGCAGGGCTGGATCGACACCCCCGGCTGGACCCAGAGCCGCCTGCGCCACGCCGTGAACATCGCCCTGGCGGTGGCGGCCCTGGTGGGGGTGGTGGCCCTGCCGGCCGATCCGGGCGGCGCGGCCCTGTGGCTGCTGTTGCTGGCCTCCGGCCTGCTGGGGGTGGGCGTGACCCTGCCCATCGGTGGCGCCGACATGCCGGTGGTGATCTCGCTGCTGAACAGCTACTCGGGCGTGGCTGCGGCCGCGGCCGGTTTCGTGGTGGGCAGCCAGCTGCTGATCGTGGCTGGCGCCATGGTGGGCGCCGCCGGCCTGATCCTCACCCAGGTGATGTGCACGGCCATGAACCGCTCCCTGCTCAGCGTGCTGTTCGGCGGTGCCCTGGGGGCGGCCGGCGGCGGCAAGGTGGGTGGCGGCGGCGATGAGGCCGGCTACACAAGCATCACCAGCTGCAGCCCCGAGGAGTGCGCCCTGGCCCTGGAGTGCGCCGAGCGGGTGGTGTTCGTGCCCGGCTACGGCCTGGCGGTGGCCCAGGCCCAGCACGCCCTCAGCGAGCTGGCCAAGCTGCTGCAGGCCAACGGCACCGAGGTGAGCTATGCCATCCATCCGGTGGCCGGGCGCATGCCCGGCCACATGAACGTGCTGCTGGCCGAGGCCGATGTGCCCTACGAGCAGCTGGTGGAGATGGATGCCATCAACCCCGAGTTTCCCCGCACCGATGTGGTGATCGTGCTGGGCGCCAACGACGTGGTGAATCCCGACGCCAAGACCGACAGCAGCAGCCCCCTCTACGGCATGCCCGTGCTGGAGGTGGACCAGGCGCGGCAGGTGTTCGTGGTGAAGCGCAGCCTGGGGGCCGGCTATGCCGGCATCAAAAACGCCCTGTTTGAACTGCCGCAGACGGCGATGCTGTTTGGCGACGCCAAGGTGGTGCTCAACGGCCTGGCGAGTGAACTGCGCGAGCTGGGGGTGGGCCGGGTGAAGGCGGCCTGAGCTGGGCAGGCTGGGGCTGGCTCAGAAGGACTAGGTAATGCCGGTGGCAAACTCAAAGCGCAGCTGCGGATAATCGGGGCCAGGACGCTGTTGTTCATAGCGAACTACAAACTGATGCTTCCAATGCCAACGCGTACTGAGGGGAAGGAGAGCCCTGTGGACGACCACATTGAGACATCGCTGAGGTCACCGGGGGGAGAGACCAGGGCCAGGGTCTGGTCCCAGAAGCCAAGCCAGAGCGGGATCTGCCGGGATCGATAGACGATGCCGAGCACAGGGTCGACGTGATCCCTCACCCGCTCGAAGTTGATTTCGTCGTAGCGATACCTGGCGCCAACACCCAGTTGCAGTTCCTGAAAGGAGCGCGGATCCTTCCCCCTCCCGAGATTGAAACCAGCGCCCGTCAGGGTGGTGCTCAGGAGTGACTTGTCCTCATCATTGTTGTCCGCGGAAAAGGTATCGGTATTCAGGGATGTGAGTTGATCGAAAAATAGATTGACGTTGGCATCGAGGTGTCGCCGGGCCAGGCGCAGCAGCAGGGCGGCGCGGCGGGCCGGATCCTCGATCAGCTCGCTGGCCGCCTCCGCCTCCTCCAGCAGGGTCTCGGGGTTGTGGGGGCAGTGGGCCAGAGGGCAGCTCTCGACCAGGTCGAGCAGCAGGCTGGCCCGGGCCTCAGGGTCGTGGATGCGCCGCAGCCCTTCCAACCCCGGTGATCCCGCCGCCTGGTCAGCGGCGGCCGGCACAGCCCAGGCGCATCCCAGGAGCACAAGGGGAAGGGTGGCCTGCCGGATGGTCTGCATCAGGGCATGGTTGCAGAGGCGATGGGGTTGCCGGTTGGCGGTGGTTTCATGACCCCTGTGGTTCTCCCCAGCACCCCGATGGGCTTCATCCCCTTCGGCGCCATCGTGGTGAACCAGATCATCGAGAATGTGCTGCCACCGCGGCTGCTGGGCAAACTCACCGGCCTCAAACCGATCGTGATTCTGTTCTCGGTGATGGTGGGCGCCACCCTGGCCGACTTCGTGGGCATGATCACCTGATGCCCTCGCTGTGCTCGCCGTTCCGCCAGCGCTGGCCCTGGATCGGGCCCGACCTCCAGACCCTGCGTGACACCCTGCGGCCGCCGCGGCTGGGCCCGGACACGGCCACGGCGCTGCCGGTGCAGGTGGGCGATGGCGAACTGCTGGTGCTGCGCGACCCGCCCCTGGGGGCGGCCGCGGGGATCGGCGGCCAGGTGGTGCTGGTGCACGGCCTGGGCGGCAGCGCCGGCGGCGGCGGTGTGCGGCGCCTGGGGCGCTGCCTGCAGCAGGCCGGTTTCGGGGTGTGGCGCCTCAACCTGCGCGGTGCCGGGCCGGGGCGGCCCCTGGCGGCCGGCACCTACGCCGCCGCCTGCAACGCCGACCTGCTGCCGGTGCTGGCCGAAGCCCGGCGGCAGGCCGGCGGCTTGCCGCTGCTGGGGGTGGGTCTGTCGCTAGGGGGGGCGGTGCTGCTCAATGCCGCCCTGGCCGAGCCCGGAGTGCTCGATGGGCTGGTGGCCGTGAGCAGTCCGCTGGATCTGGCCGCCTGCGCGCAGCGCTTCGATCGGCCCCGCAACTGGCTCTACCAGCGCTGGCTGCTGCGGGGGCTGATCCGTCAGACCCTGGCCGATCCCTTCGGGCTGAATGCGGCGGAACGGGAGGCCCTCGCCGGCCCCGCTCGTCCGCGCAGCATCCGCGCCTTCGACGCGGCGATCACCGCCCCGCGCTGGGGCTATGCCGACGTGGACGCCTACTACGCCCAGGCCTCGGCCCTGACGCGGCTGCGGGCGGGCGCGGCCCCGCTCCCTCCGGCTCTGCTGCTGCATGCCCTCGACGACCCCTGGGTGCCCGCCGCCGCGGCCCAGCAGCTGGCCGACGATCCGCCGCCGGGGCTGGAGGTGCTGCTCAGTGCCCACGGCGGCCACAACGGCTTTCATTCCGTTGCTGATCGGGCGGTGGCTGATCGGGCGGTGGCGGATGGGGCCGGGAGCGCCATCGGCAGCTGGGCCGACCGGCGCACGGTGGACTGGCTCTGCACGCTTCAGGCCGGTGCGGTAGGTGCGGGACAGAGGCTGTAGCGGCGCACGATCCAGGCCTCGATCGGCGTCCCGCCGATTACGTGCTCGCGCACGATCCGTTCCATCCGCGCGGGGGTCACGCCGCCGTAGACCAGCCCCTCCGGCCAGATCAGCAGCACCGGTCCTTCGGCGCAGATGCGCAGGCAGTCGGCCTTGGTGCGCAGCACGACGCCCTGGGGGCGTGCCGGATCCTCCAGCCCCAGCTCGCGCACCAGGCCCTTGAGGGCCTCCCAGCTGGCCGCTCCCACGGCCGGATTGGGGCAGCAGAGCGCCTTGCTGGGGGTGGCGCAGAGCAGCAGGTGGTGGGAGATCGGTGGTGGGGCGCTCTGCATCGCTGCTCAGGCCGGCAGCGCCGCCGGCACCCGGGCCGAGAGGCCGGCTGCAGCCTCATGCACCGCCTGGCGGGCCCAGGCGTCCACGGCGAGCACGTCGGAGAGGGAGGGGGCGGCCATCAGATCCACCCGGTGGCGATCACACACCCGTTCGATCAGGCGCGGGATATCCAGGAAGTGCACCTGCTCGGCGAGGAACAGGGCCACGGCCTGCTCGTTGGCGGCGTTCATCACCGCCGGCATCGTGCCGCCGGCGCGGCCGGCCGCGTAGGCCAGCTGCATGCAGGGGTATTTGGCCGGGTCGGGTTTGCGGAAGCTGAGCGTTCCCACTTCGGTGAGATCCAGGCGGCGCCAGGGGGTTTCCAGCCGCTCGGGCCAGCTGAGGCAGTAGAGGATCGGCAGCTTCATATCCGGCCAGCCCAGCTGGGCCAGCACCGAGGAATCGGCCAGCTCCACCATCGAGTGGATGATCGACTGGGGGTGGATCACGATCTCGATGGCGTCGTAATCGAGGCCAAACAGGTAGTGGGCTTCGATCACCTCCAGCCCCTTGTTCATCAGCGAGGCGCTGTCGACGGTGATCTTGCGGCCCATGCTCCAGTTGGGGTGGCTGGTGGCATCGGCCACGGTGGCCTTGGCCAGATCGGCCGGGTCCCAGTCGCGGAAGGCGCCGCCGCTGGCGGTGAGCTGGATGCGGCGCAGGCCCGGGGTGGGTGTGCCGGTGGAGAGGCGGGCGGTGTCGGCCCAGGGGGTGCCCTGTAGGCACTGGAAGATCGCCGAGTGCTCCGAATCCGCCGGCAGCAGGCGCGCCCCGGATTTTTCAAGCTCCGGCAGCACCACCGGCCCGGCGGCGATCAGGGTTTCCTTGTTGGCCAGGGCCAGGTCTTTGCCGGCGCGCACGGCCGCCAGGGTGGGCAGCAGGCCGGCGCAGCCCACGATGCCCGTGACCACCAGATCGGCGCTGGGCCAGGCGGCGGCGGCGCACAGTCCTTCGTTGCCGCCCAGCAGTTCCGGCAGGCGGGCCGGCCGCACGGCGGCATCCAGGGCGCCCAGGCGTTCGCGCAGCTCCGCCACGCGGTCGGCGTTGGCCAGGGCCACCACCTCGGGGGCGTGGCGGCGGATCTGCTCGATCAGCAGGTCGAGGTTGTTGCCGGCGGTGAGGGCCACCACCTGGAAGCGATCCGGAAACTCCTCGGCCAGCTCCAGCGTCTGGGTGCCGATCGAACCGGTGGAGCCGAGCACGGCGAGGGCTTTCACGGCTGGGCTCCAGGGTGGGAGCCACCAGTGTCCCACCGGCGGTGGGGGATCGGGCGCTCTGCGCCATCTCCGCCGGTTGGGCGCTGCGATCACTGGCACCCAGTGGCGCTGGATGGCCAATGGGGTGATCTGGGCCGCCACTGCGTTGATAGCGTGATATCAGTGGCGTTCTTCCTGCTCGACCCCCTTCAGTGGGCCTGCGCCAGGCCCACCGCTGGATCCAGCCCCACCGGCGATGCGGCTGGCGGGTTGAATGGAGCGCCCGTGGCCAGCTGAGGCCATGGCGCCCGCGCGATCCACCCCTTCTGCACCATGACCCCGATGCCTGAGCTTCCCGCCAACGCCAGGCCCCGCTGGCCCTACGTGCTGGGCTGCGGCCTGGCGATGGGCTCCGCGGATGTGGTGCCGGGGGTGAGCGGCGGCACGATGGCCTTCATCCTGGGGGTGTATGGCCAGCTGCTCGAGGCGGTGGCGGGCTTCGATTTCAAGCTGCTGGCGCTGCTGCGACGGGGCCTGGGCGGCGACGCGGGGGCCTGGGGCGCGGCGGCGGCGCGGGTGCACCTGGGCTTTCTGGTGCCGCTGGTGAGCGGGCTGCTGGCCGCGGTGCTGCTGCTGGTGCGGCCGATCACCTGGATGTACGCCAACCAGCCGGTGGTGCTGTTCGCCTTCTTCTTCGGGCTGATCGTGGGTTCGATCCTGCTGATCGCCCGCCATGCCCACTGGGGGGGCAGTGGCCTGATGGCCATGACCGCGGGGGTGGTGGGGGCCCTGCTGCTGGTCACCCGGGTGCCGGTGACGATGCCCCACGACCCGCTGACGATCTTCTGGAGCGGGGCGGTGGCGATCATGGCGATGATCCTGCCGGGGGTGTCCGGGGCGTTCCTGCTGCTGGTGCTGGGCCAGTACCAGCACGTGATGGAGGCGGTGAAAACCCTGGATCTGGGCACCCTGGTGCCCTTCGCCGCCGGCTGCCTGGTGGGTCTGGCGGTGTTCGTGCGGCTGCTGCGCTGGCTGCTGCTGCGCTGGCACGGGCAGACCGTGGCCCTGCTGGTGGGCTTCATGGCCGGCTCGCTGTGGAAGATCTGGCCCTTCCGGGTGGTGCTCGAGTCCACCGTGAATGAGAAGGGCAAGTTCATCGTGTTGCGCGATGCCCTGGCGCCCCCCCCCAGTGGCGGGGCCCTGGCGCTGGTGCTGCTGATGATGGGGGTTGGGGTGGCGCTGGTGGCCGGCCTGGAGCGGCTGCAGGAACGGGCCGGCGGCGCCGAGATGGGCAGCTGAAATCCGGGCGCTTTTCGCGCTGGCTCTGGCCAGCCCTTGCCAGCACCCGGACACTGGTGCTATCCCGGCTGCGCTTCGATGCCCCCTTCGCTCGACCCTCCGCGTCTGTTCTCCCGCGGCCGTCCATCTGAGCGCTGGGGCTCGTCGTTGGGCTTCGTGCTGGCGGCGGCGGGCAGCGCCGTGGGCCTGGGCAACCTCTGGGGCTTCGCCTACCGGGCCTCCCAGGGCGGTGGCAGCGCCTTCGTGCTGCTCTATCTGCTGATCGTGGTGGTGGTGTGCCTGCCGGTGCTGGTGGCGGAGATGGTGCTGGGCCGCAGCACCGGTCACGCCCCCCTGATCGCTCCGGTCACCGCCGGCGGCCGCCGCTGGAGGCCGCTTGGCTGGATGTTCCTGGCCTCGGCGGTGGGGATCCTCTCCTATTACTCCGTGCTGATGGGCTGGACGGGCCGCAGCCTGCTGCATGCCCTCACTGGGCCCCTGCCGGCTGACATTGGCGGCGCCGAGGCCTACTTCATCGGCATCAGCACGGGCGGCGACGCCGTGCTGGGGCACCTGCTCAGCCTCGGCCTCACCGGCCTGGTGGTGGCCGCCGGGGTGCGGGCGGGCATCGAGCGCCTCACCAAGGTGGCCATGCCGCTGCTGTTTGTGATGCTGCTGGCGCTGCTGCTCTGGGCCGCCTTCCTGCCGGGGGCCGTGGAGGGCTACAGCACCTTCCTGCTGCGCTGGGATCCGGCCAAGCTCAGCGATCCGGCCACAATCCGCAACGCCTTCACCCAGGCGTTCTTCTCGATCGGCACCGGCATCGGCGCGATCCTGGCCTACGCCACTTACCTCAACCGCACCAGCCCGATCTCCGGTGAGGCCGTGGCGGTGGTGGGCATGGACACGGCCGTGGGCCTGATGGCCGGCTGCGTGACCTTCCCGGTGGTGGCCAGCTTCGGACTGGGGGATGTGGTGAGCGGCAGCACGGTGGGGGCGCTGTTCATCGCCCTGCCCACCGGCCTGGCCTCCCTGGGCCCGGCGGGCCGGGTGGTGGCGGTGGTGTTCTTCCTGCTGGCCTACCTGGCGGCGATCACCTCGGCGGTGTCGCTGCTGGAGGTGCCCGCCAGTTCGCTGATGGACCGCCTGGGCTGGAGCCGCCGCCGGGCCGTGTGGCTGAGTGTGGCCGCCATCGCCGTGCTGGGGCTGCCCTCGGCCCTGGATGTGGGCGTGCTGGAGCGCATGGACGCGGTGTTCGGCGGCGTGTTCCTGATCGCCGGCGGCCTGGCCCTGGCGCTGCTGCTGGGCTGGCGGGCGCCGGCCCGCTACCGGGCCGACCTGGAGGGTTCGGGCAGCCCACCGGCGCTGGTGGCGGCGCTGCTGTTCGCACTGCGCTGGGTGTCGCCGCCGGCGATCGCCGTGGGCCTGGTGGTGTCGATCGCCGACCTGGCCCGCAGCTGGGCGGGGTGAGCGATGCTGGGCTGATGACTTTTCTGCAGCGCTGGAACTTCATCGAGCGGGCCCGGCTGGAGCGCCAGCTCTGGGACGCCTTCGAGGGGGGGGAAGACCTGGAGGCGCTGGTGGCCAGCTGCCGCACCGCCGTGGAGGCCGGGGATCAGGGCCGGGCCTTCCAGCTGGAGGTGTGGACCACCACCCTCAAGCGCATCCGCAAGATCGAGACGCTCATGCGGGATCAGAAGCGGCCGGGGATGTAGGGGATGGAGGGGGGTGTAGGGGATGTAAGCGTGATATCAATCGTTGGTTGTGAGTCCAATTGACTCCAGATCAGCAGCAGCTCGCTCTGCCGGCGAGCCAGAGGACGCACCAGGCCTTCCAGTTGCACCAGTGGGGAGATCGCCAGGCCCTGGTTCCCTGGAGCCGCAACCCCTCAGCCCCGCACCCCCTCAGCCACTCAGCCCCGCAGCCACTCGGTGACGCCGCCGGGTTTGTCGATCAGTTCGATGCCCTGGTTCTTGAGGTCGGCGCGGATGCGGTCGGCGGTGGCGAAGTCGCGGCTGGCCTTGGCGGTGCGGCGCTGGGCGATCAGGGCTTCGATCTCGGCGTCGGGGGGTGAGGCTGCGCCGCCTTTGGCGCTGGCGGTGCTGGTGCCCTGGCCCAGGGGCTCGGCCTTGAGGCCCAGCACGGCGGCCAGCTCCCCGAGCAGGGCCCCGCGCTGGAGCAGCTCGGGGCCGGTGGCCTCGGCGGCGGCGGCCTGATCGCCGCGCTCGAGGCGGTGGGCCAGGCCGCGCAGGGGCCGGGCCAGCTCGAACAGCACCGCCAGGGCCGCCGAGGTGTTGAGGTCGTCGTCCATGGCCGCGGCGAAGCGAGCGCGGGCGGCGCCGAGATCGGGCCCCAGGCCGGCGGCATCGCTGGGCAGCTGGGCGGAGCCTTCAACGCCCTGCCCCCCCAGGGCCAGCGCCGCGTTGAGCCCCTTCCAGCCGGTGGCGGCGGCCTCCAGGGCCCCGGCGGTGAAATCCAGGGGCTTGCGGTAGTGGGCCTGGAGCACGAACAGCCGCAGCGTCATCGGGCTGACGCCCGAATCGAGCAGGGCGCGGATGGTGGTGAAGTTGCCGAGCGACTTGCTCATCTTCTCGCCGCCCACGTTCACCATGCCGTTGTGCAGCCAGGTGCGGGCCAGCTGCCGGCCGCTGGCCGCCTCCGACTGGGCGATCTCGTTCTCGTGGTGGGGAAAGATCAGGTCGGCCCCGCCCAGGTGGATGTCGATGGTGTCGCCGAGCTCCTCGCGCACCATCGCCGAGCACTCGATGTGCCAGCCCGGCCGGCCCGGCCCCCAGGGGGAGGGGAAGCTGGGCTCGCCGGGCTTGGCGCCCTTCCAGAGGGCGAAGTCGAAGGGGTGCTGCTTGCGCGCCTCCTCGGCATCACCCACCCGGCCGCTGGCCCCCTCCTGCTGTTCGGCGAGGTCGCGGCCGGAGAGCTTGCCGTAGCCGGCGTGCTTCATCACCGCGAAATACACATCGCCATCGGCCGAGTAGGCCGCCCCCTTCGCCTCCAGCTCCTCGATCAGCCGCCGGATCGCCGCCAGGGAGCCGGTGGCCCGCGGCATGCGGTCGGCCGGGAGGATGTTGAGGCGGGCCATATCGGCCACGAAGGCCTCGATGTTGCGCTCGCTCACCGCCTCCATCGAGCTGCCCTCCTCGGCGGCGCGATGGAGGATCTTGTCGTCGATGTCGGTGTAGTTCTGCACGTAGGTGACGCTGTAGCCGCTCCAGATCAGATAGCGGCGCAGCACATCCCACACGATGTAGCTGCGGGCGTGGCCCAGGTGGCAGAGGTCGTACACGGTGACCCCGCAGCAGTAGATGCTCACCTGCCCCGGCACCAGGGGCTGGAAGGGTTCGAGCCGGCGGGTGAGGGTGTTGGTGAGCTGCAGGGTCAAGGGCGGGCCGTGGCAGCGGGTGGCCCGCACGCTACGGCGGAGCGTTTCAGGCCGGCTTCACAAACCAGGCCAGCCTCACTGCGAGGAGGGGTTGCGGCCGCCTCGGCCACCACCGCTGCTGCCGGCCACCACCGCCGCGCCCACGCCCACCACCACGATGCCGATCAGGGCCGGCACCACCCAGCTCGCGGCGCCGGCGGCGGCGGCTCCGGTGGCCCCTGCGGTGGCGGCCTGGGCAGCAGCCTGGGTACCGGGCAGCGGCGTGAATGGACAGGGCGACTGCTTGCGTTCCATCGCTACGGCCGGCTGGGCCAGGGCGAAGCGCACTGGGGTTTCCGGTTCCGGCACCACCCGGGGCCCCAGCTCGAACGTCACCGTGGTGATCTCGCCGGGATTGCGATCGGTCTGCGGCTGGATGGCCATGAACTGGCGGTCCTCGGAGAGGAACACCCGCTCGGAGGGTAAGGGCACCCGCTCCACCTCACGGCCGGGTTCGCCGGGGCCGCTCAGGCCATCGGCGGGCGCCGGCGCCGCCCGCAGCACCAGCACCCCGCTGGCGTTGGCGGGCAGGGGCCGGCGGAAGCTGATCTCCAGCTCGTCGCCTGGCGAGAGCAGCCAGGTGAGATCCGTGGGCAGCGGCGCCAACGCCGCCGGGCCGGGGGCCGGTGCAGCTGCCGGAGATGGGACCTGGGCCTGCGCCTGGGCCTCGCTCAGCAGCCGGGTCACATCCGGCAGCGGCGTGATCCCCTCGGCGTCGATGCGCACCAGGTTGACCCTGGGGCCGGGGTAGGCCCGCACCGGCAGGCTGTGGACGGAGATGGCCGCCGCGGTGGCCAGGGCGAGAGGAACGGCGAAGCGCATCGTGAACCGATCCCGTGGCGGTGAACAGAATCTAGGGGGATTCCTGCACAAAAAGCCTGGGCTCAGATGGAAGCTCAGAGGTGAGCTCAGAACGACATCGAGAAGCGGGCGTAGAGACGCGGCTCGCAGGGATCGGTGGTGCAGAGCTCTTCAATGCCGCTGGGTACGTTGCCGAGGAAATCGGTGAGGTAGAAGCTCATCGTGAAGGGAACATCCGGGATGGGGCGCACCGACACCCCGGCGCCGATGCCGAAGCCGAACCACTCCAGGCCCACCGCCACCTGCGGGCCCATCTGCAGGCTCAGGGAGCCGATCGGCCCCCAGTAGCAGTCGGTGCCGCTGGGGAAGTTGCGGCTGCTGATGTTGTTGCCGCTGAGGCAGTCGGTGGAGCCGAGGATGCCGTTGTTGCCGTAGCCGTAGAAGTCGGAGCCGATGCCGGCGGTGCCCACCAGCAGCCAGGGGTCGGGCCTCTGGTTGAGGGGAATCGCCTGGGAGAGCACCAGATAGAAGTTGCGGCCCAGGTCGGTGTTGTCGTCGAGCTGGAGCACGTGCTCCCCGCCGAAGGCCAGGCCGGTGGTGGGGCCGAGGTTGATGGCGGTGCGGAAGCCCAGGCTCTGGGCGGCGAACTGGGGGGTGCCCTCGTTGCGGCCCGAGAGGCTCTGCACGGTCCACTGGAAGCCGAGGCTGGCGTTCTCCCAGCGGAAGGGGATCAGGTCGATGTAGGCCTCGAGGTCGGCGCAGTCCTTCCAGTCGCGATCGCCGCTCACATCGCAGCTGCGGGTGCGGCTGGTGGCCACCATGGCCGTGGACACGGTGTAGTGGGGATCGGCGGCGAAGGCGTTGGGCACCTTCAGGCCCGTATCGGGGTAGGCCTCGCCGTTCACGGTGATGCCCCGGGCGAGGTTGCGCAGCACCGGCTGGGTGGGGGCCTCGGGCTCCGGCAGCTCGGGCGGTTCGGGGGGGGCGCTGGCGGCGACCATCTCCGGGGTGATCACCGCCTGGGCGGGCACCGCACTCCAGCGCAGGGGCTGGGGCTCGGGCAGGGGCTGCCACTGCAGGGGCTGCCACTGACGGGGCTGGCTCGGTGGCGTAGCCGGGGCGGCGGTGGCCGGCAGGGGTTGCCAGCGCAGATCCTGCGCCCGCCCGGGCTCCCCCAGCAACTGGGGGCTGAGCGCGGCCAGCAGGGCCAGAGGTGCCAGCGCTGAGGTGGGCCCCCGAACGTGCACCAGTGGGGCGCGTAGGAACGCCGAGGGTATCCGGTGGAGCCGCGTCGGCGCCGGCCCAATCGCTACAAACCCCGCTCTGCAGGCGTGGGATCATGGCTCCGCCGTCCCGGGTCCCCAGCGCGGGCCGCGTCGCCGATGCCCCCTCCCTGCCTGCCGCGGTCGACCCTCTGGGCCGTCGGTTCGGTCGCTCTGGTTCTGACTGCGCCGCTGGGGAGCCCCCTGGCCGCCTCGCTGCTGCCCCCGGCCCGGGCCCAGCTGCAGATCATCGAGCCGCCCGCCCGTCCCGCCACCCGGCCCGGTGCCGCCGCGCCGGCGCCGCTGCCGGCGGAGGAGCCGCTGATGCAGGAGGACGTGTACATCCTCGGCGCCGGCGACGGCCTCAACCTGCGCTTTCTGGCCGTGCCGGAGTTTTCCGGCCCGGTGTCCATCCTCAACGACGGCACCGTTTCACTGCCGCTGGTGGGCAACGTGATCCTCGCCGGCCTCACCCTGTCGCAGGCCAGCCAGTGGCTGGAAACCCTCTACCGGGCCCAGCTGCAGCGCCCCAACCTGCAGCTGAGCGTGGTGCGGCCGCGGCCGCTGCGGGTGGCGCTGGTGGGGGAGGTGGAGCGTCCCGGGCTCTACACCCTCAGCACCACCGGCGACACGACCAGGACGGAAGACGCCACCGGATTCAGCGGTCCGCCCACCCTGGTGGACGCGATCCAGAAGGCCGGCGGCCTCACCTCCACCGCCAACCTGCGCCGGGTGTGGGTGCAGCGCCGCCTGCCGGGCAGCGACCGCCGCTTCAAGCAGGCCCAGGTGGATCTGCTGGCGCTGGTGAGGGTGGGGGATCAGTTTCAGAACCCGCTGCTGTTCGATGGCGACACGATCCGCATCGAGCGGGTGGAGGAATCGGCCGAGCTGAGTGCCGAGCTGGCCTCCAGCACCCTCTCGCCCACCGCCATCACCGTGAACATCGTGGGAGAGGTGCAGTCGCCGGGGCGGTTGCAGGTGCCGGCGAACACGCCGCTGATGAAGGCCATCCTGGCCGCGGGCGGCCCCCAGACCTGGCGGGCGAACACGTCGAAGGTGGAGGTGGTGCGCATCTTCCGCAACGGCAGCGCCCAGCGGCGCACCTATGCGTACGATCCCAGCCAGGACGTGTCGATGGACAAGAATCCACCGCTGGTGGAGGGCGACACGGTGATCGTGAACCGCACCCGTTATGCGGTGAGTGCCGACGCCATCGGTGCCGTGAGTCAGCCCCTCACCGGTCTGGTGAACGTGCTCACCCTGTTCCGCCTGCTCGACAACGACTGATGACCAAAACAGCCCTGATCACCGGCATCACGGGGCAGGACGGCAGCTATCTGGCTGAACTGCTGCTGGAGAAGGGCTACGTGGTGCACGGCATCAAGCGCCGGGCCAGCAGCTTCAACACCAGCCGCATCGATCACCTCTACCAGGACCCCCACGAGCGCGGGCCGGGCGGGGAGCTGCCCCACTTCCAGCTGCACTATGGCGATTTAACGGACAGCACCAACCTGATCCGCATCGTGCAGGATGTGCAGCCCGATGAGATCTACAACCTCGGCGCCCAGAGCCACGTGGCGGTGAGCTTCGAGAGTCCGGAATACACCGCCAACAGCGACGCTTTGGGCACGCTGCGGATCCTGGAAGCGGTGCGCATCCTGGGCCTCACCCAGAAGACGCGCATCTACCAGGCCAGCACCAGCGAGCTCTACGGCCTGGTGCAGGAGATTCCCCAGACGGAGAGCACGCCGTTCTATCCCCGCAGCCCCTACGGGGTGGCCAAGCTCTATGCCTACTGGATCACGGTGAACTACCGCGAGGCCTATGGCATGTATGCCTGCAACGGCATTCTCTTCAACCACGAATCGCCGCGGCGGGGGGAAACGTTCGTGACCCGCAAGATCACCCGCGGCCTGGCGCGCATCGACGCCGGCCTCGACGACTGCCTGTTCATGGGCAACCTCGACTCCCTGCGCGACTGGGGCCACGCCCGCGACTACGTGGAGATGCAGTGGCGGATGCTGCAGCAGGAGAGCCCGGAGGATTTCGTGATCGCCACCGGCCGCCAGGAGAGCGTGCGCCGGTTCATCGAGCTGGCGGCCGTTGAGCTGGGCTGGGGCGCGCTGGAGTGGCAGGGGGACGGGCTGGAGGAGATCGGCCGGCGCCACACCGGCGAGGTGGTGGTGCGCATCGACCCGCGCTATTTCCGCCCCGCCGAGGTGGACACCCTGCTGGGGGATCCCAGCAGGGCCCACCTGAAGCTGGGCTGGACCCCCACCACCACCCTGGAAGAGCTGGTGGCGGAGATGGTGTCCGCCGACAAGGAGGAGGCCCGCAAGGAGGCGCTGCTGCGGCTCAAGGGCTTCCAGGTGGTGGGCAGCCGTGAGTGAGGCGCTGCGTGAGGTCGTGGCGCCCCTGATCACCCCGGCCGACCGGATCTTTGTGGCCGGTCACCGCGGCATGGCCGGCGGGGCGATCTGCCGGGCGCTGGCGCGGGCCGGCTATGGCGAGTTGCTCACGGCCCCCAGCAGCACGCTCGACCTGCGCGACGCCACGGCGGTGGAGAACTGGTTTGCTGAGCACCGGCCCACGGTGGTGGTGCTGGCGGCGGCGAAGGTGGGCGGCATCCACGCCAACGCCACCTACCCGGCCGATTTCCTGCTCGACAACCTCAAGATCGAAACCCAGGTGATCGAGAACGCCTGGCGCCATGGGGCCCGCCGGTTGCTGTTTTTGGGCAGCAGCTGCATCTATCCCAAGTTCGCGGCGCAGCCGATCCGCGAGGAGGCCCTGCTCACCGGCGAGCTGGAGCCCACGAACGCGTGGTACGCCATCGCCAAGATCGCCGGCATCAAGCTCTGCGAGGCACTGCGCCGCCAGCACGGCTTCGACGCCATCAGCCTGATGCCCACCAATCTCTACGGCCCGGGCGACAACTACCACCCCACCAACAGCCACGTGCTGCCGGCCCTGATCCGTCGCTTCCACGAGGCCGCCGAGCGCCCCGAGCGGGGGCTGGGCACCAGCGTGAGCTGCTGGGGCACCGGCACCCCCTTGCGCGAGTTTCTGCATGTGGACGACCTCGGCGAGGCCTGCGTGTTCGCCCTGGAGCACTGGCAGCCGGGGCCGGAGGATCTGCAGTTTCTGAATGTGGGCACGGGGCTCGACCTGAGCATCCGCGAGCTGGCCGAAGCGGTGGCGGCGGCCACGGGCTTCGCCGGCACGATCGAGTGGGACACCAGTAAGCCCGACGGCACCCCCAAGAAACAGCTGGACGTGAGCCGCCTGGCGGCGCTGGGCTGGCGCGCCCGCATCCCCCTGGCCGAAGGCCTCACCGCCACCGTGGCCGACTTCCGCGCGCGGCTGGCGAGCGGCCGTCGATCAGCTGGATCAGGCCGCGGCCTCACGCTGCACCCCCACACCCTCTGAAGGCCTGAGGTGGGGCACCCATCCCCCGGCCAGCAGTCGCACCCCAGGCCCATGCCAGATCCCCCCAGCAAGAACAATGGTTGGAACTTGATGTTGAGTTTCAAATGCAAGAAATGACGTAAAGATATGCGGCGAATGCTGTGGGCTTCGCCAGGGATGATCAAGATATGATTGCATGAAGGTTCAGTCATGAAAGCTGTTTCTGCCCATCCATCTGTCTCTGCTCATCGATCCACGGGTTGTGAATTCCGACAATCTCGGGGTCGGCGTTTGCAGCGGCTCTGCAGCTTCACTGCTCTAATGCTGCCCATGGCTGCACTCTCGCCTGCAATGGCCCAGATGCCAACGCCGCAATTCGTGCGCCCAGACATGATCAAGCCCGACCCATCGATCAAAGATCGGATCCAGGAGAAGGTGACGGCACCCGTGGTGATGGGAACGGTTTCCGCACCAGATGCGATGCCATCACTCACGGGATCGTGCTCCGCAATTGCCATGTACCTGGTGAGCAAGGCCGGCAAGTATGAGGGCATGAAGTTTGTGCCGAATTTCAGGAGAGAAGCCAAAGCTACCGGCACCCTCGCCAGTGGCTGCACGTACAAATTTGACCTCTCCGGCATGCCTGGAGGAGCGGTTCAGATTCTCGGAGAACTGATGGTGACGGCCCTCTATCAGGGAACCTACGGAGGGCCTGCCCCCAACATCACCAGTGCCGAGAGCCCCTACTTCAAGCTGTCCCTCCAGGGACCCACCAAGGTTGATCTCAAGCTGAACCACCAGTTTGTGAAGTAGGAATCGGGGGGTGGGCATCAACTGAGCAGTGCACACCACTGTTCACATCTGTTGCACCCTGGGCCGGTCACCATCGCGGTAGCCGCGGCAGGGGCGTAGTAATCAGTGGTGCCAGCCGGTGCTATCGTGATATCACAGGCTGGCGCTGCCGCACAGCGTGCTGAAGGCGGCGCCGAGCGGTGCAGAGCAACGACCAGCCGCCGCCGCGGTCCATGGCTTTGGGCGGCCAATCGCTGAGCTGGAGCAGTCAATCGCCGAGCTGGAGCAGCCAATCGCCGAGCGGAGGTGGCCAATCCCGCCTGATCCGAGCCCGCCGACACCGCCCCAGGCCTGCCGCGATCCTGCTCGAGGCTTAATCGAACACATGGCCGTGGGCGTAGCGCTCTTCGTTGCCGGCGGCTTCGGTGAGTGAGGCTACGTTTTCGCGGGTGAAGAAGCCATCGTAGCCCTGGCATCTCTGCACGTATTCGGTGATCAACAGGGAATAATCTGAGCTCTTCGAAAAGATCTGCTTGAGATTCGGCTGGTCGCTGCATTCGCCCACCACATCGGCCAGGAAGGGAATGCCGGACTCCTGCAGCTTGCGCACCACGACATCCACATTCTGCTCGCCATCCACCTTGCCGTCTGCCACTTCGAGGGCGAGGTGGTGCATGCGCCGGCCGAAGTTGCGCACGAACTCCTCGGTGGGCATCGGCAGGTTCACCAGGGAGTTGAGATAGGAAGGGGTGTTGTTGGCCGTGAACACGCGAGCTGGGGACAGCTTGTCGTCGTTGACTTTGGGGTTGCGGGTGACATTGGTGGAGGAATTCATCTCGTTGATATTGTATGCTCCCCAGAAGTAATAAGGCACCATGGTGAGATATTCCAGAATCGCATCTTCCCTGTCTCCTGCCAGCACGCGTGTGGCCATATGATCGAGGCCCAGGATCTTGTTGTCGAGGCCCAGGGCTGTGTGTTGCTCGGCCGCCTCGACCATGGGCCGCTCCGTATCATCGTCGAGCAGGACGCGGTCGCCGAGGTCGAGGGGTGCGAGCGAGTCGAGCGGCAGGTCGACATAGCCCACTCGGTTGTAGGTGTGATCCGAGAGGAAGCTGAAGATCAGGTGGTTGTAGGCGTAATGCTCATGGGCGTAGAAGGGGTTCTGCGTTTCCCCGGGATACACAAAGCGGATGTTCTGAGCTTCCAGGATCTCCCGCACAGACCGTGCCGATTCGGTGTAGAACACCTCTCCCACGTAGCGTGCGTTCGGCCTTCTTGCCGAAAGGGGATACATCGTGTTCCAGCGTGTGGTTTCGTCTTCGAATCCTGGATTCAGGGGCTCCAGCACGATCATCCGCGGCCAGGCTGGGTTGGCGGCCAGCAGGTAGATGCGGTGGGTGCGCATCAGCCAGCACTCCCGGAATCGGTAGGGCCCCATCAAGCTGAGTTCGGCCATGTAAGACACGGCATGGCCATGGTCCACCTGGATCACCACAGCCGCCATCGAACCCACGAGGTCGTTGATGCCCGTTTGTTGGCGTCGCTCGTAAACCCGGGGCAGAAACTCTTCGAAGAAGGCGGTGTTGCGCTTGTCTCCCCTGGGCTTGTAAGTTGCCAGATCGAGCTGCGAATTCAAGGGCAAATCCAAGTGCGAATTCAAGTGCGAATGCAAGGGATGGATGCAGAGTGATTAGCATGGTTCGCCGCTCCGTGGCGTCGTTCCGGCGACAACGTCCTCCCCGCCACTCCAGCAGCGTGAACGGCTCGAAGCTCAGGCTGTAGCCAGAGCCTTCGCCTGGTGTGGGCGGTATGTGTGGGCGGCAGTTATGGGCGGTGAGATCGATGCTGCAGGCGTCAGCCTTCTGCGCAGCAAGTTGGTCTTGCGATTGAGCCCGGAGCCCGGAGCGCGCCCAGCTGCAGGGGGTGGCGGCCCAGTGCAGCCAGTGCAGGTCGATCGTGGCGCGTTGATGGCCCTGGCGGGAGCGTGGTGATCGGCGGTGCACGCCGCTGCTATCGTGATATCACGAGCTGGCACTGCCGCACAACCTGTTGCCGGCGGCCCCGAAGATCTCGCTCCCGCTCCCGCTCCCGCTGCTGATCGTTCTGCATCTATGGCTCAGCTGCTTGTGCGCAACCTGGATCTGGCGGTGAAGGAGGCGCTGCGTCGCCGGGCCCTGCGGCATGGCCACAGCATGGAGGAGGAGGCCCGGCAGATCCTGCGCCGGGCGGTGGAGAGCGACGACCAGCCGCCGCGGTCGATGGGTCTGGGCAGCCGCATCGCCGCCCTGTTCGCGGATGCCGAGCTGGACCAGCCCATCGCCGAGCTGCAGCAGCCGATCACCTGAATCCGCCGATTCCGCGCCGAGGCCTGCCGTGATCCTGCTTGACACCAACGTGGTTGCCGCGCTGATGCAGAAGCGGCCGGATCCGGCTGTGGTGCGCTGGCTCGATCGCCAGCCCAGTCGCACGGTGTGGCTGCCGATCGTGGTGGTGTTCGAGTTGCGCTATGGCGTGGCCATTCACCCCGATGCCACCTGCCGGCGGCGGCTGGAATGCGGGCTGGAGGCGCTGCTGGAGCAGCTGTTCCAGGAGCGCGTCGCCCCGCTCGATGGGGTGGCGGTGCAGCAGGCCGCGCGGCTGGCGGCCCAGCGCCAGGCCCTGGGCCGGCCGGTGGACCTGCGCGCCACCCTGATCGCCGGCATCGCCCTGGCCCGCGGTGCGCTGCTGGCCACGCGCCACACGCACCACTTCCGCGGCACCGCCATCGGCCTGATCGATCCGTCTTCGTTCTGACGGCGGCCCAGCGGTGTGACGCGGGCTCCACCATCGGGGCTATCGTGATATCACCACCTCAACCGTGGGCAGCTGCCTCAGGCTCACCGTTCTGTGCTTCAGGATGCCCCCCGGACCTGAGTAGCAGCGTTGATCACCCTCTCCGGCTGGATCACCCTGGTGGTGCTGGCGGCCTCCATCGTGGTGTTTGTGGGCGGCTGGCTGGCGCCGGAGATCGTGGCCGTGAGCGCCGCCGGGCTGCTGATCGCCACCGGCGTGCTCGAGCCCAGCCAGGCCCTGGCGGGTTTCGGCAGCCCGGCGCTGATCACCCTGCTGGGGATGTTCGTGCTCTCCCAGGGGCTGCTGCACAGCGGCGCCCTCGACCGCCTGCGCGAACTGCTGAGCTCCCCGCGCATCCGCGGCCAGCAGCAACTGGTGGTCCTGCTCGGTGCGGTGGTGGCGCCGCTCTCGGCGGTGATTCCCAACACCCCGATCGTGGCCATCCTGCTGCCGGTGATCGAGGGCTGGTGCCGCCGCCGCGGGGTGAGCCCCTCACGGGTGCTGATCCCCCTCTCGGTGGCCACGATCACCGGCGGCACCCTCACCCTGATCGGCACCTCCACCAGCCTGCTGGCCAGTGATGTGTCCGCCGGCCTGGGCTACGGCGGCTTCCAGCTGTTCTCCTTCACCGCCATCGGCATCCCGGTGTGGCTGATCGGCAGCCTCTACCTGCTGCTCGCCTCCCGCTGGCTGCCCGACCGCGGCCTCAATGCCAGCGGCACCCTCACCGAGCTCACCCGCCAGGGCTACCTCACCGAGGTGGTGCTGCCCAGGCGCTCGCCCCTCACCGGCACCACCCTGCACGCCAGCCGGCTGCAGCGCCGCTTCGATGTGGACGTGCTCTCGGTGCACCGGCGCGGCCAGAGGCTGCAGCCTCCGCTGGCCGAGCTGCGCCTCAAGGCCGGCGACCGCCTGCTGCTGCGCTGCACCAGAGGCGAGCTGCTGCGCCTGCAGCAGGATGAGATGGTGGCCCTGGCCGGCACGCTCCTGGAAGCCGACGAGGAGCCGGCGACCAACGGCACCCCGGCTGCCGAGCCCACGCCGATCCGCCTCACCGAGGTGCTGCTGCCCACCGGTTCGATGCTGGCCGGCTCCTCGCTGCGGGAGCTGCGCTTCCGCCAGCGCTTCAACGCCACCGTGCTGGCCGTGAAGCGCGCCAACACCACCCTGCACGACCGCCTCGGCCGGCTGCCGCTCAAGGCCGGCGACCTGCTGCTGCTGCAGGCCCCGCTCGACGCCATCCGCGGCCTGCAGGAGAACAGCGAGCTGGTGGTGCTCGACGAACTCGAGAGCGACCTGCCCACCACCCACCGCAAGTGGCTGGCGGTGCTCACCATGGCCCTGGTGCTGCTGGTGTCTGGCCTCAACCTGATCCCGCTGGTGGCGGCGGTGCTGCTGGGGGTGGGGGTGCTGGTGGTGGGCGGCTGCCTCGATGCCAGCAGCGCCCTGCGCTCGATCCGCTGGGATGTGTTCCTGCTGCTGGGGGGGCTGTTCAGCTTCAGTGCGGCGCTGCAGCAGAGCGGCCTGGCCCAGCTGGCGGCCGACGGCCTGCAGGGCTGGCTGCAGGGCTGGCCGGTGTACCTGGCCCTGGTGGCGGTGTACGCCGTGACCATGGTGGGCACCGAACTGCTCAGCAACGGCGCCACCGTGGTGCTGCTGCTGCCGGTGGTGGCCAAGCTCGCCGAAGGCCTGGGCCAGCCGCCGCTGCTGTTCATCTACGCCGTGGTGTTCGCCGCCAGCCAGAGCTTCCTCTCACCCATCGGCTACCAGACCAACCTGATGGTGTTCTCCCCCGGCAACTACCGCTTCCTCGATTTCCTGCGCTTCGGCTGGCCGCTGACAGCGACCTACGCCCTGGTGATCCCGGCGGTGATCCTGCACGTGATGGGCGGTGGCTGATCTGCAGCAGGATGGCGCCCCAGTGCAGGTCGATGGTGGGCCAGGGGTGGGTGTTGTGGGCCGCGTTTCCGCGTTGCTATCACGATAGCGACGCCGTAAACGACCGTTCCATGGCCCAGCTGCTGGTGCTGCCGGAGCCAGCGCGGGCAGGCCCTGCTGCAGGCGCTCAGCGGCTTTGATCCCGACTTCGTGGAAGCACTGGAGCAACAGCAGGCTGACAAGCTGCCGGTGCAGGACCGGGAAGCCCGGTGCTTTATCCCCAGGGATCGGGAATCTGTGAGCATTACGCCGTTCAGGCCACCGCCTTGAAGCGCCGTGCCACACCGATCGGCGCGTTCAGCCGGGTGGATGGGCTGCAGCTGGCGGACTGGGCCGCCTGAATTCGGCCCGCCGCTCCAGCAGGATCACCGGCGCGTTGCCGCTCTGGAGGGTCATCTCGAACAGGCGCCAGCCCACCGAGGGCTGCACCTGGTCGTCGCGGAAGGTGGGCACCACATCGAGGCTGCCGATGAGGATGCGGCGGCGGCTGGCCTCCCAGGCATAGGGGATCTCGTAGAGGGCGAGCAGATCGGCGGCCAGGGCCCAGGAGCTGCCGTTGGTGTCGAGCTCCACCGCCAGGGTTTCGCCGCGGGCGCTGATGGTGGTGGCGCGGCGGAATTCGAGGCGGCCGGATGCGGCGGGCTTCGGGTTGCAGCCGTGTTCTGCCATCCGACTGCCTTGTACGCCGATGTGGCGTACGATAAGCAGGTGCATGCGGGCGATCCATGGCTCATTCCGCCCGCTCTGAGGCTGCTACCAGCGAATCCGAGCCCTGCGGCTCTGAAGAGCGCGCGCTGGTGCGCATGAATTTCCGCACCAAGCCGCGGATCAAGGCCACCATCCAGAGGGCCGCCGCCTTGGCTGGGCTCGACGACTCCGCCTTCACGATGCAGGCGGCTTACCAGGCCGCCCGTGCCGTGATCAATTCCCATGAGCGCACGGAACTGGAGGGGATTGACCATGCCGCCTTCTTCGCGGCCCTGGATCAGCCGGCGCCAGCCACCCCGGCCTTGAAAGCAGCCTTTGAGCGGCATCAGCGCACTGTCGTCTCCCGTTGAGCGACTCAGCTCAGGCTGGTCTGCTGCAGCCGCCTTACTCGATAGAGCCCTTTGATCCGGTTCGCCATGACCGTGCCGGCTTCAGTTGTGGTGTGGCGGCAGTAGACAACTATTTCAAGAAAACAGCCAACAAGCTGGCGGAAGCTGGCAATGTGCGGCTGTTTGTGATGGTGAGCACGAATGGGAACTTGATCGGCTTCTACACGATCAATGCCCATGCCGTCGACTATCGCGATCTGCCCAGGCGCTTTGCCCGCACAAGGCCGGGCCACGGGTCCATCCCTGCCGCGTTCATCGCCATGATCGGCCGCGATCAGCGCTACAGCGGTGCCGGCTTTGGCGGCGACCTGCTGGTGGATGCACTTCGGCGGATCGCACAGGCTGCCGATGTGCTCGGCATTGCCATTGCTCTCCTGGATGTGCTCGATTGCGGCGATCCCGACCGTACAGTGCGCCGTAAGGCGCTGTACGAGAGCTATGGCTTTCAACCTTTACCGTCGAAACCAAGCAGGCTCTTCCTGCCGCTCACGTCCATTCGCGAACTGATGACGGAGCTGTGATCCATCTGAGTCACCAGCTACCCGCACACCTGCCACGTCCTGCCGCAAAACCCCAGGCGATGTCGCCTCCGGTGCGCTACCCCTGAGTGCTCTCATCTCCCGTGGCTCGTGAAACCGTCCACATTCGGGTCTCCGTCACCCCCCACGCCGCTCCAGCAGGGTGAAGGGCTCGAAGCTGGTGCTGATGCCGAACTCCTCGGCGAATTCGAGCACCCGGCACCAGGCGCGGTTGTCGCGCAGGATGCCGCGCAGGATCACCGGTGCATTGCCGTGCTGGAGGGTCATCTCGAACAGGGGCCAGCCGACGCTGGGCTGCACCTGGTCGGCGCGGAAGGTGGGCACCACATCGAGGCTGCCGATGAGGATGCGGCGGCGGCTGGCCTCCCAGGCGTAGGGGATCTCGTAGCGATCGAGCAGGTCGGCGGCCAGGGCCCAGGAGCTGCCGTTGGCGTCGAGTTCCACCGCCAGCTCCTGGCCGCGGGCGCTGATGGCGGTGGCGCGGCGGAACTCCAGACGGGCGGGTGAACCGCCGGGCCCCGGCTTGGTGGTGACGCCGGGCCCGGCATCGGGAGTGGCCAGAAACCGCCGGATGCGCGCGCGCAGCTCGTCGCCGCCGGTGGGCGGGCCGCCCTTGCTGAGCTGCAGGAAATCCCAGCGCTCGCCGGTGCCGCCCCAGATCACCGGGCCGTAGTTGTCGTGCAGCCAGCGGCCGTCGCGGTTGGAGGCGGCCTCGGCGTGGGTCATCACGCGCTCGATGGTGATGTCGGCCTCGCGCCAGCCCCAGCTGCGGGCCACGCTGGCAGCCTCGCGGCACAGCGCATCGAGCTGCACCTCGCTGGGCGGGATCGTCCAGGGATCGGGGCGGCCGCCCATGCAGGCGCAGGAGAGGGCCACGGCATTGCCGTTGCGGCGCCAGGTGTGGGCCGGCAGGTCGACGCTGTAGGCGTGCAGGCGGTGCAGGGTGCCGTCGCCGCCCACGATCGTGTGATAGAGCCCGGAGCGCACCCAGGAGTAGGGGGTGGCGGCCCAGTGCAGGTAGATCGTGGCCGGCATCGACGGGTGCGGGCTTCGGCCTGCAGGATGCCTGAATTCCGTTCCTTCCGGAACCGTGTGCCCCGGAACCTGGGCAAGCTGCTTGAATCGTGCGCGCGGATCCGAGATGCTCGAGCCCCGCTCGCGTCCGGCCCGCTGCATCAGGTGCATGGTGTGTGCATGCAGTCGTGCGCCGGAGGCCGCCGATGGCAACCGATGGTCGAGCAACGGGGGGCGGGCGCCCCTACGATCACTTCCAGCCCCTGGTGTGCGGTTGCCATGCCGGCCTTCACCTACGAGCGTGATCTCGACCATCCGGTAGCGCCGGCGGTGGAGGAGGCCATCCGCGGAGCTGTGGAGCCGCTGTTGAACAGCCAGGGCCTCGAGAGCATCCGGGTGATCCCGGGTCTGGATCACGACGGCGATCCCGTTCTCTATGTGGAGCTGCAGTTCCGGTTGGTGCAGCCGGGCGTGGACCCCAGGGTGCTGAGCCAGGCCGGCCCGGCCCTGCGCCGGGCGCTCTGGGCGATCGGTGAACGCCGCTTCCCCCACCTCCGCTACGACTTCCACCCGGACCAGCAGGTGCTGAGCACGCCACGGCCCGTCAGCTGGCCCAGTTGCATGAACGCCGGCCCCGGCAGGCTGACCTCAGACGTGCCCTGAGCACGGCCTACTACGGGCTCTTTCATGGCCTTGCCGAAACGGCCGCCGATCGTCTGGTGGGCGTCACCCCCCAGGCTCGACGCTCTCTGGCCTGGAGCCGTGTGTACCGCGATCTCGACCACAACAACGCCAAAAAAGCCTGCTTCAGAGTGGAAAATTCCAATGTTTCCTCCGATTTATTGCTCTTTACCACCACATTTCCAGGCCTCCAGGAGCTCCGCCATCAGGCCGACTACGACCCGAATGTGCGCTTCCAGCACAACTTCGTGGTGACCCGAATCGATGAAGCCGACCAAGCCCTTGCCGCTCTCCAGCGTGTGCCCAAACCCGATCAGCTTGACTTCGTGACGCTTGCCCTGGGGATGACGCGCAGCTGACGCTGCGGCCGCACTGGCGGCACGGCCCTGGCCCGCGCACCCAGCACCGCTAGCCTGATGTCACTGACATTGCAGTGAAGTCGTCCATGGTCCAGGTCACGGCCCGGTTGCCTGATGCGCTCGGAGTGGAGCTGGATGCTGCTGCTGCACAACTTCAGCGCTCACGGGCCGACATCATCCGGCAGGCTATTGAGTACTACCTGGATGACATCGAGGATCTGCGCTGCGGCGTTGCGGCTCTGAAGGATCCAGCTGACCCCGTGCTGGAGTGGTCTGAGGTGCGCGATGCGCTGCTCGCTGCGGATTAAGCGTTCGGCGGCCAAGAATCTGGCAGCTCTTCCGAGGCAGGATCGGCGCTGAAAGGGGAGTTCGAGGGACTGCGACGGCTCCGCGTGGGGCCTGGTGCTGGTGCTGCGGATTGGTCACCGCAAGGATGTGTACCGATAGCAGCCACCGGCCTTCCTGGATAGGGCAAAGGCAGCGCGTCTGCAGATCCTCGATGAGGGCCCCAGCCATGCCCATGCGCTCACCTGAGCCCCTGGAGAACATCCGGGTGATTCCGGGCCTCGATCACGTCGGCGATTCCGTGCTCACTGTGGAGCTGCAGTTCCGGGTGGTGCATCTGGGGGTCGACCCCAATGTGCTGAGCCAGGCCGGCCCGGCCGTGCGCCGGGCGCTCTGGGCGATCGGTGAACGCCGCTTCCCCCACCTCCGCTACGACGTCCACCCCGACCAGCACGCCACAGCTCGCCAGCTGGCCCAGTGGCATGAACGCAGGCCCCGGCAGGCCCACCTCAGGCGTGACCTGAGCACGGCCTACGACGCGCTCTTGCATGGCCTGGCGTCGCATGTACCGCGATCTCGTCCACAACGACGCCATCAGGCCGACGACGACCCGAATGTGCGCTTCCGGCACAACGTCGTGACGCTTGCCCTGGGGCTGCCGGCGCGCGCGGAAGTGTTGCGGGCCGCAGTTCAGCGTTGCTAGCACGATAGCGAGGCTGAAACGGTGCGCTGCATGGCTCAGCTGCTGGCTTCGGCCTGCAGGATGCCTGATTTCTGTGCCTCCCGGAACCGGGAGCCCCAGAACCTGCGCGCGGCTGCTTGAACCAGCACCGTGGTCCCGAGACGCTCGAGCCCCGCTCGCGTCCGGCCCGATGACCCAGGGGCATGGTGTGTGCGACAACCCAGTGTGTGCGACATCCGGTGGCCCCAGTCCCTGTGCAAGGAAAAATTGCCTTACGCTGCGGCCAGCGGTGATGCCAGGCGATGCCGAGCTCTGCCGGTCGCAGGTCTGCCGGTCCCAAAGCCCGCTCGCTCACCGTCACCAGCAAGGGCCAGCTGACCCTGCGCAAGGAGTTGCTGGCTCATCTCGGGGTGCAGACCGGCCAGCGCATCGATGTGGAGGTGTTGCCGGGAGGGCGGCTGGAGCTCCATGCCGAGCAGGCCACCGGCACGATCGACGGCTTCATCAGCCTGCTGGCGGGCCGCAGCAGCCATCGGGCCACGTTGGCCGAACTCGATGAGGCCGCCGCCGCCGGCTGGGCGGGATTCCCAACGCCTGATGCTGGACAGCCGTGAAGATCACGGCCGCCACCAATCTGCTGGTGCGTGCCCTGGTGCAGGACGATCCGGAGCAGGCCAGGGCGGCGAGTGCCCTGCTGTCGCAGGCGGAGCTGGTGGCCATCCCCCTGCCGGTGCTGTGCGAACTGGTGTGGGTGCTGCGGCGGGTGTATCGCTTCCCCTCCACCGACTGCGTCAGGGCGTTGGAGGTGCTGATGGCGTGATCGCCTTCGGTGGGCGCCAGCTGGGCAGCGAGCAACTGGCCACATTCGACCGTGATGCCGCACGGCTGCTGGCGGACGCCGGTGAGCCCGTGCTGCTGCTCGGAAGTGGCGAAGCCGGCGGCTGATCGATCCGCTCCGGCTGGAGCTCAGCCCGGCCGCCCTGGACCTACCCTCGGCCCCGCGCCACCTGGAGTGGATCAAGGCAAGTCCAGCTGATGGAGCGTTCCCCTGCAGGAGGCCGCCTGAGCCTGTGGCTTGCCCTGGCCCGCGAGGCGGGACGGGGGCACACGCTGCTGCTGGCCGCCCTGGCCCTGCTCAGCAGCCTGGTGGAGGTGGCGGGTCTGGGCCTGGCGGTGGGGGTGCTGCTGGGCAGTGGCGCCAGCAGCGCCCCGCCCTTGCCCGCTCCGGCGCTGGATCTGCGTCAGCTGCTGGGGCTGCTGGTGGGGCTGATGGCGGTGCGCGGGCTGCTGCAGGTGGGCATCGCCGTGCTTCGGGAATGGCTGAACAGCGCGCTCACCGACCGGCTGCGCAGCGACCTGCTCAGCCGCGTGCTGCACGCCTCCAGCCTGCGTCTGGAGCGGGTGGGCCGCGGCGAGCTGCTGGGCCTGCTGATGGACGACATCGACACCAGCGTGTACGCGCTGGACGAGGGTCTGCGCGTGCTGCAGAACCTGATCGCCCTGCTGATCTATGGCGGCGGCGTGCTGGTGGCTGGGCGCGGGCAGGCCGGGCCGCTGCTGCTGGGGTTGCTGGCGGCGGCGCTGGCGGGACTGCTGCAGCGCTCCGGCGCCTGGAGCCTGGGCACGCTGCACACCCGCCTGAATGCAGCCTTGCAGAGCATCGTGGGCGATGGCTTGCATGGCCTCAAGGCGGTGCGGGCGGCGGCCGCCGAGCCCTGGCTGCTGGCTCGTTTCGCTGCGGCGGCGCGCGACTACCGCCGCAACGCCCGCCGCACGCTGCGGCGTCAGGCGGTGTTCGCCGCCCTGCGCGACTGGCTGGTGGTGCTGGTGGTGGCGCTCTGGCTGGGGGTGGGCGGCACGGCGCTGGAGCCGGCGGCGGTGGCCACGGTGCTGCTGCTGGCCTACCGGGCGGCCGGGGCTCTGGGGGGCGTGATCAGCAGCCGGCGGTCGTGCCTGTGGGCGCTGCCGGGCTACGAGGCCCTGCGACAGTTGCGCGGCCGGCTGGGGGCTCCGGTGCTGGCGGCCGCCGCGCCCCGGCCGCTGCCGGCGGGGGCGGTGCTCCTGGAGGCCACCTGGCGGGGCCGCGGCCAGCCGGGCGTGACGCTCCGGCGCGGTGCCCTGGTGGCGGTGGTGGGACCTTCGGGCACGGGCAAGAGCACCCTGCTCGACCGGGTGGCGGGCCTGCTGGCTGAGGAGAGCAGCTCCTGGCAACTGCAGGCGGCTGGCCAGAGCGAGCCATTGGAGCTGGCGGGCAGCCAGGGGGCCGCGGCCTGGCGCACGCTGGTGGCCTACGCGCCCCAGGGGGCGGTGCTGTTCGAGGGCAGCCTGGCGGACAACCTGCTGCTGGGCCGGCTGCCGGACCGGCGTGAACGCGAGGCCCTGCTGGGGCCGTGGCTGGAGCAGCTGGGGCTGGAGCCGGTGCTGCAGCGGCCCGAGGGGCTCCACGAGCCGCTCAACCTGGCGGTGGACTGTTTCTCGGGGGGCGAGATCCACCGGCTGGGGCTGCTGCGGGCCTGGCTGCTGGACCACCGGGTGGAGCTGCTGGATGAACCCACGGCGTTTCTGGATGCGCAGGCGGCGGCGCGGGTAAGGCAGCTGGTGCTGGAGCGCAGCCAGGAACGCCTGGTGCTGGTGGCCACCCACGACCCGGAGCTGGTGGCGCAGGCGGCAGTGGTGATTCAGCCGGCGCGGTTTGAGCGGCAGGGGGGGGCGGTGCAATGACGTGCCCCTGAGGACCGCTTGAGCTAGTCGACCTGGTTCTGGCTGGTTCGGTTTTCCAACACCTCCAGCAGAGGGATTGATGTTGCAGCCCTGATGACTGGTTGCTTACTGCCAACGGGTTATCGCTTGGCAACTATGACGCCGAATCTCTGGTAGCTCGGCCAGCTCTGGAAGGCAAAAGATCTCAGGCCACTGGGCAGGATTCACCAGCTTGCCAGTGCCAAGGGGAATGTAGTGAAAAAAGAGCAGATCACAGAACTCATCTCTGGCCGGCGAGGGAATGGGATCGCGGTAATGCCATTGGCTGCTCCCCGAGAACAGAATGGCATCCCCGGGCTTCAGCGCATAACTCTTGAAACTGAGTTCGGGATCATTGCGGATTGTATCGTCCCAGCTTCCTCCTTCAATGCCAGCCTCTGGCCAGGGCACGATCTGGCTGAGATGAATATCCCAGGGTTGGCTTTGCTGAATGCAGACATCAAGGGTGTACTTCGCCTGGGGGGCATCCATATGGATCGGGCAGCGCCCCAACCGAGAATACAAGCTTAGAAAGTTATAAGAAGGCTCTAGCGGTTCACCGGCAAGCTCTGACACGAAGCTGGTCAACCCCGTCTGAACTTCAGTGAGCCGAGGGTGATCGTGGAGTACCCAGCGACCGAAACTTGCGGCCTCATGCAATTCGATCTCCTCATGCGACAGGGAGCGCGAGATGCGTCGAATTTCTTCCAGGAGTTCCTGGGGTAGAAAGCCCCATAGGTGTTGCACCTGGAAATCCTCACGTGTGCGAAGGATGTCCATCGCCAGCTGGAATTCAGCCAACCGCTCTGGATGGCGACTGCTGAGGAAGGCACTTGCTGCTGCATAGGCTGCCAACCATGAGGAGTCGTACCATGGATAGCTCGGGCTACGTGATGCCATCACCAAGGCCAGTATGGGTAAGGATCGCCTGGCGGACATCGGCCAAGGCCGTGTAGTTCCTAGGATAATCCAGGCGGAAGTGGATCGGTAGGGCGGCGAGGTTGGTTACCTGATTGAAATGGGAGGCCAGGCGGAGGTGTGCCTCAATGTCCAGCAAAAAGGAGTTCTTCACCCACTCGATCAGGGCTTGGGCAGGGCTGAGTGGCTCGATGGTTACTGCCTCGGCAATGCCCTCACCGAGGAAATACACATGGCGTAGGGGCTGGGGGCAGTCGCAGAAGCGCACCTGCTCTCCGGCCAGGAATCGGGATTTTGAGGTATAGCACACAACTGGAGCGGTGGGGGTATCTGACCCGATCAGCGCCTCGCTGGAGTCGGCCCAAAGGCGGATCGAGGGATGGCTGGGTAAAACGGTGTAGCCAGTGGCTGAGCGGTTGAGCACCAGGCCATCATCGGTGAGGAAGGGATAGCCGTTGACGGCAAAGCTGGCCGCCAGGGTTGACTTGCCGCGACCTGATTCGCCGGCGAACACTGCGACACCGGAATCGATCGCCACGGCGCTGGCGTGGAACACCAGCTGGCCCTGAGTGCTGAGCATCAGCGGCAGCACCTGGTTGAGATAGAGATGCTCAACCGTGCCCACGGACACTCCGGGTACCGGATGGGCCACCGAGGCATGTCCATCGCCGCTGATCTCGAAATCGGCCAGATCAGGAAAGCGCAGGAGGAAGCCTGCTTCCAGGCGATAGAACTCGGTCCACAGGGTGCCGTCTGGAAAGGCCCAGGTGTGGAAGGGGGCACGAGCGATGGGCGCCTGTACTTTCGCCTGCTGCAGATCAAGAGCGCTGGGCATCACTCGGAATCCTTGCCGAGAACCTGCATCACAAAGCGGGAGATCTCCTGAGCTGATGGAAACAGATCGGGGTGTTCACGCAGCACGAGCTGCTCGATCTCATGCACACTGCGCTCCCCATCGCAGTAGTGCAACACAGTCATCCGAGCCTGGCCTTCTCGGCTGAGTTGCGGAACTCTGTCCGGTTGAGCACGGACCAGGTCTTCAGGTGTCAATACCAGGCCCTGCCAGGTGGAGTGACTGAAGCGTTTGCCGGAGGCGGGAAACTCCACCACCCACGCAATCAGGTGATCGGCAGGCCGCGCCATCACAGTGGCTTTGATCACGTCACCGGCGCAGACCGGCACGGCTTCATCGATGGGCAGGAACGCCTGGGGGCGGTCGATGGCATCGTCCACTAGTGGTGAGTTGGTCATCCAGACCCCTTCGACCAGTTTGCAGTCGAACCAGCCGGCTAGGCCATGCACCACCCCGTCGCGTTCGATGGGCAGCTCTGCTGACCAGGAGAAAAACTCGGGTTGATCGAGATGAAGATCGAGGTCATCGAGCATGGCTGGTTGGCCCAGAACGCACGTCGCGGGAAGCTTTAACCCATGCTTTTCATTCACCGTAAGATTGCGCACCCAGTGGAACTCCGGCGGGATGCCTGCTTCCTGCCAGCCGTGGGCCTTTGCTTGGGCAGTTTCTGATTCGACTGCACCAAGGTAGAGCCGAAGGCCGGCAGGGATCAGATGGCCACCGCGCTTGAGGAGGCGTGTGCGTGCATCCTGAAGGGTGTGGATGATTCCGTAATCGAATCCGAAGTAGCCCACATGATCGCAGATCACTAGATCGACCGGATCGGACAGTTCGACGCGCTGTGAAGGACTGCGGATGAATGTGCTCTTCCCATCAAGACCGGCCCGCTGAAAGGTTTCGCGGGCGACTTCGATGATGTCTGTCGAGTCGATGGCGAGCACGTGAGATGCACCCGCTTCACAACAGAGCAGGCCCAAGATACCGGATCCACAGCCTAGATCTACAACAGTATCGGCACTATCAACAACTTTGGCAATCGCTGACCTGAAGCGTTCTAGCCGGGTGCTGTCCTTGAGGTAGTCAAGATGCTCGCTGAGCACGAGTGATCAGAGAAGGGGGGTAGCCGCGCTCAGCGTGGATGACGAGATATCCCGAGCATGCCATAGTCAACCATCTTGTAACCACTTGGATGCTTGATTACAGCAGCTGGCATCACCTGTTCGACTTCCTGAGCGATCACGCCGAACTGGCGACCGTAGCCACAGGTTTCACGGTATTCAGGCAAGTAATCAAACAAGTACAATCCGATGCCGATAGGGTGCTGATCGATTCTGATCACTCCGGTCTTGATGCGCCGGTCGGAACCCACAGTCATTTGTAGGGTTATAACGTTCATAGTAGATTGCCCTTCATTCATAGTCCCAGCGCCACCCTGCGTCAATGAACTAACACTCCCATAAACTTGCAATTGGGGTCGTTCGTAGCGTTTTTGGGTGGCAATGTCCTGCAGGTCAGTATGTCTTTGCTCGTCAGTGAAATCTTGTTGGTTCATTTTTGGGTTGTTTGAGCTAATTTGAGCTGAGTTAAAATGGTGTTCCCTCTTTGGGTGAAACCGCAGCCGGAAAGTCCAGCGGACTTAGGCAGTAACTTTGACACGGCTCAGCCACTCGGTCAAGGAGGTCGCGGCGTAGGCATCATAGGTCGCATCGTCGCTCGTGCCCGCCTCGGCGCGAGGCAGCAAGGTGTGCAGTGCCTGACGATCCACGAACTCGCTGATCATGCGGTCGTGACGTTGCAGTGTGCTACGAACATGGGCGTGGTTCTGGGCCATCAAGCGGTGAACCAGGGTCATGCCTAGGTGGGCTTTGCCTCGGTGCCAGGCCACGCGGCTGCCGAGCAGTGATGCCGTGGCCTGCCGGACCACTGATTTTGTCCAGCCATTGTGCGCTTTGTTACTGAGCGGCAAGCGAAGGTAGAACTCCACCAGACGCCGATCCGACCAGGGATGGCGGGACTCGACGCCATAACGGGCCGCCACGGCGTTGAAGCCCTCCATCCCACTGACGAGCCCCGAGGGGACGAGGGCATGGATGTGGCGTTCCTGGTAGCTGAGCAGGCTGATCTTTCTCGCCTGCTCTTGTTGTTCCGCGATGCGTTCGCGGAGGTGAAGCTTCCTGGCGAAGTCGCGATTGATCAAACTGCCGCGAAACGGATCACGAATGCGAAGCTTTCCGGCGCGATATTTCAGTGATTTGGCGGCAGCTGGCGCATACACTCTCCAGAGGGCTCTAGCGAACAGAACCTCTGCGGAGTGGCCCTTGAGGTAAATATTGTTGTTGCTGGCTTGCCTGGCATGTGCCCATGCATGTCGCCAGCCGGATGAGTGAAGAATGCCAGCCACATAGCATCCAGGCGTGTGAGTTACCAGATCGCCATCGATGCCGTCGAACATCACGCGATGGCCTGCACGGCTGGCGGCCAGGTACATCATCGCGGGCAGAAGAATCGAGTTGCCAACTGGATGTGCATGCGTCCAGGCAGCGTCCTTGAGATCGTCGTCTGTGATCGTTCCGCGCAGGCTCGGCACACAGACCCAGTGTGCCTGCTGCTCGAATCCCATGCATACCGTCTGGATGTTCCGGCTTTCCTCGCATGAGGCTGGATCGTCTGCCACCACCGAATAGGTGTGCAGTTCACGGGAGGGCATCTCCGGCAGGATCTCGCGGGCCATGGCCGCGACACTGGCCGAGTCGATACCACCGCTCAGCATCAAGGCTGGGTGGCCCAGCGTTCGCATGCGACACTGAACCGCTTCACCGAACACCAACCAGAACGCTTCCACGCACTCCTGCTGAGAGGCGAACTGAAGTTCCTCCTGGGGCTCCAGTTGCCAGTAGGTTCGCATCACCCTGTGGCCGGAACGTTGCGCTGTGAGGGTGCTGCCGGCGGGGAGCTTGAGGATGTCAGCGAGCCAGCCGCGGTTGAAATCACCACCATCGAACGCGGGCAACAGGTTGGCAGCGATGAAGTCTTCGTTGAGTCTGCGAGATACTCCAGGGATGCCCAGCAATGCCTCTTCGTCTGAAGCAAAGGCTAGACCGTCTTTGTTGGCAAAAAAGTAGAAGGGTTTGACTCCGAGATGGTCGCGCGCCAGGACAAACCGTTGCTGCTTGCTGTCCCAGATCGCCACTGCAAACTCCCCGAGCAGCTGGAGAGGGAAGTCCTCCCCCCACGTTTCGTAGGCCCGCAGCACCAGTTCGGCATCGGAACGATTGCGTAGCACCGCGCCTCGCCCCAGCAGTTCGCGCCGCAGTTCCTCCCCGTTGTCCACCCGTCCATCCATCACCAGCACCAGGCTTTCGCCTTCGTTGGTGAGCGGCTGGGATTCCTCCAGCGATTCCGGCGTGGTGCGCAACATGCAGTGGCCCAGGGCCACCGAACCCCTGCGCCAATGGTGGATACCGTCCGGGCCGCGATGGGCCATGGCCGAAGTCATCCCCTCGATCAGCCCGTGCTCCACGGGCTTGCCATCGAACTGGATGATCCCCGCGATCCCGCTCATGCCGGAACGATGATCTGATCGGCCGATGCCCGTTCAACCGGTTCAACCCGTTCCAGGGGCAGAAACCGCTCAGCCACATCCGCGCCGTCGTTGAGGGGGTGGCCGTGGCTTTCGATCCAGGCGTGGGCCTGCAGCTGGCCGTTGATCAGCTGCACGCCCAGGCGCAGATCGGTGGGCACTCCGCGCCGGTTCAGCAGCCATTGCAGCACCAGCGAACGGGTGAGGCAGTTGTCGGGGGGAAGCAGGGTGTGGGCTGCGGCGTTGACGAGCTTGCCCAAGTGCCTCAGCGCTTCAAGGGAGGCGGGGCTGCCGGCACTGGCAGCATCGATTGCGGCTCCATTGCGGCAGCTCAGCTCCCAGCGGCCCAGCAGTTTCACGCGCACCCAGAACACTGGCAGCAGCAACACGCTGCCCAGCACCACACGTCTGGAGTCGGCGTCGAGGGCTCTGAAGCGCCGTGCCTTGCGTCGCCAGGAGCTGATCATCTGCGTAGTTTATCGGGGTTGATGCTCGCCTCATCGGCAGCCATGTCCACAAACCCCAAGACAGACGCGGCCCCAGACCAAGCGGCAGCCCCGGAGCCGCTCACGCTTGCGGCCCGCCTCACGGTGCCCGCCGAGGTGATGGACCGCAGCGTGGGGGATGAAACGGTGATCCTGCACCTGGCCACGGGCACCTACTACGGCCTGGATCCGGTGGGAGCACGGATCTGGGAGCTGATCGGCGCCGGGCAGTCCCTGGCCGACATCCGCGATCAGATGCTGCAGGAGTATGCGGTGGAGGCTGAGCAGCTCGAAGCGGATCTGCTCAAGCTGGTGCACGACCTGCTCGCCCAGGGCCTGGTGGGGATCGACGCTGAGGCGTGAGCGAGGAGCTTCAGCGTTGCCGGCGCACACGCTCGCGCCATCCCTCAACACCACGCCGGATGTAGAGCCAGGGCAGCCCCCAGCTGCTGGCGTCTGGGTATTTGCTCAGCATGTAGCGCCTGGACGGCACGATCTGGCCCCGCAGGTAGCGGAGGCGTGCCCTCCAGCCCTGCATCCCCCGCAGGATCAGGATCTGGGCGGCCAGCGGCCGGCCATCGATGCGGGTGATCGCGCTGCGCCACTGGTCTTGTCCGGCCTGGTGCAGTTCGGCGAGCACGGCCGGGGGGATGCCGGTGTGAAAGCGGGTGTTGGCACGCTCGAGAAAGGCGCCCACAACGCCAGCCACCTCCAGATCGATCGCTCGGGCCACGGCGCTCCGCCTGTCGGCAGCGTTCATCCGCTGCCAGAGCAGGTCGCCATCCAGCAGCCACTGGGCCGGCCGGTCGCCTTCATCGTGGTGGGCGAAATAGTGCAGCGCTGAGTGCAACAAGGCGTCCACGGGGCCGAGGCCAAAGGTGTGGTGGCCGGCGATCGTGATGGCCTGGCGCCGGCGCCAGAGGGCCTCGAAGCTGAACAGGGGTGCGAAGGCCGGATGGCTGAACAGGTGCCAGTGCAGATCGATCAGCACCGGATGTCGGTGGATGGAGCCCTGCCAGCCATCCTGCGCCTCCATGGTGAGCACCATCGGAGCCCGGTTGGGCGTCAAGCCAAGGCGCTCCAGCACCGCCTGGGCCGCCTGGCGCTGGTGGGGGGCCACCAGCAGATCGGTGTCGCTGCGCAGACGCTGGGCCTGGGTGTCGTACACCGTGTGGGCCAGCAGGGTGCCCTTCAGCACCAGCACCCGCAGGCCGGCCCGCTCGAGGGCCTCGATCACCACCCGGTCCGCCGCCGGGTGATTGCCGCCCTGGTGCTCAGCCCCACCCCAGGCTGCCAGGTCTGCCAGCTCCGGGGGCACCAGCCCACGGCGTTCCAGGATCGGCAGGGCCGGCAGCAGCCGGTCGCCGGCCAGCTGGGTGAGTTCCCCGATCAGGCGAGCAGCCTGCGATGGCGTCGCGGCGTTCAGAGCACCAAGGCCTGGATTGAGCCCCATGAGCATGGCCGATCCACCCACACCGCGCCCCAATCAGCCTGCACTGCTGCTTGAATCGGGCAGCACTGAGACGCTGGAGCCCCGCTCGCGTCCGGGGCGGCTGCCACGGTTGTGGTGTGCCTGCCCATAGATGGCTTGCCACTTCCCGCGATGGAACTCGTGATATCACCAAGGGGTTGGGGGCTGTAGACCCTGGGCTGCAGGGGCTTCGGCACCATGCCGGGCAGTTTGAGCCGTTCGCCTGGTGACCTTGGCCGAGCCGCGCCCGTCACGCCCACGCCCACGACTCCGCCCTTGCCCCACATGCCCATGCCCGCACCGCACCGCACCAGCAGCCACCCGCGGCTGCAGGAGGACGCCCCGGTTTGACCGTGAAGCCTTTGCCCGCCACTCCCCTGCGCCGGCTCTTGACGCGCCTGTTCGGGCCGATGCTGGACCCGTGGCTGAGCCAGCAGCCCGCGGCGCGCCTGATCCGGGGCACGGCCCGACAGCAGTGGCGGCTGATCGCCGTGAACCTGGCCAGCGGCGTGGTGGAGGCCTTCAGCGAGGGGGCCACGCTGGCGGTGATCTTCCTGGCGGTGGAGGTGCTCTCGGCGCCGGTGGGCCAGGCGTTCAACTGGGCCAGCAACCCGATCGTGAGCCGCTGGCCGGCGGCGGCGGCCTGGCTGAACGGACTGCCGGCCACCCAGGTGTTCATGAGCCTGCTGGCGCTGGCGCTGCTGCTGCAGGCGCTGCAGAGCGCCAGCCGCTTTCTCAACCTGGTGAGCGTGAGCTACTTCGCCGCTCGCTGCAGGGCGTTGGTGACGGCGCGCATCCACAGCCAGGTGCTGCGCTGGAGCTATCCCTGCGCCAGCGGCTACAAGGTGGGCGACCTCAGCGACTACGCCGCCCAGGGCCCGGAGGCACTGCGCATCCAGGTGGAGAGGAGCGCCGGCCTGGTGGTGGGGCTGCTGCTGAGCACCACCTATCTGGTGGTGCTGGTGGGGCTGTCGCCCTGGCTGCTGCTGGCGGCGGCCGTGCTGGCGCTGGTGATCGTGCTGGTGCAGAAGCGACTGCTGCCCCGCATCCGGGCCGGTTCGCGGGCGGTGGCCCAGATCCAGGCGGCGATCAGCGCCCGGGTGACGGAAGACTTCCAGGGCCTGCGGCTGCTGCACAGCAGCGGCCAGCTGGAGGCAGCCGATACCCAGCTGCAGCAGCGCATGGGTGATCTGGAGCAGGCCCTGCGGGGCCAGGGCCGGCGGCTCTCGGTGGTGCAGCCCCTGGCCGGCTTCCTGCCGGTGCTGGCGATGGTGCTGATCGCGGCGCTGAGCCTGGCGCTGTTCGGGGGCAGAAGCACCGGCGTGCTGCCGAGCCTGGTGACGTTCGTGCTGGCGCTGCAGCGCCTGAATGTGCGCCTGGCCAGCATCGCCACCACCGTCAACGAACTGGCCGACAACAGCGGCCGGCTGGAGCGGCTCAACCAGATCCTCTCGCCGGCGGGCAAGCAGTTCCGGCGGCTGGGCGGCACGCCGTTCACGGCCCTGGAGCGCGACATCCGCTTCGAGGGGGTGGGGTTGCGCTATGCCCCCGAGCTGCCGCCGGCCTTGAGCGATGTGAGCTTCACGCTGCCGAAGGGCCGGATGCTGGCGCTGGTGGGGCCGAGCGGCGCCGGCAAGAGTTCGATCGCCGATCTGCTCACCGGGCTGTATGAACCCACGGCAGGGCGGATTCTGGTGGACGGGGTGCCGCTGGAGCAGCTGGAGCTGGCCAGCTGGCAGCAGCGGCTGGGGGTGGTGAGCCAGGACACGTTTCTGTTCAATGCCACCATCGCCGAGAACATCGCCTTCGGCACGCCGGGGGCCACGCCGGAGCAGATCGCGGCGGCATGTGCGGCGGCCCAGGCGGCGGGGTTCATCGAGGGCCTGCCGCAGGGCTACGCCACGCTGGTGGGGGAGCGGGGCTTCCGGCTAAGCGGCGGGCAGCGGCAGCGGCTGAGCCTGGCGCGGGCGATCCTGCGGGATCCGGAGTTGCTGATCCTGGATGAGGCCACCAGCGCCCTGGATTCCCAGAGCGAACGGCTGGTGCAGGAGGCGATCGAGCGCTTCGAGCGCAACCACACGGTGCTGGTGATCGCCCACCGGTTGAGCACGATCGTGAGGGCCGATGAACTCCTGGTGCTGGATGGCGGCCAGGTGGTGCAGCGCGGCCGCCACAACACCCTGCTGGCCGAAGCCGGGCTCTATGGGCAGCTGTGGCGGCAGCAGGCAGAGGCGACTCTGCCGGTGCCTTCCTGACTTCTGATTCTTCCCTTGCCTTGATGAACAAGCTCCTGGTCACCGGTTCCTCGGGCCTGATCGGCTCGGAGGTGTGCAGCCATTTCGCCGCGCTCGGCTGGCAGGTGTTCGGGCTCGACAACAACCAGCGGGCGGTGTTCTTCGGCGACGCCGGCGACACGCGCTGGAACCAGCGGCGCCTGCAGGAGCAGCTCGGTGATCGCTTCGTGCATCAGGAGCTCGACATCCGAAACCGCGCCGGCGTGCTGGCGATGATGGAGGAGCTGAGGCCCGATGCCATCGTGCACACGGCGGCCCAGCCCTCGCACGACCGGGCCGCTGCGATCCCGTTCGACGACTTCGACACCAACGCGGTGGGCACCCTCAACCTGCTGGAGGCGGTGCGGCGCAGCTGCCCGGAGAGCCCCTTCGTGCACCTCTCCACCAACAAGGTGTATGGCGATCGGCCCAACACCCTTGCCTTGCAGGAGCTGGACACCCGCTGGGACTACGCCGATCCGGCCTACGTCGATGGCATCGATGAGAGCTTCTCCATCGATCAGAGCAAGCACTCGTTGTTCGGTGCCTCCAAGGTGGCGGCCGATGTGATGGTGCAGGAATACGGCCGTTACTTCGGCATCCCCAGCTGTTGCCTGCGGGGGGGCTGCCTCACCGGGCCCAACCATTCAGGGGTGGAGCTGCACGGGTTCTTGAGCTATCTGGTGAAGTGCAACCTGGAAGGGCGGCTCTACACGGTGTTCGGCTACAAGGGCAAGCAGGTGCGTGACAACATCCACTCCCACGATGTGGCGCGCTTCATCGAGGCTTTTCTGGGCGCGCCACGGGTGGCTGAGGTGTACAACCTGGGTGGGGGCCGCGCCAACTCCTGCTCGATCCTGGAAGCCTTCCAGATTGCTGAGCAGCATTCCGGCAAGGCCCAGGTGTATGAGTATGTGGATGAAAACCGGATCGGCGATCACATCTGCTACATCAGTGATCTCAGCAAGATGCGTGGCCACTATCCCGGCTGGGGTATCTCCATCTCTCTTGGTGAAACAATTGGGCAGATCGTGCGCAGCTGGCAGACACGGGAGATGATGTCTTGATGCGGATCCTGATCACCGGTGCCTGCGGCTTCGTGGGGTCCGAGGTGGCCCTGGCGCTGCAGGAGCACCTGAGCGGCGTAGCGATCACCGGCCTTGACAACCTCAGTCGTCGGGGCAGCTGGCGCAACCTAGAGCGCCTGGAGCAACGGGGCATCCGCGTGCTCCATGGCGACATCCGCCAGGCAGCCGACCTGGAGGGCCTAGAGCCGCATGATTGGTTGATTGATGCAGCCGCCAACCCGAGCGTGCTGGCGGGAGTGGATGGCAAGGCCAGCAGCCGGCAGCTGGTGGAGCACAACCTGCTGGGAACCGTGCAAATGCTGGAGGCCTGCAAGCGCTGGGGGGCGGGCTTCGTGCTGCTCTCCACCAGCCGGGTGTATTCAATCCCTCCCCTGGCGGCCATGGACGTGAAGACACGCCATGGGGCGTTTACGCCCACACCCTACGCAGTGGCCGCCACACCGGGCTTGAGCGAGGCAGGCATCAGTGAAGCCTTCTCAACCGCCGCGCCGGTGTCGCTCTACGGCGCCACCAAGCTGGCATCAGAGGCTCTGGCGCTGGAATACGGCGAGGCGTTCGGGTTGCCGGTGTGGATCAACCGCTGCGGCGTGCTGGCGGGAGCTGGGCAGTTCGGCAAGGCGGATCAGGGGATCTTTGCCTATTGGCTGCACAGCTGGCGGGAGCAGCGGCCACTCCGGTACATCGGTTTTGATGGGCAGGGCCATCAGGTTCGCGATTGTCTACATCCGCAAGATCTGGCACGGCTGTTGGCGCTCCAGGTGCAGGCCGGCGACGATCAACGCAAACCACGCCTGCTTAACGTTGCGGGTGGCATTGAGACTGCTTGTTCACTGCAACAGTTGAGCTGCTGGTGCAGCGAGCGCTGGGGAGTACGGGCTGTGGCTCAGAGCCCAGAGCCCCGCCCCTACGACCTGCCCTGGGTGGTGCTGGATCAAAGGGCCTGCCGAGACGCGTGGGGCTGGCAGCCCCAGATTAGTCGCGAACTAGTGCTCGAAGAGATCGCTGTTTTTGCCGATGGCAATCCCAACTGGATTGCTCTTTCTGCATGACCATATTCCCGGCACTGAGCCCAGCTACTCTGCATACTCGGTTCGATCAATTGACAGGCCATGACCACGCGACGACTGCTGGTAGTAAGCAAAGTTGAACGGATGGCCGAGATATTGACAAGTGGAATTATGATATATTGATTCTACTCGCAATCAGCGGGCTCTTGTTCGACTATAGCACGTTACTATGGCTGGAATTGTAGATTACCACCTGGCAGCAGTTTCGGGGTCAGGAAACTGGGATCACCCACCTAATCCCTGAGGAGGAGATGACGGCTTTTGCATACCCCAATTTTATGGTACATTTAAGGCAGCGACAAGATCATTACTCGCTGTCTTCAATTGTAGACTTTTTCAAGCGATGCATCACGATAATTGAGATTAGAACTTATGACCAAGAGCAGGGCATTATAACTTGCGAGATCTTGAATTGAAGCAGGAAATGCAATGCCACTTCTGAACTCCTAATGGATGACACACCTCCCCTTGCCTCTGGGCGACGTTCACTTCATCTCCAACCTGTATGAAATACATCGGAAGATATGCTTGCAGTACATCTACGAGCAGAATACTGCCGGGCTTAAGCGAGAAATATCCAACACTTTCATACCTCAAAGAGGACATATCAGGCGAGCCAGCCTCCGCTTTGATGTATGAGAAGCTTCTAGATTGTAAGCCATGCCTAATTGCGAAGATTGGCTCAAATGAGCTTGGATGCGTAGCCACATATATCTCGGTCCTACGCCGCAGAAATTTCTATGATTATGTTGGGCAAAGATATTTGCGATTCTGCCATCGGCGATTCTGGCGGCTTGATTGGAACCATGATCTCGCCTATCGGATGGAATATCAGGCTGGGTTCTTTTCATCGGCGACATCCAATCTAGAATTATGTGCCGCCTTGCATGTAAATGCGATCAAGGACGTTGATATCTATGGTTCTTGGAGGCATGAAGAGGGATATTTTCCCCACCTGTTTCGTAATGCGACGATCGTTCCACTAAACGATTTGGCCCCTTTCAGGCATCTAAACCCTTGGAGCAGTGCACTGCAAGGCCAAAAGGTTCTTGTTGTTCACCCTTTCTCAGAATCAATACTAAGAAACTATCGAGAACGGAGAGAAGTTCTATGGGATCATCCTGACATCCTTCCAGATATGGACCTCAAGGTCGTCAAATCTATTCAGACAAGTGGAGGAGCCTTTAGACCTCATCAAGACTGGATTTCTTGCCTCCGAACCATGGAGGATAAAATAGCTCGTACTGATTTTGAGGTTGCAATAATTGGCGCTGGTGCATATAGTCTTCCCTTGGGAATGCACGTGAAGCGTCTAGGCAAGAAGGCTGTTGTGCTGGGCGGGCTAACACAGATAATGTTTGGGGTATGGGGATCGCGCTGGGATACTGACAGCGACCTTGTTAAGAGAAAGAATAGATGGTGGACGAGGCCACTTCCTTCTGAGAGGCCACCTAGGGTAGATCTTGTTGAGAATGCTTGCTACTGGTAAGCATTGCAGTCTATCTAAGAGATCCGTGATAAAACCATCTCAGTCATATCAAGAGACCCTAGCATTACGTCATATGCTTATTATTAGTCTGATCATCACTTTCGGCACATCACGCTAACATCTGTCCTGTAATTCCTTGCTGATGTTCAGACGGATTTCAAGATTATGAAACGACATAAGATACTCCTGATAACAATTGCACCGCCTGAAAATGTTCATGGTGTGCGCATTGTCCTGTATCGCCACTTGGTTGAACATAGGACTTTTGAGATCAAGACTGCCTCATTGGCAAACAATTATTCTCAGAGTGCTATCGATGTATCGTTAGAATATCCTTTCCTAATTCGTAAACTTCGCAATTCCCGATTTGGCCCATCAGTCGCCTCCTGGGTTAAAGACTATGAATGTCTCATCTGGTGTCGACGGGCGCACAGGCAGCTTGATGCACTCATAGCCGATTTTCGCCCCAATGCCATCATGTTCCTTGCTGACAACTCACTGGGCGAAATTGCGTTAAGATTAGCACGGCAACATAGTCTTCCCACAATTGGTCTTTTTCTCGACTGGATTCCTATTATGAAGGGCTACTATGGCCATGCCTGGTCAGTTTCATACCTTAATGGGAGGTTCCGCCGTCAATATAACCAATGTGATCTAGCCTTCTGCACGAGTGATGGAATGATAGAAGAACTCGGTCCACATCATAATTCTCATGTGCTTTATCCAATTGGCGGCAAGCATCGTATTCCGCCCAGGCGACGAAGCTATAATAATAAGAAGTTTCGTCTGGTCTACGTTGGTTCGGTGGAGAACTTCTATGGACGTATGCTGTGTTCCTTGATTCGTAAGTCTCGCGAATTCCCAAATCTAGAAATTCGAATCGTTGGCCCGAACGCCGACTGGCCTTCAGATGATCTTGATTATGCCAGAAGAGAGGGCATCTATCTGGGCTTCAAGCCACCGGAGAAAGCAGCCCAGGAACTCGCGGATGCAGACGCCTGCCTTGTGGTGATGAGTTTTGAGCAGGAATATGAGCTCTTCATGCGGACTAGCTTCACAACCAAGTTTCTTGACTACGCGGCTTTCGGTAAGCCAGTAATCCTATGGGGGCCGGACTACTGCACCCCATCCAGGCTCGCCACCCAACAAAATGCCGCAGTTGTCATCGACAAACAAAACCCAGAAGCGGTGCTCATGTCTATCGACAGCTTACGAGACGACCCTGAAAAGATAAATCTTTATGCTTCAGCATCGAGACGCCTGCATAGAACAATATTCAACCCAGATCGCTTGCAAACTATCTTTGTCGATGAGATCACAAAGATGATTGATGAGCGATGAGAGAAAGGAAACTTAGCATACTAAAGCGCCTAGCCCTAAGGGCCCTTCAATGGGTGCTCTCGGACGTGGATCTATCTAATACCCATTCAATCAATCCTCTATTGTATCAAAGATGCTACTTTGGCCGTCTCCTGGCGCCACCTTATCGACATCCGCAGGTTCGAATCGGAGCTTATACCTATGGCTTTAGAAGAGAAACCTTCTTTGCGTATCATCCCAGTGATTATGTCGAAGTTGGGAAGTTCTGCAGCATTGCAGATGGTGTAAGATTCGTTTTTGGAGAGCATCAAACTGATAATGTAGCGTCGTATCCCCTCAGAGCTCTATGCTTTGGCCATGAACCACATGCTGATAGTGGCTCCAAGGGGCCCATCAGCATTGGAAATGACGTTTGGATTGGAGCAAATGCAATTATTCTGTCAGGAGTTAATATTGGTGACGGAGCTGTGATCGCCGCCGGTGGAGTAGTTACTTGCGCAGTACCCGCATACGCCGTTTTTGGAGGTGTTCCAGCAAGACTATTGCGCCAACGACTCCCAGCCGATCAGGTAGCTGCACTTTTGCGAATTCGCTGGTGGGATTGGCCGATTGAGAAAATCAAACATAATGCTGATCTTTTCTACGGTAGTGTAGCAGAATTTATTTCCATGCACGAGTAGATTAGATCTTCATGTCGACCAAAAGAGATGCATGCACCGCAAGCAAAAGTCAGTCGAACTAGTTATTCTTAACTACAATGGTCGGAAGCATTTGGAGTTTTTGCTTCCGTCTGCTGTAAGGGAATCTGAGTTGTACGGCTCTGAATGTTCTGTGGTTGTTATCGACAACCTCAGCACTGATCAGGATGTAGAATGGATTATGGAAACTTTCCCGACAGTTGAAGTCTGGATAGCCCCAAAAAATGATTTTTTATTTTCCTACAACGAATATGCTCTTCAATCACGAGCTGAGATCTTAGTTTTGCTGAATAACGACCTCGTGCTCCTTCCTAATTTTGTGGCTCCGCTTGTCAAGTATTTTGTAAATGACGATGTTTTCTCTGTCGGAGCATCCTCAATGGACTGGGATGGCGAAAAATTCATTTCTGGCCCGGCAATCTTAATTCACCACAAAGGATCATACCGCTGGCCTTATGATTGCACAATCCAAACAGGTTGCCATACATTCTTCACCTCAGGGGGGTTTATGGCCGTTGATCGGATTAAGTTCGTCAGAATGGGAGGCTTTGATCGATTATTTTATCCTGCTTATTGCGAGGATGTCGATCTTTGTTTCCGAGCCTGGAGAAATGGATGGCGTTGTATTTTTGAACCCATGAGCATCGTGCTCCATCGGCACGGCGGTAGTTGGCAGGCTTCTAGATCCAAAGGAGTTGAAAGGCTCTTGCTCAGAAATGCCCTTCTCTTTCAATGGACGTCGCTTCCAATGAACCAACATGTTCTATCCCGCTGGTATTCTAATCTTAAAGTAATAATTGGCAGGTTGCTCTCAGGGGATTTCGAATGGGCTTTGACACTTCTTGCCACCTGGCTGGAGTATATTTCGCTCCAGCCACAGAGGACAAGGGGCCCGGCAACCTCATCTGAGTTGAAACAAGTACTAAGGAAAATACACCAAGCCCTATACTAGCATTCTCTATAGTGTGCATCCAATTGAAGGCCTGATAAGGGTTGTTGGGCCGCATCTTGAGAACGTGCATTGCGCAATAAGCTTATATCTAGTCTAGTGCCGTAATGAGGAATGGCGTTCGCCTCGAGAAAGCCCTTCTTGCTTGCCTCTATCTCGTTGACTAGATGAACGACATGGCTTGCGATTATGCAGAGATGTCATTGAAGACTTTGTGTCCAAATTCCGCTCCAAGGATGAGAATGTGTGTCGCGGCTCAAGTAACGTTCCGCTTTCAGAAGGCCAGGTAGCGTAGTATGGATCAGTAACGCGCTACAAGGTGAAAGTGCTGTCAGGGCTGACGAATCTATTCCTCGTACGGCGTGTATTACTCGCGGCCCCATGATCAACGGAGTGATGCTCCCGAATTAGGCTATTTACCGATCCAAGGAAGTAGAGATGGATCACATGCTCTCCTTGACAGGGAACAGATCAATCACCTGCTTCAGCCAGTGTAGGAATCCAGTGTGTCTGATCTTGGGATTCGTGCACCCCCTTATTTCTCAGGGCGACCCGAGGTAAAGTGCCAGCCATGTCTGGTTCATGCCAATGTGATTTTGAATCAGCTCCTTAAAAGAAGATTACGCATGTGGCGTAGGGCGCCGGCTTATTTTGTAGGAAAGTTCCACGATAGAGTTTTCGGTGTCGATGAATCATGGCTGTCCAAGCCGAGAGAGGCCTTTCCTGTGGGAAGCTGGCAATGGCTCGCGCTAACAGAAACAACATACGGGGGGTTCAACATTGGTGTGGCAAGCAAGGCCAATCGCGGTGGAGATCGTATGTCACCTTTCTTCCACCGATATGGTGTCATCTATGAGGAGTTCCTAGAATCGCTTTTGCCGCGACGCGAACAGTCGCTCACCCTCGTCGAGGTGGGTATCCTTAACGGAAGCGGCCTGGCCATCTGGTGTGACCTTTTCCCCAACGCTCGAGTCATCGGGTTCGATATCGACTTGAGGAATTTTGCCGCGAATCGTGCTGAGCTTGAAGCTGCTGGTGCTTTTTCGGCCAACCGCCCGGAACTGTATGAATTTGACCAGCTAGACCTCGGGAGATCTGCGCTGATTCTCAAGAATGTTTTGGGCGGTACCAAGGTTGATGTGGCTATTGATGACGGTTGCCACTCGATCGAGTCCATCAAAACAACTTTTGAGAACTTCATGCCGCACATGGCCGAGCGCTTTGTCTACTTCATCGAGGACAACTTCGATACCTACGATGTGCTTGCGCCAGTCAATCGACACTTGCGCTGGTTTCAGCGCGGGGAAATGACGGTGTCAACACGCCCATTTCGACCTTAATGGAAATTCTTGCGCCCTTCGGTTTTGTGACCGCCTGCCATCCCGGTGACAAATTCATGGACCAAGCCACCCTTGCAAGCATGCGGCACTATTGCCCAGAGGTGCCGATTTGCCTTTTGGCAGATGGTGACGTCATGGTAGATGACCTGCAGCTTGAATATGACCTCATTGTCCTCCGGCCGCGCGATTTGCCTGACAAGGAGATGGGCAAGTTGGTGTCCGGCAACTACTGCATCAAGCTGGCTGCCATGTGGGAGGGGCCATTTGAGTTTTATGTCTGGATGGACTCTGATGCCATCGTTTGGGGAGATTTTACCTGGAAAGTCAGGCGGGATTTAGACTTCCAGATCTTTTGGAGCGAAGTCTCCGTTGAACCAAGCGCCACGGACGTGCCAACCTGGTTGCCTCATTTCTATTTTGATCTGGATCAGCTGATGGTCCTTGACCCGGAATTCGAGTGGCGCGGCTGGCCTTATTTCTCAGCCGGGGTTTATGCTTGCCGGCGGAACTGTTTTTCTTTCGAGGATTGGCAGCGTGTTCGGGCGTGGAACGAACTCGCACCTGATCCACTCTTCAGATTTGGTGATCAAGGGCAATTGAACTATATGGTACATAGCGCAGCCCAGCGAGGCGTCCGACGGGTTGACTGGGCGGATCTGCAGTATCTCGTACGGCACCACGGAACCAGAGAAATCGAAATCGATACTGAAGATTGTGGTTGGCGTTTTCCCCGCCAGATCTCGCGACCCCGCGTCGCCCATTTTCCTGGGCAAAAGCCGCTCATCCTGAATCACCGCGCCTATTCGCGGGCATTCACCATTGCACGCCTAGAACATTACCGCCGAACCAGGAGTGAGATTGGAGCTTGGTGGGCGGTATGGAGAGAGGAGATCGTCGTTCTCTGCAAAAGGGTTTGCGCACGCTTGCGGAGGGCATCCTTGCTTCTCATGTCTAAGTCTTGATCGAGAGTTGATTTATCACCTAACCAAATCGCTAGTGGGAGGCGGAGGGATTTATGCCAAGCGCCTTAGCGATGCACTTTCCCAAGCCGGACACCCCAGCAGCGTACTGAGCACCGAGGCTGGAGCCTTGCAACCGAGGGGTGGTGGGTGGCCGCTGTTTGATCGCGTGCTGGCCGGTGTGCTCCATCGCTGTGCCACGCAGACGATGCATTCTTTCCTGCGGCAGACACGGTGGCGAAGTCATCCTTCGATTAGGCGCGCTGATGCCGTGCACTTGCACAGCGTTACGGGTTTTATCGGCTTTGCCGGACTGCAAGACCTAATCCCGGATGGCGCGATGGTTTTTTGGACGGCGCACAATCCGTGGCTCTTCACCGGCGGATGCGTGGTCTACACGGGGTGCGATCGCTTCGAGGAAGGATGTAGAGGATGTCCTATTTTGCCTCCCGCTGTTCGAGGCTGGGCGCAGCTGGATCACGGTGCCAAGCAGCGCTTCGCATTGGAGCGCCGCGTACAGCCTGTAGCCAACAGCGAGTGGATGGCTGCTCTCATGAAGCGCAGCAGCATTTATGGTCAAACGAGTGATATCCCCGTGGTGCCCCCCATCGTGGATCGAGTTTTTCGACCGGATGGTGACGGTAGGGCGTTGCGCGCCCAGTTCGGCATCGCACCGGAACGCTACGTCATCGGCCTCTCTGCTCGCGCGGTGACGGATTTGGCAAAGGGTATTGGGCAGTTCTTTGCTGCTCTTCCCGTCGGATGGCAGCCGTTGTCGAACGTCACTTTTCTCATCCTTGGCGATGGTCGGATTCCCATGCCAAGCAGCGTGGATCATCGGTTTGCCGGGCTTGTTGAGGGTGCGCATGATCTGTTGTGTTACTACCGTGCCATGGATATTTTTGTTTCGCCCTCAGCCATGGAGACATTCGGTATGGCACTGCTCGAAGCGCAGGCTTGCGGGATACCAGTGGTGGCCTTTTCCACAGGTGGCACGCCAGAGGCAGTATGCCCATATGCGAACTGTCATCTCGTGCAAAATGGAGATTTTGCGGCGATGTTTGATGCCTTGCGCGCGGTTATTTTGGAGGGGCGTCCAACAATTCAACTGTCCGATGCGCTGCACCGCTGGGTGGACTCCCGGCACGGTGCGGGGGTGATCGCTAGAAAGCAAATCGGTGTCTATCAAAGGCATGGATTCGATCAGATTGCACACTATTGACGTGCCGATCCGCAGACGGCTGGCGATTGTAGTGCCTCACTCAGGCCAACCGACTGAGACCTTCATCCGGAGGTACGCGGAGATGCTTGATCCGGGCAATGTAGTCATGGTGCATTTCTATCATGGTGCGGACGCTTGGGGTCTTGATGCCCCTACTTATTTCCCAGAGCAAGCCTTCGGAGGGTCTCGCAAGTTGGCCAAGGCTTGGCGTGCGGTGCAGAAGTTGGCGGGCATCGAATCCCTTTTTGGGGATCCCTTCATGGCGGCAAGTCTCATGAACTTCTTGCGACAGAATGGAGTAACGGCAGTCTTCAGCCAATATCTCGTTGCTGGCGCCACGGTGCAGGACGTGGTCGCTCGCTTGGGTCTCAGACATGTGGTGCGCGGGCACGGATATGACCTTTCCTCATCTCTGGAGCAAGATCAGTGGAAACGTCGATACCAAGTACTTGAGTCTGCTGATTCCATTGTGGTGCCTACGGAATACCAGACGGCCCGGTTGCGAGCGATCGGCCTCAACAGCGTTCCGATCCATGCCTATCCTTACGGCGTCGATCTTTCGCCTGATCGGCCCGAATCGCACGAATCCGAGCATCAGGTACGTATCGTCACTGCGGGACGCATGGTTGCAAAGAAGGGGCCACTGCTCGCGTTGAAAGCCTTTCTTATTGCCGCCGAGCGTTGCCCAGATATCGTGTTGACCATGGTCGGTGATGGGCCAATGCTTGGTCAGGTTCGAGAACTTTGTGAGCAGCACCCCCTAGGCAAGAGAGTCACACTTGTTGGTGCGCTTCCTCACGCCAAGACCTTAGAGGCGATCGGCAAAGCAGCCATTTTTCTTCAGCACAGTCTTTCTGACCCAATAACAGGAGACCAGGAAGGTGCTCCTGTGGCGATACTAGAGGCAATGGCTCGTTCCGTGCCGGTCGTTTCTACTAGGCATTCCGGAATTCCCTATTTGGTTCGGGAAGGTGTAGCTGGCCTATTGAGCGAGGAAGGTGATGTAGTGGCCATGGCGGAGAATCTACTAAGTCTGGCTACCAATCATGATATGCGGCGCCGGATGAGTGTAGAAGCTAGCAAGCATGCGCAGAATTTCACCTGGGAGATTGAGCGTAGTGTGTTGCTGCAACTTCTCTATAAGACCACTCACATTAGTGCATGAGGCTCAGTGTAATTTGTCCTACCTACAATCGCGCCCCTTTCCTGCTCGACTGCGTGACACCGCTTATGGATTTGCCTGTGGGCGCGGTCGAGGTAATTGTGGTCGATGACTGTTCGAGTGATAATACAAGAGAAGTGTGTACTCAGCTAGAGCGAAAATATGGCACGGATCGGGTCCGCTATTACCGGCTGAAGAAGAACGAAGGTGCACCAGTTGCTCGCAATCGTGGTATTTCCGAGGCTCGTGGTGACTGCATCATGTTTCTCGATTCAGACGACCAGCCGTTCCCTGAAGGTATCGCAGAATTGTTGGCTGTGTTACAGGCGAGCCCCTCTCTTGATTTTGTCTATGGCAGTGTAATTGTTACTGACGATGCACTCGTAGCGTTGCCGCATTGCCCCCCCATTGGCTCGCCATATGTTGACACTTGCGCTGAGATTGGCGGTTATCATTGGCATACAATGGGCGCCATCTACCGTCGAGCATGCATCCAACGCGTGGGGCTATGGAATTCTTCCCTAACCGGCTCCCAAGACTGGGAGTACCAAGCGCGCGTTAAAATAGCCGGAGCCAAGGGTGTATTTGTAGACGCCATCGTTGGGTATTGGCGTCAACACGAAGGGGCGCGCGTCGGTGCAACTGCCTTCCGGCCTGACTATGTCCGGAGTGTTATGGCTGCATGCAAATCTATACTGACCACTGCTTCGCTCGCTCGGCGACGTGATAGTCGCCTAGAACTGCGGATTGCAAAGAGGCTCTTTGTGCATGCCCTTGAGTGGGGGGCCAACGGGTTCGATCTTGAGCGGCATGCCTGCTTGATACAGGCTGCAGGATGCTTCACCACCTTTTCTTTATATCAATTGTTCCTGTATATATATGCACTAGTTCCTCCCTTGCCCGACCGAAGCGTAAGAGCTTTTATTGTATCGCTTCGTTGAGTCGGTCCTCGCTACCCCTGCTCGCAATGTTCTTATCTGAAATGCATCAGCTTTTTGAAATCGCTAATTCAGGGGTTCCAATTCCTGTTATTCAAGATCAGTGCCAAAACTGAACGAACCGCTGCCTGCACACAGCCATCGCCTCTTTATCCACTTTATTCGCTTCGGCCCTTATCACCTGGCTAGGCTTGGCAGTGCTCGCGATGTGCTCGCTGCCCAGGGTTGGGACGTGGTGGGCCTGGAAACAGCCAGCCTCGATTCCACCTATGCGTGGAAGTCCACCAATTTAGAGTCGGATTTGCAGCGAATTACGGTTTTCCCTGACCGCTCGGCCGAGCAAATCTCATTACGGCACCTGAGGCAAGGTATAGCGAGAACTCTCGACCGTTTGCAGCCATCTGCTGTGGCCATCGCCGGCTGGGCGCAGCCTGATGCCCTGTCATGTCTCAGATGGTGCCGCCGCCATCGTGCTCGGTCGATCCTCATGAGTGAAACGCGCGAGGCTGACGGCAACCGCAGCTGGTGGAAGGAACGGCTCAAGGCACGTCGGGTCCGCGCGTTTGACGCCGCGCTGGTTGGTGGCAGAAGCCATCAGGCCTACCTGCGCAAACTTGGCTTTCAGGGGCCGATCACCACCGGCTATGACGTGGTGGATGATCGCTTCTTTGCAACAGAAGCATCGCGCTGGCGCCTTGCCCAACGCGATGCGGCTCACCAGCCGCGCCCTTATCTGTTGGCCTCTAACAGATTCATCCCCCGCAAGAACCTTCCCAGGCTGGTCGAGGCCTTCGCTGAAGCTTCGGCATCCTCGACAGCTCACACCAGAGCTGATCTCTGTTTGCTAGGTGATGGTGAACAGCGCCAGGCCCTGGAAGGCCTCTGCACGGCAAACGGCCTCCCCACTCTCCCCGCAGCCCCATGGGACGAACAAGCCTATGCTGGCCCAGCACAGGAGCCCAGGGTTCTGTTTCCGGGATTTCGCCAGATCGAGGAGCTGCCGCGCTTCTATGCCCATGCCTTGGCGCTGGTTCACCCTGCCCTCGCCGAGCCCTGGGGCCTGGTGATCAATGAGGCCATGGCGGCAGGGCTGCCGATTCTCAGCAGCAGCAATGTGGGTGCGGCTGAGGAACTGCTGGACGATGGCGTGAACGGCTATCGCTTCGACCCCACCAGCACTGCTTCCATCTCCCTGGCCCTGTTGCGCTTCCTGGCCCTCAACGCTCAGCAACGTCAGCAGATGGGGCAGATGAGTGAGCGGCTGCTTGCGGCCAGGTGTCCCACCCTGTCCTTCGGACAGGGCCTGTGTTCGCTCCTTGGCCAGAGCTGAGCGCTGCTGTGAACTCCTCTGGCTGGCTGTGTGTGCAGATCGGCGCTCGCGAGCACTACGCCGTGGCACGCGCGCTGCACCGCCAGGGCCAGCTCCGCCAGCTGATCACCGACTGTTGGGTGCGGCCCGGTTCGCTCCTGGCCCGGATTCCCCAGGCTCGCCGCCTCGCCGGTCGCTTTCACCCCGACCTTGTTCAGGCCGCTGTGCGTGCCCCCAGCCTGCGCAGCCTCGCCTTCGAGCTGCGCGGCCGCTTGCCCGGCACCGCCCAAGGCTGGGCGCGCACCATGGCCCGCAACGCCCAGTTTCAGCGTTGGGCTCGCCGCCAGCTCGCCGGCGCTGCTGATCAGCCCCAGGCCCTGTTTGCCTACAGCTACGCCGCCCGCGCTGTCCTCGTACTCGCTCGTGAGCAGGGCTGGCGCACCGTGCTCGGCCAGATCGATCCTGGCCCGGAGGAAGAGCGCCAGGTGGCCGTCGAGCACCGCCGCTATCCCTCCCTGACCAGCAGCTGGGAGCCGGCACCGCCGGCCTACTGGCAGGCCTGGCACCAGGAGCTTGAGCTCGCCGATCGCATCGTGGTGAATTCCTCCTGGAGCCTGCGCTGCCTCCAGCGCCAAGGGGTGCCGGCGCACAAGTTGTGCCTGATCCCGCTCGTGTATGAGCCTGCGCCGGGGCAGCTGCCCGCCGGTCAACCCCCGGCGACGGTCGGCGACGGCCGCGGAGCCCGCCACTTCCAGCTGCTGTTCCTGGGCACCATCGGCCTGCGCAAGGGAATCGCCCGCCTGCTCGTGGCCATGCGCCTGCTCGAAGGCCAGCCCGTGCAGCTCACCCTGGCCGGCCCCAGCGAGCTCGATGCCGTCGCCTGGGCCGGCCGCCCCAACATCCGCTGGATCGGTCCCCAGCCCCGCAGCGCCGTGGCGGCCCTCTACCGGGCTGCCGATGCCATGATCCTGCCCACCCTCTCCGATGGCTTCGCCCTCACCCAGCTGGAAGCGCTCGCCCATGGCTGTCCCGTGATCGCCTCCCGCCACTGCGGCGAGGTGGTGCGTGCCGGCCTCAACGGCTGGCTGCTGGAGGATCTCGAGCCCCCCACCCTCGCGGCCACCATCCGCGAGGCCATGGCCACGGCCGCCACCCTGCCGCGACCCCTGCTGCGCCCTGCCTTCGGGCTCGATCAGCTCGCCGCAGCCCTGCTGTCCACCTCAGCCGCGCCCTGATGGATCCCACCGCCGCCCTCACCGGCACCGAACTCCTCCTGCTGGGCAGCCTGATCGCCGTGTTCGCGGCCGACCTGCTGGCCTTCGCCTCCAGGCGTGATCCCCTGGCGATCTACCAGCCGCCGGTGTTCGTGATCCTCTTTCTCTCCTACTACTGCGTGGTGGGGCCGCTGCAGCGCGTCGCCAGCAACGACTGGTTCCACGTGACGCTGAACTTCCGCTTTGCCGCCGTGTATGGCTGGGCTGGGGCGCTGGTGTTCTATCTCTCCCTGCGGCTCGGCTATGGACTGTTCAGCTCCTGGCGCCCAGCCCGGCGGTTTGCACCGCCTTTCGACACCCGTCTGGCCCGTTCGCTGGGGGTGAAGTTGTGCTGGGTGGGCTTCGTATCCTTTTCTCTGGTGAATGGGCTCCGGGTCATCGCCCTGCTCAACCCCACCGACGTGCTCGGCTCCCGATTCTTTCAACTCACTGGCCTTGACCTGGGCCCCTTCACGAACTACGCCACCACAGCCTTCAACCTCCTGATTCCCGGCATCCTGCTCCAGTTCACGGCCTGGGTGCGCAGCCGGCAGCAGGCCCTGCCCTGGATGCTGTGGACATTCGTGGCCTTGTCCACCTTCATCAGTCTCGGATTTCGCTGGCGCATCGTCACCCTGCTCGTGCCGATGGTGCTGCTCTGGTATCTGGCCCGCGGCAGGGCCCCCTCCATCCGCGTGCTGGCCCCTACGGCCGCACTCTTGCTCCTGCTCTCAGGGTTCATCGAGCAGACCAGAAGTTATGGCGCTGGCCTCAGCCTTGAGCAGGCCGCCGATCTTGGCGTGGGCGAGCTGTTCAGCATCGGCTTCAATGAAAGCAGTGTCTTCCTGATCACAGGCGGTCTGATCGAGAATTCACCTGTTGGGTACCCCTTCGTTGGCTTCCAGCCCCTGATCTCCGCTCTGCTGTTTCCGATCCCCAGGGCGATCTGGGATCAGAAGAACTCCTTCGACTACCTGTCCAACGCCCTTTCGGCGTTGTTCAACTCCGATGTGTTCGCAACCGGACAGGCCGCCTTGAACTATGCCGAGTATTACCTCATGTTTGGCTGGCCATCCGTGGTGCTCGTGGGGCTGCTGAGCGGCTGGCTGTTGCGCTGCCTCTGGAACTGGTTCACCTTGCGACGGCACGAAACCCTGGCGCAGGTGGCCTACGTCACAACCTGCGGGCTTCTCTACATGTGGATCTCCAGGGGCTATCTGCCGCAGGTGCTGGTCACGTTCGTGTTCGGGTCGCTGCCGTTGTTCTGGCTCTACTACCGCTACGCCCGGCCGCCGCTGCCCGCCAGGCCACCGCTGCACGCCAGGCTTCCCCTGGCTGACTGATCCGGCCTCGCCATGCGCATCGCTCACCTCAGCCGGATTCGCGGCGCTGCCGATGGCGGCATTTCCCTCATCGTGGAGGAGATGAGTGCGGCCCAGAGGCAGGCGCCTGCCGTTGGAGCAGCCGCAGCCGTGCGCTGGCTGGCAGCCCCGGATGATCTGCGCAGCGAACTGCGCCGTTTTGCACCCGATCTGGTGCATGTGCACGGCCTCTGGAGTGCCCCCAACCGTCTGATCGCCAGACGGCCGGGCCTGCCCACGGTGGTTGCGCCGCAAGGCATGCTCGATCCCTGGGCCCTGGCCCAGCGCCGCTGGCGCAAGCGGGCCGCCTGGAGGATCTTCGAGCGCGGCAATCTCCAGCGCGCCGGCGCCGTGCAGGCCGTCACGGCGGCCGAACGGGAGGCCATCCGCGCCCAGGGGATCCGCACGCCCGTGGCGATCATTCCCAATGCCGTGAGCCTCCCCGATCTGGATGCCGCGCTCCCGGCGCCTCCCTCGCTTCCCTGGAGCCCTGGCACCGGCAGGGTGCTGCTGTTTCTGTCGCGCTTTCACGAGAAGAAGGGCCTCGATCCCCTGCTGGCCGCCTGGCAGCTCGTGCAGGCCGAAGCCGCCCGCGAGCAGTGGCATCTGGCCCTGGTGGGCTACGGCGATCACGGCGCCCTGGCGCGCCGGGTGGCGGCCGCCCAGGCCCGCGGCGAGCTGGCCCGCGTGACGGTGCTCGGCCCCTGTTTTGGCGCCGAGAAGGCCGCCGTGCTTGCCGCCGCCTCCGCCTTCGTGCTGCCCTCCTTCTCCGAAGGTCTGCCCATGGCCGCCCTCGAAGCGATGGCCCACCGCTTGCCCTGCCTGCTCAGCGCCGCCTGCAACCTGCCCGAAGCCTTCAGCGCCGGCGCCGCCCTGTCTGCCCCACCCGATCCGGCCGCCCTGGCGAGCGCGCTCCGGCAACTCTTCGCCCTCAGCCCCGCCGAGCGCGCCGCCATGGGCGCCGCCGGCCGCGACCTGGTGGCCGCCCGCTACAGCTGGCCCCGCGTGGCCCAGCAGACCCTCGAGCTCTACCGCTGGATCCTCGGCGGTGGCGAGCGGCCGGGGTTTGTGGAGGTGGGATGAGGGTTCCTTCGGGCACCGTCGATCAGGCCATGGCTGCCAGCCGTTCCAGCGTTATCAGCTGCTGCCAGAGCACGGGCCGGGTCGATTCCATGGTGTTCCCTCCCTGTCCCCACGGCCGTGAGGCCCAGCTCAGACACCACCAGCAGGTACACCACAGTCGGCGCTGTGCTGCTGATCGCCCAGGACACAACGCCCGGAGCGGAGTTCTTCTACTGGGTGCTCAAGACCATTGGCGGCAATGAGGTCCTTCACCGCGACAGTTGCCACGATTTCTACAAGAGCCCTGGCACCAGAGGCTTGTACTCGATCGCGATCCTCCGCAGGGCCAAATGGCAGTTTTGTGGCCAGGCCGTACTGCTGGGGAATACCGGCAAGCATTTCACCAGCTTCTCTTCTCTCTTCTTGTCCGCTATCCCCCACCGGCAGCCAGCAGCTGCGCAGCCGCATGGCGCTGGGTTTCTTTGAGAGGAGCCTTGAGGCCCAGGTGCTGTTCAACACGCCGCCGGCCCTTGTGCAGCTGCCGCCCCAGCTGTCCATTGGCAGCACCAGCCTCATTGGACCCACCACCCATTTCGGGAAGGTGTCCTTCCCCGATGGGGTGATGCTGCAGCTGGTCCAGCGCTCCACCGACCGGGATGTGTGGCTGTGGGTCCCGGCTGCGCCCGAGCCAGTGGCGGGAGAGCAACGAGCTCAACCTCGTGGAAGGGAGGACTGGTGGCACCAGGCAGTTCCTGCCGGTCTGACCCGACTTCATCAGCAACTTGCACCACATGGGGGCGGTTGGTCGCGCCAGCCCCGCAGCAGGCTCCGCTGCTGGAACCTGGGTCGGCGGCGTGGGTGATGGCGGCAGTGGCGGCGGAGCTGGTGGCGGCTCAGGCCGTCCCAATCGCGGCCTGCTCTGGCCTTGCCGCACATGATCTGCCCGCCAGCTGCTTGTTTCGCCAGCTGCTTGTTTATTTGGTGAAGATCTATACCCGTGGAGGCAATAGCATTACAGAAAACGAGAGGCAAAGTCGGGCCTCAGACAACTTCAGTCAAAATCTCTGCTCCGGCCGGACAGAATCACCAGACTCAGACCACGTACAAATCAAATAACCTACCTCAGCGCAAACCAGTGCCAGACAGAGGATCAGAAGGATCACTTTTCAGGTGATTCTTGAAAATAAGATATGGGCCATATCCAGGTGCTCTTGGCGCTGAGATCCTTTCATCGCCAGCGGCTCGATCGATCCAGATATCCCCAACCCTGGTAAAATCACTAATTGGTAGCCGAGTCATCAAGGAACTCGAAGGCGTGGTTATAATATAGTCCATCTCTAACATTTGGGCCGCCGAGAAATCCTGGAAATAAGGCTTATACATCTTCCAACCCAGCTTGCGACCAGGCACATAAAACTCCCAAGGCTCCATGAGTACGTTCGCTGCCTGTTTGCCCACTGCCTGAATAGCAACATTGTCAAGCAATGACAACTGACGAACGTCTCGTGTAGCAAATGCATTGACAGGGCGAAGCACCAACGAAACAGCAATTGAAACCACAAGCGCTGTCCATATAATCGAAGCGACACCAAACCGGATCCACGAATGGGCAGCCCTAGAAGAATCAGTCGACAAGAATCTATGCATCGATAAAGAGCAATGCACAATTAGATAAGGGAGAAAATACACAACCCGATGGTCGTAGACAGAGCTCTTGAGAATACCTGCGAGAGCAATGGCTGCGAAGAAAAGAAAATCCAGCCTTGGCCGGAGGAATAGGGCAATTGCAGCAAGCAGAAGAAGAAAGGGATTTCTGGAAAAGGAGGCCAAGAAAGTCGTAAATACGGATACAGAGTTTGGTGAAGTTGCAACTCGACTTGCAGCAGCAAACAAGTCGCGGTATGCACTGGGCTGGCCAGCCAAAATGGGAATCTGGATCAGGAAGAAGCAGATTGCAAACCCTACTAGCCAGAGAAGCATTGCTGTTATTAGATTCAGTGTGCTGGATAAAAGTCTCCTATGCTCACATCCCAAGGCAAGACTTGTGATCCGCCATATAACCAGCGGGAACAATAGGACAAAGCTGAACCAAATGGAAAGACCTATGGCGGAGATTGCACCAGCAACCAAAAGATGATATATACTAGGCATACTTTTCTTGACTGAGCTAGAGCGATCAGAAGACTCTTGAAGAACAGTGCAAGAAACAAATGCCGCTGCTATGACCCAGCAATCAACCCTGTCGCCTCGATATCCAGCGACGAAAATTGGGTCAAGCAGAAAGATTGAGCTCAGAACTCCAGAGCGAAGCCGATCATGTCCTAAGGAAAGCAAGAAAAAAAGGCACGATGAGGATGCAGCAATGGCGCCAATAACACTGAATAGCCTAGGAAATGACACGTTATAATAAGAGAGAGAGAAAATGATATTCTGAACCAGCCCGCCAAGATATAAAGGATTTACAACCGCTGAACCTTCGGTAGCATTCCAGCTGATAGACCAATCGGTGCCAGGATCAATTGCGCTCCTGCCAAAATCAATAATCTGGACCTCGTCTTGCCAGACAGGAGGAGAGATTGAGAGGGTGAGCGCATGAATTCCCAGAACTAGAAGTATCCAAGCCGACCAAGCCAGCCAAAAACGCTTAGAAATGGATAGCCTAGAAGAGATCCACATAAGCCCAAATGGAATAATAATAGTAGATGCTAGGAAGATAAGCTGCTGCTGGCCGATTGAATAACATTTCTTTGCTGCCCGGACAATCCAATCCAAAGAGGCAAGCGCACAAGCCTTTCCGAAAGCGTAGACGTCAGCTCCAACTTCGCAGCAGAAGCCCTTGGCTTATCCCGGGCAAATCCTGATGAATGAAGAGGTACATAGTGAAAAACACAGTCAATCGACTGCTCCTTCATTTGTGTGATAAATGCCGATCGATCCTCAAGATCGCGCAAGAGTAGATAATACATATGAGCATTATGCCTGCACTCCTCAGGAATTGCCGGTCGGCGCAGCCGTCCTGATGCCTCCAAGTCCTCAAACGACTGGTGATAGTGATTCCAGATCTCCAGGCGTTTTGCAGTAATCGCCTCAGCCTCCTCCATCTGGGCCCAGAGAAAAGCAGCGATCAGTTCGCCAGGGAGGTAGGAGGAGCCGATGTCGACCCAGGTGTACTTGTCGACTTGGCCGCGGAAGAACTGGCTGCGGTTGGTGCCCTTTTCGCGGATGATTTCAGCCCTTTCAGCGAAGGCAGGATTGTTGATCAGCAGGGCTCCGCCTTCGCCGGAGATGATGTTCTTGGTTTCATGGAAAGAGTAGCAGCCCAAATCTCCGATGGATCCCAGTGGCCGCCCTTTGTAGGTGGCCATCACCCCCTGGGCCGCGTCTTCGATTACCAGCAGGTTGTGGTTGCGGGCAATCGCCATGATCGTGTCCATCTCGCAGGCCACACCGGCGTAGTGGACTGGCACGACCGCCTTGGTACGTGGTGTAATTGCCGCTTCAATTAGCCGTTCGTCGATGTTGAGGGTGTCTTCACGGATGTCCACGAAGACAGGCACCCCACCGCGGAGCACGAAGGCATTGGCCGTGGACACAAAGGTGTAGGAAGGCATGATGACCTCATCTCCCGGCTGGATGTCGGCCAGGATGGCGGCAATCTCCAGTGCTGCAGTGCAGGAGTGCGTAAGCAGGGCTTTGTGACTGCCGGTCTTCTCTTCCAGCCAGCTATTGCACTTCTTGGTGAAGTAGCCATCGCCTGCCAGCTGACCACGGGCATGGGCCTCGGAGATGTAATGGAGCTCCTTACCGGTGAGGAAGGGCTTGTTGAATGGGATCACGTACTCCCTCGCGTAGAGCGGGTATTTTGCTGAGGATAGACGTAATACTTAAAAGAAAGAAACAGAATTATCGAAACGCAGCCAACTGTGACGAGCTGCGCCAGCTGATGCCTCAAACCAATATTGCGATAGAGATAGGAGATGAGTAGTAGTTGAACTGAAAAGCCAAGGATATGGACAGCAACAAATTTAGGGAGAGCAGAAGCGTGGGATCTCTTAGAGGCAAAAGTCCATTTGTAATTGCCTAGATAGCTACTGGATGCCCCTACAAGATAGATTCCAGCAGCAGTCGCTTCAGGAGCAACTCCAAGAAATGTTATGAGAAGATAGAAACCATAAGCCAACCCATTGGATGCCAGACCGACAATCCCGTAACGGGCCAGTTGCCAAGCGAGCCGCTTGCTAGTCACTTACAATCTCCATTCATATAGTGAATCTTACTGTTCCGACTGTTCAACAATGTGGGCATGGTATAAAAATGAGCGATCCTGCTCAGCAAAAAAGTTTTTAAGGTACAGCGCTCTTGCACTGGCATTTGATAGCTGAGTCTTCACCTCAATTGAGATGACTTTATTTGCCATGCAGGCATCTTCAACGTGCTTTATTAGCCTTGCCCCAATACCTTGCCCCTGATATGACTCTAGCACTGCGAGAAGACCTATTGTGCACTTTGAATTATTCCACTCAGCTGTGATAAAGCCTGCAATCCTCCCGTCGGCCTGATATGTATAGATAGCGGCATTAGGCCGATTCCCAAGTGTTTTTGCAAGCCAAGTCTCATATAGCCTTTCAAAGCTGCCGATAGGCAGTAAGAAATCAATCTTGAATCTAGACAAGTGCCCGCTTAGAAGGGCGATCCTTAGCAACTCGGGTGTTGGATCATCGCGTTGATATTCACTGATCTCTGAAGCAAGTTTAACTTTCCTCACTTCATGATGGGAAATATCTTTGGTAAATGTGATATGGCCGCCAACGTCAAGCAAAGAGTATTGACTTATCAAAGTCTCTTTGATAGCAAAAGGACTATAAATGTATATAAGCTCATATCGCTTCTGAACGGCAAGCCCTAATGCGAGTTCTAATGACTTATTGGCCCGCATATCAAAAACCCCGACTCGCTTGTCGAAAAACTGACTATCCCAGGCAAGGTATCTGACCGCCTCATCCACTACCGGCTTCCTCATCAATGATGTAAATGGGCCTGCCTTTTATTTTCTCAAAAGCCTTTCCGACATAAATTCCAACGAGGCCCAAGACGAAAATATTTATTCCAGCAGTAAGCCAAATTGAAATGATCAGGCTCGCAAAGCCGGCAACCTTGATCACGCCGAATAAATAACCTGCTAGATAAAATAGGCCTATCGCAAATGAGGCGGCCGATAATATCAAGCCACCTTGAGCAGCAAGTCGCAGGGGCTTGTCTGAAAAAGATACAATATTGTTCACTGCTAAGCGTAACAATCTTCCTAGGTTATAAGTCGAGTCTCCCTGTGCTCTTGGCGAGTGCTCGACATCCACTCGCGTCGATTTAAAGCCTACCCATTGGACCATTGCAGGGAAATAACGTATATTGTCATCCATGCTTAAGACGGCGTCAATAACCTTCTTTTGGTAGATTCCAAAGTTTGCGATTGCCGCGTCCTGTGCAGTCCCAGTAAGATAGCTGAACACAGAGTAAAATGCGCGTGAATAAATTCTTTTCAACCTGGAATCTCTCCTCACACGACGCCTGGCAAATACAATGTCATAGCCTTCTAGTGCTTTGCTGTACAAGGTTGAAATTTGGTCAGGTCTATCTTGAAGATCGCAATCCATAACCACGATCCAATCTCCCTTTGCAAGGCCTAGGCCGGCTGTAATCGCAGAATGCTGACCAAAGTTTCTGCTAAGTCTTATGCCTTTTACATGAGGTCTTTTGCGGCACTCTTGCTTAATTGGGGACTCCTGAAAAAGGGATCCGCCGGCTGGATCCAAATACTGCGAACGAGCGGCGCGTTGTCTGCCCAGACGCTTGGCTATACAGCGGCCAATGAATCGGCCATTTCAAGCTTCCAAATGTTCC
>NZ_JAGQCU010000015.1 GCF_024346355.1 Cyanobium sp. ATX 6A2
TTTCCGGTACATCTGCAGCGCTCAGCAGTTGTAGCAATCCGCGATTGCCCTGATCGAGGCCACTTTATCGGGTCTCTATCGCTGAAACAAGCTGCGCTGCAGTGGATCTGGCTTTTTCAGGAGTCCCCAATTATGCAAGAACCAACCCAGAATTGGATTAGAAGTTGAACTATTATTGTAGTACAACAGTAAATGCCTGAGCGCTACAAATGTTAAAAACGCTGCCAAGGGAAATGGAAGTAGCAATATAAAAAGAAATTGGTTTGGGGCGTACCCCATCAGCTGGCTGATCTCTGATTGGGTAAATTGCTTACTAAAAAAGACGTGCAGGATAGGAAGAAGTGCCAAAAGCCAAACTAAAGCTGTTGCCGCCAGAACCCAGATCATAGACAGTCTCCTTGAGTTTCTCATGGTTATTCATCAGAAGGGGCAACGCGACCGAAATCGATTACAAGCATACACAACTGATCATACCTTTATTGCATAACAGGGGTAGTGCCTAACGCTGCCCCTGAGTGGCAGGCAAGGGGCTTAAGGTGGCGATGCAGAGAGTGGCTGGCGGCCTGACCACTCGAGGGGCTGGTTAGACAGCTATCATTACATTGTCAGCAATGCGTGCGGGCAATTGCAAAGCAAGCAGCGATTTAGATGTCAATACTATTGCTTGCCAGGGATTGCACAAGATTATAGACTCAGATGCAGGCTCTACTTGGAATGACCAGTAACAAATACAAATTGACCAACGCCTCTGAGTCTGGCCTTATCTCAGAAAGCAGCTCCAGCATGCTGAGGATCCCTAGAATAGAGTTTGGCATCCACATGGCCTTGAGGCGGCATGAATGTCCCGCACGAATGCATAACCACCATGGTATCAGTGCGATTTGCCCTGGATCGGAAGTACGCCAATGCATCAATCACCTTACTTACCACTACAATAGTATTAATAACTGCTTTAATAAATGTGATCTTGCCTGGTCCTGCGCGAGCAGAGATGGCCGGAGGGTTTAACGTTATATACTCCAACAAGACTTGCTATAGAAATGACATCCCTGCACGTTGCGACGTCTATTATTCACCAAAGGACGTGACATGGCGGGTTCACTGGAAGGATACTGGACTCATCGAGTATTATCTAAGGAGAGGTGGCAATTGGATTGAAGTCAGAAACTCTTACGGAGATAGAACTGGGGTCGCCGAGCTAATACCTGACAGGCAGATACTTCGCCTCATACGCACGGGGGGAGGGACGATCGGAACGGTAAAGATCTTTGACTTGGAGTAGATAGCGCTAAGCGCTTAGGTCGTGTTATTGCCTGTCTAACGCTGAATGGACGGGTCCTCATATTAAGGGCTTTTCCACTGTTTTTGCCGCCTATGCGTGGGTGCCTCTTCCGGCCGGCCCCCTTGAGAACGTCTGCTCTGCAGTGGTGCTTAGGTAAGTTGGATCCTTTCCGGCTTCGATGGGCGGATCCGCCTATAACAGTTCGGTGTGTTACAGAAGGTCGGCGGGGCTGGTCACCCCCAATGGGCCCCTGTTCAGCACGTGGGTGTAGATCATGGTGGTGTTGACGTCGTTGTGGCCCATCAGCTCCTGAATCGTGCGGATATCTTGGCCGCGCTCCAGCAGGTGGGTGGCGAACGAGTGCCGGAAGGTATGACATGTGGCAGGTGTCACGATTCCTGAGGCGAGCACCGCCCGCCGCACCGCCTTCTGGATCAGGCTGGGATCCAGGTGGTGCCGCCCCTGCTCTCCGGTATCGGCATTCTGCCAGCGGTGGTGTTGCGGGAACACCCATTGCCAGCCCCATTCCACTGGGGCATGGGGATATTTCCTCGCCAATGCGTGGGGCAGCTCGACCCTGCCATACCCCTCGGCAAGATCCTGGCGATGCATCCTGCGCACCCCCTCCAGATGTAAACGCAGCTTCTCTCCGACCGTTGCAGGCAACATCGTGCGCCGATCCTTGCCGCCTTTGCCCTGCCGCACCGTGATCTGCCGGCGCTGAAAATCCAGGTCATGCACTCGCAATCGCAACGCCTCCATCAACCGCAGCCCTCCCCCGTACAGCACGCCAGCCACCAGTGCTTCCACCCCGTCCAGTTGCTCCAGCACAGCTCGCACCTCCTCAACCGTCATCACCACCGGCAGCCGCCGCTTCGTCCTCGCCCTCACCACCCCCTCCAGATCCAGATCCCGCTCCAGCAACTCCCGATACAGAAACAGCAGCGCCGAGAGGGCCTGGTTCTGGGTGGATGGGCTCACCTGCCGTTCCACCGCCAGATGGGTGAGAAAGGCATTCACCTCCTCGCTGCCCATCTCCCGCGGATGGCGCATGCCATGGAATTGCAGGAACCGTCTCAGCCACTGCTCGTAGGTTGCCACGGTGCGCTTCGCGTAGTGACGCGCCTGCAGCTCTTCGCGGTAGCGCTGGATCAGCCCCGGCGGGCGTGGAGTGTTCGCCATCCCTCGGCTCTGGCCCACCACAACAGGATTGCCACCTCAGCCATGGACAGGCCTTTGCCCAAACCCGTTTCAGACCCAAGCCCATGGGCAGCGGTTGTTGCCCCTGTTGGCCACTGAGCTTCATGATGGAACCATGCCCTCATTCGCAAGCCGGCATCGGCCCGCACGCTCGATGGACATCCCCTTTTCCCTCACCCTCAGCTTCGACGACCTCGAAGTGCTGCTGCTGGTGGAGAACGGCGGCGCTTCGCCGCTGGAGGTGGAGGAGTCGTTGGGATTGGAACGGCATCAGACGAAAGCCCTGTTTCGCCACCTGGTACGCCGCGGTCTGCTCGATTGGCAGGGCAGCCCCCATGCCCAGGGTGCTCTGCCCTGGCCCTGGCGCTTTGGCTCCACCGTCTTTCAGCTCACCCCGTTGGCCCGCAGTCTGCGGCGCGATCACGACTTCTCTGACACAGCTTTTGCCGCTTCTATCTTGCTCCCCGCATTGAAAGACAAGGTATGAGAATGGCGATAGTCTGTTCCATTCTTCTTGCCACAAATCCGCCTGACGGCGTCGGTCAGATGTGATTCGGCCATGGCCATTGATTGGTTAGTCCTTGAAGGATGGTCCTGGCGACGAAAGCCGGCCGCGCAGCGGCCAGGCAGAGGGCCATGGCCGCTGACCCCATGCCTTCCCTGAACCAGAACCAGCGGCTACCGGGATGAGCTCGAGAATCGACTGCTGGCAATCAGATCAAAGCGAACCCTGAGAATCCCTCAAGCGCCCGCGGCCACCCAGCTGCCGTGCAGGCCGTGGGGGATGGCCAGGGGCAGCTCCAGCACCGCCTGCTCGCCCATGTCGGCGGCGTTGAGGATCACCAGATCGCTGGCGCAGCGGGCGCCGTTCCACACCACACAAAGCAGCCAGCCATCGTCCTCGGCGGCGGCATCGGCGCCGGGCCGGGGCACGAACACCGGCTCGCTCACGAACCCCCTGGGAGCGGCGCTCCATACCCGCCGCTCGCCGCTCACCAGATCAAGCTTCTCGATCGCCTGCAGGGGGTCGTTGCCCCGCTCCCGCTCGGCCACCGCCATCCAGGCGAAGCGGGGCTCGAGGCCCTGGCGGGCGGGGTGCACGGTGGCGAACTCGCAGCAGCGCTGCTCCAGCCAGTGCTGGCGCACCGCCCCGGCCGGATCGGCCTCGGCCCGCTCCAGATCGATGCGGCAGCGCAGCAGCTGGCCCTCGGGAATGCTCTCGAAGTCCACCGACCTGAAGTCGGTGTCCGGCCCGATCGAGGGGAAATCGGCGTAGTAGAGGGAATCCACCACCAGCTCGCCGCTGGCGCCATCCTCGAAGGCGTTGAGGTGGTGGAACACGAACCCCTCCGGGGCCGGCACCCGCAGGGGCTGGGGGTGGCGCTCGGCGGCGGCGCTGCCGGGCCGGGGGATCAGCCAGAACTGGCCGGCCTCGCCGGGTTTGGAGGCCAGGCACTGGGCGGCACCCTTCTGGCCGAACACGTAGGGCAGGGGGTTGAAGGCAATGGCGTTCTGCAGGAACACCGCCCACTGGGGGGTGATGGCGAAGTCGTGCAGGAAGGCGAAGCCACGAAAGCTGTCGCGGCGCTCGGCCAGGAGCTGGCCGGCGCGCACGCCGCTGCCCGGATCATCGGCAACGGCGAACTCCATCAGGCGGATGCTGCTGGTGGGGCCGGCCTTGACCCCGAAGGTCACCATCCGCCGCTCACCGTGGTGGCCGGGATCGAAGCGGGGGTGGGCGCTGAAGGCCTCGCCGGGCTTGAGCACGCCATCGAGCAGGGTGATGCCCCGGGTCTCCAGGGTGTCGGGGTCGAGGGCGTGGGGTTCAGCCGCCTCCCACAGGGCCAGGAGCTGATCGCCCAGGCGCACCACGTGGGTGTTGGCGATGTTCTTCAGCCGCAGATCGAAGGCGTTGGCCAGGGCCCCTCCGGGTTTCTGGGTGCCGAACACGCCCCGGTACACAAACCGGCCGGCCTCCTCCTCGGCCTGCCAGCCGGCGGTGCGCACGAAGCGGTTGCTGAGCTGGGCCTGGCCGCCCTCAAAGCGCAGGGCGGTGATCATGCCGTCGCCGTCGAAGGGATGGTGCACCCAGCGCCCACCCCGCTCCAGGCGGCCAGGACCGTTGCGATAGAGACAGCCGCTGAGCTCGGGGGGAACGCTGCCCCGGGCCGCGTTGAGGGACACGGCGCTGAGCTCGCTGACCACATTGCGGAAGGCGCTGGCCCAGTCGGCCCGGTTGTAACTGGCGGACGGAGTGGGGGCCGAAGCGGTGGCGGCTGGGGTCATGCGGGAGATATCGCGGCAGCGGTTGCGAATTGTGACGAAACTAAGCCCGTATAGACGCCGTCGCGAGCCAGCAGCTCGCCATGACGGCCGGTCTCCACCACCCGGCCGCCGGCGATCACGCATATGCGATCGGCGTTGACCACGGTGGACATCCGGTGGGCCACCACCAGCGTGGTGCGGTTGGCCATCAGACGATCGAGGGCCTCCTGCACCACCAGCTCAGAGGCCGAATCCAGGGCCGAGGTGGCCTCATCGAGAAACAGGATCGGGGCGTTCTTGATCAGGGCCCGGGCGATGGCAATGCGCTGGCGCTGGCCCCCCGAGAGCATGGCGCCGTTCTCACCGATCAGGGTGTCGTAGCCCTCGCTCAACTGCTCGATGAAGCCATGGGCGTTGGCGGCCCGGGCCGCCGCCACGATCTCCTGCCGGCTGGCCCCTTCGCCACGGCCCTGGCCAGGGCCGTGGCCATAGGCGATGTTGCTGGCCACGGTGTCGTTGAACAGGAACGTGTTCTGATCCACCAGAGAGATCTGGGAGCGCAGATCGGCCAGGGAGATCTCACGCAGATCGAGGCCGTCGATGGTGATCTGCCCGGCGCCGGGGTCGTAGAAGCGACAGAAGAGATCGATGATCGTGCTCTTGCCGCCGCCGCTCGGCCCCACCAGGGCCACGGTGCCCCCGTGGGGGATCTCCAGGTTGAGATCGCGGATCACCGGCTCCTGGTTGTAGGCGAAACACACCGCCTCAGCGCGCAGGGCCTGCCGGAACGGCCCCAGAGGCCTGGGCTGGAGGGGATCCACCGGGTCGGGCTCCGTATCGAGGATGGCGAACAGATCCCGGGACGCCGCCACCCCCTGCTGGAGCACGGCGTTGGCCTTGGCCAATCCCTTGAAGGGGGCGTAGCAGAGGTAGATGGAGGTGAGAAAGGCGAAGAAGCTGCCGGTGGTGCGGGTGCCGGCGATCACGGCCTCGCCGCCGTAGAGGAGCACGGCGCTGAAGCCCGCCGCACCAAGCAGCTCCATCAGAGGCTGGTTGGCGAGCTTGGCGCGGGTGGTGCGCAGGGCCGAGCGCAGCACCGAGCGGTTCTCCTGCTGGAAACGCTCCAGCTCATAGCCCTCCATGCCGAACACCTTCACCACCCGCGAGCCCACCACCGCCTCCTGCAGGGTGCCGGCCAGGCGGGCCAGGCTCGACTGGCCGCGGCTGGAGTGGCGCCGCACCTTGCGCGAGGAGCGCAGCACCGGCCAGACGCCGAGGGGGAAGAGGATGAAGGCCACCAGGGACAGCAGCCAGTCCTGGTAGAAGGCCACCAGCACCAGCACCAGCAGGGTGAGGCTGTCCTTGGCCAGGGAGGTGAGGCCATCGACGATGCCCGTCTTCACCAGGGTCACATCGCTGAGCAGGCGGGAGATCAGGCCGCTGGAGCTGCTGCGATCGATGTAGGCCTGGGGCAGCACCATCACCCGGGCGGCGAGCTGGGCGCGCAGGTCGGCCGTGATCCCCTGGCCCACGGATTCGGTGAGGTAGGAGCCCAGGTACTGGCACAGGGCCCTCAGGCCGATCACCACCAGGATCACCCCCGGCGCGGCGTAGAGCCGGGTGCGGTCACCACTGGGCAGCACCTGGTCGAACAGGTAGCGGATCACCAGGGGCACCACCCCGGTGGAGGCCCCGTAGCCGAGGTTGAACAGGAAGGCCAGCAGGAAGGTGGGCCACAGATAGGGCCGGCCGTAGGCCAGCAGGCGGCGATAGGTGGAGCGGGGGCTGGAGCCGACGCCGGAAGCCGAGGCCGAGCCTGCAGCAGTGGCCGTGTCAGAGGAAGAGGCAGTGGTCTGGCTCATGGCAGCAGCTCCAGCAGGGCATCGGCGGCGCGGCCGGAAGCGCCGGGGGGGCCCATGCGCCCGCGCAGGTCGGCGATGGCCGCCTCCACCCTGGAGCGCTCGGCCAGCAGACACTGCAGGGCCGCCACCAGCTCGGCGGGATTGACCCGCTCCTGCAGCAGCTCCGGGAAAACCACCCGGCCCAGGACCACATTGGGCAGGCCCAACAGCCGGTGGCGGGTGACCAGCCGGGCCAGCAGATAGGTGAGCCAGTTGAAGCGATACACAATCACATGGGGGCAGCCCAGCAGTGCCGCCTGCAGGGTGGCGGTGCCCGAGCTCACCAGGCCGGCATCGGCCGCATGCAGCAGGTTCACGGTGTCGTCGGCGATGCAGGGGATCGGCAGGGGGCCACCGCCGGCCGCCCGCTCCAGCACGGTGGGATCAATGGTGGAGGCCCGCAGCAGCACCACCTGCCAGCCCTGGCTGCGCAGCCGCTCGGCGGCGGCCAGCAGGGGGGGCAGCAACAGTCGGATCTCGCTGCGCCGGCTGCCGGGCATCAGCACCAGCAGGGGACGATCCGGATCCAGGCCATGGCGCCGGCGGGTCTGGGCCGGAGCGGCGGTGACCTGAATCTCATCGAGCAGGGGATGGCCCACGTAGCGGGCAAAGGCACGGCCATGGGCGTTGAAGAGGCCCTCCTCGAAGGGGAAGATCACCGCCAGGCGATCGATGAAGCCGGCCATGCGCCGGGCCCGTCCCCGCCCCCAGGCCCACACCTGGGGAGCGATGTAAAAAAACACCGGAATGCCGCGGCGGTGGGCCTCGCGGGCCACCATCAGGTTGAAGCCGGGGTAGTCGATCAGCACCACCAGGTCGGGACACCGGCGATCCATGTGGCGCTTCAGCAGGCGCATCACCCGGTGATGACGGCGGATGCTGCCGAGGATCTCCACCACCCCGGCGGCCGAGAGGCTGCTCACATCGGCCAAAAGCTCCATGCCGGCAGCCCGCAGCCGCACACCGCCCACCCCGCTCACCTGCAGATCGGGAACGCGGCGCCGCAGGGCCTGGAGCAGGGCGCCGCCGTGCAGATCCCCGGAGGCCTCACCGGCCACCAGCAGCAGCTCGCGGGCTTCAGCCACGTCGGCCCCAGCCGCGCCGGGCCAGCACGGCCTGCACCGCGTCGGCGAGCCGGGCCACGGCCTCCGGATCGAGCCGCAGGCCCACGGGAACAACGGCGGCCCGCTCATCGGGGGCGAGCACGGCCGTGAGCCGCTGCCAGTCCTTGCCGGTGGTCACCAGGGTGGCGTTGTGCTGGTCCCGGGCCAGTTTCAACAACCGCTCCACATCGGCTCGAGCATAGGGATGGTGGTCGGGGAAGGCCTCACAGCCCACCAGCCGGCAGCCTTCCTCGCGCAGGGCAGCGAAGAACTTCTCCGGCAGGCCGATGCCGCAGAAGGCCAGCAGGGGGCGCTGACGCAGGGCGGGGGGCAGCTCCAAGCGGGCGGCGATCTGAAACCAGGGCCGACCGGCCGGCCAGGGCAGACCGGCCGGAGCGGCGCCGGCATCGTCAGCGGCGGCGGTGGCGGTGGCGGGCAGCGCACCGGTGAGCACCAGCAACTCGGCCCGGGCCAGGGCGGTGCGCCGCTCGCGCAGGGGGCCGGCAGGAAACAGCAGGCCATTCCCCAGCCGCCGCTGCCCATCCAGCACGGTGACATCACAGTCGCGGGCCAGGGGCCAGTGCTGCAGACCGTCATCGAGCAGCAGCAGATCGGCACCGGCTTCCAGGGCCCGGCGGGCGGAGGCCACCCGATCGGCACCGATCCACACCGCCAGTCCGGGCAGCCCCCGCAGCAGCTCCAGGGCCTCATCACCCACCGTGGCCGCGGTCATCCGCGGCTCCACCCGCAGCGGCTCGCGCCGGCCGCTGCCATAGCCGCGGCTGAGCAGCGCTGGCCGCCAGCCCCGCCCTGCCAGCTCCCGGGCCAGGGCGATCACCAGCGGCGTCTTGCCGGTGCCGCCCAGGGTGAGGTTGCCCACTGACACCACCGGCAGCGGCGGCTGCCAGGGCCTGGACTGGGCGCGGTGAATCCCCACCCCCAGCCCGTAGAGCCAGCCAAGGGGCCGCAGCAGCCAGGCCAGGGGGCCGGGCCGGGGCCGGTACCAGAAGCGGGGGGTGGCGAGCAGCATCAGTGGGGTGGCGACAGCTGGGCTGGCTGGGGCAGCGGAGCTGGCGGTGGCAGCGGGGCTGGCAGTGGCAGGCGCTCCAGAACTGTGGCGGCAATCTGGGCCGAGGGACCCTGCAGAGGCGGGAGCACGGCGGGCTCGGGCGGTTGCCCCAGCCAGGCGATCACCGCCTCCCAGGCGGCTGCGGCACTGCTGCAGCGCCGCAGCCAGCCGGACCGCTCCAGCTGCGCACTGATCTCGGCGAAGTTGGCCATGTCCGGCCCGCAGACCACCGGCCGACCGCCGCGCACCGGCTCGAGGGGGTTGTGGCCGCCGAGCTCGCGGCCGGCGACCCGGAAGCTGCCGCCCATCAGCACCAGGTCGGCGGCGGCGATCCACGACCCCATCAGACCGAGACCATCCACCACCACCACCGGCGGCGGCGGCGGCGGTGGCGGATCGAGGCAGGGCAGGGGATCTGCGGCCTCTTGCGCGTCACCGCAGGCCGGAGCCATCCGGCTCCACAGCTGGGCATCCAGGCCACCAGAGCGCACCTGCTCGAGCAGCTGCGGCGCCCGCTGGGGATGGCGTGGCGCCAGCAGCAGCGCCGGCCGCCGGGGAGCCAGCTGGCGGCAGATCTGCGGCCAGGCCGCGAGCAACAACGCCTCCTCACCTGGGTGGCTGCTGGCAAACAGCAGCACCGGCCGCTGCGGCCACAGCCCCCGCAGTCGCTCCTGGCTGGGGCGGTGCACCGGCAGCGGCGGCGCATCCCACTTCGTGGAACCCAGGGCCAGGGCCGCGGGCGCCCCCAGCGACCGCAACCGCTGGGCATCGGCCGCCGACTGGGCGAAACAGGCCTGACAGCGCCCATAGAGCCAGCGGCTGTAGCAGGGCAGGCGGTGGTGGCGCCGGTGGGAGCGGGCGCTGACGCGGGCATTGATCAACAGCAGGCCCGGCATCGCATGCACCAGCTCCGGCCACAGCTCCGCCTCCGCCAGCAGACCCAGATCGGGGCGCCAGTGCAGGCGGAACAGGGCCATGGCCAGCCAGTGGTCGATCGGCACGAACTGGTGCAGCACGCCGGCCGGCAACAGGTTGGGGGCCAGGCGGGCGGCGGTGCGGGTGACGCTGGTGACCAGCACGGCCGGCGGCGGCCGCCGGGCGGCGTCGCAGGCCGCGGCCAGGGCCTCAAGCAGTGGTATCAGGCTGGTGAGCTCGCCCACGCTGGCGGCATGGATCCACACCAGCGGGCCAGGGGGCCGGGGCCGGCTGGCCAGCCCCAGCCTCTCCGCCAGTCGCCCCGGCTCCTCGAGGCCGCGCCAGCTGCGCAGCAGCAGCAGCAGCAGCAACGCCGGCGTGAGCAGCACCGCCAGCAGCCGGTAGCTGAGCAGCAGCGCCTGCCGCCAGTGGCGCATCAGCGGCGGCCCCCGCCCCTGGCCAGCGCCCGGGCCGCTTTGCAGCCGGTGGCCTCGAGAGCCTCGGCAAGAGCCGTGGCCTGGCCCGGCACCAGATAGAGGGGCGTGCCCAGGGCCAGCACAGCCCGGCCGAAGGGCAGGGGCAGCACGGAGCGATCCCAGGAGCTCAGCCGCCGGCGGCGACTGAGCGCCAGGCCCACGGGCACCACCGCGCAGCCCGACTGCCGTGCCAGATGGAGCACCCCGGCCTTCACCTGCCCGGCCGGTCCGCGAGGCCCATCAGGAGTGATGCACACCGACTGGCCGCTGCGCAACCGTCGCAGCAGCTGCCGGTAGGCGACCGCACCGCCCCGGGTGGAGGAGCCTTCCACCAGCTCCACCCCGTGCATGCGCGCGGCCACCCCCACGATGCGGGCATCGCGGTGGCTGCTGAGCAGCACCGCCACCGGCCGCCGGGCGTGGAGACGCAACAGCGGCATGAACAGCACGTTGCAGTGCCAGAGGGCGTAGATCACCGGAATCTGCCGGTTCAACAGCAGGTCTTCCGCCTGGGGAGTCACCCACACCCGGGTGCGACTGGTGAGCAGCACCAGCTGGCCGTAGGCATAGAGCAGGGCACCTGCCAGCCAGGCCAGGAACGGGTTGTGGAGCAGGTTGCGTTTCTTCACCGCGGCCGACTGCCGCAGGCCTCAGGCGGAGCCCACGCCGGCATAGGAGCCGTAGAAGAACAGACCCACCACGAAGATCACGGCCATGCCGCCGGCGGTGGCCACAAGCCAGAGGGGGAGCACGCCCTCGGTCCAGCGGGAGCGCCAGGCCACAGCGGGACGGCCATCGGGGAGACGGTCGGGGATGCGACCGTCGGGCATGGCAGATTTCTTGCCGCTCATCGGATGGACTCCTGTATCAGTTGAAGAAGTAACTGGTGAACAGCACACCGGTGACGAACACCACCAGCAGACCCAGATAGAGACTGGTGCGGTTCAGCTCAACCGGGAGGTTGTTGGGGTTGGGATTGCGTTGCAGGCCCATAGGTTCGGCTGGAGGTCAGCGGTGGTGAGGTGAATGAACGGCGCGCGCGTTAACGACGCACGAACTGCATCGCAGCCAGGGCCCCCAGGAAGAACACCGTGGGGATGCCGAGAGCGTGAATAGAGGCCCAGCGCACCGTGAAGATCGGGTAGTTGCGCGGGGTGGTGGTGGGTGATTGGGTCATGGGTTATTGCAGGCGCAGGTCAAGCTGGCTGCGGCCCTCATAGCGTTCGCTCACCACGGGAGCCTTGCTTTCCTGAGCCTGGAAGTAGGCGTCCGGACGGGGAGTACCGAAGGCGTCGTAGGCCAGACCGGTGGAGACGAACAGGAATCCGGCCAGGAAGATCGCTGGCAGGGTCACCGCGTGGATCACCCAGTAACGGATGCTGGTGATGATTTCGAAGAACGGACGTTCTCCTGTGGAGCCGGCAGCCATGGCAACAAGCGTTCAGCTCAGGAATCCTAAGGGCAGGCCCTGAGGGCCCGGGAGCCTGGCAGGGCCATGGTTACAGAAGTTGGCGGGACGCGCGGCTCAGCCCACCCAGCGCAGCAGCGAGCCGCGCTCGCCGAGCACGAACCCCTTGCCATCTCCCGTGAACACGATGCGGGTGAAGTTGGAGGGCTGCTGCGCACCCACCGGATCGCGGCGCCAGGTGGTGCCGCCGTCATCGCTGGCCAGCAGGGTGCCGCTGCCGCCTCCGGCCCAGATGGTGCCGCGGGGATCCCAGGCCATGTCGAGGTAGCCATAGCCATTGGTGATCGGGATGATCGCCTTGCCCCACTGCTCGGGATCACCCACCTCCGGCCCGAAGCGCAGCTGGGCGCCGCGGGCCAGCATCCACAGGGGGCCATCAGGCTGAAAGCCCATCGACTGGAGGCGCTGGCTGCTGACGCGCTGGTGAACCTGCCAGGTGGGCTGGCCTGGATCCCAGGTGGAGAAGAAGTTGCCGAGGCTGCTCACACTCACGTAGCGGCCCTCGGGGCTGCGGCGCAGTTCCCGCACGGAGCCGGCGGCGTCCTCCACCCGGGCCTGCCAGCTGTTGCCACCGTCGGCGGTGTCGTAGACGGCGCCCACGTTGGTGGCCAGTTCTGCCTTGCCCCGGCCCAGTGACGTGATCAGGTAGGGCTCCCCGGGAAGCTTGGTGTCGAGGAACAGACGGCTCCAGTTGCTGCCGCCGTCGGTGCTGTGCAGAAGCAGTCCCGGCTGGCCGGCGATCCAGCCCTCCTGGCCGTCGAAATCGATACTGATCAGGCGGAAGTTCTCCTCCTCGGGCAGATCGAGGGCGCGCTCCTCCCAGCTGGCGCCGCCGTCGTTGGTTTCCAGGATCAGCCGGTTGCTGCCCACCAGGAAACCGTGGCTGTCATCGGAGAAGGCCACGGACAGGGGATTGGAGCCGGTGGCCAGGGGCACGGGCTGCCAGGGGCTGGTGTCGGCCACCGGCAGCCCGGTGGTGACACAACCGCTGAGACCGAAGCCCAGGCCGATCACCACCACCAGGCTGAGCAGCGGCGAGAGCAGCCGGCGCAGGGAACCGAGGAGGGCAGGCGTCATCAGCGCAGGGAGTAGAGGGACAGGAAGAAAGCGAAGGCGAGGGCGAAGGCACCGAAGATCAGGACGTTCTTCTGGCCCGGGGTGAGCCGGTTCACGCCCAACCCGAAGTTGAGGTTCTCCTCAAAGCCGCTGGGCTTGCTGCGGGGGCCGATGTCCTGAAAGGCTCCCATGCGGCTGCGGCACACCGGGCAGCGGAACCTGGCCGGGTCGAGGTCGAGAAACGGCGTTCCCGCATCGATCCCCACTTTCTTCACGCCCTCGGCGGGGTCGTACACGTAGCCGCAGCTGCGGCATTCGAAGCGGTGCACGGCGGGGTCATCCGCCGGCTCCGCTGCAGCCTGCTCAGTGGCTTGCGCGGCGGATTGCGCGGCGACGGCGCCCTCCACAGACCCATCCGGCAGGGGAACCTGGCCGGGATTGCTGCTGTCGGCGGTGGTCTCGGAGGCGGTCTCGTCGGTCACCGGGATCGGGCGCGGCTACTGGACTCTAGTAACCGCTACGGATGCCAGACTGCGCGCCAGCTTGGGTTCACCCGATGTTCGTGCTCTCCGGCTACGACGCCTTCCTGGGCTTTCTGCTGATCTCGGCAGCGGTGCCGGTGCTGGCGATCGTGACCAACAAGCTGCTGGCGCCGGGCAGCCGGGCGGGGGAGCGTCAGCTCACCTACGAGTCGGGCATGGAACCGATCGGCGGTGCCTGGATCCAGTTCAACATCCGCTATTACATGTTTGCTCTGGTCTTCGTGATCTTCGACGTGGAGACGGTGTTCCTCTACCCCTGGGCGGTGGCGTTCCACCGTCTGGGTGTGCTGGCCTTCATCGAAGCCCTGGTGTTCATCGCCATCCTGGTGGTGGCTCTGGCCTACGCCTGGCGCAAGGGCGCGCTGGAATGGAGCTGATTCCGGCCTGAGCGGATCCGCCAGCGCTGATCCCGGCACCGTCGACCCCAGCCCCGTCAGAACCCATGACACCCCCAACTCCACCTGCCACCACCACTCCGGGCAGCCCCGGCCTGGGCGAGGCCCCGTCGATCCAGGCGCTCAAAGACGTGCGCGCGGCCAGCTGCGGGCCAGTCGGCTCGCCCACGGTGACCTCGGATCTCTCCGAGAACGTGATCCTCACCACCCTCGATGACATCCACAACTGGGCGCGGCTGAGCAGCCTCTGGCCCCTCCTCTACGGCACCGCCTGCTGCTTCATCGAGTTCGCCGCCCTGCTCGGCTCGCGGTTCGACTTCGACCGTTTCGGCCTGGTGCCCCGGTCCAGTCCCCGTCAGGCCGACCTGCTGATCGTGGCGGGCACGGTGACCATGAAGATGGGGCCGGCCCTGGTGCGTCTGTACGAACAGATGCCCGAGCCCAAGTATGTGATCGCCATGGGCGCCTGCACGATCACCGGCGGGATGTTCAGTGCCGACTCCACCACGGCCGTGCGGGGGGTGGACAAGCTGATCCCGGTGGATCTCTACCTGCCCGGGTGCCCGCCACGGCCGGAAGCGATTTTCGACGCGGTGATCAAGCTGCGCAAGAAGGTGGGCAACGAGGCTCTGGCGGAGCGCGGCAACCTGCTGCCCACCCACCGCTACTGCACGGTGCCGCACCAGCTGGTGCCCACCGAGCCGATCGTGAACGGCCGCTACCTGCGCGCCGAAACCCAGCAGGCGGCCCTGGCCGCCGCCGCCGGCCTGCCCCTCGGCGCCCTCGCCGCCGAAAAAGTGACCCCATCCACCCCCCCTACCTGAAGCCATGCCTGAGGACACCACCCCAGTCCCGGTTGCCGGTGCGGTGAGCCGCTGGCTGAGCAGCCAGGGCTTCGAGCACCAGGCGCTCCCCGCCGACCACCTCGGGGTGGAGGTCATCGGCGTTGAGCCGGCTTTCCTCCCCCTGCTGGCCACCGCCCTGAAGGCCGACGGTTTCGACTATCTGCAGTGCCAGGGCGGCTACGACGAGGGACCCGGAGGGCGGCTGGTGAGCTTTTACCACCTGGTGAAGCTGGGCTGCCTGGCCGATCAGAGCGAGGCTGTGCAGCATCTTCCGGCCGACGTCACACCCCAGGAGGTACGCCTGAAGGTGTTTCTCAACCGCGACGGCGATCTCACCATCCCCACCCTCTATGGCCTGTTCCGGGGGGCCGACTGGCAGGAGCGCGAAACCTTCGACATGTTCGGCATCCGCTTCGAGGGCCACCCCCATCCCAAGCGGCTGCTGATGCCCGAGGACTGGAAGGGCTGGCCGCTGCGCAAGGACTACGTGCAGCCCGACTTCTACGAAATGCAGGACGCCTACTGAACCGGAGCGAGGCGACTGCGGCTGTTGCGGTAGAAGCGCATCACCGCCATTGCCAGGCTGCGGGGATCGTGGCGCAGGGCGTCACTGGATCGCCCGCCGTGCAGTGGCGCCTGCATCACCGTGTAACCGTGCCGGCGCAGGCGGCCGGCGTCGCACCCCACCGGTTTGGCCCCCTTGCGCCGGTATTGATCCAGCAGTTCGGTGTGCGGCAGGGTCTCCTGGGCCAGCACGGCCGTGAACAGGCGCTCCTCAACGCCAAGGCTGGCGAGCTGGGCCTCGATGGCCCTCAGATGGCCCTCCACATCAAGACCGTCGGTTTCCCCCGGTTGGGTCATCAGGTTGCAGATGTAGAGCCGCGGCGCCTTGCTGGCGGCGATGGCCTTCACCAGCTCGGGTACCAGCAGGTTGGGCAGCAACGAGGTGTAGAGGCTGCCCGGCCCGAGCACGATCAGATCGGCGTTGGCGATGGCCTCGATCGCCCGCGGCAGCGCCGGTGGCCGATCCGGCAGGCAGCCCAGGCGCACGATCGGGCTGGGTGCCCGGCTGATGGCGGATTCGCCCTCGATGCGTTCGCCGTTCTCGAGCTCGGCCCAGAGGCGCACATCGGCGGTGGTGGCGGGTACCACGTGACCCTGCACCGCCAGCACCCGGCTGCTGGCGGTGATCGCGGCCTCCAGGCTGCCGGTGATGGCGGTGAGGGCCGTGAGGAAGAGGTTGCCGAAGCTGTGGCCCTCCAGGCCGGTGCCGGCCGTGAAGCGGTACTGGAACAGGCGGGTGAGCAGCGGTTCCTCCCGGGCCAGGGCGGCCAGGCAGTTGCGGATGTCACCGGGGGGCTGCACCCCCAGCTCGCGGCGCAGCACGCCACTGCTGCCGCCGTCGTCGGCCACGGTGACGATGGCGGTGAGGTTGGAGCTGTAGCGCTTGATGCCGCTGAGGAGGGTGGAGAGGCCCGTACCGCCGCCGATGGCGACGATGCTGGGTCCGCGGTTGAGTCGGCCCTGGGCGGCGAGGGCGTCCACCAGCAGGGTGTCGCGGTCGGGAGCCAGGGCCTTCTGGATTGTGCCGAAGCTACGGCTCTGGCCGAGCCAGATCAGGCCCGCACCGATCGCCAGCACCAGCGGGCCGGTGATCTTCCGCGGCAGCACCTGGGTGATGGCCTGCAGCAGCCACTGGATACCCGCCAGGGTCCAGTAGATGGGCTGCAGATCGGCCCACACCGCGGCCCCGAGCAAGGCGATCAGCAGGCCCAGGCCCGAGGTGAGCACCCAGCGCTTCACCACCAGGCCCGGCTGCAGCCAGCGCACCGCCCGACGGGAGCGGCTCACCAGGTCGCGCTGACGGCGATCACCGCGGCCCACCCAGCCCGGCCGGGATCGCCTTCGGAGCAGCCGGCGCGGTGGGGAGGGCGAGGCGGGAGGGTACAAGGCTGAGCGGATCGGGAAGGAAGGGAGCCGGGAGGGGGGGACGGATCGAGGACTGTGGAAACTGTAGGCAGGGCAGCCGGTGCCCCCCATCGAAGCTGGCAGGATCGACAGGCATCGGGTCGCAGCCCTGAACCAACCCTCCGACACCCTGGCGGAGCTCCGCAACGTGACCATGCAGTGGGGGGACAACCGCGTGCTCGACGCGGTGGATCTCAGCCTGCGGCGGGGCGAGCAGCTGGTGGTGGTGGGACCGTCGGGATCGGGCAAATCCACGATCCTGCGGCTGCTGGCCGGGCTGCTGCTGCCCACCCGGGGCAGCGTGCTGATTCACGGCGAACAGCAGCGCTACCTGCGTCTCGATCAGCACGACCCCCCGGATGTGCGGCTGGTGTTCCAGAACCCCGCCCTGCTGGCCTCGCTCAGCGTGGAGCAGAACGTGGGCTTTCTGCTCTATCGCTTCGGCCACCTCAGCCAGGGGGAGATCCGCGAACGGGTGCGCCAGGCCCTGGAGGCCGTGGGTCTGGGGGGGATCGAGGAGCAGATGCCAGGCGAGCTCAGCGGCGGCATGCAGAAGCGGGTGAGCTTTGCCCGCGCCCTGATCCAGGACCCCAACCAGCCCGGCGATCGCATGCCCCTGCTGCTGTTCGACGAACCCACCGCGGGGCTCGACCCGGTGGCCTGCACGCGCATCGAGGATCTGATCGTGCGCACCACCGACCTCGCCGGTGCCAGCTCGGTGGTGGTGAGCCATGTGCACAGCACGATTGAGCGCACCGCGGAGCGGGTGGTGCTGCTCTACGAGGGCCGCTTCCGCTGGCAGGGAGACCTGGAGAGCTACCGCAGCACCGACAATCCCTATGTGGTGCAGTTCCGCAGCGGTAGCCTGCTTGGACCCATCCAGCCGGCGGAGGCCTGATCGATGCGCCGCTCCGTGCGTGAGGCGATCGTGGGCTTCTCCCTGCTGGCCGCCATCACCGGTGCCGTCAGCCTGACGCTGTGGCTGCGGGGACTGTCGCTGACGCGCCAGCACTGGACGCTGGAGGCACGGTTCGAGGAAGCCGACGGCCTGGCGGTGCGCTCACCGGTGGTGTTCCGCGGCGTGATGGTGGGCAGCGTGCGCTCGGTGCAGATCACGTCGGAAGCGGTGATCGCCCAGCTGGAGATCACCAACCCGTCGATCCGCCTGTCCCGGCCCACGGTGGCCGAGATCGGCCAGGTGTCGCTGCTGGGTGGGGAGGCCCAGGTGGTGCTGGTGAACCAGGGGGAGCCGCTGCCCGCCGACGCGCCCAGCCCCCGCTCGCGCGACTGTGACAGCGGGCGCATGCTCTGCGACGGCGCCACGATCCGCGGCACCCAGGGCGCCAGCCTGGCCGCCGTCACCACGAAGCTGTTCCAGCTGCTCAACCAGGCCGAAGAGGAGAAGCTGTTCAGCAAGGTGTCCGATGTGGCCGCCAGCGTGGAGCAGACGGCCCGGCAGGCCGATGCCTTTCTCCAGGAGGGCCGCGGCCTGATGCAGGAGGGCAGCGGCCTGGTGCGTGAGGGGCAGTCGTTGCTGGGCAGCCTGGAGGGCTCGGTGCAGGAGGTGCAACCCACGGTCGCCAACATCAAAGCCAGTTCCGAACGGCTGCGGCAGCTGATGGCCCGGCTCGACGACCCGCAGATGGTGGCCGACCTGCAGCAGACGGTGGCCAACGCCGAACGGCTCACGGCCCAGTGGCGGGCGGTGGGCGGCGACTTGCAGCAGCTGACCGCCGACCCCACCTTCATGAACGGACTGCGCAGCGTGTCCGTGGGCCTGGGGCAGTTCTTCGAGGAGCTCTACCCCGCCCAGACGGGAGCGGCGCGGGAGCGGGCGGAACGGGATGGCGCCGGCGACGCGCTCCCATCGGCGGGCACGCCGATCCAGGCGCCAACCAAAGCGCCAGGCCCGAAAGAGCCGGCTAAACAGCGCTGATCGCCTCCATGGCGATGGCGGCGATCGCCTGGTCGCTGGCCTTGGGCAGCTGCACGTATTTGCCACCGGCAGCCTCGGCCAGGTCTCTGCCCATGCCGCTGCCGATGAACTTGCGCTCGGTGTCGATCACCAGCAGCTTGAGGCCGAGGGCTCGGTAGCGACTGGCCACCTGCTTCGCCTCCTCCTTGAGGTCCACCGGCTTCTCCCCCTCCAGCTGGGGCTGGCCGAGCGAACGGCCCAGGGGGACGTTGCCGCGGCCATCGGTGATGGCCACCACCACCACCTGGCCCAGATCGCCGGTGGCCAGGGCGTTGGCACCCACGCGCGCGGCCTGGGAGAGGCCGTGGGCCAGGGGGGAGCCGCCACCGCAGGGCATCGATTCGAGCCGCCGCCGGGCGGCGGTGATCGAGCGGGTGGGCGGCAACAGCACCTCGGCCTGCTCACCGCGGAAGGGGATCAGGGCGACTTCGTCGCGGTTTTCATAGGCCTCGGTGAGCAGCCGGATCACGGCCCCCTTGGCGCTCTGCATGCGGTTCAGCGCCATCGAACCGCTGGCGTCCACCAGGAAGATCACCAGGGCGCCGGCCTTGCGCTGCAGCAGCTTGGCGCGCAGGTCGCCGTCCTCCACCACCACCTTGCGGTGGGGCTGCCGCTCGCGGCGGGATTTCTGGTAGGGCGCCGCCGCGCGCAGGGTGGCGTCCACGGCAATGCGCTTCACCGGGCCGCGGGGCAGCATCGGCTTCACGTAGCGGCCGCGGGAGTCGCTGAACACCGCGGCCCGGCTGCCGCTGCCGCCGGTTCGGGCCTTGGCGGCGTTGAACACGAGCAGGTCGGGGTCCACGGCCACCGCTTCGGGATCGAGCAGGAATTCCTCCGGCACCTGGGGCGGCGGCTGATCCTCCGGGGTGTCGTCGGGATCCTGCTCATCGGGCTCGTCGGGCTCGCTCTCGGGCTCTTCGGGCTCCTGCTCGTTCTCCGGCGGCTGGGGATCCTCCGGCGGCTGCTCGCCCTGGGGCGGTGGCGGAGGTGGTGGCGGCTCCAGCGGCTGCTCGGGATCGGGGGGCGGCAGCTGCAGGGCCCGCGGGGCGATCACCAGGCGCACGGCCACCTGCAGATCGTCGGCCTCCACCCGGTCACGGCCACTCAGGGCCGCGTGGGCCCGGGCCACCCGCACGGCGTAGAGCTCACTGCGGTGACCCTCCACACCGCCACGGATCGCCTCATTCACCAGATAGGCGATCTGCTCGCTGGCGATCTGCACATCCGGCAGCCACTGGCGGGCCAGGAGCAACTGGGTGGCCAGGGCATCGCTGTCCTCCTGCCAGCGGGCGCGGAAGCGGCCTGAGGCCTCGGCGTGCTCCATGGCACCGCGGCTGATTTCCACCCGCTGCTCCAGCTCCAGCACCTGGTTGGCACTGAGACAGATCGCGAAGCGATCGAGCAGGTGGTCGCGCACCGCCCCCTCCTCGGGGTTGAAGGTGGCGATCAGCAGGCAGCGGCAGGGGTGGCTCAGGCTCAGCCCCTCGCGCTCGATGCGGTTCTCACCGCTGCCCACCGCCGCCAGCATCAGATTGGTGATGCCGTCGTCGAGCAGGTTGAGCTCATCCACGTAGAGCACACCGCGGTGCGCCTCGGCCAGCAGCCCCGGCTGAAACACGGCCTGGCCGCTGGCCAACGAGGCGGTGACATCCACCGAGCCCAGCAGCCGGTCTTCGGTGATGCCCAGCGGCACCTGAACGAACGGCGCGGGGATCACCTTGGTGGGCTGCAGGGCACTGGGGTCGGCCCTGTCGGGATCGGCCCCGAGGGCAACCAGGCGGGTGCGCGTGGCGTCATCCCACTCGTCGGGTCGCTGGGGGTCGATGTTGAGGGCCGCCGGCACCGGCTGGCCGGGGGCCGGGGTGCCCAGATCGAGCACGTCGATGGGCGGCAGCAGGGCATGCAGGCCGCGGGCCAGCACCGACTTGCCGGTGCCGCGGCCGCCGGCGATCACCACCCCGCCCAGGCCAGGATCCACGGCGGCCAGCAGCAGGGCCAGCTTGAGGGTGCCGTGACCGGTGATCGCCGCCAGGGGGAAGGCGCGAGCCGCTGCGCTGGCCGCGCCGGGGGTGGCCGTGCCGCTTGCAACCATGGAACGGTCCAGCCCCTGCGTCGTGCGCGCCAGTCTCGCTGATCAGGCCGAAGCCGCTGCGGGCGGCGCCCCAGACCTGGCCATCGCCCTGGGAGCCAACCTGCCCAGCCCGGCGGGTCCACCCCTGGCCACGCTGCTGGCGGTGCGGCCCCTGCTGGCGCGGGTGCTGGCCGACTGGCAGGCGGCGTTCTGCCGTCCAGCTCCCGGCGCCGGGGGCCGTCTGATCTGGTCGCCGCTGTTCCGCACCGCACCGGTGGGTGGGCCGGCGGATCAGCCGGCCTATCTCAATGCCGTGCTGCTGGTGCGGGGTGCCGGCAGCCCCGGCTGCGCCGCCGCCTGCGCCCTTCTCGAGCGCCTGCACCAGCTGGAGCGGCGTTTCGGCCGGCAGCGGCGCGAGCCGTGGGGGCCGCGCAGCCTCGACCTCGATCTGCTCTGGTGGGGCCGGCTGCGCTGCCGCGGTGGCGACCTGGAGCTTCCCCACCCCCGCTGGCGGCAGCGGGCCTTTGTGCTGGCGCCCCTGGCGGCGATCGCGGCAGCGCCCCCCCGGCCGGAGGCCCCCACAACCTGCGCCGCCCGGCAGATCTGCGCTCCGCTGACAGGCGAACACCTGGCCGAGGCTCTGGCCGCGGCCCTGGCTGCGGCCGACGAACCGGCACCGCTGCGGCTGGCGGGCCGGCCAGGCTGGCCTGACTAGGGTGCCTGGAGCCAGGTGCTTGCCGTGGTCAGTGCCGCCGACCGGGCCCACATGCGTCAAGCCATCGCCCTGATGCGCCAGGCCGGGGTGGTGGATCGCAGCGGTGGCCCCTTCGGAGCCGTGGTGGTGCGCGATGGGACGGTGCTCGGCGCCGCCGGCAACAGCGTGCTGCGGGACCACGACCCCACCGCCCACGCCGAGGTGAACGCCATCCGCCAGGCCTGCCGCGCCGTGGGCAGCCACGATCTCAGCGGCGCAGTGCTGTATGCCAGCGGTGAGTGCTGCCCGATGTGTTACGCGGCGGCCTACTGGGCCCGCATCGCCAAGGTGTATTTCGCCTCGCGCTGGAGCGACTACGCCGATCTGTTCGACGACGCCCGCATCCACGCCGACATGGCCAGCCCGGCCGAGCAGCGACAGCTGGCTCCCGAGCCGCTGCTGCGGGAGGAGGCCCTGACGGTGTGGGCGGAGTTCCGGCAACTGGAGGACGGCGCCCGCTACTGACGCTCCGGCGGCCATGCTGGTGGCAACCGCCCAGCCGCCATGGCGCCCCTGCCGCCCCCCGAGCCCGCGCGCCACCTGGAAACCACCGCGGCCCTCGATGCCCGCAAGTTGCGCTTTGAGATCAACCGGGTGGAGTTGCCCATGGGGGTGGAGGGCCGCTTCGGGGTGATCAAGCATCCCGGCGCCTCACTGGCGGTGCCGGTGCTCAACGACGGCCGGGTGGTGATCCTGCGCCAGTACCGCTTCGCGGTGGCCGCCCGGCTGCTGGAGTTTCCGGCCGGCACCCTCGATCCGGGCGAGACGCCGCTCAGCACCATGAAACGGGAGCTGCAGGAGGAGGCGGGCTACAGCGCGACGCGCTGGGATCCACTCGGGGCCCTGCTGCCCTGCCCGGGCTATTCCGACGAGGTGATCCACCTGTTCCTGGCCCGCCAGCTCAGCCCCCTGGAGCAGCCCCCCGCCGGCGATGACGACGAAGACCTGGAGGTGCTGCTGTTGGAGCCGGCCGCGCTGGACGCCGCCCTGGCCAGCGGCGATGAATACCTCGACGGCAAGAGCGTGGCCGCCTGGCTGCGCGCCAAGCAGGTTCTGGGGCTCTGATGAGCCCAGCGCGCTGGCTGTTCTGGCACCGCCGCGATCTGCGCCTGGCCGACAACCTGGGCCTGGCGGCGGCGGCCGCCGCCACCCCTGCAGTGACGGGGGTGTTCCTGCTCGATCCGGCGATCCTGCAGGGCCCGGCCCAGGCGGGGATTCCCGGCGATCTGGCGGCGGTGGCGCCGGCCCGGCTGTGGTTTCTGCAGGAGAGCCTGCAGGAGCTGGCCGAGGCCTGGCGGGCGGCCGGCAGCCGGCTGCTGGTGCTGCAAGGCGATCCCGAGCAGCTGCTGCCCCGCACCGCCGCCGCCCTGGGCGCCGCGGTGGTGGCCTGGAACCGCGACGTGGAGCCCTTCGCTCGCGAGCGCGACCGGCGGGTGGCGCGGGCGCTGCAGGCCGATGGGCGCAGGGTGCTGGCCGGCTGGGACCAGCTGCTGGTGGAGCCCGAGGCGCTGGCCACCGGCGCAGGGGATCCCTACCGGGTGTACGGCCCCTACTGGCGCAGCTGGCGGCGGCGGGTGGAGCAGCTGGAGGCCCTGGGTTCGGCCGCCTCGGGGGGCATGGATCCCCTGGCGGCCCCGAACGCCCTGATCGACTGCGACCCCGCCCAGCTCAGCGGGCTGCCACTGGTGAGCCCGGAGCTGGAGCACGGCTTCAGCGGCGCCGACCTCTGCCCCTGCCGGCCCGGGGAAGCCGCAGCCCAGCAGCAACTGGCGGCCTTCTGCGCCGGCCTGGGCGGCAGCGGCCGCGCGGCGCCCCTGCTGGCCTACGACGAAGGCCGCAACATCCCGGGCGAGGCGGGCACCTCGGCCCTGAGTGCGGCGCTGAAGTTCGGCACGCTCAGCCCGCGCCAGGCCTGGGGGGCGGCCCAGCAGGCCCGCGGCACCGTGGCCGTGCTGGGCGGAGCCGAGGAGGCCATGGCCTCGATCGGGGTGTGGGAGCAGGAGCTGGCCTGGCGCGAGTTCTACCAGCAGGCCCTGTTCCACTTCCCCGCCCTGGCCGAGGGGCCCTACCGGCCCCAGTGGCGAGCCTTCCCCTGGGAGAACAGCCCCGAGCGCTTCGCCGCCTGGCGCCACGGGCTCACCGGCATGCCGATCATCGATGCGGCCATGCGTCAGCTGAATGAGAGCGGCTGGATGCACAACCGCTGCCGCATGATCGTGGCCTCCTTCCTGGTGAAAGACCTGATCTGCGACTGGCGCTGGGGCGAGGCCGCCTTCATGGCCCGGCTGGTGGACGGCGATCTGGCTGCCAACAACGGCGGCTGGCAGTGGAGCGCCAGCAGCGGCATGGACCCCAAGCCCCTGCGCATCTTCAACCCGGCCACCCAGGCCAGCAAGTTCGACCCCGAAGCCCGCTACATCCGCCACTGGCTGCCGGAGCTGAAGCACGTGGCCACCCGCGATCTTCTCAGCGGCGAGATCGCCCCGCTGGAGCGCCGCGGCTACCCGGCGCCGCTTGTGAACCACAAAACCCAGCAGGCGCGCTTCAAGGCGCTCTACGCCGGCATCCGGGGCTAGGGATCAGGCCACCAGGGGCTGCACAGCGGGCATCAGCCTGTGCAGGGCCTCGATCACCCGCCGCTGTCGGGCCTCGCCCAGCTCGGGGAAGATCGGCAGGCTGAGCACCTCCTCGCAGAGACGCTCGGTGACCGGCAAGGACCCCGGGCCATAGCCGAGGCTCTCGTAGGCGGGCTGGCGGTGGATCGGGATCGGGTAGTAGATGATCGTGCTCACCCCGGCCTCCTGCAGCTGCTGCTTGAGCCAGTCGCGGCAGTGCAGCTCTTCGGTGGGGGTGACCCGCAGCACGTATTGGTTCCAGCTGTGGCCCACCGGGCCGGGGGCAGGCAGGCTGAGACCGGGCAGATCGACCAGCTGGCGCCCGTAATGGCTGGCCAGCTCACGGCGGGCTTCGAGCCAGCGCTGCAGATGGGGCAGTTTCACCGCCAGCACGGCGGCCTGGATGGCATCGAGGCGGCTGTTGTAGCCGAGGGCGGTGTGCAGGTAGCGGCGCGGCATGCCGTGCACCGCCAGCTCCCGCACCCGCTGGGCCAGCTCCGGATCACGGCAGCTAACGGCGCCGCCATCACCGGCAGCCCCGAGGTTCTTGGTGGGGAAGAAGCTGAAACAGCCGGCATCGCCCCAGCTGCCCACGGGCCGGCCCGCCCAGGTGGCGCCGGTGGCCTGGGCACAGTCTTCGATCACATGCAGGCCATGGCGCTCGGCGATGGCGCACACCCGCTCCATGTCCACGGGCCGGCCGAACAGGTGCACCGGCAGCAGGGCACGGGTGGCCGGGGTGATCGCCGATTCCAGCTGATCGAGGTTGATCAGGTAGCTGCTCTCCAGCACGTCCACGAACACCGGCGTGGCGCCCACGGCACTGATCGCCTCGGCGGTGGCAAAGAAGCTGAAGGAGGGGGTGATCACCTCATCGCCGGGTCCGATGCCCAGCCCCCGCAGGGCCAGCACCAGGGCATCGGTGCCGCTGTTGCAGCCCACGGCGTGGGGAACGCCGCAGGCGGCGGCGAAATCGCGCTCGAAGTCGGCGGTGACGGCCCCGCCGATGTACTGCCCGCTGCGCAACACCCCCAGCACGGCCTGATCAAGGGCGTCGCCGAGCTCCTGGATCTGGTCGCCCAGGCTGAAGGGAGGCACAGTCATCGCAGGACTTTACGCGGCCCGGCCGGTGGGGATCAGCGGGCCCATTCCGGTTCCTCGCCTGGATGCCACTTGATGTTGCAGCCGATCGCCGGGCGCTGCTCCGCCGCCACCGGCTCACCGGCCAGCACCGCCGCGATGGCGGCGCGGATGTCGCGGCCATCGCGGGGCTCGGCGTTGCCGGGGCGGCTGGCGTCGAGCTGGCCCCGGTACACCAGGCGCGACACGCCATCAGCCGCCGGGGCGAACAGGAAGGGGTCGGGGGTGCAGGCGGCCCGGAAGGCCCGGGCCAGCTGCTGGCCTTCATCGAACAGGTAGGGGAAGCGCCAGCCATGGCGTTCGGCCTGGGCGCGCAGGCCCTCCGGGCCGTCCTGGGGATGGGTGGCGGTGCTGTTGCTGGAGATCGCCAGCAGGGCCAGGGGCGGCTGGGGGGCCGCTGCAGTGGGGGTGGCGACGTGGGCCTGCAGCCGGGTGATCTCCGGCTCAACGTGCTTCACGAACGGACAGTGGGCGCAGAGAAACAACACCAGCAGGGGCCGCTGGCCCAGGGTTTCGAGCTGCAGCGGCTCGCCGCTCACCTGGCGGGCGCGGCCGGCCGCCAGCACGGCGCTGATCGCCGTGAACGGCAGCGCCGTGCCCAGGGGAAGCATGGTGGAGGGCGTCAGCGCCATGGGGCCGTTCAGCGAGCAATGCCAGCAGTCAAGTTAGGGAGGGTGCGACACGGGGGATCGCTGGCCGGAACCCTGGTGGCGGCCCTGCTGGCCAGTGGCTGCATCCCAGCCCATCGCGCCCCCAGCTGGGCCATCTACCCGCTGCAGCGGCGCACCGCCCACGACGGCCTGGCGGTGGTGAGCCAGCCCAATGGCTACGGGCTGCACATCTGGATCGGCACCGACACCAGCGAGAGCGGCATCTGCCAGCCGCGCTGGAATCCCGACCCGGCACGGCTGTTCAACGGCAATGGCACGGCCCCGTTCAGCTCAGGACTGGCCAGCCGGGAGGAGTTCTTCGCCGCCGTGGCCCGCAGCGACGTGCGGCGCGCCCTGCGGGAGCAGAGCGAAGCCCTCTGCCAGGCCCGCGATCCCCGCCGCAGCTTCCGCTGGCTGGAGCCACCCCGCTCGGCCGATGAGGTGAAGGCCGAGGCGTTGCCGCTGCTGCAGGAGGAGGACCTGCTCAGCGACCCGGAGACCGTGCAGCGGCAGGAGGAGCAGCTGCTCAACCCTGACCGGAGCGACTGAACCCCGCCCAGACGAGAGGCTCGACCCGGCGCCAGTAGCGCGAGAAGCGGCGCAGATCCGGGGCACCGGCACCATCCAGCGGCAGGTCCACGAAGGGGTCGGGCTCCAGCACCTGCAGCGGCAGAGCCCCAGCCACCTGCCGGGCGATCGCCGCGAAGCGAGGGTCCACGGCCCGGCTGGTGACGATGCCGTCCGAGCCCGCCGCGGCCGCGGCCGCCAGCAGCTCGGCGGCCACATCGCCTTCGCCCACGGCCACCGGGAGCTCCGCCAGGCATGCGCGCAGAAAGCGCAGCCGCCCCGGTGCCAGGGGCTCACCGCCCGTGGTGCTGGTGCGTCCGGCGATCAGCTCGGCATCGAACACGAACAGCGCCGGCGCAGTGGGGTGGGCCTTGAGCGCCGGGTTGGCGGGACCGAGGGCCTCGCCGTGTACCCACACCAGCGGCCGATGCGGCGGGGCGGCACACGGGGCGGCACAGGGGGTGATCCGCTGCGGCTCCGCGTCGGTGGGGGCGCCGAAGCGGCTGGAATCCTGGACCATGACAGGCCGGAACAGCCGCGCCTGCAGCTCTTCATAGGGGGCCTCGAACGGGCAGTCGCGGCCGGCCCGGGGGCAGTGGCGGCAGTAGCGACCGCCGCTGTAGCGCTCGAGGTTGTCGCGGTTGAAGATGTAGGGCTTGCTGCTGAAGCTGCTGGCCAGCCACTGCCAGCTGAGGTTGTTGCTGGCCGGGTCGCCATCGAGCAGGTGCTGCAGGAACCAGGCGGCACCGGCCTGCCAGCGCACCCGGCGCCAGTGCACCAGATAGCTGGCGAGCCACATCCGGGCGTGGTTGTGCAGCCAGCCCGTGGCCATCAGCTCCGTGGCAAAGGCGTCGATGCAGGCCAGGCCGGTGCTGGCAGCGGCCACATCGGTGGGCAGGTCCGGCGCGTAGCTGGCCGGGTGATGGCCGGTCTTGAGGGGCTCGAGGTCGCTCCAGATGCCATCCCCCAGCAGCAACCAGAGCCGCTGCCAGTAGTCACGCCAGCCCAGCTCGTTGATCAGTTTTCCGGCAATCCGGCGCCCCTCGGCCTGGCGCTCGGGCTGGCCGTAGCCACGGGCCCGCAGCCAGGCGAACACGGCCTCGCGCACCTCCGCCAGGGTGAGCACGCCATGGCGGATGTACGGCGAGAGGCGGGTGACGGCCCCGTCGAGGTGGTTGCGGGTGGCGCCGTAGGCCCGCGGATCGATCGCCGCCAGGCGCTGCTCAGCCGCCCGGCGGCCGCCGGGAAGCGGAGGCACATTCGCCGGTTCCATGGCCAGCCTCGGCAACCCGGCCACGATCCTCGCTGCAGCACGGTCATGGCGGTGCTGGAGCCGGAAGCATCGCGACAGCGCCCACGTACCCCTCAGGAAGGTGGAGGCGCCAATGGCGCGTCAGCTGGCAGAGGCCAGGGGGCGGTGCGGCGGCCAGACCCCAGCCTCCGGCCTTGAGTTCGGCCTCGAGCTGGCACCAGGCCTGCAGGAAGGCTGCTCGTTGTTCGGCCTGGGGCTGTTCGAGGAGGGCCTCAACCTGTTGACTCGAAAACAGCCGGCGTGCAATCGGCTCCCAGTCCAGATCAGCCCGCTGCTTCTCCACATCAACCCCGACGGGCCGATTCGGATGCAGTGCCAGAAGAATGAGTGCTCCGGAATGGCTGATGTTGAACTGTGGTCCACCCGGACAATAGGGTTTGCCGTTGAAACCCACTTCAACAGGAACAGACGACGCGGGAGTATTCAGGACATGCGCGAGGAGGTGGCGCAATAATCCTCGCCCCAGAAGAAAGCGATCCCGGTCACCAGTAAGGCGATACGCTGAATGCCGCTGTCGCTCCTCAGGCGAGAGAGTGGAGGCAAAGTCGGCCATAAGATCCTGCGAGACACCACTGCGTCGATCCAGACAGAAGAGAAGAGGTTCACTCGGAAAACCGATCAAGAACCGCAGGGATTCGGCAATGGAAGCGGGATGACCCGAGGTCAACATCAGAGGACTCAAATCCATAGATAGCCTCCCTGGCCCATATCTCCGCGGCATATCTTCAAAGATTAATCAACGCCGGACAGGCTCCAGAAACAATCTAGAATAGGCATCCCGAGCAAGGCATAATTGATATCACGCTAGGACAGAACAATGGCTTTGATCGTGTCTGCCAAGCCTCGAAGATTGGACGACTGAAAGAAAGCGCCATGCACCCCAGGGATAAATGACACCGAATGCGATCCGCGCCCAAACGACCGCCTGAGCGATCGCCGAATAATCTCTTCAGGCAACTGGCGAGAAGCAATTGATGCAGTGCCCTGCTCATCGATCTCTCCAGAAGGAGCGCGGAAGGGATTCTGAAAACTGTCAGTGCCGTAAAGAATCACCGTACCTTTACTCCAACACAAAACCCGCTGTTGAATCAGCCACATCGAGGGCTCCATCAGGATAAGCGTTCTTACACTCCTGCCATGGGCGACCAAGTGCCAAGCAATAGCATTGGCAATAATGCCCGCCTGGCAATTACCACCGATCACAAATGGCTCAATTGATGGCTGAATCTCGAGAATCTCTCGTGCGTACAAGCCAGCCACCTCATACAGAAGAGCAGGGTCAAAATAAATTTGGCGAGCGTTGTCAAGTTCATGGGCAGACCTCATGCCATGCACACGCACTGCCCCCATCAATGCCCCAGCAAGACCCTCAAACTCATCAGCTCCCTGAAAACACCAGAACAAACTTGGAAGGGACGATTCACTGCCAATCGTCCGGATAAACTGGTGACCTGGTGCAAGCAGTCCAGGCCAATGCGCAAGCATTGTCAACTGCTGTTCTACAAACTGATGCACCTGAGCTGGACCTACAAGTCGCTCCAGACCGGGCCGCTCCGACTCGTGCCATGAATACTCCAAGCCCTTGGAGCCATTAGCTTTTTGAAGAAACTCCGAGAACGCATTAATTGTTGGGAAAGAAAAATACCGCGCAACGGGTACCTGCACACCCAATGCCGCATCTACGATTTCCTTCAGCTGCATGGTAAGGAGCGAATGCCCCCCAACCGCAAAGAAGTTGTCGGTGATTCCGAACTCCCCGTGCCCCAGCACCTCCGTCCAGATCTCGTGCAACATCCGCTCAAGCTCCGTCGTCGGCTCCACCCGACGCTCCAGATCACCCGCGAACGACGGCTCCGGCAGAGCCTTTCGGTCCAGCTTGCCGTTGCTCGTCAGCGGCAGTGACTTCAGTTCAAACAGTGCCGCAGGCACCATGTACTCCGGCAGCCGCTCGGCCAGAAAGCTCCGCAGCTCCTCCCCCGATACCTGGGCTGCTGCCTTGCCAACCCAGTAGCCAATCAGCCTCGGATTGGAAGGATCGTCCTGCCGCATCACCACCACCGCCTGCGACACGCCAGGGTGCGCCAGCAGGTTCGCCTCGATCTCGCCCGGCTCGATCCGGAAGCCGCGCAGCTTGATCTGCTCATCCATCCGCCCGTGGAAGGCCAGCGTCCCGTCGGGGTTCCAGCTCGCCAGATCTCCCGACTTGTACAACCGAGCAGTGGGATCAGATGAGAACGGATCCGGGATGAACTTCTCTGCCGTCAGCTCGGGCTGATTCAGATACCCACGCGCCAGTCCCGCTCCGCCGATGTGCAGTTCGCCAGGCACTCCGATCGGGCAGGGGTGACCAAAGTCGTCGAGGACTTGCACCGCCGTCATGGCGATGGGCCGGCCCAGCGGCACCCCCCAAGGCTCCTCCAGCAGTTCGCCTGCACCCAGGCTCTTGCACGAGGTGAAGGTCGTGTTCTCGGTAGGGCCGTAACCGTTGATCAGCTCATGGCCAGGCGGGAAAGCTCCGAGCAGACGTCGCACATGCTCAACGGAAAGCACGTCTCCACCCGCCAGCACCTGCCGCACACCGGCCAGGGCCGCCAGTTGGCTGTCCACCATCGCGTTAAACAGGCCTGCGGTGAGCCAGAGGGTGGTGATCCCCTTGGCTGTCAGCAGCTCAGCCAGCTCAGGCAGGGCCACCTTCCCCGCTGGCGCAACCACAAGCGTGCCGCCATTCAGCAACGGACCCCAGATCTCGAAGGTGGCGGCATCGAACGCCACCGGCGCCAGCTGCAGCACCGCACTGCCGGCCCCAAACTGGAATCCATTCACCGGATCCACCAGCCGCAGAATGGAGCGGTGCTCGATTGCCACACCCTTGGGAGTCCCGGTGGAACCGGAGGTGTAGGTGACATAGGCCAGTGGACGCATGGATGCGGCAGCGGCGGGTGGAAGGGGAGCGTTGATGACGGCTAGTCCCTCTTGGTTGATCAGAACCTGGCCGCCTGCCTCTTTCAGCAACAGCTGCCGCCGGGCATCCGGCCACTCCGGATCCAGCGGCAGGTATGCCCCACCCGCCTTCAGGACCGCCAGCAGCGACACGATCAGCTCCACCGATCGCTCCAGGCACACCCCCACGATCACCTCAGGGCCCACTCCCAGTTCCCGCAGGTGATGCGCCAGCTGGTTCGCTCGCCCATTCAGCTCGGCATAGCTCAGCTCCTGGTCCTCAAACACCAGCGCCGTCGCCTCCGGTGTTCGCTCCACCTGCTGCTCGAACAGCTGGTGCACGCACACCTCCGGCACCTCGATCCGCGGGCCCTCCTGCCAGCTCTCGATCAGCTCGCGCTCGGCCTCAGGCAGCAGATTCAGCGTCTCTGCGGCCGCATCGGGTGTCTGCAGCGCCGAGCTGAGCAGCGTGATCAGATGCCGGCTCAGACGTTCGATCCGTTCCCCATCGAACAGATCCCTCGCGTAAACGAGATTTCCCTGGATCCCACCATCCTTTCTCCTGCGCAGGAAGAACTCCAGATCAAAGCGTGAGGCCGCCGCCGCCGCCGAAAGCGACTCCACCTCCAGGTCCGCGAAGTTCTGCAGAGTCGACCCCGGCAGCTCCATCAGCTGCACCATCACCTGCACCAGCGGGTTCCGGCTCGTGTCCCGCTCCACCTCCAGCGCCTCCACCATCTGCTCGAACGGCAGCTCCTGGTGCTCATACGCTCCAATCGACCGCTCCCTCACCTGGGCCAGCAGCTCCCGGAAGCTCTGGCCAGCCGCAAAACGGGTACGCACCGGCAGCGTGTTGATGAAAAACCCGATCAGCGCCTCCAGATCCGAGTGGTTCCTCCCCCAGATCGGCACCCCGATCGCCACATCCTCCTGCCGGCTGTAGCGGTGCAGCAGCAGCGCCACCACCGCCACCAGACCCATCTGCAGCGTCGCTCCCTCCCTCCGGCACAGCTCCTCAAACGGTCCCAGCAGCTCCGCACCGATCGCGAACGACACGCTCCCGCCACGGTGCGACGGCATCGCCGGACGGCCGCGGTCCCCCGGCAGCTCCAGGGGCTCCAGACCCTCCAGCTCACCGGACCAATACTGCGTCAGCTTCCGCAGACGCTCGCCGCTCAGGCGCTGCCGCTGCCACGCCGCGTAGTCCTGGTACTGCACCCGAAGCGGCGCCAGCTCGGGGCTTCGGCCCGTGCAATGCGCGTTGTACAGCTCCGTCAGATCGCGGGCAAGAACAGATTGCGACCACCCGTCCGAGGCGATGTGGTGGTGGTTCACCAGCAGCACATGCTCGTCGGCAGTCACCTGGAGCAATCGTGCGCGGAGCAGCACTCCGGAGGTCAGATCAAAGGGCGTGCTGCGCTCCTCCTCCAGCCACTCCTCGATCACTGCCTCTGAATTGCGCTCTCCCAGCTCCTCGGTTGCCAGAACAAAGGCCCCCGGCGGATGGATGATCTGCAGCACCTCGCTCCCCTGCAGCCGGAACGACGTGCGCAACGTCGCATGACGCTCGATCAGACCCCCCAGCGCACGCTCCAGTGCCCGCATATCCAGAGCACCACGCAACCGCCACAGCCTTGGCATGTGATAAGCGGTGAGCCCTGGCTCCAGCTGCTGCAGAAACCACAGCCGGCTCTGTGCATACGACGCCGGAAAGGCCTGCACCTGCACTGCTGTCATGGGAGCTCGAACGGGATGGGCGTGGCCATGGGGATGGCAGTGGCTGGTTCATTCCCCTCAGTACTCCAGTCTGCAGATTCCACCAAGGCAGCCAGACCCGCAATCGTGGGGCTCTGGAAGACCGCCGCCAGCGACGGCCCGCGGCCGAACGCCTGCTCGATCCGCGTCACCAGGCGCACCGCCGCCAGCGAATGCCCCCCGACCGCAAAGAAGTTGTCCGTGATCCCGAACTCTCCGTGCCCCAGCACCTCCGTCCAGATCCCGTACAGCGTCCGCTCCAGCTCGCTCGTCGGCTCCACACGCCGCTCCAGATCACCCGCGAACGACGGCTCCGGCAGCGCCTTGCGGTTCAGCTTGCCGTTGCTCGTCAGCGGCAGGCTCTCCAGTTCCACAAACCCCGCCGGCACCATGTACTCCGGCAGCCGCTCGGCCAGGAAGCTCCGCAGCTTCTCGGCGCTGTCTGCTCCGGCAGCACCTTTTTCGGGAACCCAGTAGGCGATCAGACGCGGGTTGGACGGATCGTCCTGCCGCAGCACCACCACCGCCTGCGACACAGCCGGATGCTCCAGCAGGTTCGCCTCGATCTCGCCCGGTTCGATCCGGAATCCACGCAGCTTGATCTGCTGATCAATCCGCCCGTGGAACGCCAGTGTCCCGTCTGGATTCCAGCTCGCCAGATCTCCCGATTTATACAGCCGAGCTGCCGGATCTGATGACAAAGGATCCGGGATGAACTTCTCCGCCGTCAGCTCGGGTTGATTCAGATACCCGCGCGCCAATCCCGCTCCGCCAATGTGCAGCTCGCCGGGGACACCAATAGGGCAGGATCTCAGCGCCCCATCAAGAATCAGGATCGTTGTATTATGCAGCGGCCTGCCAATCGAGATTGCGGCAGAATCCCGGACTCGCTCATAGCTGATTCCGGCGCACCCAGGGGCTTCCGTTGTTCCATACAGATGCAGAAGGCTGACGCCCTGCTTTTCGCAAAGCCGAGCTGCAAGGGAAGGCTTTAGCGATTCTCCGATCGCTATCAGCCTGGAAGAATTCAGCCCGTGCAGTCCACAACTGACCAGCTCCTCCCAGTGACTTGGTGTCGCCTGGATACGCGTGATGCGCCTGTCAGAGACCAGCATGGCCAGCCCGCCAGGAGACATTCTCTGTGATTCAGATGCCAGAATTGCGACGCATCCCTTGGTGAGAGGGAAAATAGTTTCCCGAAGGGATATGTCAAATCCAAAGGAACTAAGCCCCAATATGGCCTCCGATCCCGTCAGCCCCCATTCCCTGCATACGGAAAGGCATTTCAGCGTAGCCACTCGGTGGGTGATTTCGATCCCTTTCGGCGTACCGGTCGACCCCGACGTAAAAATGACGTAAGCCAGTCCACCTACGCTTTCTGGCCTTGACTGCAGATTGTCGGCAGACTTTATCCAGACTGCATCTGAAGCCACACCGATGAAGCAAATAGTGCCGCCCTCTAAAGCCATCCTGGCTTCATTCTTGCTTCCAATCATGTATTGACAGCTCGCTTGATTCAAGACAAGCCCGGTGCGGCTCTCTGGCCACTCCGGATCCAGCGGCAGGTAAGCCCCACCAGCCTTCAAAATCGCCAGCAGCGACACGATCAGCTCCACCGATCGCTCCAGGCACACCCCAACAATCACCTCAGGGCCCACTCCCAGATCCCTCAGGTGATGGGCCAGCTGGTTCGCACGCGCATTCAGTTCGGCATAGCTCAGTTCCTGGTCCTCAAACACCAGCGCCGTCGCCTCCGGCGTGCGCTCCACCTGTTGCTCGAACAGCTGGTGCACGCACACCTCGGGCAGCTCGATCCGCGGGCCCTCCTGCCAGCTCTCGATCAGCTCGCGCTCCGCCTCAGGCAGCAGATTCAGCGCCTCTGCGGCCGCATCGGGGGTCTGCAGTGCCGACCTCAGCAACGTCTGCAGATGCCGGCTCAGACGCTCGATCCGTTCCCCATCGAACAGATCCCTTGCATAGGCGATCGAACCCCTCAGGCCCCCATCGGCACCGCGGCGCAGATAGAACGACAGATCCAGCTTCGACGATTCACTCTTGGTCGGCAGGCTCTCCACCTCCAGATCCTCACAGTTCTGCAGCGTCGACTCCGGCAGCTCCATCAGCTGCACCATCACCTGCACCAGCGGGTTCCGGCTCGTGTCCCGCTCCACATTCAGCGCCTCCACCATCTGCTCGAACGGCAGCTCCTGGTGCTCATACGCTCCGATCGACCGCTCCCTCACCTGCGCCAGCAGCTCACGGAAGCTCTGGCCGGCCGCAAAACGGGTACGCACCGGCAAAGTGTTGATGAAAAACCCCATCAACAGCTCCAGATCAGGGTGATTCCGACCCCAGATCGGTACACCGATCGCAAAATCATCCTGCCGGCTGTAGCGGTGCAGCAGCAGCGCCACCACCGCCAGGAGCCCCATCTGCAGCGTTGCCCCCTCCCTCCGGCACAGCTCCTCAAAGAGCTGCAGCAGCTCCGCACCGATCTCGAACGACACGCTCCCGCCACGGTGTGAAGGCATCGCCGGTCGGGCACGATCCCCAGGCAGCTCCAGAGGCTCGAGGCCCTCGAGCTCCCCGATCCAATACTGCGTCAGCTTCCGCAGACGCTCGCCGCTCAGGCGCTGCCGTTGCCAGGCCGCGTAGTCCTGGTACTGCACACGCAGCGGCGCCAGCCGTGGCTCCCGGTTCCCGTGCTGGGCGTTGTATAGCTCCGTCAGATCACGGGCAAGAACAGAGCGCGACCAGCCGTCCGAGGCGATGTGGTGGTGGTTCACCAGCAGCACATGCTCCTCAGCTGTCACCTGCAGCAGTCGTGCACGCAGCAACATTCCGGAGCTCAGATCAAATGGGGTGCGGCGGTCCTCCTCCAGCCACTCCTCGATCACCTCCTCCCCATCCCGCTCTCCCAGCTCCTCCACCGCCAGCGCAAAGGCTCCCGGCGGATGGATCAGCTGCAGCACCTCGCTCCCCTGCAGTCGGAACGAGCTCCGCAACGTCCCATGCCGCTCGATCAGGCCTCCCAGCGCACGCTCCAGAGCCCCCTCGTCCAGCTCACCCCGCAGACGCCACACCGCTGGCATGTGGTACGCCGTCAGATCCGGCTCTAGCTGCTGCAGAAACCACAGACGGCTCTGGGCGGAGGACGCATGAAAGGCCTGTAGTGCGTTCACGGGAGATCGAGCTGGATCGGGGCGGCAATCTGGATGGCGGTGGCTTGGTCGAGTTTCTCAGCTACCCATTCTCCTCGATCCGGCAATGCAACCAGCCCCGCAATCGTGGGGTGCTGGAACACCGCCGCCAGCGCTAGCGCGCGCCCGAACGTCTGCTCGATGCGAGACACCAGCCGGGCAGCAGCCAGGGAGTGACCACCGATCTGGAAGAAGTTATCCGTGATCCCGAACTCTTCATGCCCCAGCACCTCCACCCAGATCCCATGCAGCGTCCGCTCCAGCTCGCTGGCGGGCTCAACCCGCTGCTGCGAATCGCTGGCAAAGGACGGAGCGGGCAGGGCCCGCCGATCCAGCTTGCCGTTGCTCGTCAGTGGCAGCGCCTCGAGCTGCACGAAAGCCGAGGGCACCATGTAGTCAGGCAGGCGCTTAGCGAGGAAGGAGCGAAGCTGTTCGCTCGTGGCTGAGGGGGAGGATGGAGTAGTAGCCTCCCCTACCCAGTAACCGATCAGGCGCGGATTGACAGGGTCGTCCTGGCGCAGCACCACCACCGCCTGCGACACACCGGGGTGCTCCAACAGATTCACCTCGATCTCTCCAGGCTCGATCCGGAAGCCCCGCAGCTTGATCTGGTGATCAATCCGGCCGTGGAAAGCCAGTGTCCCGTCGGGATTCCAGCTCGCCAGATCCCCCGACTTGTACAGCCTAGCCACTGGATCAGATGAAAACGGATCCGGAATGAACTTCTCGGCCGTGAGCTCGGGGTTGTTGAGGTAGCCGCGTGCCAAACCCTTTCCTCCGATGTGCAGCTCCCCGGGGATGCCAATCGGGCAGGGGTGGCCTGAACCATCCAGAACCCGCGTAACCGTCTCAGGCAATGGAACACCGATGGGAGCAAGTTTGGCCTGCTGACCAACAGATATGTCATGGGTTGTTGAGTATATGGTTGTCTCTGTTGGCCCATAGGTGTGAGTAAGTCGATGCCCCTGTGTCAGAGGGAATTTTCCCGCAAGGTCAGCGGTCAATGGCTCAGCCGAGGCAAAGGCATGGGTTGGAATGGAAGGGACAAATCCGGCATCGAAGACTGCCTGCCATTGCGAAGATGACATCGACAATCGATCGCACCCAGCTCTATGGATCAGGCCGATCAGACACCTAGGATCCTGACATTCATCCAAGGTGGCGACAACCACGCTTGCACCGGCTGCAAGTGGAATCAGTGTGGTTCTCAGCGTCATGTCGAAGCTGAACGAACCGTTGCAGAGAACACGCCGATCCAGGCCTAGATCCCAGCGCAGAAGCAGATCTTGACCCCTAAGCAGCAATCCCCCATGCTCAATAAGAACCCCCTTTGGAGCCCCGGCTGAGCCTGACGTATAGACAACATAGGCAAGCTGATTCCTGTCAACAGGGATCGAAGGATTCCGCCCTGATGGAGCCGAGGCTGCCGGAAGAGAGGGGTACAAAGGCATCGCCAGAATGCCTATTCTGTCCTCAGCCTGATCGTCATCGACAACACGGAGCCTCGGGGAGGCATCGTCAGACACGAGATTCTTTCTGGAAACAGGCCAAGCAGAATCAATCGCCAGGAAAGCAGAGCCAGCCTTCAGACAGGCAAGCGTTGCAACGATCCAATGGTGAGGACGAGATAGCTCAAGAGCCACAATGTCTCCAGGGCCAGCACCACAATCAATCAGCTTCCAGGACAGAACATTGGCCCAGATATTCAGATCGGCATAGGTGAGCTCGATATCATTTTGCAAGTCTTGCTGCGAGTTGTGAGAGCTGGTCGGCTGCGATCGTCGGGGGACCTGAAAGATCAGCGCAATGGCATCCGGCGTCCGTTCCACCTGCTGCTCGAACAGCTCATGCAGGCAGAGGTCCGGCACCTCAATCTCGGGGCCCTGCTGCCAGCTCTCGATCAGCTGCCGCTCAGCTTCCGGCATCAGGTTCATGGAGCCGGCAGGGGCATCGGGAGCCTCCAGCAGCGACGCGAGCAACGTCTGCAGATGGGTGGTGAGCCGCTCAATCCGCTCGGCCTCAAAAAGATCGCTGGTATAGCTGACAGTTCCTTGCAGGCCTTGATCAGCCGTGCGGCACAATTGAAATGACAGATCAACCTTGGAAGCAGTGCCCTTGGCCGCAAGCTGCTCCACCTGCAGACCCTCCATGCCCTGCAGCGAAGCATCCGGCAGTTCCATCAGCTGAAGAATCACCTGCACCAGCGGGTTCCGGCTGGTGTCCCGCTCCATCTGCAGCGCCTCCACCATCTGCTCGAACGGCAGCTCCTCGTGTTCGTAGGCCTGGACTGAAGTGTCCTTCACCTGCCGGAGCAGCTCCCGGAAGCTCTGCTCGCGCTGGAAGCGGGTACGGATCGGCAGCGTGTTGATGAAAAAACCGATCAACGGCTCCAGATCAGGGTGATTCCGACCCCAGATCGGTACACCGATCGCAAAGTCATCCTGGCGGCTATACCGGTGCAGCAGCAGCGCCACCAACGCCAGCAGGCCCATCTGCAACGTTGCTCCTTCCGTGCGGCACAGCTCTTCGAATGGCCGCAGCAGCTCAGCCTCGATCCGAAACGACACGCGCCCGCCCACGTAGCTGGGCGACGCTGGCCTCGTGTGATCCCACGGCAGTTCCAGTGGCTGCAGACCGATCAGCTGAGGCATCCAGTAGTCCTTCAGCTGCTGCAGCCTCTGCCCTCCGAGGCGCTCACGCTGCCAGGCCGCATAGTCCTGGTAGTGAACGGTGAGCGGCGGGAGCTGAGGCGAACGGTTGGAGTGGTGGGCGTTGTACAGCTCAATGAGATCTCGATGCAGCACGCTGAGCGACCACCCATCCGAGGCAATGTGGTGGTGGTTCAAGAGCAGCACATGCTCCTGGTCATCCACCGCCAGAAGACGAGCTCGTAGCAGCACACCTGAAGCCAGATCGAACGGGGTGCTGCGCTCCTCCTCCAGCCAGCCCTTGATGACCTCCTCCGCATTCCGACCGCCCAAGGTGTCGGCTGTCAGGGGGAAAGCAACGGAAGGGTGAAGGATCTGCAAGACCTTTCCTTGCTCCAGCCGGAAAGAGGTGCACAAGGTGGGATGGCGCTCGCTCAGCGCGACGAGAGCCGCATGCAGGGCCTGAACATCCAGCTCACCCCGCAGCCGCCACAGGGCTGGCATGTGGTATGTCGTCAGCTCCGGCTGCAGCTGCTGCAAAAGCCACAACCGGCTCTGGGCAAAGGAGGCCTGATAGGCCTGGCAGCCCGCCGGCCAGTCACCTGCCAGAGGCTCCGCGGCGGGAATGACAGGAGTCGCCGCCGATCGCCCGGGAGCGGCAGACACGAACGAGGCCAGCCGCCGGAGGCGTTCCAGCCGGGAAGACTGAGAGGAACCGCTCATGGCCACAGTGAATCCTTGAGCACCTCCTGGCACTCGCTGAGCGACACCCCATGCCTGAGGCTGTCGGAGAAGGGCAACTGCTCCTCGGTCAAACTCATCAGCTGCTGTTCGATTGCCCGCTGGGCGGCGAACAGACACGGGGTGCTATAGAGGAGTAGGTTGAGACCCAGCCGGCCCAGGGTTTCACGATCGCAGGGTGGAGTGCGGCCACCGCCGATCACGTTGGCCACTACTGAGCAGCGCACCGAAGATCGGATCGCTGCAAGCAGATCGAGATCATCCAGCCCATCGGCAAGAACCGCGTCGCAGCCCTCGGCTTCGAAGGCACGGACGCGCCTGAGGATCTCCTCAGGGTCGGTGGCGTCGGTGCGTGCCACGACGACGAGACTATCACGTGCGTCAAGGACCGCTCGAAGCTTCAGCAGATACTCCTCCAGCGGCAGAATCTCCTTGCCGTGAAGATGCCCGCAGCGACGGGGGCGGCGCTGATCCTCGAGCACGATCCCCGACGCTCCTGCCCGTTCCACCGCATGCGCCACGTGAGCCGCCATCGTGGCGTCACCGAAGCCATCGTCGAGGTCCACCAGCAGATGGTGGTGGGGAAAGGCATGGCGGAGCCTGTGCACGAAGGTGAGTAGATCACTCCAGGCCATGAAACCCACATCGGGAAGGCCATAGGTACTGGCTGCCAACCCGAAGCCACTGACGAAGAGGGTGTCGAACCGGGACGCAGCCAGCCGGGCGCTGAATAGGTCGTAGATGCCGATGAACGGAACTGGACGGACCACATTGGCGGCCTGATCATTTGCAGCCAGCAGCTGACGCAGAACAGATCCTGGTGTTTTCATCGTGAGGCAATCTCAGGCATTGGTGACCACCAGACCGCGGTCTGGGCCATCAAGCAAACCGCCAAGAAGAGCTTTCATTCTTTCGAATAGAACGTCGATACCTTGCTCGGAAAAGCGATCCGTTGAGTAGATGATCTTGACCTGAAGAGAACCGCCAGGAAGGTGACGAAAGCGAAATTCCAGTTCATGGCGAGCCCGCTGGGATGGGGAAGGGAGCCTCCGAACGGCAAGCCTCTGAAGGGCGGGCCGCCAGGGCAGATCCATGAGCTGAACCACCACAGGGACACAGGCATGGGGAGGCTGCCGCGGCCAGAGGGCATCTTCCAGAATCGCGTAGGGGAGATCCTGATGGTCGTAGGCCTGCAGGCAAGAGCTGCGAACCCGACCCAGAAGAGTCCGAAAGGATGGAGCCCTAGACAGATGAATACGGATGACAAGAAGGTTGACGAACGACCCCATCAGACTCTCCAGAGAAGGATGGCGGCGTCCGGCCACCGGGATGCCGATGCCGATGTCCTCCTGACCGCCATGGGTGTGGAGCAGCGCCGCGACCAGGGCGAGAAGCCCCATGGAGAGGGTGACTGCGGCACTGCTGCAGAGATTCGCCAGCCCCGCCACAAGCGATGGCGCCAACTGGAAGTAGCTGGAGCGGCCACGGTACGTGAGTTGGGGCTGCGCCGGGTGGTCGGCCGGGAGGATGATGCTGGGAAGGTGATTGAGGACCATTCGCCAATGCCTCAGAAGGGTGTCGCGATCCCTTGGGGCGAGGCTCCTCCGTTGCCAGCGAGCGAAGTCGACATAGCGGAGCGGCAGCTTTGGCAGCGGACTGCCCGCACCCTCCAGAGCCGCGGCATACAGAACCGCCAGCTCCCGGTAGAGGACGGTTCGGGACCAGCCATCAAAGACGCTGTAGTGGAAGACGAGCAACAGCACGTGCTCTCCCTGACGGCACTGGAGGAGCAGAGCGCGCATCAGCGGTCCGTGGTCGAGATCGAAGGGGCGCTCAAGCTCCTGCTGCATCCTTGCCGTGAGCTCTTCCGAGCCTGCGCTGTGTCGCAGCGTTTCCACCTGCAGATCCACGCCTTGGGCCGGGGCCACGATCTGCATGAGGTCCTCACCGCCGGGCTGGTATGTGGTGCGCAGAGGTTCATGGCGCTCGACCAGACGTTCCAGAGCCAGCTTCAGCGCCGCCGGTTGGAGCTCTCCCTGCAGATGCAGGGCGTCAGGGATGGCACAAGCCGTGCCATCGCTGTACTGGTCGAGGCGCCAGAAGCGGAGTTGGGTGAACGAGGCCGCGAACGCCGGGTGACCGTGCGGCGCGGGAAAGCCCAGAGGGCTGGCAGGAGGCAGGGGGCTCGGGGCGAGCTTACGGAGCCGCTGCAGGCGTGAGCGTTCAGGGGCCATGCTGCCCTTCCTCCATGGCAGCGAGGGCATGGTCGATCCGCTCCTCCAGCTCAGCCGCCAGCATCCGGAGCGTGGGGTAGCGGAACAGGAGAGTGGCCGGCAGGTCAAGCGGAATCTCGCTGTTGAGGCGGGAGATCACCTGCTGACCTGTGAGCGAATCACCGCCCAAGGCGAAGAAGTTGCTCGCGCGCGACGGCACAGGGATGCCCAGCACGGCAGCGAAGATCTGCCCCACCAACTCCTCCACCTCTCCCTGAGGCGGCTCCTCCATCGGAGAGAGGAGATTGTCCAGCTTCGCGGCCAGGCCGATCCGCTGGAACTTTCCTGTCGGGCCCTTCGGCACCTCATCGACCGTCACAATCCGACTCGGCACCTGATGAGGAGCCAGGCGGGCAAAGCAGTGGACACGAAGGTCCTCTTCAGAGGCAAGCGCACCCGCTCGAAGAACAACGACAGCTGCCACGTCCTCGCCAAGGGTGGGATGGGGCACGGAGAAGCAGAGGGCCTGCTCCACGGCGGGGTGCTCCATCAACGCCTCATCAACCTGCCGGGGAATCACCTTCTCCCCGCCGCGATTGATCATCTCCTTGAGGCGGCCTGTGAGCCGTAGAACACCATCGTGATCCAACGATCCCTCGTCTCCGGTGAGGAACCAGCGTTCTCCGCTGGGGCTCACAACCCATCCGGATTCCGTACCTTCGTACCCAGTTGTGACGTTCTCTCCGTTGATCGAGACTTCCCCGTAGGTACCGGGGGGAAGCGGATGAAAGGCCTCATCGAGAATGGCCACTTGGGGCCCCGCCGAACGGCCAACGCTGCCATAATATCGTAGAGAAGGCGGCAGACGGTTGCTACAGATTAGTGAAGCAGTCTCTGTCATTCCATAGGCCTCAATCACGGGAACGCGGAAGGTTACCTCAAGGGCTTGCTGCAGCGATGGCGACAGGGCAGCTGAAGCGGAGCGAAGGAATCTCAAGGCGGGGACTGTCATGTCATGGCGATTATCTGATTTCTGCTCAGATAAAACCGATCTTAGGAGCGCCTGAAGAAGGGTAGGACTGGCAGACATCCATGTGGGAGCGCGGCAGAAGAATCTCTCGACAAGGCTCGGCAAGAGTGCGTTGGCAGGGAACAAAATCTTGCCTCTGCTCACGAGAGGAGCGAGAAGACATGTAACAATGCCATGAATATGGAAGAAAGGCATAGCCACAAGACAGCAGTCGTCGGGCCCGAGGTTCAGTACCTCAGCTGTGCCCGCAGCCGCAACTAGCAGGTTGGCATGGGTGAGGGGCACCACTTTGGGACGGGAAGTGGTGCCTGAAGTCTGCAGCACGAGGCAGGGTGATGTGCAAAGAGCATAGTCTTCAACTTGATTGTACAAGCCACTATTAGAAACACCCTGGCATGCGACGAATCGACTCGAATCGAGGAGGGGCAGTCCTATGCCCTGAACGACACGATCCAGGCGAGGTGGAGCAAGTCCGGCAATGAGTACGGCACGAACATGCATTCTCTCGAGTTCCTCTCGGAGGGCGTCCTCGTTGAGGCTTGGGTCCACCGGTGCGGCCACTGCTGCTGCCATTGCGGCAAGTAGGGCGACAGCGGTATCCCGGCCATGAGTACCCCACACAGCCACTCGGTGCTCCCTAGATACACCGGCCTCTCGAAGACCTTGGATCACAGCATCGACGGCACCCGCCAACTCTGCAGAACTGAGGGTCCCCTCCGCTCCGAAAAAGACTGTCTGATCGGGGTGACTGAGGGCTGCGTCTCTGAGCAGGTCCCTAATCGTGGCGGGATGCCTCAAGGAGAAAAAACAAGGTGGATCAGATCATCATAGCGAGATGTTCATAAAACTTGAATTCCAGCAAGTTATTAGAGGGATCTAACAGGAAGAATGTAGTGTGCTGTTCGGGCTGACCAGAGAAACGAACGAATGGCTGCCTGAAGAAGGGGATTCCTCGAGACCTTGCCCGCAGCAGGATGTTCTCATAATCATCTCTCTGCCGAAAGGTGATTCCGAAGTGGCGGGGATACATCTTTGGCTCCGGTGCCACGTCATCCGGGGCTAGATGACAGACCAGCTGATCACCGAAGAAGTCTATGGTAATGCGATCTTGGTAACGGCGAGCAACGCTACACCCGAGCTGAGTGTAGAAGGACGCTGTCTGCTCCAGCTCTGCGCAGGGTATTGCTAGGTGAAAAGCATTCGCTGGATCTCTCATGAGGAGTAAATACCGAAGGTGTCGGCTCGCAGGCCCAGTCGAAGGCTTTCGAGGGCCAAGCTATCAGTGAATCGAATGTTGGCGAGATTCACACTCGGACCCAGCGCATGAATGAGGAGGGCTTGTTGGTCTTTTGCCGGGGCCTCGAAGATGAGGCGATCAATAGGCAGATCACTATCGATGATAGCATCGAGGAGATTCCTACGCAGTTCGCCATTCGGGTGATATAACCCGCTGGTTCCGCTCTCCCGGGACTCGAGAATCACATAGGAAGCGCCGGCGTCTAGGTCTGCGCGGATCTGCCGGATCCACTCCGCAGGGGGGTCGCCACCAGCAGCAGGTCGCTTGGAGCCGACCTCGCTGAGGACACTAAACTCGTGGGCGAAGCTGGAAATGTAGCGCGCTCGGTCATGAGGCTCAAGCTGAATAGAGTCCGTTGAGATCTCAACCAACCTGCATCCGAATGCGCGGCACCATTGCCGAAAAGCATCCACTCGGAGACTTGCCACTGCCTTTTCGAAAAGTGTGCCCCCGAAGAATCCATAGACCTGATTCGCTTCTAATATCTCAAACTTTCTGGGGAGATCCTTTGTGATCAAGGAACTACCCCAGCCGAACTTTACATGATCAATGCACGGGCCATGACTCTCAATCACGTCACGAAAATGGCCATCGGGCACGCCTGGATCCAAGAGGCTGGTGAGACCCTTCAGCCTAGGCTTGCCAGCACGTTGAGGGAGATCAATGGGCAGCAATTGCTATCTGCACTCCCGTCAGTATTGCTCAATGATACCATGCACGAGGCATCGCGATAGGCTTGCCATTGAGTTTCCAGCCAATCGAATGTGAACAAGCTGGACGAGCAGAGTTGCTGCAGCTGCTCGGGGTTGCATACACTATGGCCGTCTAGTTGAAGACATCAGGCGGCAGGTGCACGGCTGCTTCGTGGGGTGCAGAAAGCCAAGCTGATGGCGGCTAAGCGGGTACTGATAAGGTCCTGAACTGCTAGCAGGCCTCCTGGCCCGGTCCAGACAGTCCCGCACGTTTCCATAGAGAAAGGCCCTCACATCAGCTCTGGCAGGCCATCGGCATAAGGCGAGTGTACCTGCAGCCAGCGGCTACAGGGAACGCCAATGAGGGACGATGCGACGCGCGAAAACCCTTGGCGCGACACCTAAAAGGTTTCCCTTCCATGCCAGATAGGTGATATACCGCATAATGCTGGTAGGCAGTGTCAGCTTCCCCATGCAATCCATGACCCGATCACTAGCCGCCTTCGCTGAGGCGTCTCGCTCCATGATCGGGGTACGCTCGGAAGAGCGGCCTCCATGGAACACGGTCGCAACTCCCGATGCCATCCGTCAGTTTGCCTTCTGCATTGGCGATGACAATCCCCTATGGGTAGATTCCACCTATGCAGAATCAGGACCTCATGGGTGCCTGAGTGCGCCTCCCACCTTTTTGCTCTCCGTACTTTATCCGGTCCTGCATGGAGCAGCTGTTGACTTTACTCCAACCTTCTTGATAAGTGAACTTGAATGCCACTTTTACCAGCCTATTCTTGTTGGTGATGCTCTTGACCCGGAAGCGATTCTTCGAGATGTGTTTGCGGGAATTGATCGAGCCGGGCGCCAGGTGGTCTACCTCGTTACGGAAACGAATTACCATAACGAGGCCGGGAGCGTGGTTGGCTCTATCAATACAACTCTGGCCGTCATAGATCTCAGCGCCGACGAGTTATTGGTGGATAGAAATATTCATGCCTACACTCCATCAGAGTTGAATGACATTGCTCACTCCCTAAAGGCAGAAACCCGGTCAGGTGGACATGGGATTGAGCCCCGATCTCTTCGAGTTGGGCATCGTCTCCCGTCTAGGGTCCGCGGGCCATTGACGATTGGCGACCTGATCTGTTGGCAAGCAGCCATCGGGCCTCCATACAGAGGAAATCGCCTTGCATACCTGGACCTTCTTGATCGACCCCACACCTCCACGACTCTCCCAGGGGTGGGTTGGCCAGTTCGCTACTCCCAGCAGCATGAGGATGGGCGGATTTCAACGCAGCGAGGTATGCCTGCGCCCTTCGACAACGCCACCATGCGTGCCGCATGGATTGGAACTATGGTCACAGACTGGATAGGTGACAGAGGTATCTTACGAGGACTCCGTGTGAACGCAACGTCCCCGGTTCTCTACGGGGATGTGACCAGGTACGAAGGGAGTGTAACCCGGCTGTCTCACGATCTGAATCAGAGTTTCTTGGAGGTGGCTGTAGAGGGACGGAACCAACTTGGTGAATTAACAACTGTGGCCCTCGCTGAGGTTGCTGTTCCGTGCCCGCGCCTAAGCACCTCTTTCAGCAGGCCAAGCCGCACGCCTAGGGTGGCTTCTTTGAGTGCGAATCCTGATGTGACGCAACGGTGCACTGCATCTGATCTCCTCCACGCTGCTGCAATGGCTGGGCCATCCGCTCCAGCTATTCGAGCGAATGGAAAGCTCCTGAAGCATGGAGAGCTTGATATCAGAATCAATCAGATGTCCAGAGCTCTATTGGAGAACGGGGTCAAGCCGGGAAGCTTAATCGCCATCTGCTTGGATCGCTCATTGGAATCATTCATTCTGCTGCTCGCTTGTGCCCGGGCAGGAGCCGCGGCGGTCCCCTTGGACAATACCTATCCAATCGATAGGCTTGCGCGCATCCTTGAAGTTGTCAAGCCTACATATGTCGTGACGAATCCTGGAGCACTTGATCTGCCGCTGGTCACTCAAGTGGACGCCTTAGCATACAAAGATCTCAGTGAGTTGGCCGTCCAGCAAGTCGAAACTCCACCTAGTGTTCGGCCTAGTCCTGCAGATCCTGCTTACGTCCTGTTCACATCAGGCTCCAGGGGAGTGCCTAAGCCAGTGACGATTTCACATGGCTGTCTCGGCAGCTATCTGGGCGCTCTATCTCGTCGAATAACTCTCACCTCGGAGGACGTATTCCTTCACACAGCCTCTCTTGCTTTTTCGGCCGCTGTGAGACAGTTATGGCTGCCGCTTGTGCGAGGGGCTTGCCTGGAAGTGGCTGATGACGAAGCCAGGAGATCGCCTCAACGAATCCTGGAACTAATTCAGACCCGAAAGATCTCTGCCTGGGACACTGTCCCGAGCATACTGGAAGCCACTCTTGATTACATCGAGACTGCACATCAGAGTGACCAGCCAAAGGCGGTGGCCGATTCTCTCATGAGCATCTACTTAACAGGAGAACCACTAGAATGGCAGACAGTGCGTAGCCTTCAGCGCATTACAGGCACTCGTATATCAATACACAACCTATATAGTCAGACCGAAACGGGTGGAACGATCAGCACTTTTGACATTGCAAGTGACCAGATTACAGACTCCGGAATGGTACCACTTGGCCAGCCTTTAGACGATGTAGTGATTGACATCTTGGATGCCGATTATAACCGTCTTCAGCGGGGGAAGCCGGGAGAAATAGCTGTTACTGGAACGCGCTTTGAAGATGAAACTCACCTGGAGCAGCTGATCAATGCCCAATCTATTAGAACGGGTGATCTCGGGATTCTGCACAGCAATGGAGCACTGGAGGCACTCGGTCGAGTAGACGACCTCATCAAGATACGAGGCTTTCGAGTGCAGTTAGGTGACGTTCAAGCTGCACTGATGGCCCACCCCCTAGTGAGCAAAAATATTGTGCTTGTTGATCAAGATGGGCACCTTGGCACCGAGCATAAACTTATTGCCTATTGGGTTTCGAGCGCAAAAGGGAAAGCGACAACGGAGGAACTTCAGGCTTTTGTCCGTCCACGCCTGCCAGATTACATGATACCAGCAGCATTCGTGGAACTTGAAGCACTTCCTCTAACTATTAACGGGAAGGTGGATCGCAACGCCCTGCCACCTGCTTCCTTCACCGGCACAAAGCAGACCCGAGTGCCACCCCAAACACCACTCCAAATCAAGCTCCATGCCATATGGGCTGAAGTCCTCGGACATCACGACTTCGGAGTCACCGATAATTTCTTTGAAGTTGGTGGCCACTCACTGGCCGCAACACGAATTGCATCTCGTATTCAGATCGAATGGGGAAAGGCTCCACCATTGGCCTTTTTCTTCCAGAACCCCAACATTGCGGCACTGGAAAAAATACTGCTTGCCACCGCGCAATAGACGTCGACTGTACCCTGCAGTAGAATACATGTCCGCAGCCTGTATGCCCCGGAAATCTATTCTTAGCAAGATATCTTGCTCGTTTTGCAGGGACTAACACTACCTGCGCCTTGCAGTCATCGCAAACGCATTGCCTTTGCTGAGTTCCTGCCATGGCTGGGAGTCCACTCCCTTGCAGTCGTCCGACTTCCCTCAAGGCATGTTTACTGCCAGAGGCCCACCCCTCCGCCATGAGGAGCACAGAAATCCGAGCCTTCGATCCATCTCCGAGTCAGCAAGCACTCAGCCCCAGTTCGCGCTCAGCTCCGGTGTGGATCACCAAGCTGTTCTGCTGACGAATGTGATTTGACACAACACCGGCGGAGCTGCACAAGACGTGAGCGCTCAGGGGCCATGCTCCTCCTCCAGAGCAGCCAGGGCATGGTCGATCCGCTCCTCGAGCTCAGCCGCCAGCGTCTTGGGCGTGGGGAAGCGGAACAGGAGGGTGGCGGGCAAGTCGAGCGGAATCTGGGTGTTGAGCCTGGAGATCACCTGCTGACCCGTGAGGGAATCGCCCCCCAGGGCGAAGAAGTTGCTCGTGCGCGACGGCAGTGGAACCCGCAGCACGGCAGCGAAGATCTCCCCCACCAACTCCTCCACCTCTCCCTCAAGCGGCTCCTCCAGCGGCGCCAGCAGGGCGCTCAGCCTCTCGGCCAAACCGATCCGCTGCAGCTTGCCTGTGGGTCCCTTCGGCAGCTCATCGGTCAGCAGGACCCGGCTGGGCACCTGATGGGGGGCCAGCCGGGCGAAGCAGTGGCCCCGCAGTTCGTCTTCGGAGGCGGACCCAGGGGATCCCAGGACCACGGCGGCAACCACGTCCTCTCCGAGACTGGGATGGGGCACGGCAAAGCACACGGCCTGCTCAACGGCGGGGTGCTCCAGCAGGGCCTCATCGACCTGGCGGGGGATCACCTTCTCCCCGCCCCGGTTGATCATCTCCTTGAGGCGACCTGTGAGCCGGAGCACACCGTGGCGATCCAACGATCCCTCGTCTCCGGTGAGGAACCAGCGGGACCCATCCGGGCTGGTGACCCAGCCATCGCCCGCCGTCTCGAGATAGCCCGCCGTGACGTTGACGCCACGGATGGCAACCTCACCCACGTCCCCGGCAGGCAGCTGTTGGTGATTGGGCCCGAGCACGGCCACCTGCGGCCCGGCCGCGAAGCCGACACTGCCGGACAGGCGCAAGACCGGGGGGAGGCGGTTGCTGCAGATCTGGTGGGCCGCTTCGGTCATGCCGTAGGCCTCGATCACCGGCACACCGAACATCAATTCCAGCCGTTGCGCGAGCGCAGGGGCCAGCGGCGCCGAGGACGAACGGATCAGGCGCAGTGCATGCCCCGGCCCAGCAGTGCCCTCCGGCCCGCAGGCTCTCACCAGGCCCTGCAGAAGCGTGGGCACAGCCGACAGCCAGGTGGCCTGAGACCTTCGGATCAGCTCGAGCAGCTCAGCCCCGGGGAGCGGCTCGCTGCAGATCACGCTGCCACCGGAGAGCAGGGGGGCGAGCAGGCCGGCAACGATGCCATGGATGTGGAACAGCGGCATCACCGCAAGGCTGCGATCCACCGGCTTCAGTTGCAGCACCTCAGCCACATGGCCGGCAGAGGCCAGAAGATTCGCGTGGGAGAGGGGCACCACCTTCGGCCTCGAGGTGGTGCCGGAGGTCTGCAGCAGCAGGGCCAGATCCGAGGGCTGGGGTGCAGACAGGAAAGGCTGCGGCAAAGAGGTCGCCTCACCGCTTACGGGCAGGGGGGCAAGCCTGCGCACACGAAGTCCCAGCCCAGCCGCCGCCGCGAGCAGGGCCGGCGGCGGCTGGGAATCGGTGAGCACCAGGCTGACCGCCAGGCGCTGGAGGTCGTCCCGATGGGTGGATTCCGGGGCCCGGGGGTTGAGGGGAGCCGCAACGGCCTGGGTCATGGTGCCGATCAGGGCGGCCGCAGCCTGGGGGCCCGGTGCAGACACCAGAGCCACCCGGTCCTCCCGGCCGATACCGTCCGCCTGCAGCGTCCCCCACACCTCGGACATGGCTGCGACAAGGCCAGTCCAATCGAACCTGGCTCCGGCGGGATCGAGCAGAACCGGATCTCCGGTATTCACGCGCTCACCCGCCTGCAGAAGCTCGAGCAGGGTGCGAGGAGCAGTGCCCGGAGAGGAGGAGGCGCTCATGCTCCGTCCGCTGCCGTGGAGGATGGGTCCACAAGCGTATTGACGAGCAGGGGCTTTCCACTGCCCAGACCCGTGGACAGGGCTTGGTGCAGATGCTCAGCCGTGCTGGCCTGGCAGGCGGGGAACCCGAGGCCAGTGGCCACCTGGTCGTAGGCGAGGGCGCTCTGGAAGGCATGCACCCTTTCCGGATGATCGGGGGGGAGCTTGGTGATCTGATTCAGCGAACCCACGGCGCCGTCGTTGTTGACGACGAGCACCACGAAGGGCAAGCGATGTCGAACGGCGGTCTCCAGTTCGATGGCGCCCATCCCGAAGGCGAAATCCCCCGTCACCAGCAGCAGCGGCCGGGTGGGGTGGTGGAGCCGGGCGGCCATGGCAAAGGGAACTCCGGTGCCCATGCAGCCATTCCAGCCCGGATCGAGGAAGAGGAACGGGTGCTCGCGATCCAGGAAGCGGTGAGCTGCTTCGAGGGTGATCTTTCCATCGACCACAAGAAAGGCCTCGGGGGGGATGACCGCCCGGATGATCTCGAACACCTCGCGGATCGTGAGACGGGCGGCTTCTGAGGCGGATGATTCGCTCGCAGGCCGTGCATCACCAACGGGCTCGCAGGCCCGCAGCATTGCCCTCTGGGGTGCCTCAGGCGCCGGGGAGCGCTGCGCCAGACGGTTGAGGAGCAACCCGGGATCAGCTGCCCACCGCTCCCCACGCTCCGCCAGCGTGGGGGGGAGCTCCGTCACGTCGCTGACGAGAATCACGGCCGCTCCCGGATCGATCTCAGCGCCGAAGCGCAGGCGCCAGTCGAGATCAGCACCGAACAGCACCACCAGATCGGCCTGGGCCAGCACCCCGGCGCGGGATTCCGCACCATGCACGGCGAAGGGATGACTCTCCGCCAGCACGCCTCGCACCAGGGGGAAGCTCACGACCGGCAGCGACAGCCGCTCCAGCCACCCACGGACCTGTGCGAGGTCGAGTCGCCAGCGCACCCCATCGCCGAGAATCAGAACGGGATTGCGGGCGGCCCGCAGCCGCCGAGCGAGCCCATCGACGAGCCGATCCTCGAGCGAAGGGGAGTCCCAAACCAACGGTTCGACGGGCCCCGGATCCACGATCCTTGCGCCAAGCACGTCTTCCGGCAGGTCGAGGTACACGGGGCCGGGCCGACCACAGCGTGCAGTCCGCACAGCCTCGTGGAGTAGCCGGGGAATGTCAGCTGGGGCGTGGGCACAGCCCGTCCATTTGGCGATCGGTTGGATCAGGCTGGCGGCATCAAGCTGCTGGAAGTGCCCCCTCTGCCCTCCATGAGCGGCACGCCGACCACCGAGAACCAGGAGGGGCCAGCCGTTGTCCCGTGCCACCAGGATGCCGGTAATGGCATTGGTCACCGCCGGCCCGGGTGAGAGCACCACGGCACCGCACTGGGTTCCCGCCACAAAGGCCGCCGCGGCCGTCATCAGCGTGGCCCCCGCCTGGGTTCGGGTGCCCAGCACCCGCAGGCCCCTCGCGGCACAGGCGCTGTAGATGCCATGCACGGGCGTCCCGCCCACACCGGCGATCCACGTGAACTCCAGCGCAGCGAGAGTGCTCGCCACCAGTTCACTGCCACTCACCAGGGCAGGCTGGCATTGGCCCCTCTGCCGCAGGAGACCGAGCCGGCCCGCTCTGTCCCACCGCGGGGAACCTTCAGGATCGACAGGGGCCGTCGGTGGCTCGGGAATTGCCGTCATCTGGATTGTCAGCACAGCGCGAATCCGGGCGGGTGAAGCCGGGTGGGGATTGGCTGCACATCGCTCGTGGTGCCGGGGTGATCATGGCCTGGATTCACCCACCGGAACAGGGCGGCAACGTTCCGACCCTGCCGGCCGGGGAAAGCGGGCCTTCCCTGGAGGAGAATCGCCGGATGGCACCACCACGCCCGTTCCTGCACGTTCTCCCATGCTCCTCGATCTGCGCGGCAAGAAGGCCCTGGTCACCGGCATCGCCAACAACAAGTCGATCGCCTGGGGCATCGCCCAGCAGCTGCACGCGGCCGGCTGTGAGCTGGGGGTCACCTATCTGCCGGATGAGAAGGGACGCTTCGAGGGCAAGGTGCGCGACCTCACCGCGCCGCTGAATCCCTCGCTGTTCGAGCCCCTGAACGTGCAGGAGCCGGCCCAGATCGAGGCGGTGTTCGCGAAGGTGAAAGACCAGTGGGGCGGCATCGACGTGCTGGTGCACTGCCTGGCCTTCGCCGGCAAAGAGGAGCTGATCGGCGATTACTCCGCCATCAGCCCCGAGGGCTTCGCCCGCGCCCTGGAGGTGAGCGCCTACTCGCTGGCGCCCCTGTGCCGCTATGCCAAGCCCCTGTTCAACCCGGGCGGCAGCGTGATCACGCTCACCTACCTGGGGGCCGAGCGGGCGATCCCCAACTACAACGTGATGGGGGTGGCCAAGGCGGCCCTGGAGGCCTCGGTGCGCTACCTGGCCGCCGAACTGGGCCCGGAGCAGCAGGTGCGCGTGAACGCCATCAGCGCCGGCCCGATCCGCACATTGGCGAGCAGCGCCATCGGCGGCATCCTCGACATGATCCACAACGTGGAGGGGAAGGCCCCCCTGCGCCGCACCGTGACCCAGGAGGAGGTGGGCGCCACCGCCGCCTTCCTGGCCAGCCCCCTGGCCTCCGGCATCACCGGCCAGGTGATCTACGTGGACGCCGGCTACTGCATCACGGGGATGTGAGCGGGTTGCGAACGCGCAAGCCGGGGAAGCGGCGGAAATCGCTGTCGACCGAACAGAGCGTGCAGTCGTGCTCGATGGCCAGAGCGGCCAGATGGGCATCGCTGGTGAGATTGCCGGCCGTGCCGGCCTCCTGGATCAACAGACGCAGCACACTCCAGGGAAGGGCAATCGCCTCATTTCCGTTGAACGTGGTCTCCAACCAGGCCTTGGCCTGGTTGTGCTGGGGACTCTCCTGCAGAGAGGCATAGAGCCAGAGATTGGTGTCAATCAGAATCAACGGCCCTGCCGCAGTTTCTCGATCAGGAGTTCAGCCTCCAGGGCTGCCGCCAGCTGATTGGCTTTGGTGAGATCCACCCCCGGAGCCAGGGCACCGATCGAGAACGTGGGACAGCGGTAAGGATTTCGCTGGGGGGACGCTGGCTGATTGAGGCCCGCCCGCAGGGTGTCGTTCACCACCTGCTTGAAGGGCTTGCCCATGTCCAGTGCCTTCTGGCGCAGCTGGCGCAGCAGGGCAGCGTCGATGGTGAGGGTGGTGCGCATGGCATCAAGATGCGTATGCCACAGGCATCGTGGCATCATCCATGGCTCGGCGCCGTGGTCCGCCTGGCGGCTGGCTTCGGCATGATCAACAGGCGTTGATCGCCGCCCCTCCCCTCACCACGGGTTCCCCATGCAGAACGGCACCGCCAGACCGCCAGCCCGCACAGGCGACATCCACCGCGTCACCGGCGAAACCGATGTGCGCGTGCAGCTCAACCTCGACGGCAGCGGCCGCTGCCAGGTGGGCACCGGCGTGCCCTTCCTCGATCACATGCTCCATCAGCTCGCCAGCCATGGCCTGCTCGACCTGGAGATCAGCGCCGAGGGCGACACCCACATCGACGATCACCACACCAACGAGGACGTGGGCATCGCCGTGGGTCAGGCCCTCGCCCAGGCCCTGGGCGACCGGCGCGGCATCCAGCGCTTCGGGCATTTCCTGGCGCCCCTGGATGAGGCCCTGGTGCAGGTGGCGCTCGACTGCTCCGGCCGGCCCCACCTCAGCTACGACCTGGCCATTCCAGCCCAGAAGATCGGCAGCTACGACACCGAGCTGGTGAAGGAGTTCTTCGTGGCGGTGGTAAACAACAGCGGACTCACCCTGCACATCCGCCAGCTGGCGGGGGCCAACGCCCACCACATCGTGGAGGCCTGCTTCAAGGCCTTCGCCCGGGCCCTGCGCCTGGCCACCGAGATCGACCCGCGCCGGGCCGGCGCCGTGCCCAGCAGCAAGGGGGTGCTGGAGCGGGCCGGAGCGGGCTAACGCAGGGCGGGTCGGGCCCAGAGAAACAGGCCGTGACGCTCGGCCTCCGCCATGGTCTGGTCGGCATCGAGCAGCAAAACGCCGCGGGCCTCCCAGGCGATGCCGGCAAGGCCGGCTGCGGCCGCCTTGGCCACGGTGACCGGGCCGATGGCCGGTAGATCCATGCGCCGGTCCTGGTTGGTTTTGGGCGCCTTGTAGAGCACGCCGGAACGGGTGCCCTGCGGGGGCCGCTCGCGGGTGCTCGCCACCCACTCGAGCATGGCGTCGGTGCCGGGCAGGGATTCGGTGGCCAGGCACAGCCCAGCGGCCACCACCGCCCCCTGGCCCACGTCCACCGCCGAGATCACCTCAACGATGTCGGCCGCCCGCTGCACATCAGCGCGATCCATCTCACTCGGCACGCAGCTGGCGTAGAGGCCCGGCTCCGGCAGCAGGTGGGGGGCCACCTCCTCCACGCCCACCACCTCCAGGCCCAGTTCCTCGATGATCTCGGCCAGGGAGCGCAGGGAGGCGTCGTCGCCCTTGCGCAGGGAGGCCAGGATGCGCGGCGCGGCCATCAGGGTGGAGCCCTCGAAGCGCAGGGGGTTGAGCACGCGGGGCCGCTGGAACTTACCCACCATCACCACCTGGCGGATGCCGCGCCGCTCCAGCGAGCGAAAGAAGGAGATAGAGCGCTCGAAGTAGAACTCCTCGGCCTCGTCGAGCTCCACCTCCACGCCGTGGGGATGGAAACAGAGGTGGGAGCGGCCGGAGGCCTCCAGGGCGCGGGAGAGCATGCGGGGCAGCACTCCAGAACCGGCGATGATGGCGAGGTTGGGATCTCCCATCCGGGCCGGTTGCTCTGGCGGGGTGTCGCTGGCAGTCAACAGCCCGCAACCCGGCCCCTGCCGTCGTGAGTGGACAGGTGCTGGGGCGTCATGCCACCGGCTCCCGGCGCGCCAGGAGCTGCCTGAGCACATCCACCAGAGCGGCGATGGCCAGCCGCTGCTCGGGGCGCTCCCCGCGCAGATCCTTGAGCACCGCCAGCCCCTCGCTGGCCTCGGCGTCGCCGATCACGGCGGCGAAGCGGGCTCCGGAGCGGTCGGCGCGGCGGAACTGCTTGGCAAAGGCGGCACCGCTGCCATCGAGCTCCACCACCAGCCCGGAGGCCCGGCAGCGGCGCGCCACCGGCAGGGCCAGGGCCTCGGCGGCCTCACCGCGGCTCACCACATAGAGATCGGGCACGGCGGCCGGGGCGCTGACGTGGGCCGCCTGGCTGAGCAGCAGCACCAGCCGCTCCATGCCCAGGGCCCAGCCGATCGCCGGGGTGGGCGCACCGCCCAGCTGCTGCACCAGGCCGTCGTAGCGGCCGCCGCCGCACACGGTGGCCTGGGCCCCCAGCTGGCTGCTGGTGATCTCGAAGGCGGTGTGGCTGTAGTAGTCGAGGCCGCGCACCAGCCGGGGGTTGAGCTCAAAGGGGATGGCCAGGGCCTCCAGCCCCTGGCGCACCCGGGCGAAGCGCTCGTGGCTCTCGCCGCACAGGGCATCGGCCAGGGTGGGGGCACCGGCCAGCAGGGTCTGGGTGTCGGGCACCTTGGAATCGAGCACCCGCAGGGGGTTGGTGGCGATGCGCTGCTGGGAGTCGGGATCGAGGCGCTCGCGGTGGGCCTCGAGCCAGGCCACCAGCTCACCGCGGTAGCGGGCGCGGTCGTCGGGGCTGCCGAGGGTGTTGAGCTCCAGGGCCAGGCCCCCCACCCCCAGATCGGCGAGCAGATCCCAGGCGATGGCGATCGCCTCCACATCGCTACGGGCATCGGCGAAGCCGAGCAGCTCCAGGCCGATCTGGTGGAACTGGCGCTGGCGGCCGGCCTGGGGCCGCTCGTAGCGGAACATCGGCCCGCCGTACCAGAGCCGCTGCGGGCCCTGGCTGAGCAGGCCGTGCTGAATGGCGGCCCGCACCACCGAAGCGGTGCCCTCGGGCCGCAGGGTGCAGCTGCGCTCGCCGCGGTCGAGGAAGGTGTACATCTCCTTGCCCACCACGTCGGTGGCCTCACCGATGCCGCGGGCGAACAGCTCGGTGACCTCCAGCAGCGGCGTGCGGATCTCGGCCACGGCGGCGCGGCGGAAGTGCTCGCGGGCGCTGGCCTCCACGTGCTGCCAGAGCCCGATGGCGTCGGGCAGCAGGTCGACCATGCCGCGCAGGCTCTGGAGCGAAGGCAAGCCGGATCGGGGCGAATGGATTGAGTCTGCCTGGCTCACGGGGCAGCGCTCAGCCGTGGTGCCTGCGATACCAGGCCGCGAAGCGCTCCACCCCCTCCTCCAGGGGCGTGAACGGCCGGAAGCCCACCCAGGCCTCCAGCAGGGTGGTGTCGGCCGCGGTGGCCTCCACATCGCCGGGCTGCAGGGGCAGGAAGGTTTTGATCGCCTCGCGGCCCAGGGAGCGCTCCAGGGCAGCGATGAAGCGCAGCAGCTCCACCGGCTGGCTGTTGCCGATGTTGAACAGGCGGTGCGGCGCCCAGCTGGTGGCGGGATCGGGCGCGGCGGCATCGAAATCCGGATCGGCCGTGGCCGGTTTGTGGAGGCAGCGGATCACCCCCTCCACCACATCGTCGATGTAGGTGAAGTCGCGCCGCATGCGGCCGTGGTTGAACACCCGGATGGGCTCGCCGGCCAGGATCGCCTTGGCGAACAGCATCGGTGCCATGTCCGGCCGGCCCCAAGGGCCGTACACGGTGAAGAAGCGCAGGCCCGTGGCGCTCAGCCCATAGAGGTGGCTGTAGCTGTGGGCCATCAGCTCGTTGGCCTTCTTGGTGGCGGCGTAGAGGCTCACCGGGTGGTTCACCGGCTGGCGCTCGCTGAAGGGCAGGTTGGTGTTGCCGCCATACACCGAGCTGCTGGAGCTGTACACCAGGTGGGCGACGCCGTGGTGGCGGCAGCCCTCGAGAATGGCGCTGAAGCCCACCAGATTGCTCTGGATGTAGGCGGTGGGATTGTCGATCGAGTGGCGCACGCCGGCCTGGGCCGCCAGGTGGATCACCCGATCGGGCCGCTCCCGCGCAAACAGCTCCGCCACGGCCTTGGCGTCGGTGATGTCGATGGCGTGGAAGCCCCAGCCGCCCCCCCCCTGAGCGCCCGAGGCGGCCCCGGCGGCGGCGGCGATCCGCTCCAGCCGGGCCCGCTTGAGGGCAGGGTCATAGTAGGGGCTGAGGTTGTCGAGGCCGATCACCCGCTCGCCGCGCTGCAGCAGGCTTTCGCACACGGCGGCGCCGATGAAGCCGGCGGCGCCGGTGACCAGGACCGGGGCCGGCATCAGCCGATCAGCGCCTCGCGGAACCAGGCGATCGTGGGCTCCAGGCCCTGCTCCAGGCTCACCGTGGGCTCCCAGCCCAGCTCGGCGCGGGCCAGATCGATCAGCGGCTGGCGCTGCAGGGGGTCGTCGGCTGGCAGCGGTTTGCAGATCAGCTCCAGCTGGGGGTTGATGCGCTCGCGCACCCGTTCGGCCAGCTGGCGGATCGTGAATTCCCCCGGATTGCCGATGTTGATCGGCCCGCTGTGCGCCCCATTCATCAGCCGGATCATGCCCTCGATCAGGTCGTCCACATAGCAGAACGACCGCGTCTGGCTGCCGTCGCCATAGAGCGTGAGCGGCTCGCCGCGCAGGGCCTGCACGATGAAGTTGCTCACCACCCGGCCGTCATCGGGGAGCATGCGCGGGCCGTAGGTGTTGAAGATGCGCATCACCCGGATCTCGGTTCCGTGCATGCGCTGATAGTCGAAGCACAGCGTTTCGGCGATGCGCTTGCCCTCGTCGTAGCAGCTGCGGATGCCGATCGTGTTCACGCAGCCCCGGTAGCTCTCCGGCTGGGGATGGACCTCCGGATCGCCATACACCTCACTGGTGCTGGCCAGCAGCAGCCGCGCCCCCACCCGCCGCGCCAGGCCGAGCATGTTGTAGGTGCCAAGAAAGCTGGTTTTGGCTGTTTTGATCGGGTTGAACTGGTAGTGCACCGGCGAGGCAGGGCAGGCCAGGTGCCAGATCCGATCCACCTCCAGCCGGATCGGATCGGTCACGTCGTGACGGATCAGCTCGAAGCGCGGATGGCCGATCCACTGGGCGATGTTCTGTTTGCGGCCGGTGAAGTAGTTGTCGAGGCAGATCACCTCCTCGCCCGCCTCCATCAGCCGGTCCAGAAGATGGGAGCCCAGGAAGCCGGCCCCACCGGTGATCAGGTTGCGCAGCACCGCAGCCGGCATCGTTCAGCCCTCCCCCACGGTCCACACGTTCAGCCCCGCCGCCCGCGCCGCCGCCCCATCGGCCTTGGCCCGCGCGTCGAACAGCCAGGCCGGCTGCCGCATCACCGCCGCGATCGCCACCCAGTCGATCTGGGCAAACTGCTGCCATTCGGTGAGCAGCAGCAGCGCATCGGCGCCGCTGGCGGCCTGCACCACATCCGGCACCAGCCGCCAGCTGCCGTCTCCCTCGCCTTCGCCGGAGGCCTGGCCCAGATCCTGCGCCATCTGCCCCTCGCTCACCTTCGGGTCCACGATCTGCAGCACCGCCCCCTCCTCCAGCAGGTCTTGGCAGATCCGGATCGCCGGTGATTCGCGTGTGTCGTTCGTATCGGCCTTGAAGGCAAACCCCAGCACCCCGATCCGTTTCCCCGTCACCGTGCCGAACAGCCTGGTCACCACCAGCCGCGCGATCCGCCGCTGCTGCCATGTGTTCAGCGTTACCACCTGCTCCCAGTAAGCCGCCACCTCCGCCAGTCCGTAGTGCCGGCACAGATACACCAGATTGAGGATGTCCTTCTGAAAGCAGCTGCCCCCGAACCCCGGGCCGGCCTGCAGGAATTTCGAACCGATGCGGCTGTCGGCCCCGATCGCCTTGGCCACCTCGCGCACATCGGCCCCTGTCGCCTCACAGAAGGCGGCGATGCCATTGATCGAGCTGATCCGCTGGGCCAGGAAGGCGTTGGCGGTGAGCTTGCTCAGCTCGCTGCTCCACAGGTTGGTGGTGAGGATCCGCTCTTCCGGCACCCACTGGCCGTAGATCGCCGCCAGGGCCGCGATCGCTTGCGGGTCTTCCCCGCCGATCAGCACCCGATCGGGAGCCTCCAGATCGCCGATCGCTGTGCCCTCGGCCAGGAATTCGGGGTTGGAGAGAACGGCAAACGTGCGATCACCATTGCCGCCGGGGGCACCTGCGGGGGCGGCGGCCAGGATCGTCTTCACCGCCTCAGCCGTGCGCACCGGCAGGGTGCTCTTCTCCACCACGATTGTGTGGCCCTTTGCCGCCTTGGCCACGGTGCGGGCGCTGGCCTCCACCCACTTGAGATCGCTGGCCTGGCCCGCACCCAGGCCCTTCGTCTTGGTGGGGGTGTTCACCGACAGGAACACCATGTCGGCCGCCGCGATCGCCGCCTCCACCTCGGTGGAGAAGTGCAGGTTGCGGCCCCGGCAGCGGCCCACCACCGCATCCAGCCCCGGCTCATACACCGGCAGCTTGCTCAGGTCGGGATCATTCCAGGCCGCGATCCGCTCGGCATTCAGGTCCACCACCGTCACCTGCACATCCGGGCAGCGATCGGCGATCACCGCCATCGTGGGGCCGCCCACGTAGCCCGCGCCGATGCAGCAGATGCAATGAATTCCGCTCACACAATCGATTCGGCGCGTCGGCGACGTTACGACGCGTCCTCCACCGGGTCCTGCGGGCGCAGGGTGGTCCACTCGATCTGCTCAATGGAGCCCAGGGTGCTGAAGTCGTTGGTGCCGATGGCCAGCTCCAGCAGATCGGGGCGTCCGGCCAACAGCCGCAGTCCGTCACCAAGGGCAAGGCGGCGTTCTTCTCCCTTCTGGAGCGTGCCCATGAACACGCGTCGACCATCAAGGGTCTGCAGCTCCAGCCAGCATTCGCCCTGGGCCCGCAGGAGCAGGCTGTCTGGGCTCAGGGGGGCGGCATCCGGGCTGGGTTCAGCCTCCTCGGCGGCAGGGGGCGCGGGCGCGGCGGGGGTGGGCGCGGCGGGAGCGGCGAGCTGAGGCGTGCGGGAGCGGTTCCACAGGCCCAGCGCCGCCACCAAAGCAGCCACCACCAGGGCCGTGATCGCAGACAACAGGATCAGGCGGGCCGGGCCCTGCCGAGCCGCTGGCGTGGCTTCGGAGGCAGCCGGCTCAGGGGCCACGGCGCTGGGAGTTGGGTCTTCGGATGAGTCCACTGCAGCGGCCGGCAGGGCCGCCGAAGATTCGCCGCCCTGGAGAGCACGCTCGATCTGCTGCTGCAGGCCCTGCCGCTCATCCAGCAGGCGGCGGATGTTTTGGGCGACATCGCGCAACTGGTGCTGGAATTTACCTTCGTAAATCGACGGCAACTCCTCGATCAGCCCCTGGTACTCCTCCAGTTCGGCCTTGACGCTCTCGAGTTCCTGTTCGAGAGCCTCGGTGGAGGTGTCGTCGGCCTCGGGATCGCTGGAGAAACCAGGGGCAGGGGGTTGGTTCACCGGAAAGACAGGCCTGACGACCTGAGGTCGTGGAGGGAGGGGGTGCGGGCCAGCCGGTCCATGGCCGTCTCAACAGGACGGTAGCCCGAGAGTGTTCCGGGGCCAAGACAGCAGACCCGTGCCCAGAGGCTTCAGCACGGCAGGTGCATCGCGGCATGCATGGGGCCGGAAACGTTGACTCCCATTCAAGCGCCCCCCTAATCTGAGCGAAACAGGTGGTGGCATGGCCAACGAGGTTCGACTACTCGGCAGAAAGCCAGAGAATGATTTCGATATTCCCTATCGAAAGACATATTTCGGAAGCGATCGCAATGATCGCTTCGTAATGCGACGACAAAGCGACTTCTACACGAGCGTCTTCGCCTATGGAGGGCAAGGAAAAAACAGCCTCGAACTTCCCTTTTCCACAAGCGACATCAGCTACTCCTCAATCACGCGGGGCGGCACTTTTTCCATACAGTTTAGAACAGCAATTGGAGAGAATCAGTCGCCGCCTCAAACAGTTCAGGCCATTGGCGTTCGCAGAGTAGATCTGCTGGACGGAACCCTGAGAATAGGCAGAATATTTCGTGACGAGTTCGGCTCGAGCTTGCCGAAACTTCCTGCGCAGGCCCGAACACGCTGGATTTCCAACGGCCGCTGGGATGAGTTTGATCAGAAACAAGGAGCCCTTGACACGCTCACCGGAAAATCGAGAGGGGCCAATAACTTTTATCTCAGCGGCGCCAACTTCGACGCCATCATCGAAGGCTCCAAATCCGGAAAGGCAGTCGATACACTCTTTTTCGACGAATACGAAAGTGAGATCGACGTCTTTCTACGCAAAGCCGGCAACGCCAACCTACGGGTCAGATTCGTTGATGTCGACGATTCCGAGCAAACTCGCGTGGCCTTGTTCAAGGCACGCAACCTGGAACGGCTCGTTCTCCGTGACACCTATTTCGAGCGCGGCAGAAACCGTTGGCGCAGGCGCGACGGCCAGCCGATCGACGAATTTGGGTTAGCCGAGCCCACCCCCTTGGAGGAGCAACCCAACTTCGTGCGCCCCCCGGGGAGCTCGGTCTTCAATCCGATTCCAGACGATATTTTCAATCCAGAGTTTGACAGGCCGCCAACGACGGAACCGCTTCTCGCCTGAGGGTAATTGGTCGTCTCGACTCTAGAACCCTTGATCTGGCCCAGGGGCACCCAGGAGACTTCGAACGGTGTTGGCCGACGGCTGAAAACCATAACCAAACATACCGCCGTCATCATCATTGATGATACGTGGCGACACCAATATCACCAGTTCGCGCTTCTCACGCTGATTGACTGTCGCCCTGAAGAACTGACCAATCAGGGGGATATCTCCCAGAATCGGCCACTTGGACACCTCCGAGCGCGTGAAATCGGAAATCACACCGGTGAGGATCAGAGTCTGACCGTCACGGACACGGAGTGCCCCCGTATCAAGACTGCGGATGCTGAGGATGTTCAACGGGGCACCACATCCCGACGGTGCAGGCTCCTGATCAACCACCGCCGAAATGCTGGGCGAGAGGGTGAAGGTGACAAAACCATTGTCGTCGATCTTCTCCACACGTGCTCCAAGCACCAATCCAGCCGTGGACAGCTCGGGGGTGCAGCTGATCACGCCTTGAGTTTCGTTGGTTTCGTAGTTGGTAACCACGTTTGTACCAACCCGAACGACGCCTTCATTGGCCCGCCGTCTGCCAATGGGCGAATCGATGCCGATATCCCGAATCCCTTGGCGAACATCATCATCGATGTCCTGAACGCTGCCCTCTGTCCCCGAGCGCAACAGGGAGGCATTCTCCTGGAGGATCAGGGTGGGGCTTGCGAGCAGCTTGGTGTTTCGAGAAACGATCTGAGCCCGAAGGAAATTGAAGAACTCGTTTTCCGGATAGGCCAGGCCGGGGTTGGCTGCAGGTGGACTGAAGCCCAGACCGGGATTTACCTCAGCAGCACCGGGCCTGAAGGTGGGCGGAAGTGCACGACCGAACGCCCCCAGTAGTGAGCCCCGGTCATTGACGATGAACGTGTCCCCCCAGCGGATGGCGAAGCTGTTGTCGATCTCGGTGTCGTTACCAAGATCCACGTCCAGAATCTTGAGTGAAAGCGCAACCTGTCGCTGCCTGAGATCGAGCTGCTTGAGGTAATGCTCTCCGATCGCTATGATGTCGGGCGATCCAACCATGGTGATGGTCCCCAGGCGGGTGTCCGTGGTGGCCCGCAGGCCCACCAGGGGGCCACGGGCAGCACCGAATTCACGCACCTGTGTGACCGCCTGGCTCTGCGTGGTCTGAGAGGCCAGACTGCGGGCAACCAGGTCGGATTCAGCGACACCTGATGTCACCGAAGTGATGATGGTGTCTGTTTTGGTAATCGTAGCGCCCAAGTTGGCCAGGTAATCGGCTGCGGCATTAGGGCCAACCTGATTCAAACGATACACCTTGGAGACCTGAGCTCCGATCCCACTGCCAAGGGCATTGGGGCCCGCAAAGATCACGTTGCCCTCGCGCTTTCCCTGAAGTCCCGCAGACAACAGAGTGGTATTCATCGCGTTGGAGTAGCTCTCATTGCGGAAGGCCACCGAAATTGGTCGCGCGCCGGCTGAGGCTGCCGGGTCGGAGGTGGTGTTGTCCACATAGGCGAATCCATAGCCCCCGAGCTGGGCTAGCGCCATCAGGGCATCACGGGCCGGGGCGTTCTTGAGCGTCATCGTCACCGGCGGTCCGGAGACGTTGAGGAAGCCGGGGCTGCGCATCGTCATCGTGCCCACCGCCATGTCCCCCAGCGGTGGTGCCACGGCCCGGGGCTGCAACGGCGGGGCGTAGGTGGGCAGCGGCACGGCGCCAGGCTGGCTGAGATTGGCGCGGTTAACCTGCAGCCGGGCCTGGGGCACGGGGGAGGCGAAAGTGAGGATCAGATCCCGGCCGTCGGAGCTCACCACCGGACGGCCCAGATTGATGCCGGGGGAGGCCTCAACGGACAGCATGAAGTTGCCGTCAGAACCGTCAAAACTGACGGATTGAAAGCCCAGCTCCGGCATCGACAGCCGCTGCGGGCCATTGCGCAGGCCGGAGGCCGAAGGCACAGACAGGCGGCCCTGCCACCTGGAGGCGGTGCCCGATTGCTGCAACTGAGGACTGCTGCCAGCCCCCTCGATCACCAGCTCCACCGCATCGGGGAACCGCCGGGCGCGAAGCTGGAGCTCGTTGGTTCCGGCCCGCGAGGCCTGGGCCAGCAGATCCTCAGCAGGCGCGGCTGCGGGCTCGGTTGGCTCAGGGCTCTTGGCCTCAACCGGAACTCCCACCAGAGGCAGGGATGCAGCGCCAGCTGCGAGAGCCGCAGCCAGGAAACGGGTGTGTGGTGACCGCGCCAACGCCTGAAACCGCATCGTGAAGGGACTGTACCGAGAGTTCATGGGTTCAACACCAGCGGTGGCGGGTTTGTTCAGGTGGGGGGTTGGCCATCACCAGTGGGGGCTGAATCGCCGGCTTCTGCTGGAGCCGCAGAGGCCCCATTACCCGAAGGTGCGGTGTAGTACGTGAGCAGCAACTTGAGTTGCGGCGCCGTGGGCTTGGGAGCATTCGCGGCAGGCTCTGGAGCACCGGCCGGGGTGGGCAGCTCCACCAGCGAGATGGCGAAATCACTCGGCACCACCAGCAAGCTGAGGCGCTCCACGGCCCGCACGAAGGCCAGCAGGTTGGGGTAGGGGCCCTGGGCCGTGAGCAGCACCGTTTCCTTGGCCAGACCCGCTGCCTCAAGGGGGGGCTTGGGGGCCGCTTCAGCCGGGGCTTCTCCTCCTGCCTCGGGCTCAGCGGTGGGTTCCGCGGCCGGGGGGGCCACCACCGGTTCGAACAGATCGAGCTGCACCCGGTGGGTGCGGGCCTCACGATCCAGCTGGGCCAGGAAGGTGTTGAACTCACCGCTGCCCTGGATCAGGGTGAGGATCTGCTGGCGGCGGCGGCCGGCCTGCTCCTGATCGGCGGAGGTTTTGGCCAACTGGTCGCGCAGCAGGGGCAGGCGCTGCTCCATGTCCTCGATCTGGTCGATGCGGGCGCGGTTGGCGCGGAGGTTCAGCCACTGAGGCACCACAGCCGCGCCGAACACCACTGCCGCCAGCACGGCACCGATGCCGACGGGAATCCCCAGCAGCAAACGCTGCTGCAGCAGTTGCTGCTCGCGGTTGGCGGCCTGCTGGAAGTTGGTCATTGCAGCACCCCCTCCTGCTCCAGCAGGGACAGACGTCGGGCCAGGCCATCAGAACCCAGTTCCTCCAGGATCGCCTTCTCGGCAGCCGGTGGAATCGAGGGACGGAAGCCCACCACCAGTTCGAAGTCGACGGTGTCGGCCGAGGTGGACGGGCCGCCGGAGCTGCCGGCCTGCAACTGGCGGGAGCCCTTCACCAGGCGCACCTGATTGGGATCCACCAGGGGGGAGCGCTTGAGATCGAGTTGCAGGGCATTGATCCGCTCGAAGGCCTGGGGATCACGGGCCTTGCCCTTGATCGTGAGGGCACTGCCCTGCTCGGTGGCCTCGGTGAGCTGAATGCCCTGGGGCACCCGCAGCTGCAAATCGCGCATCAGGGCCGAGCCGGAACGGGCGCCGATCAGGCCCTTCACCAGCTCCTGGTTGGCGCTGTTGAGCTGGGTGAGTTTGGCGCGCTCGCCCTGCAGCCGGGTTTCGAACTGCTCCACCTCCGCCTCCACCGTTTCCAGCTTCTCGAGCCTCGAGGCCTGCATGGTGGACCGCAGCGCCAGCAGCGCCCAAACCCCCAGCGTCACGCCGAGCAGCACCGCCCCGATCACCACTCCCTTGAGCAGGGTTTCCCGGGAGAGGGCCGAGGCCTCGGCCGGCTCCAGCAGGCCCAGCTCCTCGCGCTTCTCTCGGAGCAGATCAAAGGGTGTGGCGCTCATAGCACCGCCTCCAGCAACCCCAGGCCCTGCAGATGCACCGAACCGTAGTCGCCGCGATCGGCGATGGCCAGCGGCACCCCCAGCTGCTGGGCGATGGCGTCACTGCCTTCGAGGGGTTCAGCCAGGATCAGCCGTACCCCCGAAGCACCGAGACGGCTGCGGCAGAAGCCCAGGGTCTGGCGCAGCACGGGCACCAGCTGGTCGAGCGCCAGCGGCAGGATGCGCTCGTATTCGGGGATGCCGTCACGCCACACCACCAGCTGGCAGTCGCTGGTGGTGGGCTGCAGCAGCGCCACCAGCTCGCCGGGCTGGGCCTGCTCGAGCTCCGGCTGCAGGGCCGCCATCAGAGCCACCTGGGACGGGAACAGGTGACGCAGGGTGCCGCCAGCGATGGCGAACACATCGATCCAGGCCTCCACCGCCTGGCGGGAGGCCCCTGCCAGGAGCGAACAGGACCCTGCGCCCGGCAGGGGCTGGACGTCGACGTAGGCCTCATGGAGACCGAAGGACCAGCCCAGGTCGGCGCCGCGGGCCCGCATGGCCGCGACCGGGTCGCTGGGTTCAGGGCCGCGGGGCCACTCGATCACCCGCCACTGGCCGAGCACCCGGGGCAGCGCCACCACCAGGCCGGCATAGGGGCGGCTGTGCTCGAGCAGCAGATCGCCGATGAAATCCCCCAGGGCATCGCGCACGATCGGCACACCATCGCGCAGGGTGCGGGCCGGCACCGGCGCCGTCCACAGCGGCTCCACCGGCTTGCCGCCCTTGAGGGCCTGGCCGATCAGCAATTGAGGGTGGCTCAGATCGAGCAACACGATCTGAGGAAAGAGTTCAGCCCGCAGGGGTAGCCACTTTTCCTGGATCCCCGCCAGCACCACCGCACACCGTGCAAGTTGGGATGAAACTACCCGACTTTCAGCGCCACGCCATCCCGGAGCCCACCGCTTCACCGATATGGCCGAGGCCATGGCGGTCGAGCTGATCGCTCAGGCCCTCCAGGATCCGCGGCACCAGGGCCGGGCCGCGGTAAATCCAGCCGGTGTAGAGCTGCACCAGCGACGCCCCGGCGCTGATCCGCTCCCAGGCCGTCTCCGGGGAGTCGATGCCACCCACGCCGATCAGGGGCAGGGCCGGGCCCGCCGTGGCCCGCAGCCGCCGCAGCACCTCCAGGGCCCGCTGCCGCAGGGGGGCGCCGCTGAGCCCGCCGGCCTCTTCGGCCAGGGTGCGGCCCGTCTGGGGCAGGCGCCGCCCCTCCAGCCCCAGGCGGTCGAGGCTGGTGTTCACCGCGATCACCCCCGCCAGGCCCTCCTGGTAGGCCAGCCGGGCGATGGCGTCGATGGCGTCGTCCTCCAGGTCGGGGGCGATCTTCACCAGCAGCGGCGGACAGCCGGGCAGGCGCCGCAACCGCTCCACCAGCCGGCGCAGCAGCACCTCGTCCTGCAGATCCCGCAACCCGGGAGTGTTGGGGGAGCTCACATTGATCACGGCGTAGTCGGCCAGGGGAGCCAGCAGCTCCAGGGAGGCGGCGTAGTCGTCGGGGGCCTGCTCCAGCGGCGTGAGCCTCGACTTGCCCAGGTTGATGCCCAGCACTGCCGGCCGCTGGCCGGGCACGTTCAGGCGCTGGCGCTCCAGCAGCCGGCGGCAGGCCTGGGCGCCGCGGTTGTTGAAGCCCATGCGATTGAGGGCAGCCCCCTCGGCCGCCAGGCGGAACAGGCGCGGGCGGGGGTTGCCGCTCTGGGCCTGAGCGGTGATCGTGCCCAGCTCGGCGAAGCCGAAGCCGAACAGGTGCCAGATGGCGGCGGCGACACCGTTCTTGTCGAAGCCGGCCGCCAGGCCCACCGGGTTGGTGAAGCGGCAGCCGAACAGCGTCTGCTCCAGCCGGGGATCCTGGTGGCGCAGCTCGGCGCCGAGGCCGGCCAGCACCCCACTCACCAGGGGCCAGCCGCGCCGCAGGGAGGCCTGCCCCAGGGCCGCCAGGGTGAACTGGCTGAGCTGCTCGGCGTCGGCCCCCTCATCGCGACTGAGCAGGGGCCCCACCAGGCGTTCATACAGCGGCCCGGTGGTACTGCCTGCCGCACTCCCCTCTTTCACGCCTGCCCCTGATCCTGCTGGGGCAATCCTGACGTCCCACGCCGCAGGCGCCAGCGGCCGTCGGCCAGGGGCTCCACCTGCCAGTCGCGCCAGGTCCAGGGCGCCCTGCGGCGCTCCAGGCGGCTGAGGGGCTGCTGCACCAGCTGGGCCAGTTCCACCAGGCTGAGACCATGGTCGCCGCGGGCCAGGCGATCGGCGAGCTCCAGACGGCTGAGCAGGCGCCGCAGCTCCGGCGGAGCCTGCTCGCTCTCCACCGTGTCGCTGGCCACGGGATCGCTGGCCACACCATCGCTGGCGGGATCGGCGGCAGGCGGGGCGACGACGGGGCTGGACCCATCGGCCAGCCGGGGCCGCTGAGCGCGGGAGAAGGCCACGGCGATGGCGTCGCAGCGGTCGTTGTCGGGATCGCCGCTGTGGCCGCGCACGTGGCGCAGGGTCACATCGGCCAGCCGGGCACGGTCGAGCTGCTCCCAGAGGTCACGGTTGAGCACCGCACCACCGGAGGCGGTGCGCCAGCCCTTGCGCTTCCAGCCGTGGATCCAGCGCTCCAGGCCATCAATCAGATAGCGGCTGTCGGTGCGGATCACCAGATCGGGGTGGCGGGGCAGGGCGCGCAGCGCCTCCATCAGGGCCAGGGCGGCCGTGAGCTCCATGCGGTTGTTGGTGGTGGCCGCGGCGGCACCGCCCAGCTCCCGCACCGTGCCGTCCTCGAAGCGCAGCAGGGCACCCCAGCCGCCGGGCCCGGGATTGCCGCTGCAGGCCCCGTCGCAGGCCGCGGCCACCACCCTCACCGGCTCCTCCGCCACTGGACAACGCTCCGATCTCAGCTAGACAACCCTCCTGATCTGTCCACGCCCCCCAAGGCCAGGAGCACAGCGATGACCTTCAGGCACAAGCTCAGGTTGAAGCGAACCTACCTGGCGGCCGCTGGGGCGGTGGCCCTGGGCACAAGCGGTGCCGCTGTGCTGCCCCAGCAGTTCGCCAAGGCCGCCGCGCCGTTCGACAGCACTCCGGTGGATGCCGAGCGCACCATCGCCCTGGCCCAGCCCCTCAGCGGTGACCGCTGGAACCTGGTGGTGCTGGAGCAACTCGAACCCGCACCCCCCTGCTGGCGGCGCTTCGAGGACGGCTCGGTGACCACCTACGAGAAGAACCTGCCCGCCGGCAGCTGCGGCCTCTACTCCTCCAGCAGCGCCTACTCGCTGCGGATCGCCGGCAACGACCTGAGCCACCCCTGGCGGCTGCGGGTTGAGAGCCGCGGCCCCCGCCTGGAGCTGCTCGCCACCAGCCCCGAGCAGGCCACCCCGCTGCTGGTGGGCAGTGCCGAAGCGACCGGCAACGGCCTGGTGGAACTGCAGCTCGCCGAGGGCTGGAGCTTCGGCCGCCGCAGCTTCGAGGGCCGGAGCCTCAACCACCTCTACGTGACCAACGCGGAGCCCCTGCCGGTGCTGCTGGCCCGGGCCCATGCCGGCGGCGGAGAGCTGCTGGGCCTGGCCACGCCGCCGCCGCCGCCCAGCCCGATCGAGAGCGCCACCCGCCTGGTCGCCAGCCCCAGCCAGAACACCCGCAGCCAGCCCGCCAGCTCACGGCTGGCCCGGCTGGAGAGCCTGCGCCTGGGGGGCTCGCGCGGTCGCTCCTGGGAGCAGCCGAGCGCGGAGAGCGAGGCCAGCGGTGTGGTGGCGCTGCAGGTGGTGCCCTACCGGCCCTGAGCCCAGTTCCGCGAGTGTCCCCGCGGCCTTGCAGCCACCCGGCAGGCCCCTTAACTTCACGAAGTGTGAGGAGTGCGGAACGACCACTTCGGGGTCGAAACGAGGACAGACTCCCGAAACCCGTTCCAATATCCTGAGCCCCGCCTTTGGCGGGGCTTTTTTTCGTTCAGGCGCCAGCCATCAGCCAGCCCGCGGTAACCCATGGGGCCCCCACGGGCCATGAAAAAGCCGGCCCCGAGGGGCCGGCTGAGGCGGTCCGCTGCTGCGGACCGTTAACGGCAGCTGATCACTTGATGGTGACCTTGCCGCCCACCTCCTCGATGGCCTTCTTGAGGGCTTCGGCGTCGTCCTTGGAGATGCCTTCCTTCACCGCCTTGGGAGCGGCTTCCACGAGGGCCTTGGCGTCGCCCAGGCCGAGCCCGGTGGCTTCGCGCACGGCCTTGAGCACCTTGATCTTGGCGGCGGGATCGAAGCCGTCGAGGATCACGTCGAACTCGGTTTGCTCCTCAACGGCCTCAGCGGCGGCGGCGGGAGCGGCGGCCATCACCACGCCGGCGGAAGCGGCGGCGGACACACCGAAGGCCTCTTCGATCTGCTTGACGAGCTCAGAGGCTTCGAGCAGGGAGAGGGTTTTGAGCTGGTCGAGAATCTGGTCAGTGGTAGCGGTCATGGTTGGGAATCAGCAACAGATCTGTGGGAAGCAGAGAGATCGATGGAGCCCGGCAGGGCCGATCGCGGGGAGAAGCCTCAGGAGGCCGAACCCTCGCCATCGGCGTGCTGCTTGAGCGCCCGGGCGAGCCCGGAGGGAACTTCGTTGATGCCCACCGCCAGCTGGGTGGCCACGGCATTGATCGCACCGGCGATCTGGGCCATGAGCACCTCCTTGGAGGGCAGATCCCCGATGGCCTCGACGTCGTTCTGGGAGAGGAGCTTGCCTTCGAACAGGCCGCCCTTCACCTCCGACTTCTTGGTGTCCTTCTGGAAGGACTGCACGGCCTTCACCGCACCACCCACGTCGCCCTTGACGAGCACGAAGGCGTTGGTGCCGGTGAGCAGGGAATCGAGTTCCGACCAGGCGCTGTCGCCATCAATGGCACGGCGCATCAAGGTGTTTTTGGTCACCTTGCAGATGCCGTCGCTGGCCTGCAGACGGGTCCGCAGGTCAGACATCTCCTTGATGGTGAGGCCCTTGAAATCAAGAACCAGCGCCATTTCGGTCTCACCGAGGAGCCCCTTGAGCTCTTCGACGATCTGTTGCTTGTTCTCGAGCGTGCGGCCCATAGGGAAGAACGAATCGGGGGAACAAGCTGGGTACGCGGCCCTGGGACACCGCCTCTGCCGGGATCCGGCTGAGGAAGGTGGCGAGGCCGCTGCATGTTCCGGAGCCGAACCATTCGCCAACGACAAAATGCCGCTGGTGCACGGGAAGCTGAAACCTGTCGCGTTCACCTCGGCGGGACTTACGCCTGAGCGATACGACAGCCGGGGAAACGGCCAATCGATCGGTTCAGGCAACCTGCTGTCTGGGGTCGGGCGCGTGCCCGTCTGGCTTACGCCAGCTCCCAACACTAGCAGGTTGCATGCCAGCGTCAAGCCAGCCCATGCCAAAGAGCAGGCTGGCAGGCTCCAAACAAGACGAGCCTGAGATCCAGGCTGAAATGAAGCGTGGTAAGGATTTCACCAATGCCTATCGAAGAAGCCCAAGAGCTCCCCTACACCCATGGTCAGTCACCGGAACCCTGGGAACCGGTGTCCGCCATCAGCCTCCAGTTTCAGTCTTAAGGAGGCTCTGGAAAACCCGCGCCATCCGCGCGAAAATACCTCTGCAATCGCTGGTACGCACTGGGATGATGGGCAGCAAGCAGCTCGGATTCGGTGACTACGAGCAGGCCACCGCCAAGAAGCGCAC